>MNXA01000044.1 GCA_001871195.1 Zetaproteobacteria bacterium CG1_02_55_237
CACTGTCGTTCGTCTCATCTCTGATTACCTCTCGGGTAATCTTCAGACCGGACAACTTATGAGCTACTGATGAGGACAGGTTATGTGCTGCCGACACAGAAAAGCCATCCGTTGCCGCAGCCATACGCCTTCCATAGCATACCCGATCCATGAACCCGACCGACTGCCAGACACTTTCTCCGACCATCGCCTTCCCTTCTTCCGGAATTACATGGAGGAAAGCATGCAACATGCTGCCTTTTCTCATTTTTTTTGTCATGTCCCTGCTTCCTCTCCCGGCCGGAGCGGGCATCGTCACCACTTTACCGCCATTAACCGGCCTTGTGCTGCTGCTCGATCCTGAAGCCGATGTGCATTGCCTGCTGCCACCGGGCGCCGACGCGCATGATTTCCAGCTCAGACCAAAACAGGTTCAAACCCTGAAACAGGCCGATCTGCTGGTGCGCAGCTCTTTTGATGACGGCCACTGGTCGGGCATCAGTCTACCAGGACGAACTCTCGACCTGTGGCCCGGGCAAGCTCATGCATGGCTTTCGCCCGCTGCCGTCATCAATATTCTCCCAAAGCTGGCAGAGGCGCTGCAATTACTGGCTCCCCAACGCGAGCAGGCCATTACGCAGGCGCTGAGCAAAGCGCTCTCCCATGCCTATGCCATGAACATCAAGTGGTACAAGGCGCTTGAGGCATACCATGAGCGTGGTGTGATTATGCAGCACAACGCGTGGCAACCCGCACTGGCCGCTTACAAGGTGCCCGTCTGGGCCGTGCTGGAGACCCAGCACCACGGCGACGATATCGGACCACACCGGCTGGAAGAAGCACTGGGACTGCTCAATGCCCACCCCACCGCCCTGCTGTGGGGCAATCGCAGACATGCAGGCCGCGCGCTGCAATGGCTGCAAGAGCATCAGACCGCCAGCGAAAAGGCACGGTTGCTGGATTTTGACCCCTTGGGTGACTGCGGCATGACCTGGCTGGAATTGATGCAACTCAATCTGGACCTGCTTGAAAAGGCTTCCACCCCATGACCGCCCCCGCGCTGCGCCTCAACCATGTGGCCTTCGGCCCGCAGGATGCGCGCATTCTCGATAACATTGACCTGCAGCTGGAAGAAGGTCATTTCCTTGGCATTGTCGGCCCGAACGGGGCCGGAAAAAGCACCCTGCTGCATATCATCTGCGGCCTGCTACAAGCTGCCGATGGCCATGTCGATCTGTTCGGTGAATGCCTGTCGCGCAGCAGCAGGCGACGCCTGCTGGGTCAGGTCCGCTTTCTGCCCCAGCGTCAGGAAAGCATGAGCAGCATGCCGGTCAAGGTGCGCAATGTTGTCGGCATGGGGCTTGAGGACTATCACAAGGCACTCTGGCGTCCTGCCCGGCATAGCGAACAGATTGCCCATGCACTGGAGCGCACCGGCATGACTGCGCATGCCGATGAGGATTTTCGCTCCCTCTCGGGCGGCCAGCAGCAGCGCGTACGTCTTGCCCGCGCGCTGGTTTCCGCTCCCCGCATCCTGCTGCTTGATGAACCCGCAGCAGCGCTGGACTCACGGGCGCAGGGCAACCTGTACAAGTTGCTGCGTGAGCTGTGCGACGAAACAGGCATGGCCGTGGTAATGGTCGAGCACGATATCGCTGCCATCAGTGATTACGTCAATTCTGTTGCCTGTCTGAACCGCCGTATTCATTACCACGCCAAACGCGGCGAAACGATTCCCGAACAGGTCTGGCGCGACATGTACGGCGAGCATATGCACATCGTGGCGCACGATGCGCACTGCATCGGCTGTGTCGATCATGAATCAGGCGCCCTTGAATCAGAACAAACGGACGCAGGCAAATGAGCGGCTTTCTGAGCAGCCAAGTCATGCTTGAAGCACTGGGGCCTGCGACGCTGATCGCCGTGGTCGCCTCCAGCATGTCGGTGATGGTGCTGGCACATCGCTTGGCTTTTCTCACGGTTGGTGTATCGCATGCCACGCTTGCCGGCCTTGGCATTGCCGTGGTGCTTTCGCTGCCGCTTCTACCCACTGCAGCCGTATCCGCCGTGATCGTCGCCCTGCTGCTCGGTGTGGTTTCTCCCAAGCGCGGCATGAATGAGGATGCGGCAACCGGCGTGCTGTTTGCTGGAGCCATGGCACTGGGCATTGTGCTGCTCTCCGGGGCCAGCCGGCATGAAGTGGACCTGTTCGGCCTGTTGTTCGGCAATATCCTGATGGTTTCCGAAGACGATAAATTCTGGCTGCTGTGCGGCAGCCTGCCTGTTATGGCTGCACTTTTATGGGCAGCCCGCCCGTGGTGGGCCATGGCCTTTGATGCCGCCAGCATGCGCGCCATGGGTCTGCCCGTTCAGGGTTACCGCCTGCTGCTTTATGCAGTCGTCGGCCTGACTGTGGTGATGTGCGTGAAGCTTGCCGGCATTGTGCTGACCGCCGGTCTGCTCGTGCTACCCGCCGCCAGTGCCTGGCTATGGGGGCGTGGCCTGCTGTCCATTTGGGTGCTCAGCCTTGTCCTGTCTCTGGCCGGTACCTGGCTGGGGCTTTATGTGTCCTATATGTTCGATCTTCCGTCCGGCGCCACCGTCGTACTGCTGCTCTGCGCCGTGTTCCTGCTCAGCCGCAGCGCCCACTGGCTCGTCCACCACCGCAAAGCCGGCCAAAGCCACTGATCGGTTTAACTCCCGCTGATTGGCTGACATCGGCCATAAACGGCCCTTCGGGCAAGTGCCTAGGAATCCCCAATAAAAGTCATTCGCTAACCGAGGAAAGGATTCTAATAACTGCTCATGGAACTCCCGTTGGCATTTGTCTCAGGGCTCTTTCTTTTCCCTTGCTAAACAGACTCATAACTATCCCTGCCCCAACAAGGCTCCATACCGTTACTGCGCCTGTCGGCAAATCGAAAACGAATGACAGCAGCAACCCCGCCACGTAGCCCGCGATTCCAGTGGCATATGCCAACGGTAGCTTGAGACATTCCGAATAGCTGCGCACTGCCAGTGCCGGAACGATCAGGCTGGCGAAAACAAGGTACACACCGACCAGTTGCACCGAGGCTGTGACAGCAAGGGCAAATAACACGTAGAAGCCGATTCGGCCGATGCGTTCACGCAAGGCGAACCAGCAGGCAAGCAGCACGATATACAGCACAGAGGTATGCAACAGTGCATCACTTCCCACCCAGAGGATTTGGCCGACCAGCATGTCCTTAAGATGTTCACCGCCCTGCGGATTTCCAGCCAGCATCAGAATACTTCCACTGGATGCCAGCACAAAGCCGATGCCAATAAGAGCCTCCAGCACATCCGGCCAGTATTTCTCGCACAGATTGAATACCACAGCGCCAGAAAGTGCGGCCAGACCGGCAGCGATCTGCACGGTCCAGCCATTAGCCTCCCAACCGAAGTATTCGGCTGCGATAACCCCCATGCCGGCCATTTGTGCGACGGCGATATCGATAAAAATGATACCCCTTTTCAGAACGATCTGGCCCAACGGCACGTGGGTAGATAGCACCAGCAGGCCCGCCAGTAAGGCGGGCCAAAGGATAGACATATCGGCGAGCATCAGCGGCCAGCTGCTCTGAGCAGCAACTGCAGGGTATCGTCGTATAGTGCGAACAGATTACCTGCCTGATCGGAACCGCCTACGGTGAACGGCAATTTCACCACAGGAATCCCGGCCTTGCTTCCCAGCCACTCAGAAGCCTTCCCGTCCTGATATGCGGCATAGATGACCATCAGGGCTGGATCGACCTTTTGCCTGGCCAGCAAATCTGCCAGATGCGCCGCCCCGGGTGGAACGCCGGATACAGACTCGATCGTTGCAACCTCATCCAACCCCAGCCAGTCGAGCATATACGCCCAGCCCTTATGGTAGGCGATCAGCTTCACTCCATGCAGGGGAGAAGCCTCGGCCTGCCAGCGTTGCAAGGCTGCCTGCCAGCGTCCGGAAAAATCCTTATAGCGACGCTGGTAAGCATCTGCATGGGCCACATCCAGCTGTTGCAGCCGTTCATTCAATGCGCCTGCTACCAGCAGGATATTTCTCGGGTCGGTATGAATATGCGGGTTGCCAGCCGGATGCACATCGCCCTGGATGCGATCCACGCTAGCCGGCACCTCCAGCATGCGCACAAATGAGGCTGCCTCGAAGTATCCCGGCTTTCCGGGCTGAATGGCGGGGTTGGCACTCTGACGCAGCAACACCGGCAGCCAGCCTATTTCAAGTTGCGCGCCAGTGGCCACGACCAGATCAGCACGTCGCATGCTGGCGATCAGGCTGGGGCGAGCCTGAATATGGTGCGGGTCCTGCATGGCGGATGTGGCAGTATGGATATCCACATCTTTACCACCCAACTCCATCAGCAAGGCAGCCCATTCCGGCTCGCAGGCAAAAACACGCATGGCGGCATGTGCCGGCATGGCAGATGCAAACAGAGATGTGACAAGCAGTGTAACTGCAAGCAATGACTTCATGGTAATCTCCTTCATATTGTCGAACCTAGTATTGGTGGGCGCCATGAGCGCCGATCAGGATGATGTATTGCAGGGCGAGCTGATGGTCCACAAGGCGCTGGCTATGATCCCTGCTGTACTGAAGGCGAAAGCGGCTGAACTCGCTGTTGGCATAGCCCAGTACGACACTGGATCGCCAAGGATGCTGGCCTGCAGCATCGAGCACGCCTCCCGGCACTACAGCACTGCCCGAATTAGCCGCAAAGACCATCGAATGGCGAACTCCGATATCCCAGCCCTTCGTGAATTGGTACACAGCCTCTGCATAACCACCGCGCTGACGAGCGGTGAGCAGGCCGGGTGTACCGGCGGCATCAGTGAATGCTCCTTGTTCATTGCCGAAAAACAGCTCGGACTGCAGCTTGAAGTTACGCTCGACAGGATTGCCGTCTGGAGCCCATTTCCACACCATATCTGCGATGATCAGGTTGCTGTTTCCATCGAAGGTACCGGTTTGAGCTCCGGCGTTGTCGAAACTGGCACGCCCCGTTGGTTTGTTGCCCAGCCATGAAACCCCTGCTAACCAGCTGTTGCTGAAACCGACGTCTCCTCCAAGCCTTAGGAATGCATCCCATGCGCCCGAACCACGCAACGCAGCGCCCCCGCCCGGGAAGCGGTCACCGCGCAACAGTTCACCACCCAGTTCGACATACATGTCCGTGGGCGCCAACCAGCGAGCCTGCAAACCATCACCGGCGAAGGTGTTGTTGAGGAATACACGGTTGGCCAGCGAGCGATCAATGAAATCGTCGTGGTGAGGATGAAACTCGTTGATGTACCCGATGCCAGAGAAGAAACGTCCACCCTTGATGGTTAGGCCGGCCGGCAGATCGAGGGTTTGCGCATAGGCTTCTTCAACAGTTAATCCACCCTGCGGTGCCAGCGACAGGGTCGATGAGGCATAGAAGCGGTTATCCACGTTAGCAGCGAAATTAAGCTCCGATTCGTTGATGCCTAGTCCCCGGTCTCCAAGGCCCGCCGCATCGCCGGTTGCGAAGCCCGGAACTGCGAACAGCGCCGGATCCCTCGAAAAGCCCCTGTATGAACCGTTCAGAATCATGCTGATCTGCGGATTGAATGCATTGGCGTCGGAGCGAGTCACACCGCTGCCTGCATCTCCCTGATTAACCGGAGGCGCCTGTACCACAATCGGAGGCACAGGCTGCGCAGCTTTTGCTGCTGCCTCGGCCTCGCGTTGTTTAGAGGCTTGCATCTCAGCCTCCATTTTGTCGATTTTCTCCTGCATCTGACGCATCTGCTGTTTCAGCAACTGCAGGTCATCCAGAGTGGCTGCCTGTGCCTGTGGCACGACCAGCAGCATGCATGGCAACAGCCATGCGATAATTGTCTTTCGCATTGTATCCTCCATATGCCTTGGCCATCGGCTAGGCCGATGGATGGTTTGTTTCGTTCAGGAAAGTGAAAGAAAAACCGTCAAGCGGTTGGAGGAGCTCTTATGAGAGTAGAATCACGTCGTGCAACGACATTGGGCCGCGCTTGAGCGAGTATGGCCACAGCCATGACCGGAACAGCGTCAGGAGCCCATGCCTGTGCAGGGGCGCAGCCACCGGAGACAGCATTTTCAAGTGCACATACTGTACAGACAACCGGGGCGTGCAGGCCGGTCTGGTGTGTATGCAGGTCCACCGCCGCCCACATTGCAGCCAGCATGGCCAATGTCGCAACAGCAACACGCAGATGTCGAAAGTAGTGGAATAACCGAGTGGTCATCTCGGGAATTCTTGCCTTACATCATACATCGTGCAAGGGCGCACATTGCAGAGGTAAATAAAACACCACTCTATTTCCAGACTTATATAAAAAAACCAACGTCCGGTTCTGGTGCTGGCCGAAGGACCGTTCATGGCCGACTTCAGCCGGTCAGTCGTTGCGCTTGGTGGGGGATGGGGCCACATCGCTGACGGGGATGGGTTGTGCAAGAGCGGCAGGGTCAACGGTTTGGTCGTGGTTGCGGTCGATGGTGTCGAGATAATGCGTCAGATTGGCAATCATCAGCGCATACACCGCAACGCCGAACACCATCAGCATCACGGCAACAATACGGCCCATTTCGGTATGCGGAACGATGTCGCCGTAACCCACTGTGGTCAGGGTAACGAAAGCCCACCACAGACCATCCTCAATCTTTTCAAAGCCGGGATTCTGGCCATGCTCAATCAGGAAGGTGCAGCTTCCGAACAGGAATACCATGCCGAAAATGATGGCCATGGCGACAGGAAAGCTGTCGCGTGAGAGTAAAATCAGACGCAAAAGGCGCTTACGATTGTTATGCAGAAACGTGCCAAGCTTCAGCGCAGGAAGAACCCGGACAAATCTGAGCGCGGAAAACAGGCGGAGTACCGGAGAAGCCAGCAGCACGACAAACACCAGATCGAACCAGTTTTGGCGGATATAGGTGCGACGGCTCTCGGCGATATGCCAGCGCACAGCGAACAGCACTACGAACGACGACAGCACGGACATCTGCACCCAGTCGGGAACGGTTTCCCAGAACGTTACAGCCAGTGAAGCGATGGTGAGCAGGAAAAGCAGGACATCAAGCCCCCGCCGTCGCCAGTCGATGGCGTCCGTCATGCCACAGAACCTGTCAACAGAACCTTAATGCTTGCCAGACTTGTGGCTGAAATAGAGGGCCAGCGAAACCAGCAGGATACCGCCACCCATGTACAGGATGTTCAGAGGGTTATCGAAGGTTACATGCAGGACATTCTTGAAGAAGGAAACGACCAGAATCATCAGAACGACCTTGGCCAGGCGATCCTTCAGGTCATCCAGGCTGTTAATCGTCAGGATGTTGCTTGCATTATCCTCACCGTGGGCAATATCGATTTTACTGATAAACAACTCGTACATACCCATCGCGAAAATCAGCAGCACAGTGGCAAGCAGGAAATCATCCACCGCCGAAATAATCTGACCGACAACCTCGGTATGGAAATCCGGATGGTGCACGCCCAAAAAGGTCATCTCGATAAACTGCCAGGCGAGATGCACCATGCTTTCGGCTGCCAGAGTAAACAGCAGTAGCATGCCGATCATCGATGACAGCACAGCCAGAATCACTACAAACCGGCTGTTCCACAGAAACCATTCAAACGCGCGTTCAATCATTCCCTGCTCCTTGTCCATTCCCATACCCCCAGACTAACCGGCCTGAACAGCCAACCGCAAGGCAGCATCATCAAGCCGCTTGCTGTCCACCTTGCAGTATGCCGTCTGCTCATCGGCATACAATTCCACTTCAACCACACCCTCCACGCCCAGCAAACGCTGGCGCAGGGCCTCAATCGCCGCATCCCCTTCCGCTTCAATATGCAGCATACGGGTCGCCACATGGCGCGGCTGCGGCATGAACAGGGCAACAAGCAACCACATGCCCAGCAGGCCGGCAATCACTAGAAAGGCCTCTGCTTCGTTATGCTTCTCCGGGAGATAAAGAAGGCCGCCCAGCATACCGCCGACAAAGGCGCCGAAGAACTGGCAGGTATTGAAAACCCCTACCGCTGTGCCCTTGGCCGAGGCCGGAGCAATCTTGGAAATCAGGGATGGAAGTGTGGCTTCGAGTGCATTGAAGCCGATAAAAAAGATCGCCAGGGCAGTCGCGATAATAGCCAGCGAGTGTGCATGCATGGACAGCAGGCCAAGGCTCAGCACCAGCATCAGAATAGCCGATACAAAAACCTGCTTCATCTTGCGTTTGGCCTCGGCAATGATGACCAGCGGTATCATCAGCAGAAAAGCACCACCCATCACCGGCAGATACAGCTTCCACTGCTCAGCACTTGCCAGCAGCGGATGCGCCGGATCCATCAGCACCATGGGCAGCACGACAAACATCGCGGTCAGCCCGGCATGCAGCACAAAGACACCGAAATCCAAACGCAACAGTTCGGTATTACGCAGCACTGAGGTAAACATGCCTGCGGTGACCTCGGCATCACGGTGATGTACCTGCCGCTTCGGATCGGGAACCACCAGATAAAGAAAGAGGATAGAAATCAGGGCCAGCGCACCGGTCAGCCAGAAGATGCCGCTCACACCGATGACATGCCCCAGCAGTGGTCCAAGCACCATCGACACCGTGAACGAAACACCAATGGTCATGCCGATCATGGCCATCGCCTTGGTACGATGCTCCTCGCGGGTCAAATCTGCGGTCAAGGCAATCACGGCAGCAGCCACGGCACCAGAGCCCTGAATAATACGGCCGATGAGCACGCCGGTGATAGAATCGGACATGGCGGCAACGATGGAACCGATGGCAAACAAGAGCATACCGGCGGCAATCACCGGCTTGCGCCCGAATCTATCGGACATCATGCCGAAAGGAATCTGCAGCACAGCCTGGGTCAGTCCGTAGGCACCCAGCGCCAGACCAACCAGCATCGGATTGGCCGCCGCACCCTCAAGGCCATGCGCATAGGGTGCAAAAACCGGAAGGATAAGAAACAGACCAAGCATGCGCAGGCCGAAAATACCGGCCAACGAGATGGCGGACCTGCGTTCCTCAGCATTCATTGCGGTCCCATCATCCTGAGTGCGTGCCATATTCTCTCACCTCACTAGCCTTTGCCGGCCATGTCGACCGGCCGGCATGCTGGGCAATCACCGGCATACAGGCAAGCGGCAGAAGCGGCGGCGTATGGGGATGCGCGGGAGATTCGTGCCATGCAGGTATTAATTTGGTGGTAAATAGCGCATAGTGCGCAGCGTTCGAGGCAAAAGAAAAAACCCGGCGCTTGCGCACCGGGTCGGATTTAATCTAAAACAACAATAATGGTACCGAGGACTGGAGTCGAACCAGCACTTCCATACGGAAACTAGCACCTGAAGCTAGCGCGTCTACCAATTCCGCCACCTCGGCATAAAACGGCATCTCCAGCAGGGAATCTGCGGGAGGCGCGAATCATAGGATGGAGCAACTACGTGTCAAGAAAGAAAACCCGCCCGGACAAAGCACAAACCGGAAAGCATGACAAACACCGCAAGCAGGACGCCGGCACATCGCCGTGGGCTGCCGCCGACAAAAAAAGAAGTGCCGGCGCCAAAGCACCGTATAGCGATCGGAAAGACGAAGGCGGCAAAATAGAAAGCAACAAAGACGGGCAAAGCGCCTGGGGCCGCAAAGAGCCCAATCACGGTACGCGTGGCCGCGCTGCTGCCCTGCGCGGCGAAGCCGTCGACAAGGCCGAACGCAAGCCATGGGAGCGCAGCGAGGGAACTCGTGGTGGTCGTAACCGGGCCGATACAGGGCGCGCCTCGGGTAAACGTTTCACCGGCATTGTCTCGGCACACCCCGATGGTTTCGGCTTTGTCGATGTACCCGGGCGCGAAAAAGGCCTGTTTCTGCCACGCGAGGAAATGCGCACGCTGATGCATGGCGACGAGGTGGAGGTTCAACTCAGCTTCTCGCGCGGCCGCGAATCCGCTGAACTGGTACGCATTATCCGTCAGGCACCATCTGTGATCATCGGCCAGTATATCCTGCAGGGCGGCGTTGGCATGGTGCAGCCACGCTCGCGACGTATACCGCAGAATATCCTGATCGGTTCCCGTGATAGTGCGGGTGCGGCCGATGGCGACTGGGTGCGTATCGAAATCCAGCGCGGGCAGCAACCGCTGCGCGGCCGGGTGCAGGATGTGCTGGGCAATGTAACCGACCCGACCTCCCTGATTGATCTGGTGGTCAGCGAACTGCAACTGCCGGATGAATTCCCCGCAGCCGTCGAACGTGAGGCCGAGGCCCTGCCCGACAAGGTAAAGAAAAGCGATCTTGAAGGTCGGCTGGACCTGCGTCATCTCCCCTTCGTCACCATCGATGGCGAGACGGCGCGCGATTTCGACGATGCCATCTGCGTGCAAGCACGCGGTGATGGTTTCGAGGCATGGGTAGCCATTGCCGACGTATCGAATTATGTGCTGCCGCACTCGGCCATGGATACCGAAGCACTTGAGCGCAGCAATTCATTCTACTTCCCGGATCGCGTCATTCCGATGCTGCCCGAAAAACTGTCCAACGGCCTGTGCTCGCTTAATCCCAAGGTGGATCGACTAGCCATGGTCGTGCGCATGCGCTTTGATGTGGCAGGCCGCCGGCGCACAGCACGCATGTATACTGCAGTGATTCATTCGCAGGCACGCCTGACCTACACACTGGCCTCGGCATGGCTGGAGGATCGCGATGAAAAGGCCGTCCCCGAGGAAGGCTTGCGCAGCATGCTCGACTCTGCGGCACAGCTGTTTACCCTGCTGGCCAAAATGCGTAAAAGCCGTGGCGCACTGGATCTGGATGTGCCGGAGGTGCGTGCCGTGCTGCATGAAGGCAGCGTGGCCCGCATGAATTCGGATGAGCGCAATATCGCCCATCACCTGATCGAGGAAATGATGCTGGCCGCTAACACCGCCGTGGCTGAATACATGGATACGCATCACTGCCCTTTGCTGTATCGCGTGCATCCCGCGCCCAAGCGTGAATCCATCGAAAAGCTGAATGATTTTCTGCTGCCCTTCGGCCTGTTCGTCAAGCTGCCCAAGATAGCGGACAAAGACTCCACCGTGCGTCCCGGCGATGTACAATTCGTACTGGAGCAGGCCGTGGACAAACCCTTCGCCCATCCCCTGCAGCGCATGGTTCTGCGCTCCATGCAGCAGGCCAGATACACTACGGAAAACGAAGGGCATTTCGGTCTGGCTTACAAAAGCTACTGCCATTTCACCAGCCCGATCCGACGCTACGCCGATCTGACCGTCCATCGCCGCCTGAAGGCGCTGATCAGCAAAGAGAACCCGGACAAGGTGCAACCTGTCGCAAAGCTTGCCGAAATCGGTGTACAAACCTCCGTGCAGGAGCGTAAACAGCAGCGTGCCGAATGGGATGTACAGGCCATGCTGGCCGCCCTTTATCACCACAAGGATATCGGACGGGAAATGCCGGCGCGCATCTCGGGCCTTTCCCAGCGGCGTATCTTCTTTGAATTGCAGGAATCACTGGCCGAAGCCGGTATGCCGAGCGATTTGCTGGAGGGCACATATGAGCTCGATGAAAGCGGGCACCGTCTGGTATCAAGACGCAGCGGCCATGCCTGGCAGTTGGGCGATGAGGTCACACTGCGCATCGACTCCACCGACCCGGTGCGCGGTCAGATCAACGTCACGCTGATTCTCGCCGACACACCGGCAACTGAGGCGTAAGCATGGCGGCAATAAAAATGGAGCGCATTGATCGTTTGTTGTCCCGCCTGGGTTACGGCTCGCGCAGCGATGTGCAGGTGTGGCTGCGTCAGGGTCTGGTCAGTATCGATGGAAAACTGGTGAAATCAGCATCACAGAAGGTTAATCCCGCTGAAGTCCTGCTTGAGGACCAGGCACTGGATCACCCCTTCGGCCTCACCGTGATCTACCACAAGCCGCTCGGAGCAGTGTGCTCGCACCGGGAAAGCGGCCGTCTGATTTATGATGACTTCCCCGCCCGCTGGGTGGACCGGAAACCTTCACTATCAAGTGTCGGGCGATTGGACAAGGAAACCTCCGGCCTGCTTATTTTAACCGACGATGGCCAGCTCAATCACCACATCACCAGCCCTAAGAATCATATCAGCCGCACCTATGCCGTCAGTCTGCATGCGCCGCTTGCTGGCAATGAAGCTCAAATTTTTGCCAGCGGAAAGTTACTGCTCAAGGATGATGACAAACCCTGCCTGCCTGCCGAGCTAAGCATTATCGATGAACAGCATGTCTCGGTTGTGCTGCATGAGGGGCGCTACCATCAGGTACGGCGCATGTTTGCTGCCGTCGGCAACCATGTCACAGAACTCTGCCGCAGCCATATCGGCGCGCTCTCGCTTGAATCAACCGGACTCGCTCCCGGCGAATACCTGACGGCGACAGTAGAAGAAGTGCAAGGCATGCTGGCCGGGGAAAGCTAGGGCCTTCCCACAGAGAAAAACTTACTTACGCCAGAACTCGGGCACCAGCAGCACAAAGAAGGTAAATATTTCAAGCCGTCCGAGCACCATACCGAACATCAATGCGCCCTTGGCAAAATCGGGCAAAGAAGCGTAATTACCGGCAGGTCCTACACCGCCGAAACCGGGGCCGGTATTGGTGATGCAGGCCGCCGATGCGGCCAGCGAGGTCAGCATATCCACACCGGAAAACGCCACCAGAATGGCGATCATCATGAAACAGACGATGTAGAGCACAAAGAAGCCCCAAAGGGCTTCCACAACCGATCCACCCACATTGGCACCATTCAGCTTGATGGCCAGCACCGCGTGCGGATGAATCAGACGGCGTACCTCGCGCATACCCTGACGGAAGAGCAGCAGAACACGAACCATCTTCATGCCGCCACCTGTGGACCCGGCGCAAGCGCCGCAAAACATGGCAGCAAACAGGATCAGGCTGGTCACCACCGGCCATTGGCCGTAGTCGCTTACCGCAAAGCCCGTAGTCGTTGCCACGGCCACCGTGTTGAACAACACCTCGTCCCAACTTGCCGAGGTGGTTAAAAGGGTCGGCAAGCCGATTAGAACGACCAGCGCAATCATCCATTTCAGATAGGCACGGAACTCATCATCGGCAAAATAGGTGCGTGGCGTATCCAGACTCAGGCCCCGGCGCATGGATGCAAAATGCAGCGTGAAGTTAATGCCTGCGGCAAACATGAAATAGACCGTCGCCAGACGCAGCGGCTGCGAATCGAAATAACCCATGCTGGCGTCGTGCGTTGAGAAGCCACCAATAGCGATGGTGGTCATGGCATGATTAACGGCGTCAAATCCACTCATACCGAGAAACCAGTAAACCAGAGCAACAATCATGGTCATGGCAAGATACATATACCACAGAATCTTGCCAGTTTCGGTCACGCGCGAGGTCAGCTTGTCCTTAACCGGACCAGGTGCCTCGGCGCGGAACAACTGCATGCCACCGATACCGAGCAGCGGCATAATGGCAACAGCCAGCACAATAATACCCATGCCGCCAACCCACTCCTCCATGGAGCGCCAAAACAGGATGGAAGGCGCCATCGTATCCAGGCCCGAGAAGACCGTCGCCCCGGTCGTAGTCAGACCCGAGGCGGATTCGAATAAGGCATCCATGATGGTGTCCGCCGTCCCTGTCGTCCAGAAGGGAACCGCACCGAGCAGGGACAGCACCACCCAGGCCAGAGCAACGATCAGAAAACCATCGCGATGACTGAGTACTTTGGGCGCCTTGCCAGCAGCACGCATCATAAGCAGGCCAACGAGCGCAACGATAAAGCCTGCTGTCAGAAACTCGCTCATATGAGAGGTCTCGTAATGCCAAGCCACCAGTGCAGGCAGCAACATACTGACCCCGAAAAAGGCCGCAAGAATCCCGATGGTCCAGGTCACACCGCGATAGTTCATATCTTAAAAGAATTCCAGATGAACTTCGAAAAGTTTTTCCGTAGCGACAACCGAGCTGCTGCGCGTAACCATCATCACGTGATCATGCGCCAGAATTTCGGTGCTCCCATCGGGGATGACCACCTCGCCATCGCGCAGAATGGCTCCGACCACGGTTTCTTCGGGTAATTCAAGCTCGCGCAAAGGCGTGTTCAGAATTTTACTGGTCTCCAGCGCTTCCGCTTCGAGCACCTCGATGCTGCCATCACCCAGCGATGACATACCCAGAATGCGGCCCTTGCGGATATAACTGAGCACGCTTGATACCGTGGTCAACCTCGGGGAAACGGTAACATCGAGGCCAATCTGGGAGATCAGATCTGTATAGATGGAACGATTAACCAGCGTAACGATATGCGGAACCTTGTACTTCTTGGCAATCAGGCTGACCAGAATATTGGTCTCATCATCGTTGGTCAGGGCCAGAAAGTCGTCCATTTCACTGATGTTTTCTTCTTCCAGCAGTTTCCGATCCATGGCATCGCCATGAATCACTGTCGCTTTGGACAGATGTTCGGCCAACCACTGGGCGCGTTCTTCATTGAATTCGATGATTTTCAGGGAAACATTCAATGCCTCCATATGTTGGGCCACAACAAATCCGATATGTCCACCGCCCACCATCATCACATGCTTGGTACCGACTTCGGAGCACTCCAGACCTGCGGCATCCATGAATGCATCGGTGTTCGTCTTGGCCATGGCGACATAGACCGTATCGCCAGCCAGCAGCACAGCATCTCCGCTCGGCACATGCCACGTCTGGTTGTGTTCATGCGCCACGACGATCACAGGAATGCCGTTGATGGCCTCACTTGTTTCTTTGAGGGAAATACCGGCCAGTGCACTCTTCGGCGGAATACGCAGACCAACCAGCGAGGTCTTTCCACCGGCAAACTCCTGTGCATCCGCCGCTGAGGAAACCTGGAAACGCTGAACGATGGCCTTGGCCGCTTCCCGTTCCGGTGAAATCATCAGATCGATGGGCAAATCATCGCGGCCGCACAGCTTTGCATGTTCGACATACTCCGATTCACGCACCCGGGCCAGCTTGGTCGGCACCTTGAACAGAGAATGAGCTACCTGACAGGCCATCATATTGAGCTCATCATTGGTGGTTGCTGCAACCAAAAGATCGGCATTGGCGGCATTGGCCTGAGCCAGAACGCTGGGCAGCGAGGCATGGCCACAGACGGTTTTCACATCCAGACTATCTGCCACGCGTTTGAGAAGCGCAGCATCCCTGTCCACCACAACCACATTGCAATTCTCCGAGGCAAGACGCTGCGCAATGCTGAACCCCACCTCTCCGGCACCGAGAATGAGTACATTCATGACCGTCCCTCCTTGAGACCAAAGCTCTTGAGCTTGCGATGCAGCTGACTTCGTTCCATACCGATATCTTCTGCCGTCCGACTGACATTCCAGTCGTTTTTATTCAGGTGATAAAGCAGATAACTACGTTCAAAAGCCTCTCTGGCATTGTGAAAATTCGCAGAAATATCAGCCTCGGCACGCATACCGCCCTGATCCTGCGGCGGCATATCGGCCGAACTGATCTCCTCACCCTGACGCAGAATGTGGCAACGTTCGACATAATTACGCAGTTCCCGCACGTTACCGCCCCAGCGGCAGGATTGCAGAATGGCCATGGCATCAGCGGTAAAGTGTACCGGCTCACCACTGAGGACTTCAGCCTGCTCAGCTGCCAGATCTTCAATCAGAAGAGGAATATCTTCGGGACGTTCGCGCAGGGCAGGCATGCGGATGCTCACCACATTCAATCGATAATAGATATCCTCACGCAGAATTCCTGCACGCATCGCCTCTTCCGGATCGGCATTACAGGCGGCGATCAGACGAATATCCACAGGCACAGGCTCAGGCGAACCGATGCGCTGCACGGCATGCTCCTGCAACACGCGCAGCACCTTGGCCTGGGCACTCGGAGCCAGATCGGTTAATTCATCAAAGAAAAGCGTTCCGCCCTGGGCCATTTCAAAACGTCCGCGCTGGCTGTGCAGCGCCCCCGGGAAAGCGCCTTTCTCATGCCCGAAAAGCTCCGAATCCATCCGCGAATCAGCAATCCCGGCCGAATTGACGGCCACAAACGGGGCCTGGGCACGCCTGGAGTGCTGATGCAGAAGCTGGGCAGCCACCGCTTTACCGGTACCGTGCTCGCCAAGGATCAATACCGGGGCATCCGTCTTGGCCACCTGCCGAATCAACTTGCGTACGCTTTCAATCGCGGCACTGGAACCGATTAGTTCCTGCGATTCCGGGACCACGGTCTGTTGCTTCAGTTCCTGATTCTCGATGGCCAGCTTGCGCTTCTCCAGCGCGTTGCGAACCAGAATCAGCAAGCGATCCGATGACAACGGCTTTTCAACAAAATCGAAAGCCCCCTGACGGGTAGCACGCACTGCGGTATCAATCGTGGCATGGCCGGACATCATAATCACAGGCACATCGGCATCCATGGACTTCAGACGCGACAGAGTCTCCAGACCATCAATCCCGGGCATCCAGATATCCAGCAACACGCACCCCGCCGGATGCTTGCGGAAACGGGCCACGGCCTCTTCTCCTGAGGCGGCACACATCACGGAATATCCCTCATCCTCAAACAGACCTTGCAGCGAATCGCGGATGGCCTCTTCATCATCAACGACTAGGATACGCTTAGTCATGCGCCCTCCAAAACAGCGGGAAGATGTCCCGGAATGGTCAAACAGAAATGGGTCGGGCGGGCCGCAGAGAGGATGCACAGATCACCCTCATGCTCCTGGGCAATGCGCCGGGCAATGGCCAGGCCCAAACCTGAACCATCGGATTTGGTCGAAAAATAGGGTTCAAATATATGCTCCACCGCTTCAGGACCGATACCATTGCCGCTATCCTCGACATGCAGTTCGATACCCTCGCCTGTTTCAGTAGCATAAAGTTTCACATCCCCTCCCTTGGCTGTGCCGGCAAGCGCATTATCCATCAGGTTGATCAGCACTTGCCTGATCTGATCGATATCGCAAAAACAGTGCACACCCGCAGCGGGAGCTTGCATATGTACCCGTGCATACGGGGCATAAAGATCCCTCATTTCTTCAATCAACTGCAACACCGAAACCTCCGCCAAGCGTGGCTGGGGCAGTCGGGCCAGGGTGGAAAAATCGCTGATCAGGCGCTGCAGGCGTTCCACCTGAGCGATAATGGTATGCGTACAGGAATCAAACACATCGATATTATCCACCTGAGTGGAGAAACGCCGCTGCAGGCGCTCCGTAGCAAGCTTGATCGGTGTCAGCGGATTCTTGATTTCATGTGCCAAACGCTGCGCTACCTCAGCCCACGCCTTGCTGCGCTGCGCCTCGGCAAGGCTGCTGATATCATCCATAACGATCAGATAGCCCGACAAATCATTACTGCCAACGCCGAACAGGCGCGCTCCGCGCAGCAGAATATGCAAATTATGCTTACCCACAGAAATATCCAGCTCCCGCTGCAACTGTTCCTGACTCTGATCGCGCAGTTCAGCAACAAAGTCCCCGATAGCGCGCAGACGACCCGTGCACAGGCTTTGCACATCCCGGCCCGGAGCCCAACCGGCAGGCAGATTCAGCAAGCTACCAAGTGCTGCATTGAGCAGGCGTATTCGACCATCAGGGCCGCAAAGCAGCACACCGCTCTGCAAACTGGCCAGTAGCTTTTCCAGAATAAGCCGGCGCTGCCTGCTGTTATCCAGCGCCTCGGTCAACTCCTGCTGCGTGCGCTGCAGAGCGGCGACGTTCTGTCGCAGACGTTCAGCCATGCTGTTAAAGGATTGTACCAGAGAGCCCAGTTCGTCACGCGCCGTGGATTCGACTGAAACACGCAAATCGCCTTCACCAATACGGCGTAGCGCATAAGCCAGATGCCCGATCGGTGTGGTCAGGCGTCGGGCAAAAACAACAGCGACGCCACCGGCAATAACAACCACCAGCAGGGTGACAATCAGCATGGTGTTGGTAAAAAGACTACCGATCGCCTGCCGGTTGCGCTCTAATTCGCGGTAGGTGCGAAAATCCTGCTCAACAGCCCGCGCGCTCTTCACCACGCCGGAAGGAAGCGCAATTTCGGCGTGCAGCACACCAACAATATTCTGCTGGTCATGCAGCGGGGCATAGCCAATCACCACCTCACTTCCACTACCTGCCTTCAGATCTGTCATCACCCGCCCTAAAGTCAAAGCAAGCCTGGCATTCTCGGCAAAAGGCTCGGTCTCAAGCGCCTCCAGTCCCCTCTGCTGCACACCGGCCAGCAAGCGTTCCCCAGGATCGAATAATTGCACCTGCTGCCACCCTTCCTTGGCCATAATGTCAGCAAGGCGGGAGGTAAGGGCAGGATAATTGATTGCGCCATCCATAGCTGCAAGTAGAGCCGGATCGGCAGTGTACTGCTGCAGACCGCGTTTCATGTCTGTCTCGATGCGTCCATAGAAGCCGCGAGCCAGCTCCAGCGCCCGATCCAGAAGGGTATCAACACGAACGTCAAACCAGACATTCAACCCTCTTTCCATCATTTGATTGGCAGTTATCTGGGTTGTCATGGATGGAATGATAAGCATGCCAACCAGCGCCATAACCAGTTTTGCTCGCAGCCTGGATCCCGGACGCGGCTCATGCTTTTCGCGCAACAGGCGCAGACCATAATACATGGACAACACGGCCAGAGTGAGCATAAGAAAGATATTCGCCCACGAAACAAGAATATTGATGCCACTGGTTGATGTTTCTGGCCAGAGGAATACAACGCCGCCGAACAATACGCCGGATGTCAGAAGCGGCAGAAACCGCATCAAGCCCAAGCCGTTCATATTAACTCAGTCTTGAACAACTGACGGCAGGAAGTCGCCAGCCAATCATTCTGCTATTAAGTCTTTCACACATGCTCAATACGCACAGAGAGGTGACGCCTCAGATCACAATTCATGGCATCAATAATTCGGTGGCCGCCGTACCACTCTTGGTGCCAAACCACGATGCCCAAAAATCATCCCGCCTCTTGCCTTCCCATTCGCTGACCGTCACCGCAACGACATAAGCCTGCCCGGAACTCAACAGGCTTCGATCCACAACCGGGAAATCGGACAAGGTAGTAAGAAACTTGATCGCCTCTTCAAGCGAGAATACACGCCGCGTAATACCGCTGGTCAAATCCTCCAGCTTCCAGCTGCGCGATACCAGGTCGGGAACCACCTGACGATTCACCAACACGCTCGCTACGGTATTGTTAAGCCAGTATTTTCGTTCAATAACAACGCTAATCTTCCACTCAACACTAATCTCGCTACCTTCACTGAGCGCCCGACTCATCCCCTCCGGCGGATCATGTATCACCGCATTACAGCTTAGCACATCTCCCTGAACAGCCACCTTAAAATCCATGGCAGATGCGGCCTGAGCATAGACCACTGGCAGGCAGAAAAGGAGCAGCCAAAGGGAAAAATGCCACATGCGGCGAAGGTATAAGTTGGTCATCGGCTGGTATTGTAGCAGCAGCTTTGCATATGCAGAAGGAAGGAAGAAGCAATCTCGAATTCTATTGCCAATTTACACTGGCACCGGCTAGCTTCTTAAGTATGTCAGCCATCAGCATTGAAGACAGCCTCCTTGCAACCGAATACACCGTGCGTCAGTCCGACCTGAATGGCTACAAACTGCTGCACGGTGGCCGATTGTTAACACTCGCAGATGAAATTGGCTTTCTGGCCGCACATCGATTCTGTGGCCACGACTGCCTGACTGTAGCCGTGCATAGGGCTCGCTTTCATCGTCCGGCCAGACTCAATGATAGCATTAATCTGAAATCGCAGGTGGCGCTTACCGGCAGAAGCAGCATGTGGGTCTCCGTCACTGTGACAAACAGCAAGGGCGAACCCCTGATGGATGCCGTTGTTGTCTATGCAGCTGTTGATGATCAGCATCGACCCGTTCGGGTTAGCCCGATTCAGGGCATGAGTGAAGCGGGACAAACCCTGCAAGATCACATGCAGCAACTAAAAACAAGCGTGCATGGAGATAAACCCTGAGCCCGACAAGCACTCCCGACACATTAAGACTGGCCAGTTATAATATTCAGGCCGGTATCGGCAGCCGGCACATGCGCCATATGCTGACCTACAGCTTCCGCTATGTACTACCCCACCGTCAGGCCATTGCCAATCTCGACCGCATCTCCGAGCAGATGCAGGGATTCGATTTGGTTGGCCTGCAGGAAGCAGACTGCGGCTCTTTCCGCAGCAATCAGATTCAGCAGGCACAATACATTGCCTTTCACGCGGATATTCCTTATTGCCTTACGCAGGTCACACGCGATATCGGCTCCATTGCCAGCATCGGCCTGGGCTTGCTCAGTCGCTTCCCCTGCACCCATGTGGAACAACACAGACTCCCTGCTTCGCGTCATGGTCGCGGTCTGTTAAAAAGTGTGCTTCATATTGCCGGCATGGAGGTGGCTGTTTTTGTGACCCATCTTTCGCTGAAACAGTCCAGTCGCGTCCGCCAGTTGCGCTATATTGCTCAGCATATGAATAAGTATGAACACGCCATTTTGATGGGGGATTTGAACTGCGAACCCGATTCCAGTGAGTTTCATATGCTGCTTGATGAGGCAACACTTCACCCGCATGGCAACCCGCCGGCATCCTTTCCAAGCTGGCAGCCACAACGCCGCATTGATCATATCCTGACGCGAGGAAGACCGCGCGTGACAAGTATCGAGGCAATCCCATTCGTCGGATCAGATCATCTTCCGGTAGTCGCCGAGGTGGCAATCTAAGCTGTCAGGCGACTGCTGCGTTAAACAGAAAAGAAAAGTGATGGCAAAAAAAAGACCCTGGCAAAAGCCAGGGTCATAATAGTCCGGCGAAATTTTAGGGAGGGGAGGAGGGAATCGCGCCGAACTAGGCGCAACCTTATGTCCCTATTATTGAAAAAAGATGAAATGCCAGTTAAAAAACATTTAATCTTTTCACAAAGTCCCATTTCAAACTGGCTGGGGGACGAGGATTCGAACCTCGGTTGACGGAGTCAGAGTCCGTAGTCCTACCGCTAGACGATCCCCCATTTGGGAGCGCGAACTATAAGAATGAAGCTTGCCAAGTCAACCTCATCAGCAGGCAGCCTGGGTATGCACGAACGAAATATCTCCATTCCTGGAAATTTGAAACTCAGGCAACAATAGACTGGCGAATTTCCGCCGCCTTTTCCTCACCGCACAAACGGGCAACCAGACGCAGGGAAAACTCCACCGCAGTGCCTGCTCCACGACTGGTGATGAGAAAATCATCCTCCACCACGGCATCATCCACATACACGCAAGAAGGCTGTAAAGCCTCCATCTCGGAACGGCAAGCGGGATAGGAGGTTACCCGTCTGTCCGCCGTCAGCCCGTAGGCCGCGAGTGCCGTGGGTGCGGCACAAATGGCAGCAATGGATTTGCGCTCGGCCCGCAATCGCTCAACCACCGTCTTCACATGCGCGTCATCGCGCAGCAGATGGGCATTGGGCAGCCCTCCGGGCAACACCACCATATCCCAGTTGTCATTCATCACATCACCCAGCGCAGCATCGGGAAAAATGCCAATACCGGAGCGGCCAGTCACAGGGGCACCATCAAGACTCGCCATGCAAACCTCAACACCGGCGCGGCGCAAAACATCCACCACCGCAACAAATTCGATTTCCTCAACACCATTGGCAAACGGAACCAACACTCTGATCATGTCATACCTCCAATGATCGATATCCGACTTGTACCACCGAATACACCGAACAGGAATCCCTGCATCAGCCGAACCCCCCTCCTGCGCTGTCATTCGCCTGCCATGCCTATGTAATTAACGTGTCATTAGTCAGCAGCATCATGCTGGCAAACGACATGGAGGAATTGCATGCTGAATGTCGAAGCGCTGACTGCGGAACACCTGCCGGGACTGCAAAAAAAACCGGCACTGCTGCGTAAATCGCTGAAGGCCGCATTGCGCATCCTGTTTCACGAAAAGCAATTGCACCGCTTTCAGGCAAGTTACCCGCATCTCGAAGGCTTCGATTTTGTCGATCAGTTCCTCGAACACTTCGATTTCAGTTATTCGCTGCGTGGCAACGAGCGCGAATGCATTCCGCAATCCGGACGTGTTGTCATCATTGCCAACCACCCCATCGGCACGCTCGACGCCGCCGTACTGATTCGTCTTGTCGGCGAAATCCGGCGTGACGTCAAGGCGGTAAGCACGCAGGTCCTGTCCGGCATCAAACCACTTTCTCCGCTACTCCTGCCAGTTGATAACATGGGAGGACGAAGCAGTCGGGAACAGCTCAAAGCCGTTTATCGTCATCTGGAAAACGAAGGTGCGGTCATAATCTTTCCGGCCGGCGAGGTCTCCCGCATGAGTCCGGCCGGTATTCGCGACGGGCACTGGCACAGCGGCTTTCTGCGCATCGCCACGGCCACACGTTCGCCAATTCTTCCGGTCTACATCGATGGCAGGAATTCACTGTTCTTCTATGCCCTGTCACTTTTTTCGCGGCCCTTGTCCACCCTCTGGCTGGTTCGCGAAATGTTCAAGCAGGCGAGCCGCTCGGTGCATATCTCCATCGGCAATCCAGTGTCCTTCGACAGCTACCAGCGCACGCATCTGCCACTGAAATCGCGCGTCAAACTGTTCCAGCGACATGTCTACCGCATCGGCAAACAGAAAGAGCCGGTCTTCGCAACGCAGCGGGCCATCGCGCATCCTGAAGACAGGCAACTACTAAGACGGGAAATCCATGCCTGCGAATTACTCGGCAAAACCCGCGACAACAAACAAATTTACCTGTTCGACTTCAACCCCGATTGTTGCCTCATGCGGGAAATCGGTCGCTTGCGTGAAATCGCCTTCCGAGCGGTTGGAGAAGGCACCGGACAACGCCGCGATGTCGACCCCTTCGACCGCCATTGTCGGCAGATCATCCTCTGGGACGAGGCAGAGCTTGAAATCGTGGGTGCCTACCGCATGCGCGACACCCGAAATCATGCTCAACAGGCAAGCGAAATCTACAGTGCAACCTTATTCGATCTTCAGCCCGCCATGCAACCGATTCTTGAGAAAGGCCTGGAACTTGGCCGCAGTTTTGTGCAGCCACGCTACTGGGGCAAGCGCAGCCTTGATTACCTGTGGTTCGGTATCGGCGCCTTCCTGCGCAACAGCCCCGACTACCGCTATCTGTTCGGGCCGGTGAGCATCAGCGATACCTATCCAGCAGCGGCCAAAGATATGCTGGTTTATTTCTACACCACTTATTTCGGTGAGCAGATAGATACAGCCAAGGCTCGCATACCGTATCGTCTAAGTGCCGATACCATTCAGCAAATGCAGGAAGTTTTCTGTGGCACAGACAGTAAACAAGACTACATCGTGCTGAAAAGCCGGCTAGGTCATCTGGGCTGCAGCGTTCCAACCCTGTTCAAACAGTACGGTGAATTATGCGAAGCCGGTGGTGTACGTTTTCTGGATTTCAATATTGACCCTGATTTCGCCGATTGTGTGGATGGATTGGCAGTCGTTGATCTTGCCATGCTGAAAAAGTCGAAATACAAACGTTACATCGATCCGACAGGACTAGAGGACTAGGGGTTTTACATGTGGATGGCTCCCTCTTATCTTCCTGATATGCGTTTTCTGATTATCCAGCACCTGGACATTGAACCGCCGGCACTCATTGCCGATGTGCTGCGCAATGCGAGGCATGAACTCAGTTACGTGCATTTATCGAAGGGCGAAACCTTGCCACAGAACACGCATGATATTGCCGGCGTTATCATCATGGGCGGCCCGCAATCGGCCAACGACTCCCACCTGCCATACATTCAGGCAGAACTAAAATGGCTTGAGCAAGGTATCCGCGAGGGCCTGCCGATGCTTGGCATCTGCCTCGGTGCCCAGCTCATGGCCAAGGCAGCCGGAGCGGCTATCACCGCATCACCATCCCGGGAGTTGGGCTGGTATCCGGTTTTTCCTACATCGAATGCAGCAAACGACCCACTGTTTTCATTCCTTCCCGAAAATGGCTTGCCTGTTTTCCAATGGCACGGCGAAACATTTTCAATCCCCGACAGCGCAAGCCCGATTGCCACACACCCGGAGGTGCCGGCGCAGGCATTCCGGCTGGGAAAAGCCCAATACGGCATGCAGTTTCATTTCGAGGTCGATGCACCACTTATCGCACAATGGATTGATGCCGGTGAAAGTGAACGGAGTCACCTCGGTCCACAAGGCATCAGCGAGTTGAACACTCAAACCACTCTCTACCTTGATGCCACCCGTGGGTATGGCCGACAGATCGTGTTGAACTGGTTGTCATTACTAGACTGAAAAAACAAAAGGGCGCGGCCATTGGCCGCGCCCTTTTCCTTTGACACAACAGGCCCTAATGACCAGCCATGTCCTGTTCCGGATTGGAACTGATCTTGTGAATGGCCAGATCTGCTCCCTGATACTCATCCTCTTCGGACAAACGGATGCCGATGGTGGCCTTGATGGCGCCGTAGACGACAAAACCACCGGCCACGGCGATGCTCAAACCTGTAAGCGTACCAATCAACTGGGACATGAAGGTGACACCGCCTGCTCCACCCAGAGCGGTGGAGCCGAAGATTCCGGCAGCAATACCGCCCCATACACCGCAAGCACCGTGCAGTGGCACCACGCCAAGCACGTCGTCGATTTTAAGATGGTTCTGCACAAGCTGGAAGCCATAAACAAAAGCTGCGCCGGCGATACCACCAATCACAAGAGCACCAATCGGATGCACAATGTCGGAACCGGCACAAATCGCAACGAGACCTGCCAAGGCACCGTTATGCACAAAGCCGGGATCGTTTCTGCCTGCCACCAGTGCAGCCAGCAGGCCACCAACCATGGCAAGCAGCGAATTCATGGCCACAAGTCCGGAAGCTCCTTCGACATTGCCGGCGCTCATCACATTGAAGCCGAACCAACCGACACAGAGAATCCACGAACCCAGTGCCAGGAAAGGAATATTGGATGGCAAAATCGCATTCACACGCCCACTACTGGTATATCGTCCCTTTCTTGCGCCAAGCATCAGCACAGCCCCGAGCGCAATAAAACCGCCCATGCCATGCACCACCACCGAACCGGCAAAATCATGGAACGGTGCGCCGAACATCCCTTCAAGCCACCCCTGATAACCGTAGTTACCGGCCCAGATCAGTCCTTCGTAAAAGGGATAGACCAGCCCAACCAGCAGCACGGAGGCCAGCACATTGGGCCAGAACCGAACACGCTCGGTGATGCCGCCGGAGATAATCGCCGGAATGGCAGCGGCAAAGGTCAGCAAAAAGAAGAAATGCACCATTTCGTAGCCGTTGGCCTTCCCGCCCAGCACAGACAGCTCGGCGACAGGGGCAAAAAAGGAGATGCCGTAGGCCACGAAAAAGCCGACAAAAAAATAAGCCACAGTGGAGAAACCGAAATCGGACAGCA
The DNA here is from genome assembly GCA_001871195.1 of Zetaproteobacteria bacterium CG1_02_55_237. Lineage (GTDB taxonomy): Bacteria > Pseudomonadota > Zetaproteobacteria > Mariprofundales > Mariprofundaceae > UBA1543. The sequence goes on from MNXA01000044.1 coordinate 25,495, forward strand.
CCCGAATCAGTGCATTCACCTGATTTTTTTTGCGCACCGTACCCGCTTCCAGAAAAGCAAAGCCGGCATGCATGGCCAGCACCATGGCCGCACCCAACGTTAAAAAGAAGACATCAAATCCCGCATTATTCATTACAACACCCACATTCCCTTATTATTATGTTCCATTCGTTAGTAAATAATTATCAGGTCTGATCAGGAAAGCGCGTCGCTGTCCTCTTCGCCGGTACGAATGCGGATGACACGTTCCACCTGTGAGACAAAAATCTTGCCGTCACCGACCTTGCCTGTATTCGCTGCCTGACATATAGCTTCAACAGCGGCCTCAACCTGATCATCGGCGACAACAACGGACACCTCGGCCTTGGGCAGGAAATCCACGCTGTATTCCGCACCACGATAAAGCTCGGTGTGCCCCTTCTGACGCCCGTGCCCCTTAACCTCACTGACTGTCATGCCTGAAATACCGATCCCCACGAGCGCATCCTTGATATCATCCAGCTTGAACGGCTTGATAATCGCTGTAATTTTTTTCATAGCCCACCCTTCCTGTTTCTATTTTTCGGATCGCCACATGGTTTCGATCCCCGAATTGCAATTCGAATACCGACAGCCTACATATTTTGGAAACGAATCGCATGCAGCGGCATACCTCAATCGCCTGCATCCGGCAGGCCTTTGACGATGCGGGCAAGCACTATCTGCTGCTGCGCCAGCATACGCGAATGCAGCATTTGCAGAATAATCTCACACTGCTTACCGGTGCGGCGCAGCATTTCCGCCTTTTCCTCAAGCAGGCTTTGGCCATGCTCAAATGGCAGGCGCATACGCGGCCACAGTGGCGACATCCCCGGCATGTCAAAAGCCTTCAATTCACCGATGATGCTTTCGAACAAGACGGCAAGATCATGCACTTCGCTTTGTTGGCAGGTGCGCTGGGCGGAAAGTTCGGCGAGGCGCAACATTGATTCACCACTGTCGCAGACCAGCCTGTCCCATTCTTCTGCAGCAACATCCTCCTGACGTGACTGGCGCATCAGGCGCATCGCTTCACTGTATAGGCCTGTTTCCTCTTCGCTGTCCCAGACCTTCTGGTACATGCGCATTACCTGTGCACGTAAGGCCATCATGTTGCGTAGTGAATACAGGGCATGCCGCACCTCATCGCGCGGCAAGGCAGTTGAATTCACCAGCGGCGACAGTACAAAACCAGCTGCAGCTCCATTCTTCATCTGGTCGTTTCCGAAAAGGTAAAGTTGCCCATCATAAAGCTGTTGTCCGAACATCTCCCCGGCGATCAGCTTGTCGCAGGCATCGCGCTGCAGGGGCACATCCGAGAAGTAGGCTTCATACTGAAAATCGGCATGCAACATATCGCTCTCCAGGGAAAGCTCGGGCAAGGAGGTGGCTTTTCCGAAAACCTCCATATGCCTCCAAATGCCAAGAAAATAAAAATAACGCGAGGCCAGTGAATCGTCGGCCAGCGAAATAACCACGGTGTAGGTGCGCCCCTTGCCTTGCGCATCAAAGGCCACTACATCCTTGTTGCTCAGTGAAATACCTGATGCTGTCATCCCCAGCTCCGAAAGCATGGTCAGGCAATGGCCGATAAAACCATCTCGTGTGCAATCTTCCTTGGCATAACCCCATACCCGTCCGTGCAGAGGGAGTCGATTGGGCTCAAGAATGCGATCATTCAGCGAAAGAGCATGCAATAACAGCGGCTTACTCATCATATTCTCCTGTGTATTCCATCTACGGAAAGCGGGGAGCGGCCCGATGGCCGCCCCCCTTTTCCATGAATGCCTTCGCCTGAGGGTGGGTGGTTGATTGGCTCAGGCATCCATTTGTTCGGCAAACAGATTTATTCGTAAACCTGCTCGCCATGCTGGGTGATATCCAGACCTTCGCGCTCCTGCTCCTCGGTAACGCGCAGTCCGATCACCATATCAATCAGCTTGAGAATGACGTAGGTGACAACAGCATCGTAAACGATGGTGTAGAGCACTGCTTCACCCTGCACCGCCAACTGATGCACCATCGTTACGCCCTCGGCAAAACCAGCACCACCGAAAGAGGACGAAACAAACACGCCGGTCAGCATGGCGCCAACGATGCCGCCAACTGCATGCACACCGAAGGCATCCAGCGAATCATCATAACCAAGCATCTTCTTCAGACTGGTAACAGCCCAGAAGCAGACCAGACCAGCTGCAAGGCCAATGGCCAGCGCGCCCATCGGGCCGACGAAGCCGGAGGCCGGGGTGATGGCTACCAGACCGGCCACAGCACCCGAACATGCGCCCAGCAGGGATGGCTTCTTATAAACCACCCATTCGGCAAAGGTCCAGGCCAGAACAGCCATGGCTGTAGCAACCTGCGTAACCAGCATGGCCATGCCTGCAGTGCCATCAGCAGCCAATTCCGAACCTGCGTTGAAGCCGAACCAGCCGACCCACAGCATGGCTGTACCGATCATGGTCAGGGTCAGGTTGTGCGGCATCATGCCTTCCTTTGGATAGCCGATGCGCTTGCCAAGCACGAGTGCGCAGACCAGACCGGCCACACCGGCATTGATATGCACCACCGTACCACCAGCGAAGTCGAGCGTTCCGGCTGCGCCGAGGAAACCGCCGCCCCACACCCAGTGGGTGACAGGTGCGTAAACAGCCAACACCCAGGCCGTCATGAAGGCCAGGATTGCCGAGAATTTCATGCGCTCGGCAAAGGCACCGATGATCAGCACCGGGGTAATAATGGCGAAGGTCATCTGGAAGGTGGCAAACACGGTTTCAGGAATCGTTCCGGAAATCGCATCCACACCAACGCCACTGAGGAAAGCCTTGGAAAGATCGCCGATAAAGGCATTGCCTTCAGTAAAGGCCAGCGAATAACCGCATACAACCCAGAGCACACTCATCAATGCGGCGATGCTGATGGTCTGCATACACACCGACAGCACATTCTTCTTGCGCACCATGCCGCCGTAAAACAGTGCCAGTCCTGGCAGTGTCATCAGCAACACCAATGCGGTTGCGGTAATCATCCAGGCGGTATCGCCTGAATTAATGGTCGGCACTTCATCGGCCAGTGCCAGAGAGGGCGTCAGCAGCATCGCTGGCAAGTACCCCATTGTTTTCTTAAATAACTTTCTCATGGTTATCTCCTTTTTTATTATATGAATGGGTTCGTTTTACAGCGCTGTGTCGTCTTCCTCTCCGGTCCGGATGCGCACTACCTTGGCGACATCCAGCACGAAGATCTTGCCGTCACCGACCTTGTCGGTTCTGGCGGCTTTAACAATGGCGTCGATAACTTCGTCGACCTGCGCAGCTGCCACCACTGCGGTCAGTTCCACCTTGGGCAGAAAATCCACTTGATACTCAGAGCCACGATATAATTCCGTATGCCCCTTCTGCCGTCCGTGACCACGCACTTCTGTGACGGTCAGGCCTGAGACACCAATATCGACAAGAGCTTCCTTGACCTCGTCCAGCTTGAACGGCTTGATGATTGCCTTGATCATTTTCATATTTATCTCCTTGTTTAGATTGATTCGGATCATTTGGAAGGGGCGGACGTTTGCCCGCCCCGTTCCTCACGCATCAGTAGGACATATTCAGTGCGGCTACGAACTCGTTCTTGGCCGCAGTGCCATAGATGTAGCGGTTACCATCAGGCTGCTTTTTAGCGACCGGAATGGTGGCGGTCAGGGAAGCGGACAGATTGTCGGTTACGCCCTTGCTCATACCCAGAGTGATCAGGTTCACGCCGCTCTTCCAAGTGTTGGTAGCGCCGATCGCACGGACAGTGGCATTCTTCTTCCACTTGGCATAAGACACAGTGCCGGAAAGATCGAAACCGTACAGGGAGCCGGAAACGCCCAGATCGGCCCACATATCGCCAGCCAGGTAGAACTTGCTCTTACTGTCGCTGGTCACATAGTAACCGGTCAGAGAAACCGGGCCGTAGGACAGCCCTGCATTGACTTCATTGAAGTTCGAAGCGGAGTCGTACAGGTAGGTGTACAGGATATCGCCCACCGAGTATGAGAAACCAGAATCGCCAATCTCTCCGCCATAGCTTGCAGTCCAATCGAATTCGACAACGTCACGACCTGCGAACTGCGGCGCAGTTGCAGGATAGGCATTGGAGAACCAGCCGCCGATTGAGAAACCACCGAGAGCCAGACCCAGATCACCCTGCACGGCCGTCTTGCCTGCAGTCTGCGTCACACCGCGCCAGACGTACTGGCTGGCAATACCGATATCGCCCGAAGCGGTGATACCCATTGGCAATTCTTCAGCTAGCGCAGTGTTTGCCATCATACCGGTGCCCATCAGACCGGCCATCATCATTGCTACATATGTTTTTTTCATTGTTATCTCCTTTACTACATAAGTGTGCGGGCATTCCCGCCATACCTTTAATAAAGCAATGACCGTGCCAACTTTTGTTTTTCTTGTTTTTTCTATATTTTTCAACGTTTTTCTAAATCATACAGGCTAGGGTCACTTCATCTTTGTGCTTATTTAATATGCATTTTATAAAACTTATGCCTGTTTTATGTGCTCGCAACATGATTGTGACGAAGCATCTCTCTGCTGCTAGGCTTGCGCAGCATCACAAAGTTAAGAAAGGCAGGTAAACAGCATGGAATCACAGGCACAGCAACTGGCGTGGGGCATCGGCTTTGCAGGCATGATGTATGTCATCGGCAATGGCGTCTGGACCAACCACCTCGCCCGCCAGAAAATGTGGATGGGCTGGCTTATGTGGCTCATTGCGGCCATCGCCATCATCATTGTCGGTGCCTTTGTTGACATCCGCCTTTCCGGCTCGCAATCCGGCCTGTGGGAGCAACTGACAGGCGTGGACAAAGAAAATCACTGGATTGCGCTAACCCTCTTCGCACTGATGAGCGTACCGGGTGCAGCTTCGGTAATTCTCAAACAAGCTTCAACCTGGACGCGCTTGGCGCTGATTCTGCCAGCAGTGGTTGTGTTTATTCCCGCCGGCATGCAACTTGGCAGCGGCGCCAACAGCATTGCGGCCGGCCTCGGCCTGGCGCTTGTTGTCTCTGCCCTGATGTTCGTCTGGCAGTTCATGCTTGATACCCCCCCGCTTGAGAAGCAACGCAAAGCCGCCTGAACCGGCTATTACACAAGCGTCCGGACAGCCTTTCTGTTGCGCAGCAAGCTGTCCGGCCTGCTAGAATCCACATATGAACAACCCTTCCCCTCCCCTGATTCAGGCCATGTTGCGGGAAGATTTCTATCAACATCCCGTAGAAGAAGTCCGCCTACTTCAAACGCATGCCTCATGGGTATTGCTCACTGGCTCCTTTGCCTACAAGGTAAAAAAACCGGTTAATTTCGGCTTTCTTGATTTCTCCACACTGGATAAGCGACACCACTTCTGTGAAGAGGAATTGCATCTGAATCGGCGACTGGCGCCCAAGCTTTATCTCGATATTTTACCGATTGGATATGAGGATGGGAGCTTCAAGCTTGGTGGAACAAAAGATATCCGCGACTATTGCGTAAAGATGCGCCAATTCGCCGATAGCGACCTGTTAAGTGAACGCATCAATAACACAGCCTTCGACACCGCATGGATGGATGTTTTGGCAAGGAATATCGCAAACTTCCATGCACAGGCCACACAAAACGATGCAATCAACACCTTCGGCGCGCCTCGCTACCTGTTAAGCCATATCGATGCCTCACTGAACACAGCGCTGCACCACCCGGAAGCAATCAAAGCAGAACTGATCCATGACTTGCGACGCCTCTGCATGCAGCAGACAAAGCATCTTGTCGATATTTTCGCACAACGCATAGCCGATGCCCGCATCCGCGACTGCCACGGCGATCTCCATCTAGGCAATATCGCGCTCTATGACGGCAAGCCAACGGTGTTCGACTGCATCGAGTTCAATCCAGAGTACCGCGCCATCGACACCCTGAACGATGCCGCCTTTCTCGTTATGGACTGCGATGCGCGCGGGCACGCCGATCTAGCCTTCCGTTTTCTGTCGCGCTATCTCGAATTCAGCGGCGATTATAGCGGCATGCCATTGCTACCCTTGTTTCTTTCCTACCGCGCCGGGGTGCGCGGCAAGGTTGCCTGCCTGCTGGCCGAAGACGCGGCAACAGGGAAGAACGAGAAGCAGACCAAACTAGAAGAGGCAGCACGCTATTTCGAACTGGCCGCGACCTACCTGAAACCATCCACCACACCATGTCTGTATGCAGTCGGCGGACTCTCCGGTAGCGGAAAAAGCCATCTGGCACTGCTCGGCTGCGGAATTGCGCGCGCTATCATTATTCGATCCGATGCCACACGCAAACGCATTGCAGGCATACATCTGGAACTGGATCTGTATAGCGAGGAAATGCATCGCCATACCTATCAGGCAATGTTCGACGCAGCGATCACCCTGCTGAGCACCGGCTGGCCGGTCATTCTCGACGCCACATTCCTATCCATGGATGAGCGACAGCGGGCAAGGAATACAGCAAACGCATCAGGTGTCCCTTTCCGTTTCGCATGGATTGATGCATCCGAGGATAAACTCAAAGAGCACATCCATCGGCGCATGCAGAAAGGTGCGAATATATCGGATGCGGATATTCCGGTGCTGGAAATGCAGCTGACCCATTACCATCGGCCTGAAGAACAGGACATCCACTTCCTTCCTTCGGCCAACGCTTGGCCATGGACATAAGAAACCAGAGCTAAATATAAAACGAAAAAAGGCGACCCATGGCCGCCTTTTTTCATTACTCCGTAGACTGGATCAGTCGTGCATCATCTGTTCGTGTTCGGACAGGGAGCGCTCGAAAGCCGGGCGCTCAAACAGGCGATCCATATACGCTTCAAGATGCGGCCATCTGGCGGTGTCGATACCCATAGGCGACAAACGCCACAGAATCGGCGCCAGCGATACATCAGCCAGCGTGTAGCATTCGCCGACAAAATATTCCTGACGAGCCATATAGGTATCAAGCGCCTCAAGATAATCGCCAATCTTCTTTCTGCCCGCAGCCTTGTCGCTGGCTTTCTCAAGCTCATCATAGATCGGAAACAACTCCTGCTCGATACGCATTACCGCCAAGCGCATCTGGGCACGCTCAGCAGGCGAACCCGGCTTCAGCGGGGGATGCGGGTAGCGCTCATCAAGGTATTCATTAACAACAGAAGCCTCGAAGAGAACCGTGCTGCGGTCCTCCAGCGTCGGCAGCTTGCCAACCGGATTGATGTCCTGCAGCGCCTTGGAGGATTCATCGTCCTCAACATCAATGATTTCGCTGGGCAATTCCTTCTCAGCAAGAACGATGCGTGTGCGATGGGAATCTGGGCTGGCTGGATCCGAATACAGCTTAATCATTAAATAAAACCTCCGTTGGCAGGGCGCGGCACTATAGCGTTTCTTGCCGAAAAATAAAGATATTTCTCGCCTTAAGCGCCCTGAAGTATCAACTGGCGCAAGAACGCCTGCGAATCAAGCTTCGCCGCGCCGAACTCCCATCAACTGGGCCTGAATGAAGGCATCGATGTCCCCGTCGAGAAATGCCTGCGTATTGCCCGTTTCCATACCGGTGCGCAGATCCTTGATGCGCGACTGATCGAGCACATAGGAGCGAATCTGGTGACCCCAGCCGATATCGGACTTACCGTCCTCCATCTCCTGCTTCTCAGCATTCTGTTTCTCCAGTTCGAATTCGTACATGCGAGCCTTGAGCATCTTCCAGGCAGCAGCACGATTCTTATGCTGGCTACGATCATTCTGGCACTGCACCACAATTCCGGTCGGAATATGCGTCAAGCGGATGGCTGAATCGGTTTTGTTGATGTGCTGGCCACCGGCACCGGAAGCGCGGTAGGTATCGGTGCGCACATCGGATTCATCGATATCAATTTCAATTTCCCGGTCGATATCGGGATAAACAAACACGGAGGCAAAGGATGTGTGGCGGCGATTGCCGGAATCGAATGGCGATTTGCGCACCAGCCGGTGAATCCCCACCTCGGCGCGCAGCAGTCCAAAGGCATATTCGCCCTTCACCGACACGGTCACCGACTTGATGCCGGCCTCTTCACCCTCGGTGCACTCCATCAGCTCGGTGGCAAAACCCTTACGCTCGGCCCAGCGCAGATACATGCGCAGCAGCATTTCCGTCCAGTCCTGCGCTTCGGTACCACCGGCTCCGGCATGGACTTCCAGAAATGCCGATTCGGCATCGTTCTCGCCGCCCAGCATCACTTCCATTTCGAGTGCTGCAATACCTTCCTCAACACTATCCAGAGCATACGCAGCTTCACTCTGAATCTCCGTGTCGCCTTCATCGGCACCCATCTCATAGAGCATCACCTGCTCCTCAAGAGTCTCCAGTGTGTCTTTGTATGCCTTCAGCGGCCGCTCCAGACGTGTGCGCTTCTGCATCACCGCCTGCGCCTGCTCGGGATCGTTCCACAGTGTGGGATCCTCAATGCGCGCGGCAAGTTCGATCAGATCGTGTTCCTTGCCCTCAATGTCAAAGTGACCTCCGCAAAGCGGTCAAACGTGTGCCCATCTCTTCCGCTCGCGTACGAAATCCGGCAATCCGGTCTTCCATCGTCATCGTTTACTCCATGCCTCGACTGAATTTCGAAGGTTTGGGAAGGTATCGCTTCACCATCTTAAATCAACCTGCTTTGTCCCCTGCCCTTTCAGGGTAAAGGACAAGCCAGGGAAATCAGCTCGCTGCCGCCAGTTTCAGCACATCCCTGAACATCGCCTCAGTCAGTCGTTTCGTCTGGGTGTTGTAGCGCGAGCAATGGTAGGAATCAGTGAGTCTGCGCCCATCCGGCAAGCCATGGCTGGCAGCGTGCCCGAATTTCAACTCGGAAAGCTTTAAACCGTAGGCTCGCAGCACAGCATCATGGGCGATCTTGCCCAAGGCCAGCAGATTGCATCCAGCTGGCAATGCTTCGATTTCTGTTTTCAGAAAGCCATTGCATTGAATGATCTCGGACGTCTCCGGCTTATTCTGCGGCGGCAGGCATTTCACAGCATTGCTGATACGCACACCGTGCAATTCAAGCCCGTCGTCCACATGTTCCGACACAGGGGCAGAAGACAAACCCAGATCGAACAGGGTTTGATACAACAGAATACCGGCGAAATCCCCGGTGAAAGGTCGTCCACTGCGATTCGCCCCATGCATGCCTGGAGCCAGACCTACGATTAACAGCCTCGGATTTTTATCGCCAAAGGCAGGTACCGGGGCGGCAAAATAATCGGGATACTTATCCCTTACTTCGTCGAGAAACCCGGCCAATCGCGGACAGGCGCGACAGTGCGGGTTAAATGATTGCATCGGCTTTCAGCCTTTCGGCCATTATCCGCAGGGCCCGACCACGGTGGGATACCGAAGCCTTTTCCTCTGCGCTCGCCTCGGCGAATACCTTGCCGAGTTCGGGGCAGAAGAACAGGGGGTCGTAGCCGAAACCGCTCTCGCCGGATGGAGCCCTACGTATGAAGCCCTCAACCCTGCCTTCAGCGCTTAGCGAATCGCCATCTGGCTGGCAAAGATACAGAGCACAGGCAAAGTGGGCAGCGCGATCTTCAGTACCATTGAGCGCTTCGAGAAGTTTGGCGTTGTTATCGGTATCAGAAGCATTTCCACCGGCAAAACGGCTGGAATAGACTCCCGGCGCGCCGCCGAGCACATCGACGCACAGGCCGGAATCGTCAGCCAGGGCAGCACAACCATTGGCTGCGGCAAATGCTTCGGCTTTCTTCCTCGCATTGCCGGCGAAGCTGTCGGCATTTTCCTCGACCTCGATGAAGACTGTTTGCTCTACGGGAACGATTTCAATACCGAGACTCCCGAGAATCGCGGCAATCTCCTTGCGTTTTTTGGCGTTGTTGCTGGCGACGACCAGTTTCATGGATGGTGTAATAAAATCAGCCGCCGACGGCACGAAGTTGCAGTTCGGACAGTTCGCGGATGCCCTTCTCGGCAAGCGACTTCAGGGCCAGCACATCGTCCCAGTGCATCGGCTTGTCCTCTGCTGTGGCTTGAATCTCGATAATGCCACCATCCGGCGTCATGACGAAATTAGCATCCATCTGGGCACGGGAATCCTCTGTGTATTCAAGATCCAGCAGAGCCTCATTGTCCACAAAACCGCAGCTGACTGCAGCGACCTGACCGATAATCGGGTCTTCCTCTAAAAGCCCCTCGGCCAGCAGCTTGTTCACAGCAATACGTAGCGCCACCCAGGAGCCGGTAATGGCAGCTGTACGCGTACCTCCATCGGCCTGCAATACATCACAGTCAAGCACAATCTGGCGTTCGCCCAGCTTGTGCAGATCGACCACTGCGCGCAGCGAACGACCAATTAGGCGCTGGATTTCAACTGTGCGGCCACCCTGCTTGCCACGCGCGGCCTCGCGATCGCTACGGGTATGCGTGGAGCGCGGCAGCATGCCGTATTCAGCCGTCACCCAACCCTTGCCGGAGTTGCGCAAAAAAGGCGGCACCCGCTCATCAACGGAAGCTGTGCAGTGCACGCGCGTCTGACCGAAACTGATCAGCGCTGAACCTTCAGCATGCCGGTTGAAGCCGGTATCAATATCCACCGTACGCAGGGCGTCGGTCTTTCTTTCTGTGCGCATATTGTCTCCTAAACTTGTCTGATCCGATTATCGGACCTGATGGGCAGGTTTACTGCTTGACCCACTGTTCAAGCTGCTCGGCGGTGAAGCTGCCGGCATGCTTGCGACCATCACCAGCAATCAGGGTTGGTGTGCCATTGATACCGAGGCTTTCAGCCAGCGCAATGTTTTCGGCAATCGGGGTTTTGCAGTCTTTGGATTTGAGGTCTGCAGCCTGTTTATCTTCAAGCATGACAGCCTGCAGCGCCTTGTGCTGATCTTTGGCGCACCAGATGGCCTCGGATTTGGCACGGGCATGCTTGTGGATGCTCTCCAGCGGCATCAGGAAGGTATAAACCTTTACACCTTTGACATTGGGCATCTCCTTTTCGAGATGACGGCAGAACGGACAGTCCGGATCGGTAAACACGGCAACAGGCTTACCCTTCGGGTCGCCCGACACGATGGCATTTTTCAGCGGCAGCGTGCTCCAGTCGACGCGATTCATATCCTCGATGCGTGCCTGGGTCATGTCGGCGTGTGCAGCGGTATCGAAGATATGGCCGGAAATCATGTGGTCGCCGGTGGCATCGGTGTAGAAGATGTTATTGCCGATGCGTACTTCGTAGAGACCGGGAATGGCGTCAAACGGACGCACATCCTGCACGACCAGCTGGGGGGAAAGACGCTGCAGATTCTTGGCAATGGTCGCCTTGACCTGATCGTTGTCCATCGGGGCACCTGCCAGAGCAGCCGTGGAAAAGGCCAGCAGGGTAAGTGCAAAAAGGGCGCTGCGGTACATGGTAAACTCCTGTGAATAAATCGGTGTCTTGCTGACGGGCTATAATGGATAAATCGACAAGGAGGGCAAGTGCAATGTATACGCCGCCAAAAACCATGCTGCATGCCGTTCGTGGAGACATCACCCGACTTAAGATTGACGTCATCGTCAATGCTGCCAACACATCCCTGCTTGGCGGCGGTGGTGTGGACGGGGCGATACACCGTGCAGCAGGCCCGGAACTGCTGGCTGAATGCCGCGCGCTCGGCGGCTGCGCCACCGGTGAGTCAAAGATCACCCATGGATATCTCTTGCCCGCACGCTTTGTGATTCATACCGTGGGCCCGGTTTGGCACGGCGGATCGCACAATGAGGATGATCTGCTCGCTTCCTGCTATCGCAACAGCCTGCAACTGGCCTTATCCCATCAACTGCAAAGCATCGCCTTTCCGGCCATCTCCTGCGGTGTGTACGGATTCCCGCTCAAGCGGGCGGTTGCTATTGCCGTAAAGGAGGTGCGCGCATTCCTTGCCTCAGAGCCGGGGGAAGCATTCCGGGAGATTGTTTTCTGTTGTTTTGATGAACAGGCACTAATTGCCTATGAAATTGAAACACGACAATTCGGGGAATCGCCTGATGCTTAGATGTATCTTGAAAGCAACTTCAAACTCTGTGTAGTGTGCAGGCATGCGCAAGTTCATTTCTCTAGGGATGATTGTCGGACTGCTGATTGTCAGCAGTGCCCCGATGGTATCCGCCTCGGAAATGTGCGGCACGGATGCGATGCAAAAGCATGCTGCACATTCGATGTCACCCGCGACGGTCCATGATCCGGTACTGGACCTGCCTGCCGACACCTGTCGTCTGGAATGCGGCTGCGGCTGTCACAGCAGCACCGATACCCTGCCGCTCCTGCTCGCACCGCATGCGGTTTCACTGTGTGCGCTCGATATTGTGCAATCGGAAGATGCAGACATTGTCGCATCGCCAAATAATTTTACCGCCCACGAGCCCCTTCTTTCCACCCCTCCTCCTCGAAAAGCCTGATTTTCCCGACCCTTTAACCTAATCCCTGCCAAGTGGCAGGCCTGATATGCGTGCCGTTGGCACGTGGGAAAATAAACATTTGGGGAGAATGAATCAGTGAAAAGACAAACTATATTTTATTACATGGCAGCCGCGCTGCTTGCTGCGATACCTGTATCACCAAAATCTGCGGATGCCTATGTCGGCCTGTGCTGCGGTAAATGCGGCGGCAATATGCCGATGAATATTCCCGGCGGCGGCATCCCGGAAACCCATGAATTCCGCTTCAAGATCCAGCCGATGCAGATGCATATGTCCGGCTTGCGCTCCGGCACGAATGATGTCGCGCCAGCCAGCATCCTGGGCATGCCTGCTGCGGGTAAATACATGGCAGCACCGACAAGCATGGACATGCGGATGCTCAGCCTTTCTGCCGGCTACAGCTTCACCGACGACTTTTTTGCCGGTGTGATGGGCATGTACGGTGAAAACGACATGGATATGCAATTCAGCAGCATGATGCAAACCACAACCGGCGTGGCCGGCTACACCATGAAATCAAAGGGCCTGATGGATACCATGCTGATGACCAAGTATCGCATCTATGCCGACGATACGCTGATTCCGACCCAGCAGGCGTCATTATTTCTGGGCCTGTCCATGCCGACCGGCTCAATCGACAAGCGCAACACCGCACACCCGCTTGCCATGCGCCGAACGGAACTCCTTCCCTATGCCATGCAGATGGGCAGCGGCACATGGGACCCCATTGTCGGTGCCTTGTTTCAGGGCTCCAGCTCGCCGTGGTGGTGGGGCGCGGATGCCCGCTACACCGTCAGGGCAGGCAACAACAAGCGCGGCTATCATCTCGGCAATCGCACACAATTGGATGCCTATGTGATGTATCAGCCGCACTATGCACTGTTGCTCTACGGCCAGATCAACGGTGATATCATAGGCAAAATAAAGGGCGAGGCGGATGAGGCGGTAAGCGGTGCTTCCGGCCATGCCACCCAGGGAAGCGCTACATCCACCTATATGACGCCGATGTGGGATCCTGCTTCCATCGGCAAGAAACAGATATTTGCAACCCTTGGTGTGCAGTGGCAGCCGATGCCCTTGCAGATTGTCGACATCGGCGTGCAGTTGCCGCTGTATCAGCGCATGGACGGGCTGCAGATGAAAGATAAATGGCGATTGATGTTAAGCTGGTATGTCGAGATACCGACCAGCAAAAGCATACGCGCAACCGGCAAATCAACCGGGCCAAGCGATCTCGGATTCTAGGGGGTGGGGTGGTGATGAAAATACTAACGATGATTGTATTGCTTTGCATCGTCGCCCCCGCCTGGGCGGCGGAAATTCCTGATGCCGATTCGGCAGTCGGTCAACTGTATGCCGAACGTTGCAGTACCTGCCATGCCCTGCCGCATCCCAAGCGACTGGACTGGGAAGGCTGGCGGCATATGCTGGGTGTGATGAAACTGCGCATGGATGAAAAAGGCATGCAGATGGACAAGGCAGAGTGGCGGCAGATTTCCGCCTATGTAAAGACAAATGCGCGCTAGGCTTTGTGTCGCACTGGCCGTGCTGTTCGCGCTCTGGGTGCTCTCCCCCCAGAGCGCTGCGGCAGCTGGCACGCTGGATGAAGCCATGCAGTCCTTCGGTGTCCAAATACCAAGCGAGCACAAACCCGCACCAGATTTTTCCCTGTCCATGGCGGGCAGTGGAACGGATACCCTGAAAAACCATCATGGCAGATTGGTCCTACTGCATTTCTGGGCCACCTGGTGTGTACCGTGTCGCAAGGAAATGCCCTTGCTGCATCATCTGGACAGGGAGCTTTCCGCCAAGGGCCTGAGCATTGTCTGCGTCAATGTGGATCGCGGCGATGAACAAAAGGTGCACGACTTCATGCAGGAGGTCAGCCCCCGATTCCATACCCTGCTCGATCCGGAAGGCGTGGTGCGCAATCGCTATGAAGTGCGCGCCTTGCCAACCAGCTACCTGATCGGTGGCGACGGCAAAATCATCGGGCGTTTTATCGGTGAGCGGGGCTGGGATGGCGAGGAATCGCTAAGCTTGTTTCGTCAACTGGTGGCTGCGTATGCCAAACCCTGAGTAGAGAAATAAGACAATAATTGATTTGAGAGAAAGAAAAGATCCGATGACTGCAGACCTGTTAGCGAGCCTGGGAGACGCCTTCCGGCATGGTCAAACAACAAAGAGGAATATACGATTACTGCAATGAATAAATCCGCTGTCAGAAACATTTTTATAGTCATAGGTATCATGGCGGCCGTTGGCATAACCGCCTGGCTACTGGAGATGCAAAAACCGTCGGTACCACCTGCTTTACAAGGAATGGGGGGGGATTTCCGGCTGGAGTCGGCCACCGGCCCCGTCAGCCTGCACGATTTTCGCGGCAAGGTGATGCTGGTCTTTTTCGGCTATACCCATTGCCCCGATGTCTGCCCGGCGGCACTCGGCGTTATAGCCTCCGCCATGCAGCAGATGGAAGCGTCGCAGGCCGGACGTGTGGGCGGCATATTCATCAGTGTCGATCCCCAGCGTGATACCCCTGCATTGCTGAACAAGTATGTAAGCTTCTTCGACAAGCGTATCAGGGGCCTAACCGGAACTCGCGAACAGCTCGACCAAGTGGCGGCACAATGGCGGGTGGATTATGAAGTCCCGGAGCATCCTGCCGATGCCAATTATGAGGTGGAGCACACGAACTTTATCTATCTGGTCAACCGGGACGGGAAGGTTGTCGATCTGTTTGATGAACAGACCGATCCTGCCCTGATTGCAGACAGGATGCGGCCTTGGCTGTGAAAGGGGTAAGTCGGTGAAAAAAACATTATGGATGTTATTGGCCCTGCTCAGTGCCTCGCCGGCATATGCCGACGATCTGCTGATTGAGGATGCCTGGGTGCGCCTGTCGCCACCGGTGGCCGATAGTACGGCTGCCTACATGGTGGTGCGCAATACGGGGTCCGAGAGTGTGAAGCTGACGGGTGTGGCCTGCGATGTGGCGGACTCGGCGGGGATGCACGCCATGCGCATGGACGGGAACAGGATGGTGATGTCTCCTTTGAGCGAGGTGGGCATACCGGCCAACGGGGAGGCGCGTTTCTCGCCCGGCGGCTCGCACGTGATGCTGATGGGGCTCAAGCACCCGCTCAAAGAGGGAGAGATGGTCGAAATTGTGTTCCGGTTATCGGATGGCGAAAACCTTACGCTATCGGCCCCTGTGCGCGATATGCGTGCCGGGCACGCACAGCACAGCGGCATGCACTGAAAACCCCAACTCCACGGTTGACTGTTCCCCCTCGTCTCCCAGCATGCCCGAATCGGGGCTGTAACGCCGCCCGCTTCCTTTGGAGGAGATGACGTGTCTTTATTTTCCAGACTCAAACAGGGCCTAAGCCGTAGCCGGGAGAATCTTTCCCAACTGCTTCCAGGGCGCGATGTTGTAAAATTAAGTGAGACCGAGTGGGCAGATGTCGAGGACGGCCTGATTCTGGCCGATTGCG
This sequence comes from Zetaproteobacteria bacterium CG1_02_55_237, assembly GCA_001871195.1. Lineage (GTDB taxonomy): Bacteria > Pseudomonadota > Zetaproteobacteria > Mariprofundales > Mariprofundaceae > UBA1543. Next base: position 41,489 of record MNXA01000044.1, read on the forward strand.
GTGCGCAGACTTCACTAGCGCTTGTCGGCAAGGCAAGAAAAGCCAAACAACCGCTGGATGGCCTGAAAACAGCCATGCTGCAAATGTTCCCTGAAGTTAAACCGCTCAACCTGCCTTCAAGCGGACCGTTTGTACTGCTTGTGGTGGGCGTGAACGGTACCGGGAAAACAACCACGATCGGCAAACTGGCCACGATGTTTCGTGCTGAAGGCAAGCGCGTTGTAGTCGGCGCCTGCGATACCTTCCGTGCCGCAGCGATTGAGCAGTTAGCCGTCTGGGTGGAGCGTGCCGGGGCCGATATGGTACGCCAGCATGACGGCGCCGATCCCGCTGCTGTGGCCTATGATGCCGTGCAGCGTGGCATCTCAAGGGACTACGATGTGGTGATTATCGATACCGCCGGACGGGTACAAACCGACAAGGGCCTGATGGATGAATTGGGCAAGGTACGCCGGGTGATCGGCAAGGCACTCGATGGTGCGCCGCACGAGGTCTGGCAGGTGGTGGATGCCGGCACCGGACAGAATGCTGTAGCGCAGGTCGAAAAATTCCGTGAGGTAGCCGGCACCAGCGGCCTGATCGTTACCAAGCTCGATGGCACTGGCAAGGGCGGTATTGTCCTGCAACTGGTGCACCGCTTTGGCCTGCCCGTGCGTTATGTCGGCGTGGGCGAAACACTGGCCGATATGATGCCCTTCGATGCAACTGACTTTGTAAACGGACTGATCCCCGAAGTGGGAAGCGACAACCCTGAAAATGAAACCGACGAGGAGAATGACAATGCAAAGCCTGTGGAATGATGCGGAGGCTGCAAGCTGTGCCGATGCCCTTGCCCTGCGAGTGTACACCTCCCGCCTGCTGGGCCGCGAACCATCGCTGGTACTGCACGGCGGTGGTAACACCTCGCTTAAGGCAACGGCCAGGGATGTGTTCGGCGATGCCGTGGAGACACTGTATGTGAAGGGTAGCGGTTGGGATCTGGCGACCATTGAAGCCGCAGGCTTTGCCCCGGTGCGCATGTCCGCCCTGCTCCGGCTGGCCAAGCTGGATGAACTCAGCGACACCGATATGGTACGCGCCCAGCGCATCGCCATGCTCGATCCATCCGCACCGAACCCCTCCGTCGAGGCGATCCTGCATGCACTGATTCCATTTGCCTACGTTGATCACACGCATACCGATGCAGTGGTCACCATCAGCAATACTCCGGATGGCGAAACGCGCATCCGCGAGCTATTCGGCGAACGCGTGCTGGTGATTCCCTATGTGATGCCGGGTTTCATTCTGGCTAAAACAGTTCGTGATCTGACCCGCGATGTCGATTGGAAAGAGCTCGACGGCATGGTGTTGATGCATCACGGCCTGTTCACCTTTGCTGATGATGCAAAAGCAAGCTATGAGCAGATGATTACGCTGGTCAGCAAGGCCGAGGCCTATCTTCAAAAGCATGCGGCCTACGCCCTGCCGAAGGCTCAAACGCAAACCGATTTATTGGCTCTGGCCACCCTGCGCCGTGAGGTAAGCCGGCTGCGTGGCGCACCCATGCTGGCCTGTCTGGATGATGGCCCGGAAGCAGCAGGCTTTGCCGCGCATGACAGGGCTAAAGCTGTAAGCCGCGGCACGCTGACCCCGGACCATGTGATTCGAACCAAACCATCACCGCTGTTCGTCGACGGTGATGTCGCAGCATGTGTGGCTGCCTATGCGGATGACTACCGGGCCTATTTTTCACGACATGCCGATGACGCACTGACCTGCCTGGATGTGGCTCCCCGCTGGGCTATCTGGCCCGGAACCGGCTGCATCAGCTTCGGGCGCAGTGCGCAGGAGGCCGGCATCATTGCTGATATCAGTACACACACTCGACCTGCTGTGCTGCAAGCAGAATCCATGAGCCGCTGGACTCCGGTAACGGAGGCCGAATTATTCGAGGTCGAATATTGGGAACTGGAGCAGGCCAAGCTGGGCAAAGGTGGCGCCTCAAAATTGCATCAGGGCAAGGTGGCTCTGGTGACCGGAGCTGCCAGCGGCATCGGCCGGGCCTGCGCCGAGGTACTGCGCTCTCAGGGTGCGGCCGTGCTCGCACTGGATATCAATCCACAGGTAAGGGAGTTGTTTGCCGCAGCGGATGCGCTGGGACTGGTTTGCGACGTAACCGATGATGCCGCCCTGAAAGCCTGTGTGGAGCAGGCTGTACGCCGCTTCGGCGGCCTGGATATCGTAGTTTCCAATGCCGGTATCTTCCCTGCCAGCCGGCGCATCGCCGATATGGATGCCGCTGGATGGGAAAAGAGTCTTGCCCTGAATCTGAGCAGCCATCAGCGCCTGCTCACATTTTGCCAACCCTATCTGGCCCTGGGTATGGAGCCTGCTGTGGTCATCATTGCGTCGAAGAATGTGCCGGCACCCGGACCGGGCGCCGCCGCCTACTCAGTGGCCAAGGCCGGACTCACCCAGCTGGGCCGCGTAGCCGCACTGGAAATGGCTGAACAGGGCATACGTATCAATATGCTGCACCCGAATGCGGTGTTTGATACGGCCATCTGGACGGATGAAGTGCTGGCTGCACGTGCCGCGCATTACGGGCTCAGTGTGGAAGCCTACAAAACCAACAATCTGCTGCATGTGGAAGTAACCTCGAAGCATGTCGCCGAGCTTGCCTCAGCCATGGCAGGACCCCTGTTTGCCTGTACCACAGGCGCGCAATTACCGATTGATGGCGGTAATGAACGGGTAATCTGACCGCATGGTCTAACCTTCAGGTCTTGCCAGCCTCCGGTGCATCACCGCATCATGGGGCATGGCTCTGAAAACCCCCATGCGCTTCGTCCCCTCGCCGCATCACGATGCTCGACCGGCAGGCACGGCTGTGGACCTGATTGTGCTGCACGCCATCAGCCTGCCCCCCGGCCAGTTCGCCATGCAACACGTCGAGGCGTTGTTCTCAGGCCGGCTGGATACCTCGGCGCACGCATCCTTCGCAAGCCTTGAAGGCATGCGCGTGGCGGCGCATTTTGTGGTGGATCGGGTGGGGAATATCACCCAGTTCGTGCCGGTTGAGCAGCGCGCATGGCATGCCGGAGCATCCATCTGGCAGGGCAGAGAGCGCTGTAATGATTATTCCATCGGCATCGAAATGCTGGGCGATGAGCAAGCCCCGTTCACTGCGGTACAATATCGGGAAACCGCACGCCTGTGTCGGGCGCTGATGCTGCGCTTTCCGGATGTGGCTACGGAGCGTATCGTAGGACATCAGGATGTCGCGCCGGGCCGCAAATGGGACCCCGGCAGGCAGTGGGACTGGGGGCATTTCCGCCGCTCACTTTCACATATCCGCAACACTGAAATGACTTTGCGCTGACAGGGAGGGTGATTCGATGGGTTCTATAATGCAGGCATTCCCCGATCTCGCCCAGTTGCCGGCGTCCATACGCGATGAGCTGGATGCTCTCCCTTTGATGCAGGTGCCGGGTGGCACGGTGCTGTTTCGCGACGGCGATGCCTGTCAGGGCTATGTGTTCGTGCTCAGCGGCTCCGTACGCGTTCAGAAGATGGACCCGGAGGGCCGTGAGATCGTGCTCTACCGTGTTGAGGATGGACAGACCTGCATGCTGACCACGTCCTGCCTGCTGGGTGGCCGCCCTTATCCTGCCGAGGGTATTGCCGAGGAAGAAACCGAACTGGCCCTGCTTTCTCCAAAACGCCTAGACGCCCTGCTCTCCGACGCCGCTTTCAGGCGCTTTGTGCTGTCCATGATCAGCCTGCGCATCGCCGATCTGATGGCGCTGATTGAGGATGTGGCCTTCGGCCGTATGGATGTGCGACTGGCGCGAAGGCTGCTTGAACTCGACAACGGCAGCGGGGAATTGCGCCTCACCCACCAGCAACTGGCCACAGAGCTCGGCACTGCACGCGAAGTTATCAGTCGCCTGCTTAAGGATTTCGAGCGGCGCAGAATGGTGACCCTGGGCCGCGGCATTGTCCTGCTACCAGAATCGAAAGAACTGCGCGAACTGGCAGCCCAGCAGGTCTAGCCTGCTAAAACCATACACCACAGAATACACGGACCACACGGAAGAAATCAAAACCACACCCACTCATACTATCGATTATTTCCGTGTGACAAGGTGAATGGCGCAGTCAGAGAGTATCCCCTGGGGGAAGCCAGAGAGGGTGCCCTGGGGCATCCGTGGTCATTGCCTCTGTATCTTAACCTTTAAACCATCTACCACTGAATACACGGACCACACGGAAGAGAGCAAAGCCACATTCTCTCATACTATCAATTATTTCCGTGTATTCAGTGTGTTCCGTGGTTTCTGTCTATGATTCTCAACCTTACATCCAGCCCACCACGGAATACACGGACCACACAGAATGGTTCAAAACCCCATCCTATTATTATTTCCGTGTATTCAGTGTGTTCCGTGGTTGCATCGGCTATAGCACGATCCTTTCGATTTCAGCCTTGGGGTAATGGCCGAAATTCACCAGTAGGCCAAGCTCATAACCTGACGCCCTCAAATAATTGTGAACCTGCGCTCGATGCTCATTACAAAGCTCTTTTACTGCCTTGATTTCAATGATTATTTTCTCAAAACAGATGAAGTCGGGCCTATATAGTTGGTTCAACCGATCACCTTTATACTCAAGTCGCAATTCTGCTTGTGCCGTAAATGGGATGCTCTGCCGGGTCAGCTCCCTTTCCATACATTCCTGGTAAACAGCCTCAAGAAATCCGCTCCCCATCTCACGGTAAACTTCATACACGGCACCACGTATCCGAAAACTCTCTTCCTCGTATTTCAACATTCAACCAACCTCATCACCACGGAATAGACGAACCCACGGAGAAATTTAAACCACGCTTACATCTATCATTTCCGTGTATTCCGTGTGTTCTGTGGTCATTACCTCTGCATCTTTACGGTGGTTATGCCCTTACCCAATAGCTCTAACGCTTCAGGCGGTACCATTTGGCCATGCGCGTTTTCCAGAAGGCCCGATACTCGTCCTCAGTCACTTCGCCATTACCGTCTGCATCCATGGCTTTAAAACGCGCCTCAACCCGCTGCTGAACCATGATAAGGTATTCTTCCACTGACACACTTCTGGATTCGTCGGTATCCAGCGCCATGAATTTTTCAACAATCTTGTCCGTTGCCGTTTTCGGACCGCCTGTCTGCACCTCCGCTGCCGCAACCGGTTCGGCAGGCACTGCATCGGCAGCCTCCTCATCGTCAAACACAGCGGACTCGCCGGGCGCTGCGGCCGACGGAGCTTCTGCCGATGCAGCATCAGGCTCAGCAGGCTGACCCGGCATCCTGATTTTAGGAAATGCCGGTTGAGACGCCGCATCCACAGGCTGCTCCACCGCCTGAGGCTGCATCGCCCTAAAGGGCACATCCTCGGCTAGCGCGCTGGTACAAACAGCACCCAGAGTGGCGACAAAAATCAGTGTTGAACGTATCCATGCATGCATCAGACTGCTCCTGATAAAAACTGAAGGCACATGTTGCACGACACACAGGTTTTGCCAACTTCTTTCTTGCCCGTTTGCTTTGATCGGTTGCTTTGTTTGGTTCACAAGGGGCGGCACACGGGGCAGCATAAGCCCATTCTAATGATGGGAGGAACGATTGAAGCCTTATCTGGATCTGATGCGCCATGTGCGCGATCACGGCGTACAAAAAGGCGACCGTACCGGCACCGGCACGCGCTCGATTTTCGGCCATCAGATGCGCTTCGATCTGGCTGCCGGCTTTCCGCTGGTCACCACCAAGAAAGTCCACCTCAAATCCATTATCCATGAACTTCTCTGGTTCATCAAAGGCGAAACCAACACCGACTACCTGCGCGACAATGGCGTGAAAATCTGGGATGAATGGGCCGATGATGCCGGTGATCTTGGCCCCGTGTACGGCTACCAGTGGCGCAACTGGCCGACTCCGGACGGGCGTCATATTGATCAGATTGCCGAGCTTGTTGGGCAGATCAAAGCCCGCCCGAACTCACGCAGACTGATTATCTCTGCCTGGAATGTGGCCGATCTGCCGGATGAATCCATCAGCCCGCAGGCCAATGTGGCACTGGGCAAGATGGCCCTGGCTCCCTGCCATGCCTTCTTCCAGTTCTATGTCGCCGAGGGCCGTCTGTCCTGCCAGCTCTATCAGCGCAGTGCCGACATCTTCCTCGGCGTGCCATTCAATATCGCCTCCTACGCCCTGCTCACCATGATGCTGGCACAGGTCTGCGACCTTGAGCCCGGAGATTTCGTACACACCTTCGGCGATGCACACCTGTATTCCAACCATGCCGAGCAGGTTGCAACCCAGCTCTCCCGCGAGCCCTTCCCTCTGCCGACCATGCGCCTGAATCCGGATGTGAAATCAATTTTCGATTTTACGTTTGATGATTTTGAACTTCTAGATTACCAGTCTCACCCCGGCATCCGCGCACCCATCGCAATCTGATTGTTCGGACACCAACCTGAAACTCGCATGAGGTGAGAATTGTTAACTACAACATTCTTAGTAGGCGTTTTTTCCTGCAAATCCGCGGATAATGGTCAGGAAAATAATTTTCAGGTCGAGCCATACAGACCAACGGCGGATATAATCCAGATCATACTCTACTCGCTTCTTCATTTTCTCCAGCGTATCCGTTTCTCCTCGCCAACCGCTTACTTGAGCCAAACCGGTAATTCCCGGCTTCACCTTGTGCCGCCACATATAGCCCTTAATCAACTTACGATACTGCTCATTATGCACCACGGCGTGAGGGCGCGGCCCGACGATGCTCATCCGCCCCTGCAAAACATTGAAAAACTGGGGCAATTCATCCAGAGAAGAGCGCCGTAAGAAAGCACCGAATCGGGTCACTCGCACATCGCCCACCTTAGCCTGTTCGATGACCCCACCATCCTCGCATACAGCCATGGTACGAAACTTGTACACCTTGATGAGCCTGCCGTTCAAACCATAGCGCCGCTGTTTAAACAACACCGGACCCGGTGAAGTCAGCTTAACCCCAAGGGCAATGAAGAGCATCAGTGGCCAAACAAAAAACAGAATTAAGCTTGCCACAATAATGTCCTCCATCGCCTTGAAAAGACCGAAGGGCCCTGTCATCGGGCTTTCACACAAGGCGAAAACAGGCAGACCAGCAATATCCTGTTCGCGTGCTCCCATCAGCTCAAAAACAAAAAGATCCGGAACCATAAATATAGAGGTCGTGCTGTCCTGTAATGCATCGTAAACCTCCCGCATGCGTTTCTCAGATCGCATGGGCAGGGCAAGGTACACCATATCCACCTTATGTTGGCGCACATAGGTTGACGCATCCGTTGATTTGCCAAGCAATGGGAGCCCAGACACCTCTCCCCCAGCTTTACGGACATCGTCATCGAAAAAACCGGCTATGCGGATACCCATCCAGTCAGCATCCAGGATGCGCTCAGCCAAATCCCGACCGAGATCGCCTGCGCCTACGATTACCGCAGTGCGGGAATTTCTCCTTTGCTGACGCAGGACCCGCAGAAATATCCTGCCGACTATGTGCATCCCAATCAGCAACACCGGTGCTAGCACAAACCATGCACCGACAACCAGACGTGAATATTGGCCGGTAAACTTGATAAACCAGGCAAGGAATAGAAAGCCAGCCACGACCAAGAACCAAGCAACAAGGATTGTCTGCATCTCCTGCCAAAGCCTCGCTCCCCGCCAAGGTCGGTAGGCATCCACAGCACCCATAGCAATCCAGGTCATCGCCGCACCAAGAACCGCAGCCAGTTGATAAGGCTGATCGTAGCTAATGCCATACCCCAGACACAGAACAGGCAACAGCAACAGCACCGCACCAGCATCAATCAGCCTCTGCCCCAGAGCAAACCACGTATGATAGCGGCGAAACCTTCCTGACTTTTGAACCACGGATTTTCTCCCTCTTTATACCTGTCCTAAACAGGTCCACCCAAAACCATCATTTCTAATGCTCTACCAAGTCCCTTAGCGACTGTTCAAACTTACCAAGCACCCTCTCCATGTCAATTTGCTGCTCCGCATAGACTCGAGCGTTGATCGATATCTTTTCGACCATATCCTTGTTTCCATACAATTGGACAATCGCCGTTTCCAGTTTCTCAGCATTTTCCGGGTCACATCGGAATACACAAGGGTTATCTCCCTCAGCTAACCGCCCCAACTCAGAATCCTCTTCTACAGTAACAATAGCAGGTCCACCAATCGCCAAAATATTGGCAAGCTTAGAAGGCATTACCAGATCAGCAGCACCTCTTCTCTGAATCACCAGATGGATATCAGCAGCGCTCAGCATGGCAGGCAGGCGCTCCAACGGCTGTAGTGGCAGGAAAGCAATGTTTGCAAGTTCAAGGCGATCCACCTCATCCTGCAATGCTTTTCGATTAACCCCATCACCACAGATCACAAAGCGAAAATCAGGAAGCTTCTCAGCAACCTCCAGTAATATCTCTAACCCCTGCTTGACTGCGATATTGCCCGAATAGAGACAAAGGCACTGGCCCTCACCTACCCCGAGCTTCGCCCTAAACAACGTTCTTCCAGAGCCATCAAACCGCATAGAGGAAATATCTGACCAGTTCGGAAATAGAATTGGCTCATCAACACCCTTCTTACGAAGACTGTTGAGCATCGAATGGGAGATCGTGGATACAGCATCGAAACGGCGCATCACCCAACGTTCAATCGCACTGGCCATGTGTTTCATCCAAGCATACGGAATAATACCAAGATCAAAGGCTGCGTCGACTTCAAAGTCCTGAATATGCAGCCAGCACTTGGCTCTCGATAATCGGGCAACCAGCCAGGCTGAAGGAGCGCAAAATAGTGGCGGCTCAACAACAATGACCACATCCGGTTTCCATAAGATTTGCCGGATCATTATCGGCAGACTGCTTAGGGAAAAACTAGCTAGGTGCATGATTCGATTTAGCCCAGAGGGCTTTGCTGGAACATACAGGGGACAGCGCCAGACATACAAACCATCGATATCTTCATGCTTATAATAGGAAGTCGAGTAACCTAGAGCTACTTTCCATTCGGGATAATAGGGTGGTGCAGTCACCACACAAACTTTGTGCCCCTGAGCCACCAGCCAAGCCGCCATCTCTCCAGTATACTTACCGATTCCAGTCAATTCAGGAGCATAATTGATACCATGGATGAGGATGCGCAAGGGCTTAGAGCTCAAGTTTTCTGAAAAGGAAATCAGCTTGGACCGCCATGCTACACTTGTCATAAGTCATGTTATAGACCCCGGATAAGCTGAATCCGCTTTGATACAAATAATCAATGACCTCATGGGCTAGTGACTGTCCTTCATATAGTTCAATAAACGAGCACTCGCAGTAAATGTACCGGAAATTCCCGATAAGACTTTTGCAGCCGCGCAGGGCCTCCATCTCGTAGCCCTGCACATCCATTTTTAGCAATGCGGGCTTGCTGATCTCAGACGCACTCAACGCGCTATCCAGCGGCGCAACACGGATCATTCGGGTCTCGCGTTCGCCCGTGCCGGGAAACAGCGTGGTCTGAGCGCCAGTAATGGGCAACAGCGAGGATGAATCGTCTCGTCTGGACACATGAATCGTCGCCTCCCCCTTCTTTTCCCCGATAGCTAGGCGATGCAAATGAACATTCCCATCCTTGGCAAAAACCTTCTCATACCGATCCGCCGGTTCCGCAAGGGGCTCAAAGGAATCAATCCGGGCATCTGGAAAGCATTTGCGCGAGATCAAGGCGAACTGCCCACAATTAGCCCCAATATCTACGACATGCCTGCAAGCAAGATTCTGTAACAGCCTAATGTGTTCCGTTCCTGCTGCGACGCCTTTCAACAATGCCTTAAAATAGAAAAAATTACACAAAATTTTGTATAATTTTTTGACTTGCTTGATTTTCATTCGCAATCTTTCCTGTGCCATTCCCAAGCGCTCCCAATAATATCATCCAACGAAACCCATAGAGGCTTCCAATCTAATATCCTTCCGGCCTTCTCTGCGGAAGCAACTAGAACTGCCGGATCACCGGACCGAGGCGGTTTGATATTATATGGTATGTTCGAGCCCAATTTCCGTTTTGCAGATTCAATAACATCTAGTACTGAATATCCTTTTCCATTCCCGAGATTAACGGCCGTACTTTCTCCGCCATCCAGAAGGTATTGAGCTGCCTGAATATGCGCCCTAGCCAAATCCTCCACATGAATATAGTCCCGAACGCAAGAACCATCAGCGGTAGAATATGCATTCCCATAAATTTCAAATACTTTGCCATCCTTGCGCAGCATAGAGCGTAATATATTCGGAATAAGATGGGATTCCGGCTCATGCCTCTCACCTATCCCAGCACCCGGAATTGCACCCGCAGCATTGAAGTAACGCAAACTTACATACTGTAATCCGTAAGCTCGTGAATAATCAGCAAGCATCATTTCAATCATCATTTTCGACCACCCATAAGGAGAGATCGGTAAAAGAGAATGTTCTTCCGTAATGGGAATTTCATGTGGAATTCCATACACGGCCGCCGAGCTTGAAAAGATAATGTTCTGCACTCCGGAAGCCAGCATAGCATCAAGCAAGTTAATTGTTCCTACAACATTATTTCCATAATACATCGATGGCGCAGCTACAGACTCAGCCACAAGTGATCGAGCTGCGAAATGCAACACAATATCGGGTTTGCACTTTTGCAAGAGAGCAAAGACCTTTTGGCGATCACGCAAATCTGCTTCCACCAATAAACATCCAGCATTGGCCGCCAGATCAGCATGCCCGGTTGAAAGGTTATCCACGATAACCGAATCCCAATTACGTGCATGCGAATAGTAAGCAACAGAAGAGCCGATATACCCACCGCCGCCAATGATAAGCGCAGATATCAATGTATTATTCCTCGGCTCAAAATATTAAACACCTAACCTGCAATAATATCTTTGCATAAAGCATCCAATGCTTTTTGATAAGTTCCTCGTTGGGTGGCATATTGTTTATAAGCACTGGCCGACAACTTATGGTAAACAGAGGGCGAGGAAATCAAGTCAGATAAATAATTTACAGCAGCGCTAACAAAATCCTCGTGCTGTTCTACAACAAGGCCGCTTTCATGCGAAACAATATTTTTAATACATCCCCTCTGCCATGCAACTACTGGAATCCCATAAGACATTGCTTCATGGATCGTGACTGGCTCTGCTTCATTTATATATTTTGTTGGGAACAAAAGAATATCAATGTCCTGAAAAAAACATTCTTTTTCTTTACCATGCTGGGGACCAAGATATGTAACATTGGGCAATGCCTTATGTAGCACCCTAAACTTTGTTTCCACTGATTTACTTTCAAACGGGCCCGCAATCAAAGCGCGGACCTCAGGCTTTGGCCTTCTTTTTGAAAGCTGATCAACCACATCAAGAAACTCAAATATTCCTTTCTCAGCAGATATATTTCCTAAGAAACCGAGAGTCTTCATCGTGCTACGGGATGTTAAGTCCGATCTTTGGCCTGAATGAATAATAGCAGCATTCGAAATAATAACTAATTTCTCAATTTGAGGGTAACAACCTATTAGACTTCTTCCCATGTTTTCGCACAGTGCAATATGTGTCGCATTTTTTCCTGCTATTCGTACCAAGCATTCAGTAACAAATCTCTTCTTGTCTAGATATGCATAACTGTGATGATGCAGAAAAATTCGCATGTGACGTAACCGCGCCACAAACAAAAACAACATCTCGTAGACCTGCCCCAGCGAACCAGAAACACTAATGTATAGAGCAGCCCTGCGCACGGAACTCATAAAAAATCGGGAGAACCCTTTCAGCACTATTGGAAATCTCCCAGCTCTGATGCTGAATGATCGATCCAGACTTTTGCCGCCTATATCAATCACATCAAGCATAGCGCCATCATTTTTTAGCCGCTCGCACATCGCTGCATTCACAACCGATAGACCCGATATAGGTGGAGGGTAGGCACCCACCATAAAAACTTTCGCTTTAAAGCCCATTGCTCTTGGCTTCAAGCTTTCTTTTCGGAATAGCAAGAAGACTCTCAACAAAATGTTCAAAGTCTTCTGCATATCGATCATGATTTCTTGTGATTGCCAAATCAGATGCCTGCCGACCCATCCTTAGCCGCTCCTCCAGGTTACTCGCCAGAAAAAGCATTCTTTCAAAAAGCAGATCAGTGCTTTTTGGAGGAACAATAAATCCTGCAATAGCTTCAGGAAGGCGAAGTCGAATATCCCCTGCCGCTTCTGTGCATATAACGGGCAGTCCTGCCGCCATTGCCTCTTCCACCACCAATCCGTATGGATCACCAAGCGTGGGGAAAACCATTACATCTGCTACTGCATAATACTCTGGCAGGTCCCTTTCCTGTATAAATCCAGCAAATTTAACTCCTTGAACGCCTCTCGCCATTTCACGATATCTCGTTTCATCAACACCATCGCCAACAATCAGAAGAGATACATCAGATGTATTCGGCAACATTCTCTTATAGGCTTCCAACAAATAATTCAGCCCTTTGCCTTCCCAAAGACGGCCAACATAAATAAAGACGCAGCCATGGACTCCTAGAGCATCCCGGAAACGATTCCGTTCAGCCATGCTCATTGATCGAGCAGTCGCAAAATGTTCGACATCAATTGATTGAGTTACTTTAAATATACGATTTGGCGGAACACCATACTTTAATGCAACCATCGAACCGTCTTTTCCCGGCACTTTTACGCCATCGACAAGCCGAAACATTAATCTTTTGCTTGCTTCTTTAAAGCGCGATCGTGCCACCCAAGCATCATACGTTGGCAATACCCGGTAAGCCGTACGTATTCCCAATATTTTTGCCAATAAATTCCCCGATATAAATTTTGGGGTGTTGTATAGAGAAACGAGCAAATCTGGTTTGTTTCTAATCATCTCGCGAAAAAAACCGGCACTAACCTTTGAGTCATTGAAAGCGAACGGAAACATCCATTCATTTTCATCTATTATCCAACTTCTATCTTCTTCCCGTCTTTGGTTAAACCACACAGATAAATCTAAATTCCCTCTTTGAACAAGCGCATTCATTCGCCCAACAAAGTATGGCGATGGAATATTGTTCCAATAAACAATTCGTGGCTTCATGATTATTTATTTTTTTGCCACTAACATGGCGTTCCCGGAAAAAAATTCTCTGACAAAAAAACTGCCGGAAAATCGATTGAAAAACTGACGAACCGCTGGCAATCGACCATTGAGATTAACTAATGCACGACTTTCCACCATCCGAAACTCAAAGCCAGAGAAAACATCCCGGAGATCGCGGTGTGTAAAGTAATGCAAATGACCATCATCCCAGACACCATCCCTGATATCATCATTCGCGGTTTTTGGTCCTTTTCCTTGTACCACAAGCCGTAAAATGTGATGGATATAGCGAATATTCGGGGTGGTCACCACAACAACCCCCTCAGGCCGTAACACCCTTAATATCTCCCCCACAAAAAAACATGGGTCCGCCACATGTTCAATCACCTGGTTTGCCAATATACCATCTACACTTGATGATTTGAAAGGTAATCCACGATTTAAATCACCCATCACAAACTTCCAGTTTGAGAGCGGTGTACCCCTCTCATCAAGCCTGATGGTCGACACATCCATCCCAACAGTCGTGTCGTAGCAACTGCTTACTTCATCCAACGAATATCCCGCGCCACAGCCCACTTCCAAGAAAACAGCGCCTGATTGAGGAAACATCCTCCTGACGCGCCCATCCCGCATAACAGGACACTCCAGAAATCCGCCATATCCATACTCTCGGATTGACACTTCCATAACTTATATCCTTCTGCTTCTGACTAAGGCTGGAAATTCTTCATACATTCTGTTATCTCTATTTACTATCAATGCGCTGACAGACCAATGCTGAATGATAAGTAAAAAAGCTTGTCGCTAAAGATGGAAATAATTTTAACGCAAATTCCTTTATGTAGTAGTCGATTAGTCCTTTCTTACCTTTTTGAAACGTGTACAGCGATTTTGATGGGTTTACTGTATGTTGGTTAAGCACCTTGAGATGACAGGTTTGAACGAGTCTTCGAATTGTTTTTGGTGAATAAAAATTAATATGCCCCACTTTATCAAAGATAAAATCTTGCGGAAGTCTCGCTGTATCTTCAAGTGGAACTTCAACATAAACATACTTCGCAATGCGCCTTGCCTCATCAATCAGTTTTCTTGGATATTCAACGTGTTCAATAACATGACTTAACACAGCTAAATCGAACTTCACGTCTTCGTATGGAATGTTGTAACCGTCATACAGAGAACATTCAGTTAGCCTCGATATACCTTTATTCTTTATCGTCTCAATACCTGTTGGAGATATCTCAAGAGCATAAAGCTGCTGGCCGAAGTTCAATTCTTCCAACCTTTTTAGTACTGAACCTTCACCTGCACCAATATCTATGACAGAAGCATGCGGCAAATTATTACATAGCGATACAATATTCTCCGCCTTATCTATAGCCCCCAACCAACGCCATGCAGAATCACCCTCTTCGTAGTAATCCGCATAATTGCTTAGCAAATGGTCGCTAACCTTTGTTTGATTTACCATTCATCCATCCCTCATTCGGACCAGTATCCTCAGTTGTTAAACTCACCCTTCCCTAACGATCCCCAGTGGATTTATCGCAGCCACCATAATCCTGCCGACTTTTATTTCTTGCATTCAACACCCAGACAGTTATCCCATCTTTCCCTTGACTCAACTGCCGCAAATGCAGGATTTTCAGCATCCCTAAATTTGGCTCTTCTAATATTCGAAAACCCAACATTAGCAAGCTCGACTTCAATGGATTTATAATCCCATCCCCAAAGATGATTACTATTCCCAAACCACTCAAAAACAAAACCTTTCAGATACCTGTTTCTGGATTCTCTTCCCAGCCCTGTTTCTCTAATGAAATTAATGGCTGCTTCCGGTGATTTGGTGCTAACATATCTTTGAATCGCAAATTCCAAATCGGGCAGAACAAGGCGAAACAGGCCGCCAACTTCGAGAATGCGCCATGTATTCCTAAGCGCCTTACGGAAATCATCCAGTGGCAGATGCTCAAGAACGTGAGAACAATAAACACCCTTACATGACCCATCAGAAATCGGCAAACCTTCAACAATATCCCCGAATTCAACATTGTGCGGAAATCGGGTTTTATTCTTCGTGTATAATTTCCCAACAAGGGGCATCCGCTCAAAATACAATGTCGGTGATGCATCGAAATTTCGCCAATCCTGAGGGGCATTCCATCCGCAGCCATACTGCACATACATATTGCTACCCATGAAGATGGAGACTCCTACGCAATTTCATACACTAGGCTTTCGTTTATATCTTTTTCAGCCTGTCTTCTTTCGACAGGATCGTCAGGCTGACGGCACAACTTCTCTTTCACCGCAACAAGAACCTCTTCAACAGTGATCGCGCTAACAGCATTACTATTGTCAGCTTCTTTTCCAACAATCACAATTGCTCCGTCCACTTGGGGCGCATTCTTGCTCACGCTAGTGTTTCCAAAAAGCGCAATCACCGGCGTACCAACGGCTGCCGCCAGATGCATAAGACCACTGTCGTTGGATATAAACAAATCACAGTTTGCAATGGCCCCTGCAGTATTCATGATATCCAGCCGATTCACATAGCTCGGAATTGGATCATCCAGATCGTTCATGATCAGTTGCGCCACATCCTTATCATCCGGGCCGCCAAACAGAATTGGAGAGAGTTCCATTTCCTTCATAAGAACATGAATTAATAGCGCAAATCGCTCAGCTGGCCAACGCTTTTCTCTGAGAGTATTACTACAACCTGGATGCAACCCCACGATAGGTCGCCGATTGCAGGTGGCGGCATGTTTCGTAGCCCATCTTGCGCATACTTCAACTGGCAACCTTAACTTCGGGCGCTCATAGGCAACATGGTGCCCAAGCGCTCGCAACAGGTCCAACCGCCATTCCACTTCGTGCGCATCCGGCGCGATGGGAACAGCGTGACTCAACACACAATCCAGTGCCGTTCCAGATGCGTGCCCAATACATTCCTTCGCTTTTGCAAGCCATACAAAAAGGGCTGATTTAACCGATGGTGACTCAAGGATAAATAGTATATCCGCTTTTTTCTTCCGGATGACCAATATCAACCGCAGCATTTCCCATGCGTACTTTATACGCGACAGCCAACCACCATTTTTCGATTTCCTTGGGCTGAGGCTATTGTTATATAACACAAATTCGCCAATCAATCCCTGCCCATCAAGTAAATCTATTACAACTCTCTGGGTCACCACCATCAAGATTCTAGCCGTGGGATATGATTTTTTCAGATTGCTGAGAAATGGCAACAGCAGGAGGGTGTTGCCAATGCCGTATGGATTGAAGATAACGATGTTCATGATGCATGAATACTCAAGGCTTTTTCTTGCCGCCTGCTGATTGTAATAACCGCCGTCAGCAGGCTAAGATAAAACCAAAAGTAGTAGTGAAAGCTAGGCCCTAATGGAGAGGTGGCAGCATAAAGAAAATAAGCAACGACGCCCGCTACGGCAGCATGGCCTGCGCTTCTTAAAAAAGACGATTTACCTACAACACTCTTTGCTGCTCGTCGTGCAAGGATCAAAGCAAGCGCTATATAACTTAGCACTCCCAGCAATCCTATTTTATATAAAAAAACCAGATGGGCATTATGAGCTGAGCCAATGTATAATACCAAATCCCCAGCGTGTTGCTGAATAAACAAATCAATGGCATCACCATGGTTGCCCAAGCCATGCCCAAGTATGGGACTCTCCATAAACCGCTGGAACAGAATGTCCCAGGCAACCCACCTTGCGTAGACGCTCCCACTAATCTGGTAAAGATCTTGCATGCTTCTCACGGTATCTAATGTTCTTTCGCTGTTATAACTGAAAAATACGAGCATGATTAAACCAACAAGCGTGCCCGTAACAAGGAGCCTCTTAAGCCGAACACCTTCAAGCAGCATGAAGATACCTGTTGCTAAAATGACACACAGGATTGGTCCTCTGGCTCCATCAAGCATAAGCGTCACCAGATATAACATGAGAGCAATCCCTACACAGGCCTTCACTGGTCTTGAAGATCGCTTCGCATGAAGGATGGCAAGAGATGCAATAAATCCCAACGCTCCGTACATTCGATTAACATAAACATAGCCTTTTCCGAAATACAGCCACCCTCCCTCTTCCCACCGAAGATAATATTGATAACTTGAGTCAATAAACCATATTACAATAATAAAAATTAAGAAACGATACAGGTTATTCTCATTCCGAAATGCGATGGCAGCACCAACGCCTAACACCCCCAAAGCGAAGAGTCGAAAATTAGCCAGAACATCTCCTGCACCCTTCAAAAGAATACTGTAGCCGAGGAAAAAAAAGCCGATAGCCAGAAAAACAAGAATCGGCTTGAGCAGCGGCCATAAAAACGTCCATAGGGATCGTTTAAGCGACAAGTCGCCAACCACAATAAAACTCAGCAACACCACCAGTAAATCCTCGATGAGAATGGTGGAACCACCTAATCCCGCTGCCGGATTGAGGCTGACATACAACTCCGTCGCAGGCTCAAACACTTCGAGCCATTTAAATAAAACAATGGCATAGATCAGAGCCAGCAGAAATTTCCTGTCCGGGATCGTGGCCCGTCCCTGTGTAGCCATGGATGGCGATTCAATCATCACTGTCTCTTTCGATATATTCCCGAAGATTGCTAATCACCGCCAAGCGGGTAAGCCCCCTGCTGCTGAAGCTGGAGTAAACCCGCTCAGGATATCGCTCCAAAGCTTGCCGGCGCACCCAAGGGCTACGCTGCAAGCGTGCCTTGATGAGTTCTGCCAAGTTAAACCTATCGCATTGATCTCCGGGTACCGGTGGCGGTGCGGAAAAATGGTCCTCTAGATTTCCACGATCAATCGCCCATGGCGACCACCGCGACACATAATCGATAAGCTCATTCGTGAGTCCCGAATACCAGTTTTCCAAAGGATCATTCCAACTCGAACCGGTACTGAAAGGAACGTCCTTCAATCGCCCAAAGGTATTCAGCACTGCAAAGATCACCTGTTTGTTGGTTCTATATTTACTGGGAATTCGTCGGGCCACTTCGACGCTGTTTTGCCACAGGAGAGGTGCGTCGGCCACCATCCAGTTATCAAGCAACCAGATATTCTGGGCAATACATCCATACTCACGAATAGACTGATAGAGCTCATTTTTCAAATTACTCAATGATCCATGATATTCACGATATTCTTCGATAATCGACTTGCGACTCTCCTCACCTAGCTCAAATACATCCTCAGGAGCCTTGAACCAGACAGCAGAGCGCAATACTGCTACCATAGGGGAAATTTCCAATTGATGTAATACATCCACAACACTTCCCACGCCAGATTTCCAGCCGTAAATTCCCTCTCCATCCCCACGTAAAACAACATCATATTCCGATACCCCCTCAAAAAAATCCCACGGTAGCTTGCCTAGTGCCCACATGTCGCTCCAATTGGATTTTTCCGCAAGAGACTTCCAGTTTTCACGGAACTGATCCGCACTTGCGGTGTAGGGCCGGATGGGCCTACCCAAGCGATGTGCAACCACACTTGCTATCGGAAAATCGCTGGCATTCACCGTGCTCTGACCAAATGTGATAAAATCTGGATTTAACCTCGCCTCTATGGCACAAGCAGCAATGATACGGCTATCTGCACCACCGGAAAGCATCACCGCCACCCGCTGTCCTTCATATCTTTTTAAACCGTGGACAATGCCAGCCTTCAGGTTATCGACACACCATTGCCATGTCTGCGGCTGTTCCACATATGAAAAATCCTGTGCAACCCGTTGCTCAGCCACCTTGCCACTGTACAGGTCGATCTGTAATTCATGGTTGGGCAACAATCGCCGCACGTTTTCGAGCAGTGTCCTGCCTCTGATAAAAACATAGCTGGCAAGCATCATCTCGGAACAAGCACCCATATCCAGCGTCAACCTGATTCCCAACTGACGGCAAGCCCGGATCAGTATGGCAAGCGAAGATGAAACCAGAACCGCACCATCCATTTCAAAGATAAATATCGGAATTCCACTGATTACATCGGAACAAAAGGAGATACTGCTTTGCCGCACACCCACCTTTGCGTATAGCCCATCACCATTTGCATGCATCTGGCCGACCAGAAATGATCCTTCCAAAGCAGGCTGCACTTCGCCATTTCCTTTTGGAGAAACCCACAAACTCCAGCACTCACCGGTATCCACTTGTGAGGCGACACTTAGCAGGCCATCTAAAGAGACCCTATTAGCTGCAGGGTGCTGAATAAAACAGAAATGAATAATTTTTTGCATTTGGTTAGGAGGAAATGAATTTCCGATGCCACAACTCATAGCCAAGCAGCGGCCAGGCAACATCGATAAATTCTCTTTGGTTGTATGTCCCCCCGTTCCACCATGCCCTAAACCTGTCCGGATCAACGATTTTCTTATCCAGAAAGCAATCTTCCCCCAGCACAGAGGCGACTGTACGCAAATCAGCATTTTCCGAGAACCATTTATCTATAGGCAAGGAAAAACCCATTTTTTCCCGATAAATGAGTTCATGGGGAAGGTATTTCTCAGCCAAACGCTTAAGCACCAACTTAAGCCCATTTCTATTGGCTTTAACGCTCGCAGGAAGCGAATTCGCAAACTCCATTAATTGATGGTCACAGAATGGAACCCGACCTTCAATCGAGGCAGACATGGTCATTCGGTCAAACCGCCTCAACAGCTCCCTAAGCGAAGTAGCCTGATCAAAAACCGGAATATCATGTTCCGCATCATATTGATTCATCATGCATAAACGTTCCTGATAACCGTACCGCAACTGCTCGGGAGACATATAATATGATAAATCTTTGCCCTTTCGCGTCTCAACAAACATGGTCTTAAAATCAGGCACACCCTTGATAAGCGACTTCACATAACCAAACTTACCGATATCGGGTAGCAAGGCTCCACTAAGTGGGTTTAGACTGATTAGAAGGCCAAGCAAACCGCGATGCACACTGAATTTATATTTTGGGTAGCCGAAGAAAGCCTCATCAGCTCCCTCGCCGCTAAGAATCACTGTAACATATTGCTTGGCATATTCGGCAAGCTTCATAATGGCTACGGCATTGGGATGAACAATCGGATAATCATTATGCCATACAGCATGATCAAGATACTTCTGAAAATCGACGCCGGTAAACGGAATATCATGATGCGTAATGCCATATTGCCCTGCAACCATCATCTGATACCTGCTCTCATCCATTTCCGGCGAATCAGTCATGGAAATCGAAAAAGAATGAAGCGAAGCCTTATGGAAGTGCGTCTGCACAATTGCCGCAATCAGGCCTGAATCTACACCCCCGCTTAATTGGAGCCCGACTTCCACATCACTGATCAATCGCCTTCCGATTGCCTCGATAAGCAGCTTTTCTGCCTGTTCAACAGCTTCATCCATATCAAGCCTTTGCATCTCCTGCGTCGGAGCATAATAAATATCCCGATGAACAACCTCTTTCGGATGGTCAAAAACAAGATACTCACCGGGCAAAAGTGAACAAACATCATTGAACAGTGTCTTTTCCCCAACAACAGAACGATAAATTAAATGCTCAACGACCTTCTCACGATTCTCGGTAAACGGAACAATGCCTTTCAGTGCCTTAATTTCGGAGGCAAAGGCAAAGAATTCACCCTTCTTATGAACATAGTAAAGCGGCTTAATTCCCAAGCGATCACGTATAAGCATGACCCGTTTATTCCGTTCATCAATAATTACTGTGGCAAACATCCCATTGAATTTCTCGAGGCAATGAAGACCCCATGCATGAAAACCCTTTAGAAACACTTCAGTATCAGTCTTTGACTCAAAAGAATAACCTTTTCGGCATAGCTCATTCCGGACTTCTCTGAAATTATAGATTTCGCCATTGTGCAATATGGTAAGACCATCGAATGTCATGGGTTGATGCCCATCAGTTGATGTATCCTGAATAGACAACCTTCTAAAACCTGCACACATCCACTCGGATTGATAAAGACCCGAATCATCGGGCCCTCTGTGGCTCAATATCTCTAAGTTGTTTATTGTTTTTGAAAACATGAGATTGTGTTTGTTACTTGCGCCCCCCACAAAACCACACATTTAATACCTCCAGAAAAGCTTAATAAAATACATCAAAAGGCTTTCTAAAAGCTTGTGGATGGAGATCTGCAAGTTGCAGGAACATAATACGCCTGAAAAGCCTCAGCCACTTAGCCTTCTTGCTCAGGAACGGCCAGCCACAAGAGAACGGTTCCAGATCAACCTTCTTTAAAGAAAACAGAACATCCGCGTGGGAAAAAATTGGCCATTCGACCAATTTACCTCCCTCCACCTTGCAAGGTGTATATTGATCAGTATAAAGATTATATCCCATCGGCAAGAGCATGTCAGCAATCGCTTTAAAGGTGCACCCTTCGCCCCCCCCCCGTACTTCAATCAATATATCAGGATGATTATTCTCAATAAACCCCATACCGCCCGTGATCATATCGGCTTCAGCTCCCTCCACATCCACCTTCAAAAAAAAGTTACCCCCCTTTTTAAAAGATTTTCCTGATACGTATTGGTCCAACGTAATCATCTCAACCGGGATGGGCTTTGGTGTCAAATCACCCTCACCAACAACCATCTCCCGATCAAGCGAATGAGAACCCGGTTTCGTACTATGGTGATAAAGAGTTCCCTGCCCAACTCGGTTAGATAAGGCAATGTTATTGATATAAAGATTCCCCAATCTTCGAAACAACCTCTCCAAACTCAACCATCGGGCTCTTGTCTGAAGCACTCGATAATAATAAGGATGTGGTTCGAAAATATGGCAATCAGAACCGGCACGGGCAACAAAAAAAGAAAACATCCCGATGTTTGCGCCAATATCAAAAAAAACTACATCACTTCCTTTTGCAAGACATCTAGCCGCAAGGAGCATGTTAAATTCCTTGGTCATATCATTCTCTGACCTTTATAAATTGATTTGTCAGTTCTGGATCACTTCCACTGTGTTTGAGACTCTGCACCACTACACCATCGGCGCGTAATTTTCTCATGCAATAGCTTTGGTATTCCATTGGCTACTCCTATCTTACATTCTCAGAGTATAATTTCATTGCTCTTGTACAAAAATCTTCAAGTCTTTCAATTCCATTTTCGAGCGAATAGAATGAAATGTTCTCCCTAGAATGCCTTAGGACACTGCCCCTGAGCGCTGAATCCCGTAACAATAATGCCAGTTTCTCAGCCAGAGATTTGGGATCGTCTTGCCTGAAATAAACCGCACCGTCCGCGAAAAACTCTCTGGTTTCCGGAATATCCGCCATGATTGCAGGAGTTCCTCCCCACACCGCCTCGCAGGGTCCCCAACCCGGGTTCCCCTCCATGATGGATGGGCTAACAAAAATCTTCGATCTTCCGACCTCCCTTTGCATCTCCTGCCTTTCCAGGTGGCCTTTGAATTCAACCGTCACATTCAATTCCCGTGCAAGTCGTTCGCACTCTTCCTGTTTCGACCCTCTCCCTACAATGACAAGCTTTGGGGGCATTTCCAGTTTCGCAACCGCCCTGATTAAAATATCCACTCGCTTATATTCTTCAATTCGGCCCACGTAAACTATCTGGTCCCCTCTCTCGGAAGCCAAACCATCTTGTTTTATGTCGGCACTGGGGAAATAAAGATGCAGTACTTCCGAATCAACACCATAAAACTTCTTTACTTCGTTTCTCGTATGTTCAGATGAGCACAATAAAACATCTCCAGATTTTATATAGTACTCATATTGATCCCGCCATGGCTTAAAAAGTAAGGGATATGGTCGAGTGGAAATTAAACCTCTAATCGAAAAAAGGCTTTTTTGTTCACGTTGTGGGTCCGCCCTCCAGAATGGAAGGTCCCATAAATAATTAATAAATATTTTTTCCGGATGGCTTTTTTTTATTTTCGAATACAATCTCCCCATTTTACTATCGAGAAAACAAGTTGAAAAGACGATATCGCATGACGCATCAAACTCATTGATGGTACTATCAAAACGACTGCACTCATGCATCAGGCAGAATGCGCTGCGCCCATAATAGTCAGTCACATATTCGGGGATGAGAAAGCAAACTTTCATCCGTCACCTCTCAAATTTAGCATTTATTGCATTATTCCTTTCTCAATAAACAGCTATTACTATCCTTGAAAATTCCAAGCCTATTCAACCGGACTGGAACAAACCCCGAATTGATCCCGGATTTCCCTTCGACAAGTTCCATCACAAACTTGTATATCTTGAACCTCATGTCGAAGGCGTTACTTATCAGGAGATAGCCACCGGATCGAACCAACGGTGCATACAGCAGAAAATCTCTCCTCACCGCCTCATAGGTATCCATATCCTCTGCCCAATAAGCATCGAAAAGAACCACATCGAAGGGGGAAAAAGAAGTGACATATTCAAGTACTTCATTTTCAAAAGAAAAACCTTCGACAATCTTCATGCAACTCCTATTTTCCAACAAAACAGACTTGTAATTATCTGGCAACCCTTTCTGCTCTGTCATCTTGTAAACGCCATGCTTGTTGCTTTGGCACATTGGTGAAATAAAATCAGCCTCCAACGCATCCAACCTTACAGGATCAACAGATATATACTGTCTTGATACCGTCATTTCTGAATTGATTGCATCCACACCTATGGCAAGCGTCCTACCCCTATCTCTACCTAGTTCGATGATGTTACCTGTTGTTGCACGTATAAGGCTATGAAATACAAAATTCCGCCCCTGAGCATTAACAAGCGCGGCCTTCCAAGCGGTATCCCTTACACGCCAAGGCTCACTTAGTAGTATTTGCAAACATTGATGAACGTCATCCTGAATCTCATATCCACCGATGCCCAATTTTGCATATCTAGGGAGTGAACCTCGTTGAAATATCGATCGATATAAACGGATGCCATAGATGAGCAATGTATCAATAGGCCAGATGTACTTAGATTCCGACAGATAAAGATATTTACTGTACAGCCCAGAAAGCTTATTCAGATTCATGGTTATAAGCTCTCAGATATTTCTTGAACCAATACATATGAAGCTCACGCCGATTGATATATGAGAACTTGCTGTGAATCATCGAATATACTATTTCGGGTTTGACCGGACATAGGAATGGATATCGCCCTTTTACAGCGCGGAACAGTCTATTGGATATCCTGCTACCGATATTCCTCCAGCCAGCGCTCACGAATATATTTTCTTTTCTCCATTCCGGATGAATCCGCCCGATCATTCCATAATCGACATAAACAACGAGGGTCTTCACCTTCTGGGACATGGCGAAGAAGGAAGAGAAGCCCTCGGGTGTGATAAAAAAATCCATCGCCTTTATGTGCCGGAGCCAGTCCACAAAATCAAGTTGCCCCACAAGATTCACAATTTTATTTTCATGGCAGAGCTTTTCGACCTTCTTCCGGCTATACACTCCCTCCACCCCAAACAAGTAAACATCCACCTCGCTTTCCGGCAACCAACGACGCAACCCTGTAATCCAGCGCAACGAAAACCCTTTAAAATTCCCGCCGACCTTTCCACTGAAAAGCTGAATGCCGACCTTCAACCTTTCACTAGGCAACTCCTCGGGCTGCAGCTCAATGCTTGGAAAGGGTTCGAAAACCACGTCCTCGGGATCGTCAGTGAAATTACCTCGACCATCGCCATCCCAGAATTCACTGACGTGAGGCTCTCCCAACCGTTTACAGTCCTCTATGCTGTTTATATCCGAACCCACGACATGGGATGGGGTCACGTATTCAATATAAGGAATCAAATCAAAAAACTCCCCGATAGGGGCATCCAGCTCAGGAAATCTTGAATAACGGTGAAGCCGAACATGCTTTCCCGTTCGTTTGTGATAACCGCATAGTTTGCAGAAAACAATAAAGACATCGCCCAGAGTTCCGGATGCTGAGAACTCCGTTACAGGATTTTTCATCGAATCAGAGTTTGTAGGGAGGCTCATAATAAAACTCTACATGAATCGCCACCATTTCACTAGACACTTTTGAGCTCTTCAAAATATCGCCGTTCAAATTCGATCGGCGACAGGTTGCCATTATAACCATGCTTTCTTACCGGGTTGTAGAACATTTCGATGTAGTCGAAAATATCCTGCCTTGCAGCATCACGGGTCGAATAGGTTTTTCTTCTGATTCTTTCCCGCTTGAGTAGTTGAAAGAAGCTTTCAGCTACTGCATTGTCATGGCAGTTGCCCCTACGGCTCATGCTCGGCTCCATGTTG
>MNXA01000048.1 GCA_001871195.1 Zetaproteobacteria bacterium CG1_02_55_237
GTGAGTCGCAACACCTCGTCCACCGGGGCACACCGGCTGGATGCTTGCGTCAAACGCTTGTCCATCAACCCAGCTTCGCCTTCCCCCTGATAACGCTCTACATAACGCCGGAAGTTACGCTCGCTCATGCCGAGCAGTCGTCCCGCCTCTTCCTGGGTCAACTGGCCTCTCTGCCAACCACCATATGCCTCATCAAATCTCATCTTCCTGACCTCCTGTAACACTGTCGTTCGTCTCATCTCTGATTACCTCTCGGGTAATCTTCAGACCGGACAACTTATGAGCTACTGATGAGGACAGGTTATGTGCTGCCGACAGACTTGCGCCCGAAGATTGCCCACATGACGTTTCTTGGATACCCTAGAGTTCCGAGAGGAGACTTTCTGGGAGTGAATGACGATAAATTTATAGCCAATATTCAACGGCAACGGCACAGCTCATGGTTCGTTGAGAGGTTTTTAAAGACATGCAGCTGAAGTACCAATTAATTGAGGATATTTTTGATAAGCATTTTCCGTCGGCGAAGCAAACAGATATCGAGGATTGGCTCTTAGGCAGTATTTTGGGATGGTGCGAAACAGGCCGCATTGATTCATTTTGTCCGTTTGAGGATTTTTTCCCAAGTTTTGAAAGTGAGGAAAGAAATCTTGCCGTGATTGGTATGAGCCTTGGACATAACAAACAACTTGAAGAAATTTATTCCCCAGCGATTCTTTTCGGCAGGGCTCTATCAAACATTGTCGCTAGAAAAGAATTATATATCCATAATATGCGGGCATGGCGTTTCACACTCTCAGTTGCAAGAGAAATGAATCTTGACCAAATCTCAGAAACACTTGCAATATTGATCGGCGATGAGAATTTTCGGCAAATAGGAGCTGATGATGGGTATTCTCTATTCAGAGATGCCTTTGAGGTTGTGGAAAGCTTTGGGCCAACGACGCAGACACTAGAGTTTTGGAAAGTGACATTGGCGTATATTCATGAGCATCCATCGCTTTCTCTTCGCTTGCTTTTAAAGTTGGTTAGGGCATATCCACAAGATTGGGCGGAGAATGCAACGGAAAGCCGAATGTGCCAGGCTTTGAAGGATTACAGGCGCAGTCAAATGGAACTTCTTGATACACTTCCAGATGAACTCATTCTGGCAGCGAAGGAGATAAGTGACGCTGTAAGCGATCAAGCCTATTGCTCAGGCGTTGGAAAAGTTTTGGCAGCCGACGTCGGGTTTCTTTTAGATGAGGATAGAATTAGAAGCATTCTTTCTTCCTTACGGCCAGAACCAAAACCCGATGGGGGTTCCAAAAAGGGTATAAGCAACTATGGGGCGCTAGTGAGGAATCGACTAAGGGATCGGGCGCGAAGAAAACCAGCATTTTTGCAGAGGGCAGCATGACCAAAGACAATACGGCGGCACTCTCGCAGGCTAAAGCGTGGATGGTTTTTGCAGAGAGGTTGAATGAACATGTATCGCTAGATCGCAAGACGGCCAATTTTCTTGCTGAGGATCCGGATCATTTCGTTTTCTACGCTGTAGATACCGATGTGGTTATGTGCTTTACAAGTCCTTGGAATCTGGGTTTAGGATCTTCAAAATCCAGTAATAGTCCATCCGCAAAACAGATGCCTTATGGAGTGATTTTTCCACCAGATCAAGGTGATGCTGAAGCAGCAAGTGGAATTACTTTCGCAATAGCTAAGTATGTTTTCTTTCACCTTTCTGATTGGCCGCTTTTTCAACTGCCGACCCATGCAGAAGAAACCAGACGTGTATTTGATGCAGCTGCCTATAAGGCAATTGGGTACAACGAAAGCGTTCGCACAATGCAGGAACAACTCAATATATTGACTGAAGCTACCAAACCGACTGAGAAGAAAATAGATAACATGATAGAGCAGTTAGCAAAGGAAATGGATCAGGGAGGTAGCACGCTCAGGAGGCAGGTTGTTAATATTCTTGATCAACTTGAACCTCTGGTCATCGGCCGCGAAAAAAGCGCGGCAGTTGAGATGGAACGATATCTAAGACTCTTGCTTGAAGGGTCCCTCGTATCCACTGATGAGACGCAACAATTGATTGATGATAGCGAAGGCTTATCCGATGTTTTAGCGGCTTTGGAAAAGCCTCAAGGATTATTCGAATGGATTGAAGAAAGTGGCGAGGAAATCGGGTGGATGAAATCCTTGGAAGAGGAACACGCTAGATATACGGGGAAGAAACAGGGTATTGTCCAGATTGAGGCTGATGCCAAGGCTTTGGCCCGCTTGAGTGTGATAAATAAAAAGCTTGAGCCATTGGGTGGAAGGATGATCCTGATATCTGGGGCTGCTGCAATTCACAGGGCTGCAAAAAGCAAGGATGGTAATTTCCACGAGAAATACATTCGTCATTTTCATAGCTTTGTTCCGCAAGCGTTTCTTGAAGCGGAAAAGAACTTAAATTCATCAGCGGATAAAATTTCTGGCAACGTCCGAGATACTTTTGGTTTTCGAACTCTGACGCGAAGGCCCACATCAGGGAACAAAAGTGAGGTCTTGTCAAAATCGCGTTTCAGTCATTTGTTATCCGGTGATCATGAGCCTTTCAAAAAAATCGAAGATGACTGGGTTGATTTTAGAAAACGGATTATTCGATCAGCAGTAACTAATGCGATATCTCAACAATTTTATTTAGTTCGAGAGGCTGCTAATTCTGAGTCAGGCGACGAGCATCGTTTGAAAGAAATGTTAAAGGTGTTAGGGAGAAAAATACAGGAAGACGTTTGGAAAGAGCGCCTCTCTCTAGCTGCAGAATTTGCAGCAACAGGAGTTGAATTTCTGCTGACGCTTGGAGTTGCATCTGCACGAAACCCACCGGATGTTAAATTTGAAAGCTACGTGAATGCAAACAGATTATTTCAAACACTACGAAGCGCAACCAATCTAATAAATTTGGATCCACCGTTCCGGGAACAACTTAAAAAATTAGAGGGAGATTGTGTTTCGAAAGAAGTGGGGCTTAATGATTTGGGCTATGTCCACTTCATAGTGTTTGCCGGTATTTTTGCAGCCGCGAACCGATGGGGTATTACCGCAGACTTGGCTAGCAATGCTATTGAGATTGCCAATACGAACCCAAGCACAAAAAAAGGTGGTGGAATCTCGGGCAGAGAAGCTTACTATTTGAAAAGTTCTGCCCTTAGGTTAACTGCCAAAAACACAAAAGATTTTGAGGAAGCTCGCAAAGCACTCCAGCAAGCTCGAAATGCTTTGGAGCAAGATAAAAAAAGAGGGGTTCATATATCCAAACTTCGCTTCGATGCAGAGGAAATAGCTACAGAGATTGGAGAGTGGCATTTCCTTGCCGTGAGAGAGAAACTGCCGTTTATCGATGCATGCAATTTTGAAAAATCATCAGACCTCTTGGACCAAGTGCTTCAGTATCAGAACGATGATTACCCTCTTTTAATTCAGTGTTCAGTAAATGGTATTCAGATGGCTTCGATTTTAATGCAGGTTGATCAGCAGATTTTAGAAAATTCGCCATTGTTTCTTGAAAGAGTAAAGAAATTTCG
Organism: Zetaproteobacteria bacterium CG1_02_55_237; assembly: GCA_001871195.1. GTDB lineage: Bacteria > Pseudomonadota > Zetaproteobacteria > Mariprofundales > Mariprofundaceae > UBA1543. The sequence continues at coordinate 3,555 of MNXA01000048.1, forward strand.
ACAGGTAATGATAGATACGCTTAGGCAAGAGGGTGAAGGAAAGGTTAGGAAAACGTATCTTATGAAGACTTACGGAATGTTCGCGGACATTCTGTTAAATAGATGTAGTGAGATCAAATCACCGGTGAATAAGAATAAATTGCATCAACTGTTTTTAAATCCTGATATTTCGACTAAATATGATTTAAAAAGATATTCAGCTCTTCGGGAGCTGTGTCAGAAGTTAATATCCTGATTTCCCTGAATGTTTTCTTAGAATTCTCAACAAAATAAGAATCGGGGAACTCTAGTGTACAACTGTTCCTGTAAATCATGCCGCGGTGCATGAGCTTTGCCATCTTAAGCACCATAACCATTCACCTGCTTTCTGGGATGAAGTAAGCAAACTCTTCCCTGACTACAAAGAACAGCGTCGCTGGCTGCGCCGGCATGGGCGGCTTCTGGACCTCTAGTTCCGCCTTATTTTCCTTACTGTCTTTTACCCAGCACAAAGATGCATAAGTAAACAGTTGCAATATGCAACAGATATGCTTAGTGTGCGGGCCATAGGAGATTGCGATGCATCATTTAATTGCGGATTTTCAGCTGGAACAGGCCATTGGTCTGAATGTAAACCGAACGGCATTCCTCATGACCGAGGAGATTGCCAGGCGTTTTGCCAGGCATGACTATCCACTGTCGGCTCAGGATTTCGGCATTCTTTTTCGTCTGTTCAAGCAGGGGCCGAGAACGCAGGTTGAGATTGCGGCCTTGATGATGCGTGACAAAACCACCATCACCCGCCGCATCGATGGGCTGGTGAAGAAACAGCTTGTCGAGCGCATGCCAGATCCGGACGACCGGCGTTATTTCCGGGTAACCCTGACCGAACAGGGGCATCGGGCGTTGGAGGTGATGATTCCTCTGGTGCGCGATTTTCAGCAGGAAGTGCTCAGTGATATTCCTGACGAAGAGAAAGCCATCACGATCAGGACGCTGCAACAGATTTCAGAAAAATTAATCAAACTCAAATAAGGAGAACACCATGAAAAACACCAAACCACACTGGATTGCCATTGGACTGCTCTCAGCCCTGCTGATTGCAGGAGCGTTTAAGGTGATCGTGCTTGGCAACACGGAACCTGCTGAAGACGGGCGTACCGCTTTGATTTTGGAACCAGCTGAACGACAGGCTGTTCTGGGAGAGATGCGCATGCTTCTGGAGGCTAGCCAAACCATCGTCGAAGCACTGGCCAACGACGACCTGGCCGCTGTGGAAGCAGCGGCAACACCGCTCGGCAGTGCTGCTATTGCCACGGTTGATTTCAGCCTGCGCGCCAAGCTACCCCTCGAATTCAAGAAGCTCGGCTTTGGCACACACTATGCCTTCGACGATATCGCCAAGATGGCCAAGGAGAAGCAACCCGCCAAGCAAATTCAGTTGAAACTGGCCGACACCATGAACAACTGCATTGCCTGCCACGCCTTGTATCAACTCCCTGAAAAGAAGATATAGGGAGATATGGCGATGACCACCGAACGCGTTATTCGTATAATTGCAGGCGCATTTATCATGTTGTCTGTCTTTCTCAGTTCGATCTATAACGGCTCCGTTCTGAATGAACCGACCTGGCTGTGGTTCACACTGTTTGTCGGTGCCAACCTGTTCCAGTCAGGGTTCACCCGCTGGTGCCTGATGGAAAAAATCCTCATCAAGCTCGGCGTTAAACCTGGCGGCGCCTGTGGCAGCTGCGAGAGTTAGTATCTGCAATGTCAGATGATTCATAAGGAAGGAGAAACGATGATGAATAAAACTGTCTTTATGCTGTTGGGTGCCATGCTGTTGCTGGTTGGGCCCATCTTTGCCGCAGAGCCGACCGGGTTGGAAATCATGCAGCGTGTGGATGCACGGGATGATGGCGATGACCTGATCCAGAAAATGAAGCAGCGCCTGGTAGACCGTCGTGGCGATGTGCGTGAGCGCGAGATGATTTCGTTACGCAAGGATTACGGAAAGGACAGTAAATCGATCACCTATTTTCTGGCACCATCCAATGTTCGCGACACGGCATTGTTGACCTGGGACTACGATGGTGTCGAAAAGGACGATGATCAATGGCTTTACCTTCCGGCCCTGAAGAAGGTGCGTCGGATATCATCATCGGATCGTGGCGATTATTTTATGGGTACCGATTTCACCTTTGAGGATATCAAGCAGACGCCGGAGCTTGAGGATTACAACTGGTCATTGATTGGTTCGGAGAATCTGGACGGTCACGATGTGTGGCTTGTCGAGGGCGAACCGAAGACGGATGATCTAAAGAAAAATCTGGGTTACTCCAAAACGCGCTACAGTATTCGCAAGGACATCAATATGTATGTCCGGGTCGATTTCTGGGATCGTAAAGGACAGCTGCTGAAGCATCTTGTTTCCGAAGAGATCAGGCAGATCGATGGTATCTGGACAGCCATGCGTGGCACGATGACCAATGTGCAAAGCAGCCACCGTACAGAACTCTCGTTTTCGGATCACCGCTATAACTCCGGTTTGAATGACCGCGTGTTTTCCGAGCGTATGCTCAAGCGCGGATATCGTGAAAATGAATAGGCACGTATCTCTCAAACAATAGAAGAGGAATCGTTATGCAACGAATCTTTAACTGGGTTCTCACCCATCCGAAATCGGTCCTGCTACTGCTGTTGCTGCTGACGGGTCTGGCGGTCAGCCAGTTGCGCCATATCTATATTGAAACCGATATGGATGCGATGCTGCCGAAGCACAGCGACGCTTATATCAACAAACAGGTGCTGGAAGATCGCTTCGGCAGTTCGGACATGGTAATTATAGGTGTCATTAACGATGAGAAGGATGGTGTTTATAACACGCATAGCCTGCGTCTGGTTCAGGAGCTGACCGACTGGCTGGCGGAGCAGCCCCAATTCCGAACGCTGGCGCTGAACGATCTGCTGTCGCTGGCTACAATCAAGGATATTCGTGGTTCCGATGCCGGGCTTGATGTTGAGAAATTCATGGATGGCGTGCCTGAAACGCAGGCCCAGATCGACCATCTGAAGCAGCGCATGCATGAATTCGGCATCTATGAAGATGTGATCGTCTCAGCCGATGGCAGTGGCACCATCTTTGCAGTACGCCCGATGCCGGATTCCAGACATCAATATGCCGAAATCTACGATCTGGTGAAGGCCAAGGTGGCAGAGCTTGAAGCGCGCGGGGGAGCCGAACATTTCTTTATCTCCGGTCGCCCGGTGATCGAAGGCGTGTTCGGTGCTTATATGCCTGCAGAAATGAAACGTATGCAGCCGCTTATCATGGGGCTGTTGTTGCTGTTGCTCTATCTCTCATTCCGTACGCCGCGCGGCATGCTGTTGCCGATGGCGGTGGTGTTAATGGCCGAGGTGTGGACGTTGGGCACGATGGCTGCATTGGGTGCTCCGATTTATACAATTACCACCATGCTGCCGATTCTGATTCTTGCCATCGGTATTGCCGATGCCGTGCATTTTCTCAGTCGCGAACGCTTGCTGGCGCATTATCAGGCCTATAGCCATCGCAAAGAGCGCCTTGTGGAGGTGATGCATGAGTTGTGGAAACCCATGCTGATGACCTCAATCACCACCGGTGCAGGTTTTCTTTCCATGCTGGCTTCAGACCTGCCGCCGATACGCGATTTCGGTATGTTTACCGCCATTGGTGTTGTTTATGCCCTGTTGATTACCATGTTGTTATTGCCGGTTGCGCTGATGCTGCTGCCGGAGAAAGAGAAGCACGCCGAGCGTAAGCCTTTGTTTTCGGCTTACGTGGAGTGGCTGGGCACAGCCGTGCTGGCCTATCCCAAACGTATCATGGCCTTTTTTGCCATTCTGCTGCTTCTGTCGGTGGTTGGTCTGATGAGGCTGGATGTGAATGCTTCACTGGTAGATCAGTTCAAGCCGGGTGACCCCCTGCGGCAGGCCGATAAAATGCTGAACCAGCATTTTTCCGGCACCACCAGTCTGGATGTCATGATCGACACAGGTCGGGAGAATGGTCTTCTTGAGCCGATATTTTTGCAGCATCTGGTCGATCTGCAGATGGAGATTGAAATGGACCCGATGGTTGGCGACAGCTCTTCAATTGCTGAGTTTTTGAGAACCATGAATCAGGCCCTGCATGCCGATGATCCGGCCTGGAATCGTGTACCTGAATCATCTGATATGGCGGCACAATATCTGCTGCTCTATTCATTCTCCGGCGCGCCGGATGATTTTGAAACCTTTATCACCGGCGATTACCGTCAGGCCCACGTGCGTATCAATATGAAAACGGACGAGACGAAGGTCGTGGCGGCATTGCTGGAGCGGTTGAAGGATAAAACCGAGAACTGGTTCCCGGAGGATCAGGGCTACAAGGTGGAATGGGCTGGCACTGGTTTTACGGTGTATCGTCTGTCGCAAATGATTATCGAGGGTCAGATTGCCTCGCTTGCCGTCTCCATCCTCGTCATTTTTCTGCTTTGCTGGTGGATGTTCAAGCGCCTGCTGATTGCGACCATTGCCATGATTCCTGTGACGCTCGCCGTGACGGTAAATTACGGCATGATGGGTCATTTCGGCATTCCGCTTGATATTGCTACTGCGCTGACAGGGGCGATGGCGCTCGGCATCGGTGTTGATTTTGCTATCCATTACCTGCATCGCTTCCATGAGGAAAGCATGGCCGGAAACAGCTATGCAGAGAGTGTAATCAATACCAACCGCAGTGTAGGTCATGCGGTTTTGTTCAATGCCTTTGTGGTGATCGGCGGATTTCTGGTGCTGCTGTCGGCAGCATTCTATCCGCAGATGAAGCTGGGCGCGCTGATTGCCGCAACCATGATGGTTTGTTATCTGGCGACCTGTTATCTGTTTCCGGTATTGCTGGGCTTGGGCAAGCATAAAATCAAGGTATGAAAGGATGCTCTGTATGCTGGCTGGCCGCGCTTTTGTTGTGTTCTTCGCCAGGTTTCGCCATGGAATGGACCTTGCATGGCGCTTTGAAGAATGAGACGGCTTATTTTGTCTCGGGGCAAAAGCGTTTGGACAAGGTTCAGAACCGGCTTGATCTGAAACCGGAGGCGATTCTCAGTGATCGCTGGGAATTCAGGGGCAGGGCGTTTGGCTGGTACGACGCGGCAATGGATATCGAGCCGACCAATACTACCGATCTGACTCCGGCCATTAAGCGGCATTACAGAACCTATTTGCAGAGCAAAGAAGCCTATCTTCTGTATGGCGGCGATGATTTCGATTTCCGTATTGGCCAGCAGCAGATCGTGTGGGGAAAAACCGATGGCTTGCGTATGCTGGATATCGTTAACCCGCTGGATATGCGCGAGTTTATGCTCGATGACTTCCTCGATTCGCGTATTGGTCTGTGGTCGGCTCGGCTGAACTGGTATGCCGAGCTCGGCGGTGCTGAACACGAGTTCGAGTTCATTGTCATACCGGATGCTCGGCCGGTCGAATTGCCGCCGGTCGGCTCTCGCTGGGCTGCTGCCTTGCCGGCAGCTCCTGCCGGCTCGGCGCTGGCGGTTCAGACAGGACGAAAGCCGGGTTGGCGACCTTCGGATACAGAGGCTGGCCTGGCCTGGCGCTCCAATGTTGATGGATGGGATGTGTCGCTGAACTGGTTTTACGGCTGGAAGGATTCACCCAATATGCAGAAAAGCCTGACTCCGGGCCTGTTGACCTTGACGCCAGTGTATCAACGCATGAATACCGTTGGCGGCTCCTTCTCCAATGCATTCGGGGCAGTGGTGTTGCGCGGTGAGATGGCGGTGAATGTCGGTGAAGGTCTCAATAGAACCGGAACTACCCCGGCCACTTCAGTCGGTAGAGGTACAACAGTGAATGCCTCTTTTGGTGCGGATTACACCAAAAACAACTGGCGTATCAGTCCTCAACTTTTTATCCGAACCTTGCCGGGCTGGGACAGCACGATTGCGGAAAACATGGTTTCGGGCTTTGCCAGTTTGATGGTCTCCACCGATTACCTGAACGAGAAGCTCAAGCCGGAGCTTCTCGGCCTGTACGACTGGGCGGATGGCAGCTGGATGCTGCGCCCCAAGCTTGCCTATGAGTTCAGCGACCAGATTACGGCCAAGCTTGGCAGCGATCTGTTCGGCGGTTCAAATGGGTTCTTCGGTCAGTTTGACAAGAATGATCGCGTCTATACAGAGCTTGAATACACATTCTAGGAAGTATCGTGAGTTGTCCATGTGCGACAAATTGGCGCATGTCAGAAAAACTGTTGTTTACTATAATAGACTCTACGGGTAACCCGATATATTGGAGGAAACAATGAAACAGAAGATTTTTCTGGCCATGATGGCAGCCATGCTTGTGGGTATTTCGTTTGGCTCAACCCCGGCGTATTCGGCTGATAAGGAGAAGGTGTACGGGCGCGAACTGATGACCGAACAGGAACGCATCGAGGAGCGCCAAAAGATGCGCAACATGAATGATGCGGAACGCGAACAGTATCGCATTGAAAAGCATGAGCAGATGAAAGAGCGAGCCAAAGAGCAGGGTAAGGAAATCCCTGATGCGGTGGGCGAACGCGGTAAAGGTTTGGGTCAAGGGCAAGGGATGGGTCAGGGCCGCGGTATGGGCCAGGGTCAAGGGAATGGTCAGGGCCGCGGTATGGGCGGGGGACAGGGTCGAAGCCGTTAATATCATGTGATGAATCCAGGCCCTGCGATGCAGGGCCTTTTTTTACCAACAAGAGCGAGTGTGCCGACGTTGGGCTGGCGCTAACGTCTTTGGGTTTCCTGCATCTTAATCTTACAGGCCAACCTGATCGAACAGCTTCTTGTCCTCGGGTTGCAAATCGAGGGCGCGCTGCATATCGGCATGGGCCAGGGCGGCATGGCCCAGGGCCTTGTGCGCCATGGCGCGGTAGATGTAGGGCCTGCCATCGCTGGGTTTCTGCATTGCGATGTGTTCATTCAGGGCATTGAGTGCTTGCTGATATTGGCCCATACGCAGCAGCAGCCGGCCGATGCGGTAGTCCACATCCCTGTCTTTGGGGTCCAGCTTCTTTTCGCTGTAGAAGCTCTGCAAAGCCTTGCTGTTCTCGCCCAGTCGTTCATAACAGGTGCCCAGATTGTAGTAGGCGTTGTTATACTCCGGGTCCATTTCCAGAACCTTGTTGAAGACGGTGATAGCTTCCGGATAACGCTCTACACGGGTCAACTGGGTTCCCAGGGCATGGTATGCCTTGGCCGTTTCCTCGATGCCGGCCCTGAGCCTTCGCTTATCCAACTCGGCCAGCTTTACTTTATCAGTATAGCCAGGGGTTCCTGAGACCTGTTTTTTCCAGCCGCGTGTGATGCTGGAGTTTTCAAGACGATCTTGTGCCTGTGCCATAAAGTCAGCAGGAAATGCCTCGCCGACCTTGTCCAGAGACTGCCGCACATCCTTGATGTCGAAGGCCTTGATCATGCGGGTTTTGAACTCATAGATGCCGCTGCTGTGCAGGCGGGCCATTTCAAATTCAAGCGCCGGGTAGTCGGCTGTATTGATGGGGCCATTCGGGTCTTTGATCAGGCTGAATGCCTTTGAGGTCATCAGGTGATAGGGCAACCAGCTGGCTACCACGCTGTGTTTATTCCACAGGTTGGCGGCGAGATCATGATTGTGCGTCACGGTATCTGCCTGCTGCACATGCAGCGGTTCATTGGATGCGACAAGCAGGAAGTAGGCGGACTTCACATAGAGAATGGCACAGTGGCGGAAGCTTTTCTGCAGCGTGCGCAGGGTGATATCCGTGCCGACATCGCCGATGCGCGAGTCCATCCAGGTGATATACACGCCGTCGGGCGTCAGTCGTTTGCTGATGCTGTCGAAGAAGTCTTTTGTGTAGAGCTTGGACGAGCTGAAGTACAGTGGCGTGGTCACCGTATTCAGGATCATCGAATACTTCTTATCCCCGACCTTCACGTGATGGATGGCATCATCAACCATGATATCGACACCCGTGTTGTTCTCGATATCAAAATTCCACTGCGCCATGCGGAACAGGTTCTCGCGCACCACGGGATTGATTTCGACCACCTCGGTGTGCTTGAAGAACAAGCCGACAGATGAAGCGGTCGCGCCGCTACCCAGACCCAAAACCAGGGCATCGTCGAGGCGCGGGGCGTACAACGAGGACAATGCCCCGACGATTTTCTCCGAAGGGTTATTCAGCGGGATACTGATGTAGCCATTGATGAAAAAGTAGGGTTTGTCATTCATCCAGTTAATGGAGAAAACATCCTGATAGCCTTTGTAGCGGTCAGGGAAACTGAACGTCGCACGCTCCGCTCTCAGTTCATCGACGTTTCTGTAGTTTGTGTAACTGAGGAACAGAAGATCCTCATCCCACTTGTAGTGCTGCCAGCCGACCATGGCGACGACCACCATGCAGGCAGGGATCAGATGTTTAAGCGTCCCCTTGCAGTAGACAATCAGGGCCAGCGCAGAGATGCCGCCGACAATGAGCAATTGCACGCCGTAGTCGAGCAGGCGATGCAGCACGAACACCATAAGCAGAAAGCCAAGCACATTGGCCAGTGAGGAGATAAACAGCAGAGCGCCGGATTCACGGCTGACCTCTTCATTGTGTGCGGACTCATTCTGGTGCGAAAGCAGGGCCGGGATGGTGGCGCCGAAGGTGAGGGCGGGAAGCAGCATCAGGGCGGAGAGCATCAGCCATTTGAGCAAAACCAGCAGCCAGAAGTGGCCGCTGACCAATCCATACAGGGCCGAGTATACATATATGGCGCTGCCGGCGGTGAGCATCAACCACAGCAGGCCGGCCAGATTCAGCCACATGACGGTAGCAAAACTCAGCGAGAAGCGGCGGACAAGCAGCGAGCCAAGCGTGATACCGATAAGAATCAGTGATAGCACCAGCGCAAAGGACTCACGGAAGGGGCCGAATACCAGTTCGGAATATTTCACCATGAACAGCTGGAAAATGGCCGAAGCAATGCTGGCCAGCACCAGTGGCAACCAGCGGGAGGATGGGATCATGCGGAATACCCGGCTGATTACAAAGCTTTCGCCGGTCTCCGCTCTTGCATCGTGACGCCGATTATCATGACCCAAATCGGAAAAGCGGGTCCACAGGCCGATGGCAATCAGGCCGTTGACGGCGGCAAACAGCGCCACGGTGCCGCGAATGCCATAGTTGCGGATGAAATAGAATTCAATCAACAGCGCTGTTAAAGCAGCGCCGAGGTTGTAGACCATATACACCCATGAGAACGATGCCCTGGCATGTTGCTGGCTGGAGCGGCCGAAGTAGCCGGCAAACAGCGGTACGCTGCAGCCGATTAAAAAGGCGGGAAAAATGAGCAGCAGCACGCAGATCAAAATGCTGCCGCTGAGATTATCAGAGAAGAGGGTGGAACCGGCGTATACGATGCGCTCGATTAGCGGCTGGCTGAAGGCAATCAGGGCACCGTATATGCCGATGCCGGCTTCAATGGCCCACAGCCAGCGCCACAGGCGGTGCGCATAGGCCGAACCGAAACCGATACCGAGCAGGAAGGTCATCAGGATGGCGGCGGAAACGGCAAATTGATCGCCCACCATATTGCCCAGGATGCGTCCGTAGAGGATTTCATAGGAAATACCGGCAAAGCCGGACAACAGCATTAACAGGGCAAACAGCTTCGGCTGTGCTTCTGATTTCAAATACATGACATTCCCCTCATCGTAGTTGCGCATCGGCCGGCTGACGGTTGCGTAACTTTATGGCCGCAAACTGTAGAACAACCGATGCCAAGCCGCCACGGCGAAAGTTCCGTGCCAAAGGCGGGAAAGCTGTGATATCAGGCACGTTGTGAGGGGAAAAAGGTAGCCGGATTGACTCTGTCAGGGAGATATGCGCATTGACCTCGCCATGTCGCGGGCTATCATCGCCCCGCACCACGGATTGTGTTTCATAGGGTGCATATCACACCTTTGTGGAGAAAACATTCCCATGTTAAAGCAATACCTTCCTTCCCCCGGCCCGACCGCAGTACCGGAGCACGCCTTGTTGCGCATGGCTCATCCAATGAACCGCTTTCCGGTGCAGGGGTAAGTCATGGCCAAGGTCTGGATTGCTGACAAGATGTCTAGCCGCGCGGTTGAGGTGTTCAAGGCGCGGGGTATTGAGGTGGATTATCGTCCCGGTTTGTCGGACGAGGAAAAGCTGGCCATTGCCGGTGATTACGACGGCATCGCGGTGCGTTCCTCGACAACCCTGAAGGGTGAATTGCTGGCGGCTGCCAAGAATACCAAGGTAATCGGCCGTGCCGGTATCGGCGTGGACAATGTCGATGTGACTGAGTGTTCACGGCACGGTATCGTGGTGATGAATACGCCGTTCGGCAATACCATCACCACAGCAGAACTGGCTGTGGCGCATATTGTGGCTGCAGCGCGCATGATTCCGCAGGCCTCGGCATCGACGCGTGCCGGCAAATGGGAAAAATCCCGTTTCATGGGCATGGAGTTGACCGGCAAGAAGGCCGGTGTGATCGGTGCCGGTAATATTGGCGCTATCGTCTGCGACCGGCTCAAGGGCCTGCACATGACGGTGTTTGTTTACGATCCGTTTATTTCCGACGAACGTGCCTCGGCTATGGGCGTGACCAAAGTGGAAACAGTGGCCGAACTGGCCTCAATGGTGGATGTGTTGACCATCCATGTGCCATTGCTGGATGCCACACGCAATCTGGTCAATGCCGACATCATTGGTCGCATGAAGAAAGGTTCTATCATCGTCAACTGCGCGCGCGGCGGGATTGTGGATGAAAAGGCCCTGTACGATGCCTGCAAGTCAGGCCATCTGCGGGCTGCAGCACTCGATGTCTTTGCCAAGGAACCTGCCACCGAGAATCCGCTGTTCGAGCTGGAGAATATCAGTTTTACACCGCATATCGGTGCATCCACCGACGAAGCGCAGGAGAATGTGGCTGTGCAGATTGCCGAGCAGATGTCGGATTATCTGATCAACGGCGTGGTGCGCAATGCAGTGAATATGCCGTCGCTTTCCGAAGAGGAGCAGCGCTTGCTGTCGCCATACCTGTTGCTGGCCGAACGGATGGGTCGATTTATCGGGCAGACCATGCGCCCGGGCTATGCGCGCATCACAGCGCACTTCGAGGGACATGCGGCGTCCGTCAATCGCAAGCCATTGATCAACTGCTTGTTGCAAGGCCTTCTCTCCGAGAGCATGGAAGAGGTCAATGCGGTGAATGCAGGTATGCTGGCCAAGGATCGCGGCATCGAAATCAATGAAACAGCGCGTGATGCATCGGAGAATTTCGCCACCATGATCCGTCTTGAAGTGGTGGGAGATGAAGGTACACGCAGTATCTCCGGAACCCTGTTTGACGAAACGCGTCCGCGCCTGGTCAGCTTCGATACCTGTGATGTGGAGATTGCGCCAGCCGGAAACCTTATCTTCCTGCAGAACGAAGACCGTCCGGGCGTGATTGCTGCTGTCGGCGGGATTCTGGCCGAGGCCAACATCAACATCGGCGATTTCCGTCTTGGCAGACGTGCTGATACACGCAATGCCGTGGCGCTGATTCAGGTTGATTCACCGCCCAGCGATGATGTGTTGAATCGCCTGGAGGCCTTGCCGAATGTCTTGATGGTTCGCTACGCGGAGTTGGGTGAGATGAATCGGGGTGATATGTGAATCAGCGTCCGCTGATCGGTCTGGAGGATGCCTTCGGCGTGCGCGCTGCCTCATTGCGCCGTTTGCAGTCGAAGTTGCTCAATCTGTTCGAGTCGGCGGGCTATGGTGAGGTGATTCCGCCCCTGCTCGAGCGTCCGGAAATTCTGAAGACAGGTGCCGGAAAGTTTCTGGCTGATCAGACCATGGTTTTCTCCGATCCGGCCGATGCCGGCTTGCTGGCCGTGCGCTCCGACATTACGCCTCAAATCGCCAGAATTGCCGCCACACGTTTGCTTTCCAGCGAGGAACTTCGTCTGTGCTATTCCGGCCAGGTGGTGCTTGCCCGCCCTGAATCGCGCCATGGTTCGCGCCAACAGTGGCAGACAGGCGTGGAATGTATGGGTATTCCCAGCCCGGCTGGTGACATCGAGGTGATGCGTTTGGCCGTGGAGTCCATGCATGTGGCCGGATTCAAGACACCTGTGTTGCAGCTTGGCCATGTCGGTCTGTTGAAATCGCTGGTTAGCGGCAGTCACGTTTCTCTGGATCGCTGGACAGCCCACCTGGCACGACGCTCGCCCGATGATATGGCATCCTTGGTAGCAAAGGCAGATTTGTCCGATATGTGCAGCGATGCACTTTTTGTTATGGCATCAGGTCACGCTGATGCGGGCTGGATGAAGGGACGAGTTGGGCGCATCAATGATGAATTCGATGCTGCAGCAAAGGAGCTGATTCATCTTGTCGAGCAGTTGCAGGATGAACTGGATGATGTTTCATTGCAGCTTGATGCGGCAGTGATGCCGCGCTTTTTATATCACAGTGGTGTAATCTTTGCCGGTTTTGCCGAGGGTGTTCCCTATGCACTGCTTTATGGCGGGCGCTACGATGCCATGATGGCAGCGCACGGACGGGACATGCCGGCAACAGGATTTTCTCTGGATTTATGGGCCTGGCTGGATAGCGGGATTGAGGTGGAGTCATGAGCAATACAATCGCTGTTGGTATCCAATGGGGAGATGAGGGGAAGGGTAAGATCGTTGATCTGCTCACACCTGAAGTCGATATCGTGGCTCGTTTTCAGGGTGGCCCGAATGCCGGCCATACGCTGGTAATTGGCGATAAAAAGACCGTGCTGAATCATATTCCATCTGGCGTCCTGCATGATGATACGCTTTGTCTGATCGGTAACGGTACTGTGGTTGATCCGTTCCGTCTGGTTGAAGAGATGGACATGCTGATTGCCGCCGGTATTCCGGTTGCCGAGCGCTTGAAAATTTCTGATCGCTGTCAGCTTATTCTTCCCTATCACCGTGCACTTGATGCGGCACGTGAAGCAGCCAAGGGCGAAGGCAAGATTGGCACGACGGGAAAGGGCATTGGCCCATGCTATGAAGATAAGACTGCGCGGCGCGGCATCAGGCTGGTTGATCTGACCTCACCGGATCTGGATGCGCGTATCGATGCCAATCTCGAATATGTAAATTTCATGCTGACGCAATACCTGAATGCTGCGCCGGTGAATCGTGCCGATGTGGAAGTGGCGCTGGACCTGGCCAAGGCACGCTTGTTGCCACTGGCTGCTGATGTGCCTCTGATCCTGCAAAAGCGTATCAAGGCTGGAGATAGCGTTCTTTATGAGGGTGCACAGGGCTCGATGCTGGATGTCGATCACGGCACTTATCCGTTTGTAACATCTTCCAATACCGTTGCCGGTGCCGCTCTTGCGGGTCTCGGCGTTGGTCCGGGCCAGGTGGATGCCGTGCTCGGTATCTGCAAGGCCTATACCACCCGTGTTGGTTCAGGCCCGTTTCCTACAGAGTTGTATAATGCCGAAGGTATGTGTGATGCCGAGAATGCCGGCAAGCATATGGCTGAAAAGGGTCAGGAATTCGGTGCAACAACCGGACGCCCCCGCCGTACCGGATGGTTTGATGCCCCGGTGGTTCAGCATGCCGTGCGTATCAATGGCGTGACAGGTTTGGCTATCACCAAGCTGGATGTGCTTGATGGCCTTGCCGAGGTGAAGCTATGCGTGGCCTACGAACTGGATGGCGTACGTCTGGAATCCATGCCTTCCTGTTGCCATCAGCTGGACAAGCTTGTTCCGGTTTATGAATCCATGCCGGGCTGGTCCGAGAGCACCTTTGGCGCAACCTCGTTTGATCAGATACCGGAGCGTGCGAAGGCGTTGCTCAGACGTATTGAAGAGGTCTGTGAATGCCCGGTGCGCATGCTTTCCACAGGTCCGGATCGTGATCATATTATCCACCTGTAATCATGCTCCCTGTCATGTGTGCGTAAGCATTCGATTGGCGGAGCGGGGCAGATCATGAACAGGCTGTTTTGTGGTTTGTTGCTGCTATGCGCCATCTTGTCGGCGGCCGACAGCGCATCGGCTGACGGAGCAAAGAGAATGATTCAGGGTATCGAGTCATACCGGCAGAGTTATATCCTGCTGGATAGCTACAACGATCACTACAATTTCAATTCCATTTATGGTCCTAACAACAAATACCTGTATCAGGAAGTGAAGTACCAGATCAGCTTTCAGGGCGTTATTACCGATTTCGGGGATAGCCCGTACGAGTTGGGAGGCTCCTATACCCAGCAGTCCTACTGGCAGGTTTTCAATTCGGCATTGTCCGCACCGTTTCGTGAGACCAACTATGCGCCGGAAATATTCGTTCGTTGGCAGGATAAAGATGCCCCTTTGTTCGACAAGGACACGTTTTATCGGGTTGGTTTTGAACACCAGTCCAACGGTCAATCCCAGCCCTTGTCGCGCAGCTGGAACCGGTTTACGGCGAGGTGAAGCTGCAGGATCCAGACGATGTGTGGCTGGGAGCCCTGCGCGGCTGGTGGCGCATTCCGGAAAAGGCTGCCAAAGATGACAATCCCGGGATCACCAACTACTACGGATTCTGGCAGTTCGATGGTCGCTACACGCTTGGCGATGAACGCAAGCACAAGCTCCACCTGATGCTGCGCGACAACTTGCACAGAAAAAACAAAGGTGCGGTGCAGCTCGACTGGAGCTGGAGGATATTCCATGATTTCAGTCTCTACGTGCAGGGTTTCTATGGGTACGGTGAGAATCTGATTGAATACAACTACGTCAGTGCCCGTATTGGTGCCGGTGTCCTGCTGACCAATTGGTAGGCATTCGTTACACTTCCGCCGCCTGAGACATGCAGGCACGCGGAGAAAACATGAGTTTGAACAAAGAAATCAATAAACGGCGCACCTTCGGCATCATTTCCCACCCGGACTCGGGTAAAACGACGCTGACCGAGAAACTGCTGTTGTTCGGCGGTGCGATTCAGATGGCCGGTGCGGTAAAAGCTCGCCGGGCCTCCCGCCATGCCACTTCCGACTGGATGCAGATCGAGCAGGAGCGTGGTATTTCGGTTGCTTCCTCGGTGATGAAATTCAATTACCAACATGGCGGCAAGGAATACGAAATTAACCTACTCGACACTCCGGGCCACCAGGACTTTTCCGAAGACACCTACCGCGTGCTGACTGCGGTGGACTCGGCCATGATGGTGATTGATTCGGGCAAGGGCGTGGAAGCGCAGACGGAGAAGCTGATGGAGGTGTGTCGCATGCGTAACACACCCATCGTTACCTTTATCAACAAGCTGGACCGCGAAGGTCTTGATCCGCTTGAGTTGCTTGCCGATATCGAAAACAAATTACAGATCGAGTGCGTGCCGATGTCCTGGCCGATTGGTATGGGTAAATCCTTCAAGGGTGTTTTCAACCTGTATAAGAATGAGTTGAACCTGTTTACACCATCGGCTTCAACCCGACATGCCGATGCCGTGCATATCGAGGATTTGAGCGATCCCAGGCTTGATGAGTTGCTTGGTTCGCAGGCCGCTGATGAGTTGCGCGATGGTGTTGAGCTGATGCAGGGGGCGGCGATTCCGTTTGATCGGGAGCAGTTCCTTAATGGCGGCCAAACCCCGGTGTTTTTCGGCAGTGCGGTCAATAATTTTGGTGTGCGTGAGTTGCTTGATGCCTTTGTCGAACTGGCACCGGCGCCGGGTCCGCGTGCGGCGGCCGAGCGGATGGTTGAGCCGGATGAAAAGGATTTTTCGGCTTTTGCCTTCAAGATTCAGGCAAATATGGATCCGGCGCACCGCGACCGCATTGCCTTCTTTCGCATCTGTTCCGGTAAGTTTTCGCGTGGCATGACCGTGCGGCATCACCGCATCGGCAAGGATGTGAAGCTGGCCAATGCCACCATCTTTATGGCGCAGGACAGGGCGCATGTCGAGGAAGCCTACGCCGGCGATATCATTGGTATCCATAACCACGGTACCATTCGCATCGGGGACACCTTTACCAGCAAGGAACCGCTTAAATTCACCGGTATACCTAATTTCGCACCGGAGATGTTCCGTCGTATCCGTCTGAATGATCCGATGAAGCGCAAGCAACTGCACAAGGGGCTGATGCAGCTTTCCGAGGAAGGGGCGGTGCAGGTGTTCAGAACGGTGCTGACCGGCGATTACCTGCTGGGTGCGGTGGGTGTGTTGCAGTTCGATGTGGCCGTGGCCCGGTTGAAGGCGGAGTACAACGTTGATGCCGATTATGTCGGCACTGATTTCAAGTTGGCCCGTTGGATCAAATGTGACAATGCTGCCAAGCTCAAGGAGTTCGAACGCGTGTTTGCTGCGAGTCTGGCGCTTGATTCGGACGATAGTCTTGCCTATCTCGCCCCCGATGCCTGGAAGTTGCGTTATACCGAAGAGCAGTGGCCCGAAGTGAAGTTTTTCAAGACACGGGAAAATCTGTGAGTATCAAGCCGTTCAATTTTGCTGCCACACCGCACATCCATTTTGGTGCAGGTCAGCGCGCGCGCCTGAAAGAGCTGGCCGGAACATTTGCTCAGGGAGGCAATAATCGACTGTTGCTGCTAACCGGCGGGCAATCATTCGATGACTCTGCCATGTGTCAGGCCTTGTGGGATGATCTTTCGGCAGGCTTTGATGTGCAGCGTCTGCGCGTAGCGGGCGAGCCCTCGCCGGCCCTGATTGATGCGGCTGTGACCGAATATCATGCCTTCAATCCTTGTTGCGTGATTGCCATTGGCGGTGGCAGCACTGTGGATGCTGCCAAGGCCATCGCAGGTCTTTTGCCGCTAGGTGAATCAGTGATGGAATATCTTGAAGGGGTGGGCAAGGGACGTACGTATTGTGGCCCGGCGACACCCTTTATCGCTGTGCCGACCACGGCCGGAACGGGCGGTGAAACAAGCAAGAATGCTGTGCTTTCGGTGATCGGTGAGCATGGGTACAAGAAATCGTTTCGCGACGAGATGCTGGTTGCCCGGCACATTATTCTTGACCCGGAATTGACCCTTTCCTGTCCTCCCGAGCTTACCGCCGCATGTGGTATGGATGCCTTTACCCAGTTGCTTGAGTCGTATGTTTCCAGTCGCGCGAATCCGATGACCGATGCACTGGCTTTAAGTGGTATGCAGATGGTACGTGATCATCTGCTGACAGCAGTGGAACAAGGCGAACGGATTGAGGCGCGCAGCGCCATGCTTTATGCATCGTCTCTCTCCGGCCTGACTTTGGCCAATGCAGGGCTGGGCAGCGTACACGGTCTGGCATCGCCACTGGGTGCATTCTTCCCGATTCCGCACGGTGTGGTCTGCGGTACGCTGCTGCATGCGGCGACACAATTGAACATATCTGCCATGCAGTCCAGAGAGCCGGGCAATCCGGCACTGGGTAAATATGCTGAAGCAGGGCGTTTATTGGTTGATGATGCAATGATGCCTGATGATGTCGCACTTGATGCTTTGCTTGCTGTGCTTGAAGGATGGTGCGAGGGCTTGAAGATGAAACGGCTGGGTGAATACGGGGTTGCTCAGGACGATATTCCGCGCATTGTAGCAAACAGCCGTGGCAACAGCATGCAGACCAATCCCATTGTGTTAAGCGACGAGGAAATCGCCGGACTTATCAGCTGTCGGCTTTAAGACCGCCGGAGCTTGTGATGACAGGTTGCTCTTTATCGTTTTCGCTAGGGGTGTCGTCGTCAATCAGCACACCCCATGCATCACGCAGGTATTCATAAGCTGACCACAGGGTGAGCAGAGCGGCTATCCACAGCAGGACAATGCCTGTCAGGTGCATATTGATGCCAAAAACCGTGATATGCAGAAGCAGGCAGACAACCGCCACCATCTGCACGGCAGTTTTCCATTTCGCCAGTGAAGAGACATGAACAATGCTGGAAACCTGCGCCAGCCATTCGCGCAGTGCACTGATTACGATCTCACGACCAATGATGATGGCGGCCAGCAGGGCAGGAGCACGATCGGCTTCCACCAGCAGGACGAGGGCTGTGGCGACGAGCAACTTGTCGGCTACAGGATCAAGGAAGCGCCCAAAGGCCGTGATCTCGTTGCGACTGCGGGCCAGATAGCCGTCCAGCCAGTCGGTGGCTGAGGCAAGTCCGAACAATGCTGCAGCCAGAACATAACCTGCTTTCCCCGGAACGTAAAAGGCAATCGCAAGCAGAGGAATCAGCAGTACGCGAGAAACAGTCAGTTGATTGGAAAGCGTCCAAGTCATGCCCGCTATTGTTGACGTATGAGGCTCGGGGGTAAAGGGGTAAAATTATCTGCGTGAGGGTATCGTTCGAAACATTATTCCTGACAGTTGGGCAGAGAAATTGCCTGAAGGGCTTGTGTTTCAAGGGCTAAGCCGAGTTGTCCACAATGCCTGTGGATAACTTGCTGAATAACTTTTGCTAAATCCATACGTGACAGGCCGGACTCATATTTGTTAAGTGGGGATTAAAATTTAGTCATTACAAAAAAAATATATTAAACAATCAGTTGTATAATAATGTTAATGTTATGGATTCATATCCTTGGCGAAATCACATGAACATTTATAACGCATGCGGGATGGTGGATAAGTCTGAATGAGATGCAGCATAAAGGGCTTGAAACGGGGCTGCACAACCCTTTGCAACTATTCCGTCAGCGTATTCATTTGTCGCAAGGCTTCATAAGCAACGATGGCACAGGCGGAAGAAAGATTCAGTGAGCGAACCGGGGCATCGTGGCGCATGGGAATGCGCAGCGGGCTGATCTCATTTAACACATGCTCGGGCAGACCACGTGATTCCGGTCCCATGACCAGAACATCACCGGGGGAGAACCGTGTCTGCCAGATTGTTTGTCCTGCTTTGGTACTCAGTCCGTACCAGTTGTGATCCTTCAGTGTATGCCGAACCTCAGCCCAGTCCTTGTACTCCCGAACATTCAGGTAAGGCCAGTAGTCCAGTCCGGCCCGCTTGAGTTGCTTGTCGTCAATTGTAAAGCCCAGCGGGTGCACCAGATGCAGGTGGATGCCCGTGCAAGCGCAGAGGCGGGCGATATTTCCAGTATTGGGCGGTATCTCCGGTTCGAAGAGGACGAGATTCAGGTCTGCATTCATGCGCTTGCACGATGCCGACGGATGGAGGCATTCGCAAGGGGTGAGTCATGCGGACTTGTTCCGCATGATGAGGGGAAAGCGTTTTTCCCCTATGTATTCAGACAGCGCAGAGACGGGCGATATTGCCTGTGTTAGGCGGTATCTCCGGTTCGAAGAGGACGAGGTTCAGGTCTGCATTCATGCGCTTGCACGATGCCGACGGATGGAGGCATTCGCAAGGGGTGAGTCATGCGGACTGGCTTGATGCATCTATGGCGCATGCCGAGGGGAGAGCGATATCTCCCGATTGGTCTTGCACAATAAACCTGCAATGTTTGCGGATGCATCGGCCGGACATGCCGGTTAGAGTGCGGCCACATGTTTACCGGCATTATTCAGGATGTGGGATGCATCTCGTGTATCAGGCACGAGCAGGCACAAGCCCATTTCAGTATTTCAACCTCGTTGGATACATCCAACTGGCATATCGGCGATTCCATTGCCGTGGATGGCTGCTGCCTGACGGCAACCACTATTTGTTCTGACAGTTTTGATGTCACCTTGTCGTTGGAAACGCTTAAATTGACCGTATTTGCTTATGCAGAGGAAGGACGCAGGGTCAATCTTGAGCCTGCACTGCGCATGGGTGATGCGCTCGGCGGGCATATGGTCAGCGGCCATGTGGACGGTCTTGGCAGGCTGGAAGAACTGAAAGAAATCGGTGAGCACCGTTTTATGCGCTATTCTCTGCCTAAAGAGTTGTTGCGCTATGTGGTGCACAAGGGCTCGGTGGCAGTGAATGGTGTAAGCCTGACAGTGAACGAGGCCGATGATCACGGCTTTACCGTGAACCTCATTCCGCATACGCTGGCGAACACCAACCTCGGCGATCTGAAGGCGGGTGATGCCGTCAATATTGAGACCGATCTGCTCGGACGCTATGTCGAACGTTTGATGGCACAACAAGGACAACCGGCACAGCCGGAACAATCAGGAGAACTTACAGGATGAAGCTGGCCAGTTGTGAAGAGCTGATTGAGGAATTGCGCGCCGGTCGCATGATTATCCTCGCCGATGATGAAGATCGGGAAAATGAGGGCGATCTGGTGATGGCGGGCGAGTGGGTCACCCCCAAAGCCGTTAATTTCATGGCCACCCATGCGCGTGGCCTGATTTGTCTTGCCCTGACTGAGGAGCAGGTAACGCGCCTGAATATTCCGCTGATGGTCAAGGACTCGAATGCTAAATTCAAATCTGCATTCACCGTGTCCATTGAGGCAGCTGAAGGTGTGACAACAGGGATTTCCGCCTTTGACCGTGCGCATACTATTCGCGTGGCTTCCAGTGAGAATTCCGGGCCGACCGACGTGGTCAGCCCAGGGCACATCTTTCCGCTGATGGCCCAGAAGGGCGGTGTGCTGGTGCGCGCCGGGCATACCGAGGCCAGTATCGATCTGGTGAACCTTGCCGGATTAAAGCCGGCGGGCGTGATCTGCGAGATCATGAACGAGGACGGCAGCATGGCACGCATGCCGGAACTGATGGAATTTGCTCTGAAACATAACCTGAAGGTGGGCTGTATTGCCGATATCATTCGCCATCGCCTGAAGCATGATTCATTGGTCAAACGCGAAGTTGAGGTGCGCCTGCCGACCGAATTCGGTGATTTCCGTATGGTTGGATATTCCAATGTCGTCGATAAGGCTGAGCATGTGGCCCTGGTCATGGGCGAGCCGGATGGTGACACGCCTTGTCTGGTGCGCGTGCACTCCGAATGCCTGACTGGCGATGTGTTTACCTCGCGGCGTTGCGATTGTGGTTCGCAGCTGCATGCTGCGATGCGGCAGGTGGCTGAGGCCGGCTGCGGTGTGATTCTTTATCTGCGTCAGGAAGGCCGTGGTATCGGCCTGTTCAACAAGCTCAAGGCCTATAAATTGCAGGATGCCGGGCACGATACGGTGGATGCGAACAAGAAACTCGGTTTTCGTGCCGATCTCAGGGATTATGGTATCGGTGCACAAATCCTGCGCGATCTGGGTCTGCGCAAGCTGAATCTGCTGACCAACAACCCGAAGAAGATTGTCGGGCTCGATGGTTACGGCCTGGAGGTTTGCGAACGTGTGGCACTGGAAGTTGGTGCGCATGATGAAAATATCGGATACCTGACCACCAAGCGAGACAGAATGGGTCATTTGCTGGATATGAAGAGGGAGCGCGAATGAGCCTGGATGCACCACAACTGGCCGGGAGCGTGGATGCCAGTGGTATGCACATTGGCGTGATTGTCAGCCGTTTCAATGAGGATATTACCGATGCATTGCTCGATGGGGCCAGATCAGCCCTGCTGGAGCACGGCGCTGAAGAGTCGGATATCCATATTGTGCTTGTGCCCGGTGCGCTGGAGATCGGCACCATAGCTGCGCGCATGGCGGATAGCGGGCGCTATGATGCACTCGTTTGCTTGGGCTGCGTGATTCGTGGCGGCACCGCACATTTCGAACATGTTTGCCGGGTGTCGATGGATATGATTGCTGCTGTGGCAGCACGTGGAGATATCGGCGTCGGTAACGGTGTATTGACCGTTGATACCCATGAACAGGCCGTCGAGCGCATTGGTGGCGCACATGGTCACAAGGGTGCCGAGGCGGCCCTGACCGCAGTGGAAGTCGCAAATCTGTTGCGGCAATGGGAGGCCTGATGGCAAATCGGCATAAGGCAAGACAATCAGCTCTGGAAACTCTGTATGCATGGCATAGTGCCGGGCAGGATGGCGCAGCCATTCCCGGGCTGCTGGCCGGTCGCCTGGTTGAAGAAGACCGTGGCGATCAGGATAAGGATTATCTGCGCGAGATGGTGCTCGGTGTAGTTGAGCAGGTGGATAAGATCGATGAGATGATCTCCGGTGCGGTACGCGGGCGCAGCCTGAAAAGTATCGCACATGTGGAGCATAATGTGCTGCGTTTGGCCATCTGGGAGATGATGAACCGGATGGAGATTCCCTACCGGGTGATTATCAATGAGGCGCTTGAACTGACCAAGGCCTATGCCGATGAGCCGGGGCGTTCCTTTGTGAATGGCGTGCTGGATGGTTTGTCAAAGAATCTGCGTAAGCAGGAAAGCGGCAGCAAGAAGCGATAACAGGATGCAGGGCAGTACCGGCATCAGGTCATGGTATCAATGAGCGAATTCGATCTGATCGATCACGCCTTCCGGGCCAAACTTCCTTTTAAACATTCCCTGACCACAATTTCCGGCGGCGACGATGCGTCCGTGCATAGCGTGCCCGATGGTTACGAACTCGTTGTCAGCACAGATATGTCGCTGGCCGGGGTGCACTGGCCGCACAATTTCCCACTTGAACATGCCGCCTGCCGGGCGGTGAATGCCGCCCTTTCCGATCTGGCTGCCATGGGTGCACAGGCCTGCTGGGTTTGGGTCTGTGCTGCGCTGTGTGATGCAGCAGCTGCCGAGATGATGGGCGATGGCATCGCCACAGCGCTTAATGAAAGCGGCATTGAACTGGCGGGCGGGGACACTGTAAAAGCGAAGGACAACAGTCTGGCGGTGACGGTTGCCGGTGTTCTGCCCAAGGGCACGGCCATGCGCCGCGATGCGGCGCAGGATGGCGATGATATCTGGTTGTGCGGCGAGTTGGGATTCGCGGCGCAAGCCCTGCGCCAATGGCAGCAGGGGGATTCATGTGCACAGACGATGCAGGCTTTCAGCTATGTGCAGCCGCGTCTCGCCGAGGGTATAGTCCTGCGTCAGGGCGGGGTGCGCTGCTGCATTGATGTCAGCGACGGTCTGCTGGCCGATAGCGAGCATTTGGCCGAGGCCTCCGGCGTGGGTATGGAAATCGAGCTTTCCCTGATTCCCTCATTCAAGCATCTTGAACAGTTGCTGGGTAAGGACGACGCGGCCAATCTTGTGCTGACTGGTGGCGAGGATTACGCCCTTGTCTGTACAGCGCCCGTTGCCTTGCGTGATACGCTTTTACCGTTAGCTGTACGCATTGGTCGATGCAGGTCTGGCAAAGGGGTGCGTGCGATGCTTGATGGTCTTGAGCTGAATATTACACAACGAGGGTTTGATCATTTTGCCTAGTCCGGAACTTTTACCCAGAACGCTTGGTCTGGCGCGCCTTATTGCGGCCGGTTTTGGTAGCGGCTGGTTGCCCAAGGCGCCCGGCACCTTCGGCAGTCTGGTAGCACTACTGCCGGCATGGTGGATGCTTGCCACGTATGGTCTTCCCGGGCTGTTGGGCATGTTTCTGCTTTTTATCCCGCTGGCCTGCTGGTCCACCTTTATTGCCTTGCCGCATCTGGCCGACAAGGATCCCGGCTGGGTGGTGATTGATGAATGGCTGGGGCAATGGTTGACCCTGATGCTTGCCGTTCCTCTGTTGGGGGTAACTTGGTGGTCCTTTGTCTTTGCCTTTGCTGCTTTCCGCCTGTTTGATATCTGGAAACCGGGCCTGATTCGAAGAGTCGAGCATTTGGGGCCTGCATGGTGGTCGATTCATGCCGATGATTTGCTGGCGGCAGTGTATGCGGGCTTAAGTCTTGGGGCCGGGCATCTTGTGCTGCTACAGACCGGGTTGCTGACATGAACGGTACTGCATTGCGCGCGCAACTGGTGCTTAGCGAGGCCGGTCTGGCTTCACTGTTTGCCGCAGGCATCACGCAAGGTTGGCTGAAGGCATGGCTGCAGTCTGCCGGCGCACAATCGGTGGATGTCTGCATGCTGGAGCAGGAGGCATGGAAACGTGCCGCCGACTGGCATGTGTTTTTCGCCTCCGAGGCCGAATTGTTGCGTGTAGCATTGCATTTCGGACGTCGTATTCAGGCGAGTGACGACGGCACGCTTGGCCTGCTCGGCATCACTCCCTTTGCCCTCGAAAACCCAACGCGTCATGCTTGGTCTTTCAGGAATAGCCCCGCTCCTTCGCGCGTGCTCCTGCTGCCGCTTGGCGATATCGCTTTTGACCGGCAACTCTGGCTGAATCTGTTGAATGATGCGCAACCGCTGTCGCCGCTTTATGTATCCCTTTTGGAGACAGGCGATGCACCGACCTGTACATGCCCATTGGAAGCCGGTCTTTGCGCCTCATCCATGGCTCCGGAGGATGATTCCAAACTGCTCAACGATGGTGGTTATCTGCCTGAAGAGTCGCTGATGCAGGCACTCAGATCGCGTGGTCTGAAGGTACGTTTTGCCGAGTCGTGCACGGCAGGGGGCATGGCCGAGCGTCTGAGCCGCCTGCCGGGTTCTTCCGAGGTGCTGGATTGTGCTTGGGTGACCTATAGCAATGAAGCCAAGCAGCGCCTGCTTGGTGTGTCGGGTAAATTGCTTGAGAAGTACGGTGCAGTCAGCCGCGAGGTGGCCGAGGCGATGGCCAGGGCTGGAAGCGATGCGACACATGCCTGTGTTGCGGTCAGCGGTATTGCCGGACCCGGCGGCGGCAGTGAGGACAAGCCGGTAGGTACCGTGTGGATTGCAGCGGCCTTGCCCGATGGTACCGTGCACAGCGCCTGTCATCATTTTCCCGGTTCGCGAGCCGAGGTGCGCAACAGGACGGTGGTGCATGCCCTGCATTTGTTGTGTGGTTGCCTGCAAGAAACGAATCTGGAACAATTCACTCCGAATTAATAATTTGATGTATAGATTGGCGGCTGCATGATGTATCTGCCAATAAAATGAACAGGGTTGAGGCCCAAGGAGCTTAAATGAGTCTTCAGTTAACCGAGTCGGCCGCAGGGAAAATTCATAGCCTGCTTGAGCAGCAGGGCAACGATGCCCTGCATCTGCGCATCTTCGTATCCGGTGGCGGTTGCTCCGGCTTCCAGTATGGCTTTACCTTTGATGAAGAGGTGAAGGTGGATGATACCGTGGTTGAATCGCAGGGCGTCAAGTTGCTCGTCGATGCCATGAGCCTTGATATGCTCAAGGGTGCCGAGGTCGATTATCAAACCTCGCTGCAGGGTGAGTCTTTCGTGATCCGCAATCCCAATGCCGCTTCGAGTTGCGGTTGCGGCAAATCCTTCACCCCGGCCGAGAGCAGCACAGGCTGCGCCAACGCCGGTTACTGATGTCTCTGGGCGCATCAACATTGCGGAGCCTTCGGGCTCCGTTTTTTTATAGCCCGTTTGATTGTGATGCATTTTCTTATGGGACAGAGGGCGTAGCATTGCGTCATGGTTGAATTCGCACTACAGGTCAAAGGGCTCACCAAAAGCTATGCCAACGGCAAGCAGGCGCTCAAAGGCGTCAGTCTTGAGGTGCCTGCCGGTTCTTTCTATGCCCTGCTCGGCCCGAATGGAGCAGGCAAGAGCACGCTGATCAATATACTTGCCGATATCGTGCGTCCGGGCGAAGGCTCGGCCACCCTGTTCGGCCATGATCTGTTTGCCGATAGGGCATGGTGCAAGCGGCGCATGGGCGTGGTGCCGCAGGAGGTGGCCTTCGACCCCTTTTTCAATCCGCGCGAGGTGCTGAAAATCAGCAGCGGCATGTTCGGCGTAAAGCCCGATATGGCATGGATCGATGAATTGCTGGCCCGCCTCGAATTGACCGAACATTGCGGCAAGAACACACGTCAGCTTTCCGGCGGCATGCGTCGCAGGCTTTTGGTGGCACAGGCGCTGGTGCACAAGCCGCCGCTGGTTATCCTCGATGAGCCGACAGCCGGTGTGGATGTGGAGTTGAGAAGGCGTTTGTGGGATTTCATGCGTGAGCTCAATGCCGCAGGGACCACCATCCTGCTCACCACGCATTATCTCGAAGAGGCCGAAGAGCTTTGCGATCACGTAACCATTGTGGACAAGGGTAAAGTTGTGGCGGATCGCCCGATGCGCGAGCTGATGCGCGAGGTGGCAGGGCGTTATCTGTGGCTGAGTTATGGCGAGAGCTTTGTGCTCAGCGAGGATGATGAAGTGGCGCTTGCCGCTTTCCAGCCGCGCACCAATGGCAGGGGTGTGAGCCTGACGCTGCGCCATGTCGAGGGCGCAGCGTCCAGTTTTCATGCAGCCTATGAGGCAGCGGTGACGCGTTTCGGCCCGCCGCAGGATGCAGGGATCCGTCAGGAAGATCTGGAGGATGTATTCATCCGCCTGACCCATGAACATGACGAACAACCCAATGCGGACCAAACCAAGGTGAACGCCTGATGTGGCCGGTAAATCCCAGAGGTTGCTGGACGCTGTTTGTGCGCGAGTCACATCGCTTTATGAAGGTGAAGATGCAGACCATCGTGGCCCCGGCGTTGACTGCGGTTCTTTATCTGATGGTTTTTCACTATGCGATGGGCGAGCGCAGCGTGCCGGGCTTATCCGTGCCGTATTTCGATTTCCTGATTCCGGGCCTGGTGATGATGTCGATGCTTCAGAATGCCTTTGCCAACACCTCAAGCTCCATCATTGTGGGTAAGGTAATGAATGTGCATATCTATCTGCTGATGGCTCCGCTTTCCGCCATTGAGGCCATCGCCGCATTCCTCGCCGCCGCCGTGCTGCGTGCGTTGATTGTTGCCGCCGTGCTGCTGGCCGTGCTTGCACCGTTTTCCTCGCTAGGTTTTCAGCATATCGGACTGATCCTGTTCTACGGTGTGTGTGGCAGCATCCTGATGGGTGGATTTGGCATCATCGGCGGTATGTGGTCGAAGAAATTCGATGATATGGCGCTGATCAGTAATTTCCTGATCATGCCGCTGACCTTCTTATCCGGTGTGTTCTATTCGGTGAAACAGTTACCGCCGCTCTGGCAGCAAATAAATGCCTTCAATCCCTTCTTCTACCTGATCGATGGATTCCGCTACGGCTTTATCGGTGTCGGTGACACCAACCCCATGACAGCCATCTGGGTGGTACTTACAGCAACCATCGTCTGCATGGTCGCATGCTGGTATCTCTGGCTTATCGGCTGGAAGCTGAAGGAATAAGCTGAAAGGGCTCAGCCCTTTCTAAGAATCCCTGCCGAACAGATCGCGCGTGTAGACCTTGTTGGCGACATCCGCCAGAGCATCGGACATGCGATTGGCAATAATCACATCGGATTCTTTCTTGAAGGCATCGAGATCCCTGATGACGCGGGATTTGAAGAACTCATCTTCCTCCATTGCAGGTTCGTAAATAATCACTTCAATACCCTTGGCCTTGATGCGTTTCATGATTCCCTGAATGCTCGATGCGCGGAAGTTATCAGAGCCAGCCTTCATGATGAGTCTGTAAACACCCACCACATGCGGGTTCTTTTTGATGATATCGCTGGCAATGAAATCCTTGCGCGTGGTGTTCGCCTCAACGATGGCGTGCATCAGGTTCTGCGGCACATCCCGGTAGTTAGCCAGTAGCTGTTTGGTATCCTTGGGCAGGCAGTAGCCGCCATAGCCGAACGAAGGATTGTTGTAATGGCTTCCGATGCGCGGATCAAGGCACACACCCTCAATGATCTGGCGTGTATCCAGCCCGTGCGTGGCTGCATAGGTATCAAGTTCATTGAAGTAGGAAACCCGCATGGCGAGATAGGTGTTGGCAAACAGTTTGATGGCCTCGGCCTCGGTGCTGTCGGTAAAGAGTACGTCAATATTCTGTTTGATAGCCCCTTCCTGGAGCAGGTCGGCAAAGACTCGCGCCCGTTCCGAGCGCTCCCCGACCACGATGCGGGAGGGGTGAAGGTTGTCATATAGTGCCATGCCTTCGCGCAGAAACTCCGGGCTGAAGATGAGATTGTCGCAGGCAAACTTTTCCCTTGTCGCAGCCGTGTAGCCGACCGGAACGGTGGATTTGATCACCATGACCGCACTCGGATTGGCTTGTATTACATCCTGAATCACAGCCTCGATGGAACGCGTGTTGAAATAATTGGTCACCGGATCGTAGTCGGTTGGTGTGGCGATGATGACGAAATCCGCGCCCTTGTAGGCTTCCTTCTTGTCCATTGTGGCACGAAGATTCAATGCCTTGGTTTGCAGGTATTCCTCGATCTCCTTGTCTTCGATGGGAGATTGCTTGCGGTTGAGCATCTCAACCTTCTCGGCAATGATATCCAGCGCAACGACCTCATGGTGCTGGGCCAGAAGCACGGCATTGGACAGCCCGACATAGCCGGTTCCTGCAATTGCTATTTTCATGGTATTTCTCCCTTGCCGGATGGGCGCTGAGGCGGATGGCGGCATGTTTTCCTAGCTTTGCGGAAGTGTATGCATATTTCCCTAATCGGCAAATACAACACGGGCACGCACCCGTCGAGAAATGCCGGTCTTGTCGTCAGGGTGTTTTTTCTTTGCAATCGACGCCAATCTCACCAGCATTGGCGATATGAGTCAGCAATCGAAAAGCAAGGCGAAACGGAAAACCTCGGCGTGGTATCAGCGGCATGCGAATGACCCGCATGTGAAACGTGCGCAGGCCGAGGGCAAGCGTTCTCGCGCCGCATTCAAGCTCACCGAAGTGCTGGAGAAGAATCAGTTGCAGATCAAACGCAATGCGGTGATTGTCGATCTGGGCTGCGCGCCCGGATCGTGGTGCGAGGAACTGGTGCAACGGGTTGGTGAGACCGGGTTGGTGATCGGCGTGGATTTATTGGATATGCAGCCGGTCAGCCGGGTGACGTTTATCCAGGGCGATTTCACCGAAGCCAAGACGCTGGCTGAGGTGAGCGAGGCCGTCGGTGAGCGTCGCGTGGATATGGTGGTGTCCGATATGGCACCGGAGATGAGCGGCAACAAGCTGGTGGATCAGGCGCACACCATCGGCCTGAACGATGAGACCCTGAGCTTCGCGGTGAATCATTTGCGCGAGGGAGGCAATCTGCTGCTCAAGACCTTTATGGGCGATGGCTTCGATGCCTTCAGGAAAGAAATGACCGGTTGGTTTGCCAAGATGAAGATCGTCAAGCCTGCAGCCAGCCGCAAATCATCCAGCGAAATCTACCTGCTTGGAACGGGCTTCAGGCGTCCTAACCCCTAGGTTTAAGCACCAAGGTATCTGGTGAATTTCGTTTGCGAAAGAGAATATCCCCTGGGGGACGAAGACACAAAGTTAAGACAAGGTCGTCATGCCTGCGTGGAAATGACAATAATTGATGGTTTACCTTTGTGTCTTCGTGTCTTTGTGGTGAAAGGATTTTAGTGCTTTGAATTATCCATGCTGCGAATGATCTCACCCATATTACGCAGCACAAAAGCCATTAGCTTCATGGCGATGTCGGCATGGTTCTGCATCAGCCACTGGAACTTTTCACAGGTTATTTTGTAAACCTCGCAGGGTTGCTCGGCATATACATCGGCAGAGGCCGGCTCATCGCCGAAAAAGCTCATTTCCCCAAATGTTCGGCTGTGTGAGTTTTTGTTCAGGGTGGCGAGGTGAAAGTTGTTCTTGTGCACAATGCGCAGGCTGCCGGAATGCAGCACGTATAGACTGCGCACCGATGTGCCTTGATGAATAATCGGCATGTCTTTGAGCACAAACTCGGACTCAAAGGCTGTCGCAAGAATTCCCCTTTGTTCCTTGTTCAGTGCTTGAATGCGTAATTTCTCGGCCAGCCAGTCAATATTCACTTGCATATCGTCCCTCCAAAGACCTTATTCTAGACCATTGTCATGTACCTGCACGCGGTATGCAGGGCAATTTCCAAAGGTCTTGGAAGAAAAATACGCATGGCATCGCCATGGGTCGCCAAATCTTGTGCTGCGCTTACATCTTATGCTAAATTGCGCTCTCGTATTTTTAATAGACGAGGGAGATTCGAATCATGGCCGAGACCAAGCAGAAGCAGGGAAAAATCGTAAGAACCATCAAGACGCACAACGATGTCTTTGAAGGAACCGCATACAAGAAACAGAACAATGGGTTGCGCATGGCGCTTTTTTATTCGAGCTGTGCCCTTGTGCTTGTGCTTGCCTCGTATGGTGGCCTTTACGTTGAGAGGGGCAATCTGCATGACGGCGTGTTGAAGAATGATGCTGCGACGATGGTCGACGGTATTAATTTCGACAAGACGAATCGCACCATTCTCGGTCAGATGCCCGGCATTCTGGACAATGTGGTCAAGGACCCGAACGACAAGTATGCGGCCTCTATGGATGTGGTGGTAACCAGTCCAAAGTTGCAGATAACGACCGACAACCTGGTCGATTTGCTGATCAAGGCCGGGTTTGTCAAAAAGACAATGAATGGTCTTGAGTATACTGATTTTTCCTGGAAAACAAAAAACTGGTCCTACAGCCATCTGTCGGTGGATTTGACCAGCAAGGAAAATCCCGAAGACGTCCTGACCCTGAATATCGCCAAGGACGGCAGCCTGCTGATCTGGCGTGTGGTCGGGGTGTTCATGTCCAAGCCGCTGCTGGACAGAATGCTGGAATAGGCGCGTTATCGCCTCGCTTGCGGGGCGCTGAATCATCAAGGAGGGCTGCCTGCTGGCAGCCCTCTTTTTTTATGCTGTCCAATGGTTAGTTTGAGGCCATGCGATTATTTGCCGCTGTTGATGTGCCTGAAGATATTCGTCAGGAAATAGCCGCGTGGTGGGCGGCGGCCTGTGTTCACCTGCCTGCTGGCGACTGGCGCGATGTCGCTGTGCGCAACTGGCATGTCACGCTGGCTTTTTATGGCGAGGTGAGAGGAGACGAGGTGGATGATCTGGCGGAAGCTCTGGCCGACTGTGCAGCCACGGCATCTCCGTTGATTTTGCGAACCGGTGCTTGCGGGGTGTTTCCCAATGCCTCCCGGCCGCGCGTTTTCTGGGGCGGTGTCGGGTCTGTGGATGGAGCAAAAGACCTTGCATATCTTGCCCGTTGTTGCCGTCTGGCGGGGCATGTTACGCTTCGCAAACATACCGCCAAGGAAGCGCCATTTCGCGGCCATATTACATTGGCCCGTGCACTTCCGGATGCTGCGCCGCTGGGGGGAGAAGTCTGGCAGTCATTGCCCGATTTACCGGTGCTTGAATGGACCGTCGGTGCTGTCAGCCTGTACGCCTCTCAATTAAGGCCGCAGGGGCCGATCTACCGGCTTGTGGAAGCTTTTGAATTCAAGGGGAATCATCATGTCAGATAAATCCAAGGCGCTGGATAGCGCCCTAAGTCAGATTGAACGCCAGTTCGGCAAGGGAACGGTGATGCGGCTCGGCGAGCAGGCACACGTTTCTGTGGATGTGATTCCGAGCGGTTCGCTGGCTCTGGATGCAGCTCTCGGCGTGGGCGGTTATCCGCGCGGCCGGGTGGTGGAAATCTACGGACCGGAATCCTCCGGCAAGACCACGTTGGCCCTGCATGCAGTGGCCGAGGCGCAGAAAAAGGGCGGCACCTGTGCCTTTATCGATGCCGAGCATGCGCTTGATCCGGTTTATGCCGCCAATCTCGGCATTAATGTGGATGAACTGCTAATCAGTCAGCCGGATTCAGGCGAACAGGCACTGGAGATCGTCGATATGCTGACCCGCTCAGGTGCAGTGGATATTATCGTTGTCGACTCCGTGGCAGCCCTGACTCCGAAAGCTGAGATCGATGGCGAGATGGGCGATTCGCACATGGGCTTGCAGGCCCGATTGATGAGCCAGGCCCTGCGCAAGCTGACCGGTTCGATTAATCGCTCCGGCACCATGGTGCTGTTCATCAACCAGATTCGCATGAAGATCGGTGTGATGTTCGGCAATCCAGAAACGACCACCGGCGGTAACGCGCTGAAATTCTATGCCTCGGTGCGCCTCGATGTTCGCCGCACCGGTTCCATCAAGAAGGGCGATGAGGTGCTGGGCAACGAAACCCGCGTGAAGGTGGTGAAAAACAAGGTAAGTCCACCATTCCGTCAGGCTAATTTCTCCATCATGTACGGTGAAGGTATCTCCCATGCCGGCGAGGTGCTGGATATGGGCGTGGAGCATGATCTGGTGAACAAGAGCGGTGCCTGGTATGCCAAAGGTAACGAGCGCATCGGGCAGGGACGCGAGAATGCTATTCAGTATCTCAAGGACCATCCCGAGATGATGGCTGAAGTCGAGGCAGATATTCGCGCCAAATTGGGCTTGAAGGCTGCTGCGGAGCAGGCCGCCAGAGCATCGGCGAACAAACCTGCCGCCAAACCCGCCGCCGAATAGGTTTTTCCGGACTCCTCTTTGGACAAAACAGAGCTGGCCGCATATGCCTGTGCGGTGCGGGCACTGGGCAGGCGTGAACATTGTGCTGCCGAGTTGCGTGCCAAGCTGCGGCAGCGCGACTATGCCGATGAAGTGATTGCGACGGTGATCGCGCGCCTGCAGGACGAGGGTTACCTGAGTGAAGCGCGTTTTGCCGAGGCATTCCTGCGCATGCGTATGCGAGGCGGAGAGTCCCCCTGGCTGGCGGCGCAGAAGGCGAGGCGTCGCGGGCTTGAAGAAGGGGCATTGCAGGATGCATTGCAGGCGGCGCAGGATGATTTTGATGCGCTTGCCGTGTGCCGCCAACTGATCAATCGGCGCGACCCGCAGGGTCTGCGCCATGAGGACGAGCGCATCTGGCAGCGGCATGCGCGATTTTTGCAGAACAAAGGCTTTGATGCTGCTACGATTCTGCGCGCCCTTAAGGAAAATAATGATGTACCCGTTGCGGAGGATTAGGTGAACACTTCGGAGATTCGTACCAGATTTCTCGATTATTTTGCAGGCAAGGACCATGCGGTTGTTGCCTCAAGCTCGCTTGTGCCACATGGCGACCCCACTCTGATGTTCACCAATGCAGGCATGGTGCAGTTCAAGCATGTCTTTCTCGGCAATGAATCGCGTCCCTATACTACCGCAACCAGCAGCCAGAAATGTGTGCGTGCCGGTGGCAAGCACAACGATCTGGAGAATGTCGGCCACACCGCACGCCATCACACCTTCTTTGAAATGCTGGGCAACTTCTCCTTCGGCGACTATTTCAAACAACAGGCGATTGCCTACGCCTGGGAATTCCTCACCGTCGAGATGAAGCTCGATGCTTCGCGTCTCTTTGTTACCGTTTTTGAAGAAGATGATGAGGCTTACGATATCTGGGCCAAAGAGGTGGGTATCCCGACCAGCCGTATCGCCCGCATCGGTGCCAAGGATAACTTCTGGTCGATGGGCGACACCGGCCCTTGCGGCCCATGCTCTGAAATCTTCTACGATCACGGCGAACATATCCCCGGTGGTCCTCCGGGCACACCGGATGAGGATGGCGACCGTTTCGTCGAAATCTGGAATCTGGTTTTCATGCAGTACGATCGCGACGAAGAGGGCAATCTGAATCCCTTGCCCAAGCCATCGGTGGATACCGGCATGGGTCTCGAGCGCATGGCGGCCGTCATGCAGGGCACGAATGACAACTACAGCATCGATCTGTTTAAAAAGCTGATTGCCGCGGCCTGCGATGTCACCGGCGTGAAATTCGGCGAGCATAAAGAGCAGGATGTTTCCCTGCGTGTGCTGGCCGATCATCTGCGTTCGGTTTCCTTCCTGATGGCCGATGGCGTGTTGCCCTCCAATGAGGGGCGCGGTTTTGTGCTGCGTCGCATTTTGCGTCGTGCCTGCCGTCACGGGCGTCTGCTGGGTATGAACGAGGCCTTTATCTATCGCCTGGTGGATACACTGGTACGCGAGATGGGCGGCCATTTCCGCGAGCTTGCCGAGGCACAGGGCAATATTGAGCAGGTGATTCGTATTGAGGAAGAGCGTTTCATCAAGACGCTGGACAAGGGATTGAAGCTGGTGGAGCAGGCGGTTGATGATGCCGGCGATGGCGGCACGATTCCGGGCAAGACCCTGTTCACCCTGTACGACACCTTTGGATTTCCTACTGATCTGACTGCAGACATCCTGAGAAACAGAAATGTTGCGCTGGATATGCCGGGTTTCGAGGCTTGCATGCAGGAGCAGCGTGAGCGTGCCCGTGCGGCATGGGGTGGAAGCGGCGAGTCTGCTATCCCCAAGGCATTGTTCGAATTGCGTGAGAAGCACGGGCCGACCGAGTTTCTCGGTTACACCACCCAGAAGGCCGAGGGCGTGCTTACCGGGCTTATCAAGGAAGGCAATGCTGTTGCCAGCCTTTGTGAAGGCGAAGAGGGCTGGCTGATTGCCAACCAGACTCCGTTTTACGGAGAGTCCGGCGGGCAGGTGGGTGATACCGGTGTAATTACTGCCGGTGATGCGACATTCCTTGTTTCTGACACGAAGAAGTTGCTTGCCGACCTGTTCGTGCATATTGGCAAGGTAAGCAAGGGCACAATCAAGAGCGGCGGCACGGCCCGTTTTGAGGTGGAAG
This sequence comes from Zetaproteobacteria bacterium CG1_02_55_237, assembly GCA_001871195.1. Classification (GTDB taxonomy): domain Bacteria; phylum Pseudomonadota; class Zetaproteobacteria; order Mariprofundales; family Mariprofundaceae; genus UBA1543. Next base: position 37,939 of record MNXA01000048.1, read on the forward strand.
GTGCACGGCGCGATGCAATCCGCCGCAATCATACCGCTACCCATCTGATGCATGCCGTGCTGCGCGAGGTGCTGGGTGAGCATGTGAAGCAGGCGGGTTCACTGGTTAATGCCGAGCGCCTGCGTTTCGATTTCTCGCACCATCAGCCTGTTTCCGCCAAAGAGAGGGCGGCGATTGAGGCAAAGGTGAATGCAGCCATCTGGGCCAACGATGTCGTGGATACCAAGCTGATGACGCAGGATGAGGCGATTGCCTCCGGTGCCATGGCACTGTTCGGCGAGAAGTACGGTGAAGAAGTCCGCGTTGTTTCGGCTGGCTTCTCCACTGAATTGTGCGGTGGCACGCATGTGTCGCGCACCGGTGATATCGGTCCGTTCCGTATTGTTTCCGAGGCCGGTATTGCTGCCGGTGTGCGCCGTATTGAGGGCATGACCGGTGAAGGGGCGTATAAGAGTTTTGTCGCTGATGTGGAGCACCTGAGTGAGGCTGCAGGGCATCTTAAGGTACGCCCCGCTGAGACATCCGATGCGGTTGTTGCACTGCAGGCGAAGTTGAAGGAGGCCGAGAAGGCACTGAGCAGCCTGCAGGCCAAGCAGTCCACCGGTATTCTCGATGATCTGATTGCCACGGCGGTTGATGTTGACGGCGTGAAGCTGCTTACTGCTGAGGTAAGCGGTGTAGCCGATTTTCGCGACTTCATGGACAAGGCCAAGGGCAAGATGAAATCCGGCGTGATTGTGTTCGGCATGAAGAATGGGCCGAAGGTGCAGTTGATTGCCGGTGTCACCCCTGATCTGCTTGGCAAATACCATGCCGGCAATATCGTGCGTGATGTAGCCATCATCTGTGGCGGCAAGGGCGGTGGCAAACCGGATATGGCCATGGCCGGTGGCACCGATGCATCCAAACTGAAAGAGGCTTTGGCGTCTGTTTCAGGCCTGTTGAAAGGATAAGTATTGAACGGCTGGGGGGTGTTTAATGAGCCGGTAGCCGTCGGACTGCTGCTCCTTGCGGCCCTTCTTACCATCGGCTGGTTGATCAGTTACAGCAAACAGAAGAAGGTCATCACAGGACTTGAAGAGCGCATTGCATTGCAGACAGGGGAGGCGACCAGCCTGCAGGTTAGTAATGCCCAACTCGGCGAGCGAGTGCAGAATGCTGAAAGGCAGATGCAGGAGTTAAATCAGAAAATCGCAAGCGATGCCGCTACGATTGATGTCCTGAATCGCGAACTATCCGACTATAAATCCAATATCAGAGAACTCGAAACCCGCATGGGCGAAGAGCGCAAGGCCGCCCTTGAGAAGCTGGCCTTGCTGGATGAGGCAAAGCAGAAGCTGGGCAACGAGTTCAAGCTGCTAGCCAATCAGATTTTCGAAGAGAAGGGAAAAGCCTTCTCGGAGCAGAACCGCAGCGGCATGGATGAAATTCTCAAACCGGTGCGCGAGCAACTTGGCGAGTTCCGCAAACGTGTGGACGAGGTACATCTCAACGACGCCAAGGATCGTGCCTCGCTCAAAGAGCATCTGGCCCAGCTGGAAAAGCTGAATCGCCAGATGTCCGAGGATGCTGTGGGGCTGACCCAAGCCCTGAAGGGTGAGAGTAAGACACAGGGTAACTGGGGTGAAATGATTCTGGAGCGCATTCTGGAAACATCGGGCCTGCGTGAGGGTCACGAGTTTCTGCGCGAGGATTCGACCACTATCGATGTGAATAAACGCCTGCGTCCGGACGTGATTGTGCGCATGCCGGGCGAGAAACACATCATCATCGATTCCAAGGTGTCACTGACCGATTACGAGCGTGCCGTCAGCGCCGTTGATGCCGGAGAGCGCAAGAAGCACATCAAGACGCATGTAAACAGCATGAAATCGCATATCAAAGGCCTTGCCGACAAGCATTATGCCCAGCTTCCCGGCCTGAACTCGCCGGATTATGTGTTGATGTTTATGCCCATCGAAGGGGCCTATATGATGGCCATTGAAGAAGATCAGGGCATCTTCGAGGCAGCTTTTGACAAGGGCGTTGCCGTGGTCACGCCATCCACCCTGTATGCAACCCTGAAACTGGTCGAGCAGTTGTGGCGCTACGAGCGGCAGAGCGAAAATGTGATCAAGCTGATTGATCGAGCCGGTAAGTTGCACGATAAGATGGCAAGCTTTGTCGAATCCTTTGAGGAGATCGGGACGCGTCTGGAGCAGGCTCAGAAGGCTTATGAGACCTCGTTGAACCGCATCAAGACCGGTCCCGGCAATGTGATCAATCAGATTTCCACGCTCGGCAGGCTAGCCGGAAAGACGCAGAAAGAGTTACCCAAGCATCTGACCGAGCCGGCGGCCCTTGCCGACCCATCAGATGACGTGGATGGATTCTGAATGTGGGTGATGTGTAAACGAGCGAATCGGGATTAACCCATGATCAAAATTCTGAATTATCTTTTTGAAGGTAAGCCCCGCGGCCTGATTTTCCTGTATAGCCTTGTGCTTGTTATATTCGACGGAGTCGTCGATTTTATGACCGGCTATGAATTAACCTATTTCATATTCTATGTGCTGCCCGTGATGCTTGCTGCCTGGTACGGCAACCGGGGCATGGGCTGGATTATTTCACTGCTCTCGGCCATGGTATGGCTCTTTGTCGACATTATTGATGCGCATCCCTATAGCCACGACTGGTATGCCTACTGGAACGGTGGGGTTCGTTTCTCCTTCTTCATCCTGATTACCAAGCTGATTACGGCAGTCCGCATGCGTCTGGAAATCGAGAAGACGCTGGCGCGCGTCGATCCACTGACGGATGCACCGAACAGACTGGCCTTCAGGGAGAAATGCGATGTGCTTTTTCCTCTGGCCAATCGCAAGCAATCACCGATGGCACTTGGTTTTATCGACATCGACGATTTCAGCAACCTGAACGACAAGCACGGACATGGCTTTGGCGACGAGGTATTAAGAACTGTTGTCGGCATGTTGAAAAGGTCCATGCGAAAGACCGATGTTTTCGGACGCGTTGGCGGCAATGAATTTGCCGTTCTGCTACCCAATACCGATCCCGACACTGCCCGCAAGCTGTTTGCCGAGCTACATCTTCTCCTCATTGAAAGGGCGCAGACTGAAGGCTGGCCCATAGGCTTCAGCATCGGCGTGGCGGTGATCGAGAATCCGGACATCAGCACCGATCAGGCCATGGAATTCGCTGAGGATCTCGTGCATCGAGTTAAGAAAAGCGATAAGAGCAGCCTGCTTTGTGAGGAATTCGACCACACGTGACGCGAGACCGCTCACCGTTTCCCGAAACAGGTGTGTGCATGCCGGCCATGTTTGTCGGGCACGGAAATCCGATGAATACCATTGTTGATAGCACTTACAGGCGTACATGGCAGGCGTTGGGAAAAAGCCTTCCCCGGCCGGCGGCGACTCTGTGCATTTCGGCGCACTGGGAAACAGACGGTTGTTATGTGAGTGGTTCCCAAGCCCCCGATACGATTCACGACTTCTACGGTTTCCCTCAGGCCTTGTTTGATGTGTCTTATCCGGCACCGGGTTCACCCGGGCTGGCTCAGCGTGTGCATGATGCCCTGCCCGATGTGCTGATCGATGCACAGCGCGGTCTGGATCACGGGGTATGGTCGGTGCTGCTGCCGATGTTTCCTGATGCTGATATCCCTGTTGTGCAACTGAGTCTTGATCGCAGCAAGCCGGCTGAGTTTCACTATGCGATGGGACGCAGGCTGGCATTTCTGCGCCGCTGCGGGATATTGATCGTGGCCAGCGGCAATATTGTTCACTCCCTGCGCGATGTGGTGTGGCAGGAAGCGGCCAGGTACGATTGGGCGATTGAGTTTGATGAACGCATTCGCGACCTGATCGTGACCGGCAATCAGGATGCCATAATCCACTACGAGAAGCTGGGAGAAGCGGCACGTCGTTCGGTCCCTACCAATGAACACTTCCTTCCGCTTCTCTATATCCTCGGCATGCAACAACCCGAAGAGCGGCTCAGCTTTTTCAACGATTCCGTGAGTATGGGCTCGCTTTCCATGCGCTCGCTTCTCTTAAGCGGTGCGGGAGAAGATGGTCTATTCAGCCAGCAAATGTAAAGGAGTGTAAATGTGATTTTCCCTGCACTCTGATTATGTTAGCAAGACACCCCATGACGAAAAATGCTTATTTCGCAGCCCTGTTTCTTATAGCACTGACTGCCTCACTGCCAGTTGCGGCATCCGGTCTGGATGATCCGTTTTCCACCGCGGATAAGGTGGCGCGCACACCCAGCGATGCCGGTATCTGCGATATCAGGATCGAAGGAAAGGTGTTGTCGCTGGCTGATATTGTGCAGTTCAGCCTGTGCAACAATCCGCAGACGCGTGCTGCCTGGGCTTCAGCCAGAAGTGCCGCAGCCCAGCTCGGGGTCAGCGAGTCGTCGCGCCTGCCGACGCTGTCGCTGTCGGGAGCCGCCAGTCACAGTGCTTCTGCGACCGGGGCGACCCATACGGTCACAAACCAGCAGAGCGCCTCGCTCTCGGCCAGCTACCTGCTCTACGATTTCGGCGGGCGTGAGGCCGGTATCGATAATGCCCTTGAACTGCTGGCAGCCGCCAATGCCAGCGGCAATGCCACGCTGCAAACGGTATTCCTCAATGCATCCTCGGCCTATTTCTCGTTGATGTCGGCGCGCGCTAGCGTAGAGGCCAGCCGTGCCAGCGAGGCAGCGGCACGCGAAAGCCTGGCCGCTGCGCTGGCGCGCTATCAGGCTGGCGTGGCAACACCTGCGGATCGCCTGCAGGCCAAAACCGCATTGGCGCAGTCCACGCTTACCCGCGTCACCGCCGAGGGCACGATGTACAATGCACTGGGTACATTGGCCAATGCCATGGGCGTTGCACCGACCGTGGCCCTTGAGTTTTCCGACCCCGCACCGGCACGGCCGGATATCGCACTGGAAGAGGATGTGGGTAAGCTGATTGCCGCAGCACAGGAGCAGCGGCCGGATCTGGCGGCGGCGGAGGCACGTATCCGTGCTGCCAACGCGAGCATTGATTCCGTTTATGCCAGCGGTATGCCGCAACTGACTGTGGATGCTACAGCAAGCGATTCGCGCAGCGCTGCAGCCGGTGGTAATTATGCAAAAACGGGCAGCGGCAGTATTGCCCTGAATCTCAGCTTTCCCGTCTTCACGGGTTTTAGGACCACCTATCAGACACGTGCAGCCGAGGCGCAATTAGAGAACAGCATCGCCACCCGCGATCAGCTTGCGCAACAGGTGACCCTGCAAGTCTGGCAGGCGTATCAGAATCTACGCACTCAGGGGCAGGCGCTGCGCACGGCCGACGATCTGCTGGCTTCGGCCTCTGAATCAGAGGCCATGAGTCTGGGTCGTTACCGCGAAGGGGTGGGCAATATCCTCGACCTCTTGAGCGCGCAGAGTGCGATGGCCAATGCCCGCCAGCAGCATGTGACTGCACTGTACAACTGGCACGCGGCGCGGTTTTCTCTGGCTCAGGCCCTCGGGGCGCTGGATCTCACCGCCCTGCAGAAGATTCGCCGCATGGAGCAATAAATCATGGATATGAAGCATTTTTTCAGCAGCAAGCTGGTGATAACAGGCCTTGTCGCCGTAGTTCTGGCGGGCGGGGCTTATACAATGTTCTGGCCGAAAACACTGCCGCCGGGCGAACGCTATGTGACTGAGGCTGTGCAGGAAGGGGCACTGGTCGAGTCGGTGTCGGCCAATGGTACGCTTAATCCGGTGATTCTGGTCAATGTCGGCACGCAGGTTTCCGGCGTGGTGAAGAAGCTTTACGCCGATTTCAACGACAAGGTGAAAGAGGGGCAGGTGCTGCTTGAACTTGACCAGTCGCTGACCAAGGCTGCGCTGGCGCAGTCCGAGGCCTCGGCCGCCTCGGCTGCAGCCTCCCTTGAGCTTGCCCGCGCCAATATGAAGCGCACCAGTTCCTTGTTCAAAAAGGAATACGTCACAAGTCAGGATGTTGATACGGCGAAGCAGGCCCTGAAGGCGGCTGAGGCGCAGCTTGCCCTGAGCATGGCGCAGGTGCAGCGAGACCGCGTCAATCTGGCTTATACGGTTATCCGCTCGCCGGTTTCCGGCGTCGTCGTGTCGCGTGAGGTGGATGTCGGGCAGACGGTAGCTGCTTCCTTCCAGACACCGACCCTGTTCAAGATCGCCCAGAGCCTGACCAATATGCAGATCGATTCTAGTTTTGCCGAGGCCGATATCGGCAGCATCCGCGTAGGGCAGGAGGCCGACTTTACGGTCGATGCCTATCCTGGGCGCGAGTTCACGGGCAAGGTACGGCAGCTTCGCCTCAACCCGACCACGCAACAGAACGTTGTGACTTATAACGTGGTTATCGATGTGAATAACGATGAGGGCATCCTGCTGCCGGGCATGACCGCCTATGTCAGCGTGGTTACCGCCCGCCTGAAACATGTGCTCAAGGTGCCGAATGCGGCACTGCGTTTCCGCCCGGCCGCCGATACGTTGATCGAGAAGGCGCTGGAAGATGAAACAGCAGGAAGCGCTGAAAGCAAATCGGGCACCACAGCACCTGAGGCCAGCCTGACAGGAATGCGCGGCAAGGTTTACCTGCTGGGAAAGAAAGGACTGCGCCCTGTACGGCTGCAAATCGGTGCTTCTGACAACGAGACTACCGAGGTGTTATCCGGAGCAATCAAGGCCGGAGACCCTGTTGTGGTCGATGTCGGCGGCGCAGGCAGCACATCCAAACGCTCGCCCAGCTTGCGGATTCGTTAGGAAGACGGAGATGGCGCATGAGTGAACTACTGGCGCTGCACGATCTCGGCAAGGATTACGATACCGATGCGGGTCCCGTATCGGTGCTGAAGCATCTGACGCTAGGCATCAATGAGGGCGAGTTTGTCGCCATCATGGGGCCGTCGGGCTCCGGCAAATCGACTCTGATGAATATCCTCGGCTGCCTCGATGTGCCGACCAGCGGCAGCTATGTACTCGACGGGCGCGATGTCGGCGTGCTTGGCGATGTCGATCTCGCCAGGGTGCGCAGTGAGGTGATCGGTTTTGTGTTTCAGGGTTTCAACCTGCTGCCGCGCGCCACGCTGGTAGCCAATGTGGCCCTGCCGCTGGTCTATCAGCGTATCGGGCGCGGCATACGCAATGCGCGAGCAGCAACGATGCTTGAGCGGGTCGGACTGAAGGACTGGCTTAATTCCCTGCCGCCACGCATCTCCGGCGGCCAGCAGCAGCGTGTCGCCATTGCCCGCGCCCTGGTGACCGAACCGCGCCTGATTCTGGCCGACGAACCAACCGGCAATCTTGATACACGCACCGGGCGCGAGATCATGCAACTATTCCAGCGCATCAACCACGACAGCGGCATGACCATGGTGGTGGTCACCCATGATCATAACGTGGCGAGTTTTGCCTCACGACTGGTCTATCTGCTCGATGGCCGTATCCACTACGACGGGCCGGTGGATGATTTCCGCGAGGAGGGTCTGGCATGATTCTCTCCCTGCTCGGTGAAGCACTCGCCGCCATGGCCGCCAATCGTCTGCGCACCTTTCTCACCGCTCTCGGCATCCTCATCGGTGTGGCAGCCGTGGTGCTGATGGTGGCCATCGGCCAGGGTACGCAGAAGCAGGTAGGCGATTCGATTGCCTCAATGGGCTCCAATCTTCTGATTGTGCGCTCCGGAGCCCCCAATAAGGGTGGGGTGCATGGCGGGTCGGGTAATATGCCGACACTCACGGTGATGGATGCGCAGGCCATCGGCCAGCTGGCGCGGGCAGCCCTTGTTGCGCCGACCGTAATGGGCTCGGTACAGCTGGTGTATGGTCCCAATAACTGGAATACCACGGCCACCGGGACCAGTGCCGATTACCTGAATATCCGTTCATGGCAGCTTGCTGCCGGACGCGGTTTCACCGAGTCGGAGGCGATGAGCGGCGTACGCGTTGCACTGATTGGGCAGGAGGTGGCGAATCAATTATTTGGTGATGACAACCCGCTGGGGAAATCGATCCGCGTACAGCGCACGCCTTTTACTGTCATCGGCCTGCTTGATGCAAAAGGGCAGAGCATGGGAGGCCAGAATCAGGACGATATGATTATCGTGCCGCTGGCGACAGCGCAGCGACAATTGTTCGGGTCGCAGTTTCAGGGCACGGTATCGATGGTGATGATTCAGGCCAGGTCACCGGAAGACATGTCTCCACTAGAGAAAAGCATCCGTGAGCTGCTTCGCCAGCGCCACCATCTGGGCGTCCGCGCCGATGATGATTTCCGCATCACCAATATGACCGAGGTGAGCGAAACGGCTTCACAGGTAACCGGCATGCTGTCGATTTTGCTTGGCGCCATTGCCTCGATTTCGCTGTTCGTCGGCGGCATCGGCATCATGAACATTATGATGGTCTCGGTGACCGAACGCACCCGCGAGATCGGCATCCGCATGGCCATCGGCGCGAGCCGACGGGATATCCTGCTGCAGTTCCTGCTTGAATCGGTGATTATCACCATGGCCGGCGGCATTGCAGGCATTGCCGTGGGTATAGGTCTTGCCCTTGGCGTGACGCGCGTGTTCGACGTGTGGACTGCCGTCACCGCCATGCCGGTGCTGCTGGCTTTCGGCGTATCCGTCGCCGTCGGCATCTTTTTCGGCCTGTATCCGGCGCGCAAGGCCTCGCTGATGCGTCCGATTGATGCGCTGCGCTATCAGGGGTAAGGAAGGGGTTGAGATCAGTCGGGCCAGCTAAACATCTGTCTGACACGAAACGAACGCCCCTTCAATTTCCCCTCTGTGAGTTTACGCAAGGCGACCTTGACCACATCCCGGCTGATCGCCACATAAGCCCAGTTATCAAAAATCTGAATTTTGCCGACCTGTTTACCTGCGATACCGTTTTCGCCGGTCAAGGCTCCCAGTATATCGCCGGGCCGGACCTTTTGTTTTTTTCCGCCGCCGATTTGCAGGGTTGCCATGGGTGGTTGCATAACAGGTTTGTTGAGTACGCTAACTGAGGGTAGTGTCTCGCTCTCGATCTTTCGCCCGATGCTGTCGCCGAGCATGATCATTCGGTAAGGGTGTTCCTGATACAGCGAGAAGGCCATGCCTTTGCAGCCGGCCCTGCCTGTGCGGCCGATGCGGTGGATATAGGTCTCGGGGTCGTGCGGGATGTGGTAGTTGATCACCGCATCCAGGGTGTCGATATCCAGACCGCGGGCTGCCACATCGGTGGCCACAAGGATGGAAATACTTCTGTTGGCGAATTGCACCATTGTCTGATCCCGGTCGCGTTGCTCAAGATCGCCATGCAGGGCCAGCGCCTTGAAGCCGTACGCAACCAGAGCATCCGCCACTTCCTGCGTTTCCACTTTGGTATTGCAGAACACCAGCGTGGATTCCGGGCTGTATTCAAGCAGCAGAAGGCGCAGGGCTGTCAGGCGCCCGGCATCATCCTCCACCCTGAAAAAACGCTGCTCAATGCTGTTGCTGTCGTGCGTAGAGGCGACCTGTACCAGCACGGGATTGCGCATGATGCGTCCGGAGATGGCCTTGATTGCATCCGGGAAGGTGGCACTGAATAGCAGCGTCTGCCGTTTTTTTGGCATCTGCCCGACAATGACATCGAGTGAAGGCTGGAAGCCCATATCAAGCATCCGATCTGCCTCATCGAGCACCAGCGTATTCAGGCTGTTCAGTGTCAGCGTACCCTTGGCAAGGTGATCTTCGATGCGCCCCGGTGTGCCGACAATGATATGCGCGCCGTATTCCAGCGAGCCGATCTGCGGCCCGAGGGGTACACCGCCGCACAGGGTGAGTATCTTGATATTGGGAATGCCACGAGCCAGTCGACGTATCTCTTTGGCTACCTGATCGGCGAGCTCCCGGGTCGGGCAAAGCACCAGCGACTGTACGCAAAGATGCTGCACATCGAGTTTCTGCAGCAGTCCGAGACCGAAGGCAGCGGTTTTACCCGAACCTGTTTTTCCCTGCGCAATCACATCCTTGCCGGCCAGAATGTCGGGCAGGCTCTGCGCCTGAATGGGGGTCATCTCCTCATAGCCCAATGAGGCCAGGTTGCCCGATAGATCGGCATGCAGTGTGAGGCTTGAAAAGGCTGTGCTATTCAAAGTGACTCCCAATTAAACGCGGGTTTTACGGGTGTGTCGTTGGTTGTAGCGGCACGAAACTTCAGCTGCATGCCATTGAGGAAATAACGCAGAACCTGATCCTTGCAGGCTCGATAATGCTTATGATCCGGTTTGCGGAAAAATGCGCTTAATTCAGGCTTACTCAATTGCTGACCAGCCAGCGCCAGTATTTCCAGTATATCATCATCTTTCAGATTCAGGGCGATGCGCAGCTTTCTGAAAATGATGTTGTTATTCAGGCGCTGCTCGGGCTCTGCCTGCGGGCCATCCTTTTTACCGCGCCTGTCGTTAATCAGTCCGTTGAGAAATATCGCCAGCTCCACATCCGTGCAGGGTTGCTGCTCAGGATCAGTTTCCTTCTTCAGCCATGCACTGACCTGCTCACGCGTCACCAGATGGTCAGCCAGCCCGAATAGCGCCACCACTTTTGCATCGCCAAAGTCAAATGCATATCGAATGCATCGCAGGATATCGTTGTTTGTCATCGGTAAATTAACCTCTGTCGTGGGGTGAAAATGACGGTTTTCATGCGTATGGTCAAATACCCATTTGCGCCCGAAATCTGATCTTTGCCAATCACAGTAAGGTTTTACAGGCAACAAGATGGTCTTTTAGTTTGTCGCCCTTGATTTTTTCGTGGTTGTCATTTTTGTAGTAAAAGCAACGCTCGAAGCCATTGTTATCATACAGCATCTTCCAGTAGGCATCGGGGTAAGCAATCCCTGAACTGCGCATGCGTTTCGGACTGACGACATAAACCACGCCGTTGATCACGCTGACGGTGCCCAGTTTCGATGCGGTCAGCCACTCGTATCTTTCGGCTTGAAACTCATTTCTGGTATAATCTGAGGATGATGTTGAGGTGCTAACCGCCCCGACTTCAGGCGGTTAGCCCTGGCAATTTCCTGTTTGAAAGCCCGCGTTAATGTACCTGCGCGCGCAGGTTGCCGGCCCTTTGCATCAAGGACGAAGCCATGCCCCTTGTTTGCTCGGAAGCAGTCGCGGCTTCACCGGACAATTTCGACATATCGGATACGACTATCTGCATATTACCCATGCATGAATTGGCTTGCTGAGCGTTTACAGAAATCTCGCGTGTAGCATCGGCCTGTTCTTCCATGGCGGCTGCCACCTGCTGGCTGTGCTCGTTCATTTTGCTGACGATTTGGCTAATGCTTACAATTGCCTGGCTAGCATTTTCACTATCGGCCTGAATGGCGCTGATCTGCTCACTGATCTGTCCCGTGGCATTGTGAGTCTGATGGGCTAATTCCTTGACTTCATTCGCAACAACCGCGAAACCTCGCCCGGCTTCTCCGGCTCTGGAGGCCTCTATCGTGGCATTGAGTGCGAGCAGATTGGTTTGTCTGGCAATTGTATCGATCGTGGCAACCACCGAACCGATATCAATGATGGCTGCGGCCAGTTTTTCCACCAGGGCATTGGATTCATTTGCTTGTTTCACAGCTTGTTCAGACACCCTTAGTGTTGCTTCGGTTTGGCCCGACACTTCTTTAATAGATGCATTCAGCTCTTCAATTGCTGCTGCTGTGCTTTGAACGTGTTCCGTGCTTTCATCGACGCCACTGGATATGTTTTGTGTTGCTTGCAACAGGCTGTGGGACACACTCGTCAGTTGTTCGGAAGAGTCATTCATTTCAACAGACTCATTAGACATATTGTTGATCAGTTCGCCAATCTCAAAAGCCTCAAACTGAAGGCGTGATTGGAGCGCCCTGATGTGGTCCATGATCTCGCCACACGAATCATCCCTGTCTTTTATCATATTCACATCGAACTTGCCTTGGAGCAAACCCGTTAATCCTCTATCAATACGCTGTAGAGAAAGTCTGGACATTCGATTTGCGAACATCGCCATCATGACTCCTGATATTAACAAACCTGCTATTGTACCCAGAACCCAAACTTTTTCGGCAAAAGGCAAGGCGAGCAGGGCCAGAAAACAAACGCCACCAATAAGTGCTTGTATGTGGGCCAACGTGATGCCTTTATGCCATGGGAAATGTAATGAAGAAGGAAGGGTCGCCTCTTCCTTCCATACCTTCTTGTATAGATCACCGTATGTTGCGATCTCGGATTTGCTTGGTGCGGTCCTGATCGAGATATAACCGGAAACCTTGCCGTTCTTGTATTCCGGTGAGACGTTGGCCTTCACCCAGTAATAGTCTCCGTTTTGGGCTCGGTTCTTCACCAGTCCTGTCCAAGGTTTGCCATCCTTGATTGTCTCCCAAAGGTCGGCAAATGCCTCTGGCGGCATATCCGGATGACGCACGATATTGTGCGACTGACCTATCAGTTCTTCGTGACTGAACCCGCTGATTTCTACAAAGGCCTGATTGGCAAATGTGATGCGTCCCTTGAGATCAGTCTTGGTCGCCAAAATCTTGTTATGCATTGAAATTTCATTGTCTGTAACCGGTAGATTCTTTTTCAACGTTTCACGTCCCTTTGCGTATAGAATTCCCTAACATGAAAAAGGGGCGATACAAAAGTAGCGCCCCATCAATTTTTGACTTAAAGCAAGTTAAGGTTATGCAGTATATGTCGGCATAAAAGATGAGGACTTTAATTTGGATTATATCACTGCCAGTCGGACCAGAGGCGAGGCAAAAATCGGGCTGGGTTATTGATGGATATATTTCAGATGAGCACTGTATTTGATGTGCTTGCTCTGATCATGAAACCGGATAGGGTAAGTTTAGAAGTGGATATAACTGCTGTTACAACAGGGTTTTGCATGCCACGACATGGTCCTTGAGCTTGTCGCCTTTTATTTTTTCGTGGCTGTCGTTCCTGTAGTAAAAGCAGCGCTCGAAGCCCTTGTTGTCATAGAGCATCTTCCAATAGGCGTCAGGGTAGGCGATGCCGGATTTACGCATGCGTTTAGAGCTTGCGCTGTACACCACGCCATTGATGACGCTGACCCTGCCCAGCTTAGTGGCTATCTGCCGCTCGAAACGCTCGGCTTTTACCCATGTCTTGCGGTTGATCAGGGAGTACTGCGGGATGATGTTGGCCATCGAGTAGACCGAGTGCAACGACTGCTCGGAATAGTCGAAGGAGGCGTCCGGCGCCAGATGCCCACGGTCGGCATGAAACTCGTTTTTCGTATAATCCGAGGATGTCGTGCGATACTGACTGGGGATAGCGCGATCCGGGTAAAAGCGCGGGCGCTTCTTGATGTCGCGGGCATTCACATTCTTTCCATCAAGGGTGTAAGCTACATACTTCGCACCCTTGTCGCTGTAGTCGTAACAAATCTGATAGAAACCCTTATCCAGCACCTGATCGCAGTTGTGCGCATTGATGTAATCGCTGGATTCGGTGGCAAAGGCTCCCTGATTGCAGACCAACAGGCTCCAGACCATCAGGCAGAAGGCGGTAACAGACAAAAATTTCATGATGGGATTCCTTTTCAGGCCACGCCCTGACGCGGCAGATATTCCTAATAGCTGCCGTAGTAATTGAATATGCGGGATAAACAGGGCTTAGAAGCTCCTTTATGGAGGGAAAACAAGGACTCTAAGAAGAGAGTCATGGTTTTTGATTACAGGTGGATGAACAAGAGCGCTTCTTTGCTATAAAATCCCATATCGAGGCGAGAATCAGCAGGGCGAAGCCGAGCATTTCGATGGACTTGGAGTAGGTGCCGAAGAATACCCACATCAGCAAGGCTGCTGCGGCGATGCTCAGCATCAGGGGGCCTGAATTGCGGTGTTTGCTGAAGGAATAGGCCATGCCGGCCAGAGCGAGAACAAGCATACCGCTGACCAGTTTCACCATCGCCGCTTCTTCAACCTCCAGATTGATGCCGATCAGGGAAAGCAGGGAAACCGCTGCCAAAGTGCCATAGCATGCTGCCACGGCAAGCAGGCTGGTGGCCGACCCGAGCCATGACAGGTCTTTCCTATCCGATTTCTTTTGCATGATTTTTTCCTCTTGTTGCTTCGCTCAGGCCACGCCCTGACGATCCAGATATTCCTCATAGGTGCCGTGATAATCGATGATGCCTTCGGGAGTGAGTTCGATGATACGGGTGGCCAGCGATGATACGAACTCGCGGTCGTGACTGACGAAGATCAGGGTGCCGGGGTAGTTCTCCAGTGCCGTATTCAGGGATTCGATGAACTCCATATCCATGTGGTTGGTCGGCTCATCAAGCATCAGAACATTGGGATTCTGGAACATGAACTTGCCGAACAGCATGCGGCCCTGCTCGCCGCCGGAAAGCGCTTTGACCGACTTTTTGATGTCGTTTTGCGAGAACAGCATGCGTCCGAGATTGCCGCGCACTTCCTGTTCACCGTGTTCCTTTTTCTTCCACTGTGCCATCCAGTCGAACAGATTGATATTTTCGGCAAAGTCGGCGGAATGGTCCTGCGCATAGTAGCCCAGCGTTACATTTTCCGACCATTTGATGGTTCCCGCATCCGCCTGTAAATCGCCGGCCAGACAGCGCAAGAGCGTGGTTTTTCCGATACCGTTGGCACCGATCACGGCGACGCGCTCACCGACCGGAATCATCAGATTGAGATTTTTGAACAGCTGCTGCTTGCCAAAGCCCTTGCTCAGGCCCTTCAGCTCCAGCGCGATGCGATAAAGCTTTTTATCCTGTGTGAAGCGGATATAGGGATTCACCCGGCTGGAAGGCTTCACCTCTTCGAGCTTTATCTTTTCAATCTGCTTGGCGCGCGAGGTGGCTTGCGTTGCCTTGGATGCGTTGGCGGAAAAGCGGCTCACAAAGGCCTGCAGTTCGGCAATCTGGGTCTTCTTCTTGGCATTCTCGGAAAGAAGTTTCTGCTGCACCATGGAGGCTGCGGTCATGTAGTCGTCGTAATTGCCCGGATAGATGCGCAGTTCGCCATAATCCAGATCGGCCATGTGCGTACACACACTGTTCAGGAAATGCCGGTCATGCGAAATGATGATCATCGTGGAATTACGCTCGTTGATCACGCCTTCCAGCCAGCGGATGGCATTGATGTCCAGGTTGTTGGTCGGCTCATCGAGCAGGATGACTTCGGGATTACCGAACAGGGCCTGCGCCAATAGCACGCGTAGCTTCCAGCCGGGGGCAATGGATTTCATCAGGCCATGATGGGATTCGACCGGGATGCCCATGCTGATCAAGAGATCACCGGCATTGGCCTCGGCGCTGTAGCCATCGAGATCGGCAAAATGGCTTTCCAGTTCACCCGCGCGCATGCCGTCTTCTTCCGAGAAATCGGCCTTGGCATAGAGAATGTCGCGCTCTTCCTTGATCTTCCACAGGGCTTCATGACCCATCATCACGGTATCAAGTACGGTGTGTTCTTCAAAAGCGAAGTGATCCTGACGCAGTTTTCCGAGACGCTCATTTTTATCGATGCTCACTGTGCCGGATGTGGGCACCAGATCGCCGCCGAGGATCTTCATCAGCGTCGACTTGCCGCAGCCATTGGCGCCGATCAGGCCGTAACGGTTGCCGTCGCCGAATTTGACCGAGATGTTTTCAAATAGGGGTTTTTCCCCGAATTGCATGGTGATACCGGATGTGGAAATCAATGGTTTGTCTCGCGAAATGTTCAGATTTTTGAATGGCGCGCATGGTAGGGCCTGAGCACTCAAATTGCGAGCAAAGCGCAGTCTTTCGCAAGATGGCATAAAGCGCGTGATAATCATCCTGTATTTCAGCCGATTATCTGCTTGAATGCGGCCACATTCAGCTGTTGTGGAGGGAGCATGAGTATCGTAAAGGAATTCAAAGAGTTTGCTGTCAAGGGCAATGTCGTGGATATGGCCGTGGGTATCATCATCGGCGGTGCGTTCGGTACCATCGTGAAGAGCATGGTGACTGATATTCTGATGCCGCCGATCGGCCTGCTGCTGGGTGGTGTAGATTTCTCCGACATCTTTATCACCTTGAAGGACGGTGCCAAGGCTGCCGCACCTTATGCCACGCTGGCCGATGCGCAGGCAGCCGGTGCGGTAACGATGAATATCGGTCTGTTCGTCAACGGGATGATCAGCTTCATGATTGTCGCCTTCGCCGTGTTCCTGCTGATCAAGGGCATCAATAAGCTCAAGCGCGAAGAGGAAGCGGCACCGGAAGCAGCGAAGGAACCGACCACCAAGGAATGCCCGCATTGCCTGAGCACGATAGCCATCAAGGCAACGCGTTGCCCGAACTGCACCAGCAATATCGATTAAGATTGCATTGCATAGCGTATGAAAGCAGGGCCGGCATTTGACCGGCCCTTTGCTTTTGCGGTCGGCTATATGAACATGGCTGCGAAGCATGCAGGATTGCCCGCTATGAGTTCTGTGACGATTGAAATGGGAAAGATGAACCGGCTTACCGTGGTCAAGGAAGTCGATTTTGGTCTGTATCTGGACGGCGGCGATCTGCCGGACGGACGGAAGAATGAAATTCTGTTGCCTGTGCGTTACGTGCCGAGAGGGATCCGGATCGGCGACGAGATTAATGTGTTCATCTACCGCGATTCGGAAGACCGCATCATCGCCACTACCGAACACCCGTATGTGATGGTCGGCGATTTCGCCTGTCTGAAGGTGGTATCGGTGAACCGTACCGGCGCGTTCCTCGACTGGGGCCTGCCCAAGGACCTGCTGGTGCCCTTTGATGAGATGGAGCACCGCATGGAGGAGGGCAAGCGTTATGTGGTTGGCGTGTATCTCGATGAGGACACGGATCGCATAGTTGCTTCGGCCAGGCTAGATGCCTTGCTCTACGATGAATCCGAAGATGATTTTGAGGTGGGCGAAGAGGTTGATCTGTTTGTCGCCAACAAGAGCGAGCTCGGTTACAAGCTGATTGTGAACACCTCGCACTGGGGCTTGCTGCACAACCATGAAGTGCTACGCCCGCTCAAACGCGGCGAACGGCTCAGAGGCTTCATCAAGAATATCCGCGAAGACGGCAGGATTGATTTAACCCTGCACAAGCGCGGTCGCGACAAGACTGATGATGCCGTGGATATCGTGATGAAGGCCCTCAAACGTGAGGGTGGTTTTATCAGCATGACCGACAAGAGCCCGCCGGAGGCCATCAATGACATGTTCGGCCTGAGCAAGGGGATGTACAAAAAAGCGGTCGGTTCGCTGTACAAACGCAAGATGATTACGCTTGATGATAGTGGTATTCGTCTTGTCGAATCCGGGGCGGCGAAGAAGTAAAAACAGCGGTTGTGATGCAGCCCTGATTGGTTACATTTCAGCCTTGATACATTCCCTGCCCGGAGCGATTCAGCTCCGCCAGCTATTCCCGATAACAGGACAGACACACCATGTGGTTCAGAAATATCCAGTTCTACCGCTTTGAACAGCCGTTCACGATGACAGGCAAGCAATTGCAGGCAGCCCTTGAGGGTCGCGTCGCACGCAGCTGCGGCCAGATGGAACTGGCCTGCGAAGGTTGGGGTAAGCCGCTGGGCCTGGAAGGGCAGATGCTGGTGCATGAAACCGACGGCAGGTTGATGATCTGCCTGCGCCGCGAGGACAAGGTGCTGCCTGCCTCACTGGTGCGTGAAAAGGTGGCGGAGAAGGCCTTCGAGATCGAGGGACAGGCCGGCAGGCCAGTCGGGCGCAAGGAGCGGGCCGATATCAAAGAGCAGGTGTTGCAGGAGCTGTTGCCGCGTGCGCTGGTCAAGGCGAGCCATACCTATGCCTATATCGATGCGAAAAACGACTGGTTGATCGTCAATGCCGCATCGGCAAAAAAGGCCGAAGACCTGATCATGCTGCTGCGCAAAACGCTGGGTACGCTGAATGTGGTGCTGCCACAGACGAAGATTTCGCCCGAATCGGCCATGACGCAGTGGATGATGGACGATGCCAGTCTGCCGCAGGGTTTTGATGTGGAAGACGAATGCGAGTTGCGCTTGGTCGGCGAGGTGACCAGCACCATTCGCTGCAAGTATGTGGATATCGCTTCCAAAGAGGTTCGTGCCCATGTGGCGGCCGGTAAACGTGTGTTCAAGATGGCCATGAACTGGCAGGGAAAACTGTCCTTTGTGCTGCATGATGATCTTTCCATCCGGCGGATTCGTTACGACAGCGAGTTGCTTGAGCAGGCCGATGCGGGCGACGATCAGCTGGCGCAGTTCGATGCAGATTTCTCCATCATGGGTG
The DNA here is from genome assembly GCA_001871195.1 of Zetaproteobacteria bacterium CG1_02_55_237. Taxonomy (GTDB): domain Bacteria; phylum Pseudomonadota; class Zetaproteobacteria; order Mariprofundales; family Mariprofundaceae; genus UBA1543. Next base: position 56,245 of record MNXA01000048.1, read on the forward strand.
CCGAACTCGCCGGATTTATTCCTGCGCTGATGGCTGGGCTGGATTCAACGACTGAGGACTAAAACGGGGAGCGGTCAGTCCGACGTTTCGGCGATTTCAAGTTCCTCACAGACCATCAGCCACTGACTTTCAGTCTCGTCGATCTGTTGCACCAATAATCGGCTCTCCATTGTCAGTGTCTTTTGCCGTTCGATTTGCGAACCATCGTACAGGGTCGGGTCGGCCAGTTTTTCATCCAGCGCCTCTTTGCGGCGATGCAGCGTCTCCAGTTCACTCTCAAGCTTTTTGACCCGATTGCGCAGGGGTTGCAACGTCTTGCGCTGATCGGCCCGGTTGCGGCGCTCCTGCTGGCGTGAGGGCTGTGTGGATGAGGAAGAAGCTGCTTCGTCAGCATCACGCGCATCAAGCAGCCAGCGGGCATAGTCATCCAGATCACCGGCAAAAGCGTTGGCACCACCATCGGCAACCAGCACCAGTTCATCGCACACCGTGCGCAGCAGATGGCGGTCATGCGACACCAGCACAAGCGCGCCCTCAAAATCCTGCAGGGCCATGCAAAGCGCATGCCGCATATCCAGATCGAGATGGTTGGTCGGTTCATCGAGCAGCAGCAGATTGGGCTGCTGATAGACAATCATGGCCAGCACCAGCCTTGCCCGCTCGCCGCCTGATAGCGGCGCCACGGGAGCGGTAGCCATATCGCCATGAAAGGCAAAGCCGCCAAGAAAACTGCGGGCCTCTTTCTCCGATAACTTCTCATTGAGCATTTGCATGTGTTGTAGCGGCGTAAGTTCATCGTGCAACTGTTCCAGCTGATGCTGCGCAAAGTAGCCGATGCGTAAATCGCGTGCGCATTCGCGGTTTCCAGAGCCCGGCTTGAGTTCACCGGCAAGTAGCTTGATCAGGGTTGATTTACCCGCGCCGTTGGGGCCGAGCAGGCCGATACGTTCGCCGGGCAGCAAGCTGAAGGAAATACCCTGAAGGATTGTTTTATCTCCATATCCAGCCGCCACCTTGTGCAGGCGCAGCAGCGGATTGGGGACTACGCCGGGATGCGTGAAGACAAAGGAAAACGGTGAATCGACATGCGCCGGGGCAATCAGCTGCATGCGCTCCAGCGCTTTGATGCGGCTTTGTGCCTGCCGCGCCTTGGTAGCTTTGGCACGAAAGCGGTTGATGTAGCTGTTCATGTGCTCAATCTGGGTTTGCTGCTTTTCGTGGGCGGCCTGTTGCTGGGCCAGTTGCTCGGCGCGGATGCGTTCAAAGGCCGAATAATTACCGGAGTACAGATTTAATTTTTGCTGCTCGATGTGCGCGATATGCGTGACGCAGCGATCGAGAAAATCGCGGTCATGCGAGATTAATAGCATGGCGCCGGGATAGGTGCGCAGCCATTTTTCCAGCCAGATCACCGCTTCCAGATCGAGATGGTTGGTCGGCTCATCAAGCAGCAGCAGATCGGAACGGCACATCAGGGCGCGTGCCAGATTAAGGCGCATGCGCCAGCCGCCGGAGAAGCTGGCGACAGGATTTTCTTCCTCACCGACGGCAAAGCCCAAGCCGTGCATCAGGCGTGCAGCGCGGGCAGTTGCGGCATAGCCATCAATGGCCGCCATACGATCATGTAAGCGGGCCAGCGCATTGCCATTGCCATCTTTCTCGGCTTCGGCGAGTTGCTCTTCCAGGCGGGTCAGCTCGGCATCGCCCTGCATGATGTAACGAATCGCCGGAAGTGGCAGGGCAGGGGTTTCCTGTGCCACGTGCGCGATAACGATACCGCTATCCATATTGAATTTGCCGGCATCCTCCTCCAGTTGGCCAAGGATCAGGCCAAAGAGAGAGGACTTGCCGCAACCATTGGCCCCGGTGACGCCCAGCTTGTTGCCGGAATGGACGGTGCAGCTGGCATTTTCGAACAGCAACTTGCTGCCGCGCCGGAGTGTAAGCCGATCAAAATAAAGCATGCGGCAGTCTATGCTGTCAGTTCCGGTTTAACAGAGGGGCGGCGCCATCTCCATGGAGTACCGGTCGTTTTGTTTGGATCCATCTGCATGAATCTTGGTGTTTACAAGACTCCCGCATACTTGTTTCAGGATTTATGAGCCGTGCATGACCCTCACTTCTGTCAAACCCATGTTAGATCGATCTGATTAATCTGCACGCAAAGCATTAAGTTCGGGACGATGTTCAGGTAGGCTGGGCTTCCATCTTTCCATAAAATCACGACGGGAGGTTTGCTGCATGTCTGTTAGAAGCCTTATCAACGCTGCGTTGCTATTGCTTCTATTGATTCATGCATCGAATGCGATGGCGGCGCATTTCGCCAGAGGTGTTCCGTCGTTTGGCTTGAACGGAAATGGCGGTGGGCAGGCTCAACAATCCATTATTTCTCAAGTCGGCAACTATCAGATTCTGTTGACTATCGCTCCTGCCTTTCCGGAGCCTGGAGAACTCTTTGAACTTCGGGTCGGTGTGATGCAGATGGACTCAGGTCTTCCATATAAAGGTGAAATGATCTTGAGCTATCGACAGGGATATTGGCTTTCCTCCGCCAGCTACGCGGCAGGTCGTCAGGCAGCAGTCAATGGCGAGGTACGTTTTCCCCTCCGCTTTTCCGAAAGGGATGGGTACAGGATCAGTCTGCAGATGCAGACTGCCAATGGCCAACAGGAGCTTGAATTCCCTCTTGCTGTCGGCCGGCCATATCAGTCCATGCCGTTGTTTATTACCTTGGTCTGCATCGCACTGATATTGCTTGGTGTGAGGGGCGTACAGTATGTCCGGCCTAAAGAAGGGGTATCATGAATATGATGCATGAGGGGATCACGGCTGCATGGGCCTTGCTTGTGCTCGTTTTCATGCTTGTGTGCATCGTCAGGCTGTTTGCAGAAAATTCCGCAAGTGGGATTGCATCCCCGCAAAGCAAGTCGCACCCGGGATTGGGGATTACGGCCTGTTTCAGGCGATTCATGCAATCCATGATGGCCAGTCCGCGCCTTCTGCTGGCCGGCAAGCTGTTTTGTGTTGCCTTATTCCTTCTTGTGATTGCCACTGGTCTTTATGGAACGCCGATTCCCGAACGCAATCTTGCTCCCGTACTCACCTGGACACTGTGGTGGACGTTGCTGATTTTTTCCATTCTGTTTTTCGGGTCCGGTTGGTGCGCGGTTTGTCCGTGGGATGCACTCGCAACATGGTTGGTTCGCTGGCGCCTGTGGCGAAGGGGTTCCGGAAGAGGGAGCCTTAATCTCCGACTGCCGGTCAAGCTGAGAACCATCTGGGCAGCTGTGATTATGCTTATCGGCTTGTCATGGCTTGAGCTTGGCCTGGGTATTACTCTTGATCCGTATGCCACGGCATGCATGGCGTTGCTCATTCTGTTTCTGGCGGTTGCGTTTCAAGCTTTGTTTGAACGCAAGGCATTCTGTCGCTATGTGTGCCCAGTAGGACGAACCATCGGTTTCTATGCGCTGCTTGTGCCTGCGGAATTGAAACCCCGCAAGCAGTCAGTCTGTGATGGATGCAAAACTCTTGAATGCAACCGTGGCACAAGTGATATCGCGCCTTGTCCCACCAGTCTGGTGATGGGGCGTATGAGCCAAAGTTCCTATTGCGTGTCTTGCGGGAACTGTGTGCAAAGTTGTCCGAATGGCAATATTGAATGGGGAAGCCGTCGCTTTGCAGTGCTGGATCGTTATCAGTTGCAGCCCAGCGAGGCCTGTTTCATGTTGGCCCTGCTTGCCATGACCAGCTTGCACGGACTAAGCATGACAGCGCGCTGGGATGTCTGGATCAGTGCAATGGCCAGCATGATTGGGGACTCCGGCATGCTGCTGGGAACATTCAGTCTCGGCTTGGCGGTAAGTATTATTGTACCTCTGTTATTATATGGTGCAGCGGTTTTTCTAATGTTGCGATTGCAGCCGACATTGAGCTTCGGGGCGCTATTCTCCGGCATGGCATATGCGGTGCTCCCTCTAGCCTTTGCCTACCATCTGGCCCATAACCTTGTACATCTGCTGCGTGAAGTAGCATCGATCAGGGATGTTGTGCTGAATCCATTCGGAGAGGGCGCCTTGCCACTGTCGATGATGGAAAAGCATATGCGTATGAGCAGTTTGCCGATTCCTGAATGGTTGTTGTTTTCGCTTCAGGCGGGCTTGATGATGTTCGGCTTCTGGGTGGCGCTGCGTATTTTACAGCAGCGCATGGAGGTGCTGCAGTCTGGAAATCTTTCCCGGCAACGGCGGGTGATGTGGCCGATGGTTTGTTTTATCGTAATCGCTTCCGGTTTTAATCTGTGGTTGTTGACGCAGCCGATGATCATGCGAATGTGAGTCATGGAACGATTCAGATATTCAATCCTGTTACTTGTGCTCTGTGTTGGCATTGCGATGTTTCCGGCATGCGATAAAGCGCCTGAATCAAGCCAAACTCCGGCCATGCTACTTCCGGCGGAGCGCGCCTTTCTGGAGGCGCGGTTGGCAGATACGGTTACTTTGCTGAAAGCAGGGAAAAGGGATGCTGCGGACGGTCTGTTGCAGACCTATGCTATGTTTCTGCTGGGTGATGATGATGGAAGTCGCAGGCTGTTTGAGCAAATTATGTCTGGATCAGTGTCTGAACAGACTCCCATGTTTTATGCATTGGGTTTTCTGTTGACCGGCAAGCCGGATCAGGCATTGATGCAACTGGACAAGGTGAGACATCAGGGCGCTCAGATGTTTTTTGCGCAAATGCTTTACATTGAAACGCTTATCCTGATCGAGCAGTTTGACAAGGCGGATGCTGAACTCGCGCGGCTTATTCAGAGTTATCCCGATGAAAATATCGTTTATCACACGCAGGGCCACCTGTATTCAGCCCAGCAGCTTTGGGACAAAGCCATTGCTGCTTATGATGCGGCGCGACAGATGGGAGGGGAGAACCCTGATCTGGACGAGGGTATTGCAGCCGCAATGATTGCATTGGGTAGGTATCAGGAGGCCCAAGCGGTGATTGGTCGCTGTAAAAGAAATTTTCCCTCCTATGCTGAAATCCTGTTTGAGGAAATTCATTTAATGCGTCAAAGATCAGGGTCGGACTCCCCGGAATTGGCTCGCCTTATGGCCGATTACATGAAGCGCTCGCAACGGCAGGACAGGATAGCTGAAATGCAGGCAATTTCTCCTTCTTCTAGGCAATAGCATTTCCACCTCTGGTGACATTCATTTGTAACCATAAGATATTTAAGCGGTTATTTATCCTTCCAACACCTTACCCTCATTTGTGATGAGGGGATGACAAGTTGTTCATGTTTTGCAATAATCGTTGCTCAAATCAAGCGATGGTCACCTTGCCTTGATGAAACGCGGACGGGGCCCTCCAGAGTTTGAGCGATTCAACGGGGAGGAAACACCTATGCGAAACCACAAAACCTTATTCGGCTTTGCCATGGCTTTATTCATGCTGGCCGCTCTTGCAGTTCCAAAACAGGCGCTGGCTGCCGCCGATTTCGTTATTACCAGTCACCAGATTGAAGGGGTGTACAACAACAACGTTAGTATGTTTGTTGAAATGCAAGTGACCAACACTGGCCCCGCGGTTCTTGAGGCCGTACAGATTCATCCGGTGGGCTGTGATTCCTGTGGCGTATATGTTGATTCTCTGGCTGCAGGACAGACGGCAAGTTACTCGGGGGATGTTCTGGCTCCAGCTAATCAGTACAACGCTGCCGATCCGAGGCTTGGCCTGAACTGGCAAGTCACCAGCATGAATGGTCAATAAGGGAGGGCGAGCATATGAAATCACTACTTACTAAAACAATAGGCATCTTTCTTTTTGCAGCCCTGATGCTGTTTATGACTGCAACCGAGGCGCAGGCCAGCCATTTCCGTGGCGGTAATATGCACTATACCTTGGCACCAAACGGTGTCGCTACTTTTACAGTGGAATCATTATGGCGGAAATATGCTTATGATGGTTTTCACAATATCAGCATTCGAAATGCCGCCGGTGCTCAAGTCTTGTATCAATCCGTTAGCTACACTGGTACAACCGTTTTATTGGACACAAGTAATCCGGATTATGATTTTAGACGTCAGGTCTTTACTGTGAATATGGCTGGGTTGCCAGCTGGGCAATATACCGCCTTCCATTCCAATTGCTGTCGCATTTCTGGGATCAGAAACCCGATCAGCAGCAATTTTTCTTTTGATAACAAGATTATATATACCCCTGGCGCAGCAAATGGCTCCCCCCAGCTGAATGCCAGTTTTATTACTACTGTGGCAAGAGGGTATAATTACAGTCAAAACCTGAACGCATTTGACCCGGATGGACATTCCATGTCTTATCAGCTGCTCTCCGGTGGCGTTGCCTATTCGCCGACATCGAATATTCCGGGGTTGACCATCAGTCCAACGGGCCAAGTTAATATCCCGGCCGCCAATACAGCAACTCTGACAACGGGAAACTGGGTATTCAAGGTGCGTGTGACGGATTCATCCGGCGCATTTTCTGATCGGGATGTGATGGTCAATGTTGTCAACACATCCAATGTGCCGCCTGTTGTGGGTTCCATTGGTGATCGAATCGTGGCACTGGGCCAGAGTGTTAGTTTTCCTGTAAGTGCTACAGATACCAATGCCGGTGATACGGTAACCCTGAGCTCAAGTTCCTTGCCAGCAGGGGCCAGCTTCATTCAGACACCTGGTAACCCTGCCAGTGGCACATTCACTTGGACCCCAAGCGCGGGTCAGGAAGGTGTGCATACGATCAACTTCGAAGCCAAGGATAATGGCATACCGAACCTGACAGCCAGTCAGCAGGTGAAGATTACGGTTGTAGGTGCCAATAATGCGCCGATCCTTGACCCTGTTGGCAGTAAATCCGTACCAGCCGGGGGCAAGTTGAGCTTCCATGTAACATGTTCTGATCCAGCTGATCCCGGCGATAGCCAGACTTTGTCCGCCAGCTTCATGCCGGCAGGAGCAACGTTGACCCAGAATACGTTTGGCAATTCGGTCAGCGGTACATTCGCATGGACGCCGTCTTATAGCCAAGCCAATCAGGTGTTCACTGGTATTGCTATTCGCTGTACCGATAATGGCCTGCCGAATCTGACCGATGAGGAAAGTATCAACATCACCGTCGGCAATGCCAACAATGCCCCGGCTTTGGCCTCAATTGGTAATCAGAGCGTGGGCTACGGCCAGTCGATGACCTTGAATCTGAGCGCCTCCGATGCGGATGGAAATGTTGTGACATTGAGCAGCAGTTCGCTGCCGCCAAACGCCACCTTCGTTCAGAACCCAGGTAATCCAGCCAGCGGAACCTTTACCTTTACACCTGATTTCTCTCAGGCGGGCATGCTGGTGCCGATGACATTTACGGCCACCGATAACGGCAATCCGAACCTGTTCAGCTCGGAAAGCATTGTCATCATCGTGTTGTCCAATCAACCGCCGGTGGCTAATGCAGGTGGTACTTATATAGCTCAATGCTCGGGGAACTCTAGTGCTAGCGTGACACTCAATGGCTCTGGTTCTACGGACCCTGATGCCGGCGATACACTGAGCTATGCATGGTCATGGCCTGGCGGCTCGGCCACGGGTTCAAACCCGACAGCATCCTTCCCCTTGGGTCACACACTGGTGAATCTGACCGTTAGCGATGGGAATGGTGGTGAATCCACGGCCTATGCCACGGTGATCGTAGAGGATACGACGGCTCCGACAGTGAATGCCGGACCTGATGTCACGGTTGAGGCGACTGGTCAGGATGGCGCAGCTTATGATGTCTCTGCGCAGGCCTCGGCCACAGATAATTGCTGTGCCGTGTCCATTAGTATCTCTCCTGTGGGTATCTACCCGCTGGGTGAAAATCTGGTCAATGTGTCAGCAACCGATTGCAGTAACAATACAGGTTATGATCCCATGATTGTAAATATCGTGGATACCACGGCACCTGTGCTGACTGTTCCGGCTAATGTAACGGTTGAGGCCAATGGTGTTTTGAGCACGGTGACGCTGGCTGCTGCGACGGCCACCGATATCTTTAGCGTTACAATTACCAATGATGCACCAGCCCTGTTTGCCTTTGGTGACACTACGGTAACCTGGATGGCAACGGACCCCAACGGCAATTCCTCGACTGCTACGCAGACAGTGACGGTGGCTGATACCACGGCCCCTGTGCTGACTGTTCCGGCTGATGTGAGTGTTGAAGCCAACGGTGTGCTGAGCACGGTGTCTCTGGGAACTGCAACCGCTACCGATATCTTCGGTGCCACAGTGACCAACGATGCACCTGCAACGTTTGCTCTGGGTGCGACGACAGTTACCTACACCGCGACTGACGGCAACGGCCTGACCACGAGCGGCACACAGACAGTGACGGTGGCTGATACCACGGCCCCTGTGCTGAATGTTCCGGCTGATATCACGGCTGAAGCCAACGCCATAAACAGCACTGTTGCTATCGGTAGTGCAACAGCAACCGACATCTTCCCGGTCACTGTGACCTCCGACGCTCCGGCAACCTATCTGCTGGGTACGACGGTGGTGACGTGGACGGCAACGGATGCCAACGGCAACGTGACCACCGGTACGCAGAACGTGACAGTTGTTGATACGACTGCTCCGGTTCTGACTGTACCGGCCGATGTTTCGGTTGAGGCCACCGGCATGGAGACGCCAGTATCCATCGGCACTGCCACGGCTACCGATATCTTCGCTGTGACTGTTACCTCCGACGCGCCGGCCACCTATCCGCTGGGAACGACGGTGGTGACGTGGACAGCAACGGATGCCAACGG
>MNXA01000006.1 GCA_001871195.1 Zetaproteobacteria bacterium CG1_02_55_237
AACTACCACTACCAAGGCTGAAGGCAGCAATATGAACCAAAACCAAACCGGACAACCCTTGTGCTCTAAAACCGGACAACTCTATTTGTTGCCAACAGATTCTTTTGGAGGTGAGCTTCATTAGGGCTGGAATTTGTTTAATTGAACCAACTCTAAAACAGCAGGCTCTCATCAAGCGCTAAAATTGGATCTGTTTTAACTAAGCGAACGTTCGCTTCGGGTTGCTTCAGGCCACCCGGGAAGGGGGGGGGGCGAACAAATCGGTTCGGGTGCTTAGTAGCCTTCGCGGTGCAGGAGAAGGAAGCCACGATCAGTTCCGCCACCTGCTCGCCTCGGTGGAGTGAACACCCTTTAGCAGACCCATCCACAAAGACATTCCACACAATAAAATGCATTGAGGTTTCTCGCCCGTATTTAAACACGCGGTGAGAGAATATCTTTGTACGATCACCATGGACATTCATCTATCGGAGGGCGTACATTCGACCAGCCAAATGGGAGGGAGCCGTAATGCAATATTCAAGACCCCATCAGTTTGTCCGTATATATGAAAAGAATAACAAGGAATTAACTCCTCGTATCAACACTGTTGGGTCAGAGGAGTAACGAAATGAGTAAAGGCTTTGTGAAGTTACAGATAGTTGCTACGACCCACTTAATTCTTGCGGTGCTATTGTGCATAAATATCTCAATCTGCAGAGCTGATTCTCAGCTTAAAGGTGAAAAGACCATTGAACCCTGGCGCTTCGTTGTTTTTGGGGATACCCGTGATTCCACGCAAGACACAAAAACGGGTATCAGTCCGTTTCTAGGTATGCTCGCGGGGAAAATTGCCGATGAGCAGCCAGCACTGGTCATCCACCTTGGGGACTTGGCCAATGGCTACTACACTCATAGCTCATCTCCCATGCACGGCAAATATAAGGAGATGTTCGCAAACTGGAAAACAGCAGTAAAACCAATTTATGATTTCGATATCAGAAAGGGCATTCCACTCTATGTTATACGCGGCAATCACGAAGACGGGGAATTGGTCACCAACACCCCTCTCAAAGCCGCTTATCTGGAGGAAATCGCCCCCTTCATGCCAACAAACGGACCGAAGAAAGAAAAGGGTCTTACTTACAGCGTTAAACACAATCAAGCCACATTCATTGCCCTTGATGAATATTCCATCAAGGAATTCGGACTTCTCAGAGGCCTCGTCGACCTGCCCTGGTTAAACGAGCAGTTAGAGAGGCGGACCCCATTCATGTTTGTGTTCGGACATGTGCCAGCATATAAAGTGTCAGATGAGAAAGGTGGCCCCTTCCCGGACCTTTACTCTTTCACAAAGCATCGGGATGCCTTTTGGGACAGCTTGAAAGGGGCGGGCGTACAAATGTATTTTTGCGGACATGTGCATTTCTACTGCAGGGTAACGAAGGACGGCATCCAGCAAGTTCTGATCGGCAACGGCGGGGCAAATCTGGTAGATTTTAATCTAAAAAATGTCGATCCCACAGTGGTAGTTAACTTTCCAACAACTGACAGGAGATCACCCGTTGGGGAAATAAGCTATGTACTTTTTACAGTGGATGAAATGGCAAAAACGGTTCATGCTGTTCAGAAGGTCTGGAATGAAGACAAAAAGACTTGGGAAATCGGAGATAAGTTCACCGCATATGTATCGTTTTGATAGGTCGTTGGGGTCAGGTCTTGAATCTTGCACCAGTCCCCCCTGTTTGCGGTCAGTAGCCCTCGCGGTGCAGCAGTAGAAAGCCGGCGAAGCCGAGGGTCAGCATGTTCGGTAGCCAGGCGGAAAAGCCCGGCGGCAGATAATCGGCCATGGTCAGCAGTTGGGTGGCCGTCCCCATGACATAGGAACCCAGACCGAGGCCGATGGCGGCGATGATGCCCCATGAAGCTGTACCCAGTCTCCCGCCCATATGCATACACAGGGCGACGGAAAGCAACACCATAATCAGACAGGAAAGCGGTACTGCCAGCTTGCGGTGCAGGGTGAAGCGAAAACCGGCAGCAGCCAGGCCGGCACGTTCCAGATCGTGTGCATACTTCATCAGTTCAAAGAAATGCATATGGCGCGGATCCGGCGGGTCGGCGGTATGCGGGCCGACGGATGCGGCAAGGCTCATGTGCTCCTGCTGACTGAGGCTCATATCATTTCCGTCAGGTTTGCTGATATAAACGTTATCCATCTGCCAGCTGCCATTCTGATAATGCGCCCGGTCGGCCTGCACACGTTCCAGCCAGTGTCCCTGCGCATCGGTCCTGAGCATGGTGAGCTGGAACATCTCATTCCCCAGCGTCTGCAGACGAAAGAAGCGTTGACCGTCCTTGAGCCATTGAACGCCCTGCGTGGTATCGGCCAGATGATGAATATTGACGCGCTCGATCTTGTCCAGTCGTTGATTGGTTGCCGGTGTGACCCACTCGCTGACGATAAAGGTGCCAAGAGCAACGATGGCGGAAGCCGTGATCAAGGGGACAACGACCTTGTTCACCCCGAGACCGGCGGCTCGCATGGCGACCAGTTCCTGATGACGCGATAGTTCAATGAGCAGGATGCTGGTAGCAAGCAGGACAACCACCGGCATGAATTCGCTGATCATGAAGGGGATTTTGAGAATCAGGTATTCGATAAGCATGGCGCCGTCGATGCCGTGGCCGAGATAGCGTGCCTTGTCGAAGGCTTCGGCAATAAGAAAAATGGCGATGAGTGTTGCCAGCGTTGCGGCAATGCGACCAAGGCAGCCGAGGAATATCCAGCGGAACAGGGCAGGCATGGGATCAGCAGCCCTTGATTCGGCGTGCAGTTAAAATCGGCAACATGGCCGTATGGTAGCAGTGCGGATAGTGATGCGCGATGGTATTGGGGCGGCCGATATGTTTGTATCGCGATAACCATTTTCGATTGGGGGGTGCATCGTCTTGAGGCGGTGTTAAACTGCCCCGCTCGAATTAACAGTGACCGGATAAACTATTACGGAGGCAACATGCCCTGGAACGATCAGAATCAGCCTAACAATCCCTGGGGAAACAGGCCAAACCAGCAGCAGCCGGACCTTGAAGAAGTGATCAAGCGTCTGCAGGAGAAATTCTCCAAGATGTTCGGTGGCGGCAAGGGTGGTTCCGGCTCTCCCGGCGATTTGGGCAAGGGCGCCATTCTTGGCGGGCTTGTCGTACTGCTTCTGTTGTGGTTTGGCTCCGGTGTGTACGTCGTTGCAGCCGATGAGGAAGCCGTGGTGCTGCGCTTTGGTCAGCATATCGCCACCAAGGGCCCGGGCCTGAACTGGCATCTGCCGTATCCGGTGGAAACTGTGGAGAAGGTTCCGGTGACCCGTGTGCAACGACTGGAAATCGGTTTCCGTACGATTGCCGACGGGCAGAACCGCAAGATATCGCAGGAAGCCCTGATGCTGACCCGCGACGAGAATATCGTGGAGATTTCCTTCACGGTGCAATACAAGATCAAGAGCCCGAGCAACTATCTGTTCCGCATTGCTCATCCTACGACCACGGTGCGTGATGCCGCTGAATCAGCTATTCGTGAAGTGATCGGCCGCACCATGATCGACGATGTGCTGACCACCAAGAAGGCCGAGGTTGAAGTCGAGGTTGAGACGCTGATTCAGTCGATTCTGGATGGCTACGAATCCGGTATTCTGGTCACCACCGTTAAGCTGCAGGACGTGCAGCCGCCGGAGCGGGTGATCAAGGAATTCAAGGATGTGGCTTCGGCACGCGAGGATCGCGAACGTGCCAAGAACGAGGCACAGGCCTATGCCAACGATATTATTCCGAAGGCGCGTGGTGAGGCCAAGAAGATGGTGCTTGATGCGCAGGGTTATGAGAAAGAGGTCATTGATCGCGCTACTGGTGAGGCCACGGGGTTCGAGAGCGTGCTGGCCGCCTATCGTGTGGCACCCGATGTGACGCGCAAGCGTCTGTATCTGGACACCATGCAGGAAGTGCTTAGCAAAGCGGACAAGGTGATTGTCGATAAATCGGTGGCCGAGCGCGTGCTGCCTTATCTGCCGTTGGATCGAATGAGCGGCAAGGTGGAGGTGAAGTAATGAACGCAAAGCAATTGATGGTTGTTGTTATCCTGCTGGGCGGCGCTCTGCTGACCAATATGTGTGCCTTTATCGTTGATCAGCGTGAACAGGTGCTGGTGCTGCAGTTCGGTAATCCGAAGGTTGTGGTTGAAGAGCCAGGCCTGCATTTCAAACTGCCTTGGCAGTCCCTGACGCGTTTCGAAAATCGTTTGCTGGTGCAGGATGCGCCGCCGAATGAAGTGATCACCATGGACAAGAAGTCGATCCTGGTTGATGCCTATACCCGCTGGAGCATTGTTGATCCACTGAAGGTGTATCAGGTGGCGCGTACCGAAGCCGGTGTGGCTGCACGTATGGAAGACATGGTGCGCGGTAAGATGCGCGAGGTGCTGGGTCAGCATACTCTGGCTGAAATCGTGTCCGGTGGTGAGGATGCCACCTTGCGCGTCAAGTTGATGACCGATATTCGCGATAAGGCGGATGCCAGCGCCCATGATCTGGGTGTGAAAATCAGCGATGTGCGTATCAAGCGTGCCGACCTGCCGCTGGAGAACAGCGAGGCGGTGTTTCAGCGCATGAAGGCCGAGCGTAACCGTATTGCCAAGGAATACCGTTCCGAGGGTGAAGAGGCTGCCAAGGAGATTCGCGCCGAGGCTGAGAAGACCCGCAAGGTGCTGATTGCCGATGCCTACAAGAATTCCCAGATTATCCGCGGCAGGGCCGATGCCGAGTCGACGCAGATTTATGCCAAGGCGCATACCAAGGATCCGGCTTTCTATGCCTTCCTGCGTTCACTGGATGCCTACAAGGCCGCCATTGGCGCCGGTACGACCATGGTGATCTCACCCGATTCGGAGTTTTTCCGCTTTTTCAATCAGTCGGGTAAGTAAACCAAATTGGCTGGCGGGGCGATTGCATGAGCGATCTGTGGGCCGCATTGGGGCTGGTGCTGGTTCTTGAGGGTATCGCCTATGCCATTTTTCCCGGCAAGATGAGCGAGATGATGCGCCAGATTCCGGAGATTCCGGTGCAGGTGTTGCGCGTTATGGGCATCACCGCCGTGGCTATCGGTTGGATCATCGTCTGGCTGGTGCGCCACTGAGCGATTTGCCTTAGGCGACCATTCCGGACTGGAAAGGCCGGGCTGCATCCGCCACCATGGCGGCATGGGGCAGATCGAGACTTCCTTGCATCAATCCAAAAAAGCTTCCGAATACTCGGGAAGCGACTCGCTCGACGAACGGGTTTTTGCCGAGCGCATTCACATTCTGTACGGGCATACGCCTGTTGTGCTTGGTGGCGGCGTTTTTGTCGCTTTTGTCACAGCAGCCATGCTATGGGCAACAGTTTCCCATAGTCTGCTTGCGCAGTGGGTTGGTCTGCATTTGCTGCTGGCACTGATCAGGGGAATACTGGCCAAGGTTTATTTTTCCACCCGTCGGTCGGGCACAGGCATGCGGGTTCGTCATTGGGCCTGGGCCTATACAGTGGGTGCTGGGATCAGTGGCGTGTTGTGGGGCAGTCTTGCGTGGCTGGCCATGGATACAGCTTCCTTGAGTGACACCATGATCGTCAGTCTGGTTCTGTTTGGCATGATCGCCGCATGTATCGGCTCACATGCGCCATTTGTTCCTTCATTTATCGCCTATGCCTATCCGGCAGGCGGGATGCTTGCACTGCGCTTTCTTGTCGAAGGCGGAAGCCTGACCCTGATCGGTATCCTCGGGATTGTTTTCCTGCTTCCCAATACGATGTATGCAGTCAACCTTTTCCGCACCATTCAGGAGAGCATTGCGCGGCGCTTCGAGCGTGAGGTATTGCTAGCTGATGTGCAGGAAAAACGTGAGGAGTCCGAGCGGGCCAATCTCGATAAGTCGCGTTTTCTGGCAGCGGTCAGCCACGATTTGCGCCAGCCCTTGCATGCGCTGGATTTGTTCCACTCCAGTTTGAAAGCCCGGCTTGAGCATGAAGACGAGCAGCGACTACTCGGACTGGCGAGTCATTCAAGTCAGGCTCTGGGGGAAATGCTGGGTGAATTGATGGATATTGCCCGCTTTGATACAGGAAAGGTTACGCCCGAACCTCGCATTGTGCCGCTGGCGCCGCTGCTGCGGGATTGTACGGATGAAATGCGCCCGCTGGCCGATGAGAAGGGGCTGGATATGCGGGTCCGGTTGCCACGCAAGGGATGTGTGGATACCGATCCGGTGCTGCTCAAGCGCATTCTGCGCAATCTTCTTTCCAATGCCATTCGGCATACCGAAAGTGGTGGGGTGCTGGTCAGCACACGCATGCGTGATGGCTGGGCTTGTATCGAGGTGTATGACACAGGACCGGGTATTGCCAAGGAACAGTTGCCCTATATTTTCGATGAGTTTTATCAGATCGACAATCCTGAGCGGGATCGTGAAAAGGGATTGGGACTGGGCCTGGCCATTGTTCGGCGAGTAAGCAAGATGTTGGGACACCGGATTGCAGTACGCAGCAGGCTTGGCCGGGGATCGTGTTTTTCCGTGGCTGTGCCGCTATGCGCTGTGGCGGAGCAATGTCAGCCGGGGGATGTGGAGGAGCTATTCGATGCCGCCGATGTGTCCGGGCTGTTTCTTGTGGTGGTGGATGATGATCGTGCCATTTTGCAGGGCATGCGCGAGTTGCTGCGCAGTTGGGGCTGCGAGGTGTTGCTTGCTGAAAGTGGGGCCGAACTGCTTGCTGAACTGACGACGCATGAGTACCCGCGCCCTGATGTGCTGATCTCCGATTATCGCCTGCGCGGTGGGCATACAGGTCTGGAGGTGGTTTCAGCTGTGCAGGCGCATTTCGGCGTGGCGGTTCCTGCGGTGATTATCAGCGGTGATGTGCATCCCGAGGTGCAGAAGCAGGTGGATCAGACAGGTTGTTGCTGGCTGCAGAAGCCGGTGCAGGACGATGAGTTGAAGCGGGTGCTGGCAGAGTTATCCCAGGCGGCAGCCTAGGGTCTGATTTTCTATTTATTCAGGCCGAGAATTTCGCGGGCGCGAAGGCCGGCCTGGACCCGGTTATCCACGCCCAGCTTGGACAGGATTTCACTGACATATTGCTTGACCGTGCCTTCTGTTAAATAGGCTTTCTCGGCAATGTCCCTGTTGCTGCAGCCATCGGCCAGCAGGCGAAGGATTTTCATCTGCTTTTCAGAGAAGCGGGGGCTTGCATCCGACATCACGCCAGAGGGGATGTGTGTTCTACCGGCCAGTGTCTGCCGGATGGCTTCGAGCATTTCTTCGCCATTTCCTGATTTCGAGACAAAGCCGGATGCGCCGGCCTCGATAACATCGCGGATCACCAGTGGGTCGTCGTTGGCCGAGATAATCAGAATCGGAGTGACCGGCCACTGCGCGTGCAGGTCGCGAATGCTTTGTGCCCCGTTCATGCCGGGCATGCACAGATCAAGTACCATCAGCTCAGGTTTGAGGCCGGAATTGAGTACGGCGTATATCTCCGCATGGCTGGCTGCAGTCTCGATGCGGTATGCATCATCCTGCTCTTCAAGCCAGCGCTTGATGCTTTCGCGGAACAGTCCGTGATCGTCGGCTAGAAGTATGACCAAGACAAACCCTCCTCCTTTCCCTATCCCGTCAGCGTAATGACTAACTTTGGTTAGTCAAATTACTGACCGATGGCAATTACATGTGTTTGTAGAGCAAGCGTAGGATTTAAACAGTTTGATGTGGTCTGGCGCGCATGAGAAGCGCGATACACAAGAGTAGAGGGAGAAATGAATATGGGGATTATTAAACACCTTTCGGTATGTGGCTCGCTATTTCTGATGCTTATACTTTTCTCTGTTCCTGCCTATGCTGACAAGGGGAAGGACAGCAAAAACGATGACCAGGCCTTGATCAGTCAGGTGAGTTTTATCAATGATTATGAAATCCAGATTTACGGCAGCAATCTGGGCGGCGAGGATAAGCTCAGGGTAATGCTGGGAGCCTACCAACTGGTAGTATCCCTATCGACCCCTTCGCTGATTCAAGCTTCACTTCCACCAGGCTTGCTGGCCGGCGAATACCTGTTAACCGTGTCGAAAGACGACCATCACAACAAATCAACACCTGCTGTTGCAAGCTACGATCTTACCGTTGGTGCCGCGCGTGCAATAGACCTGGAGAATCATACCGGCAACAGGGGTAATCCGCATGGGGTGTCGAGTGCACAGATCGGTGCGGCTGCAGCTGGTGATTTACTTGCCCATGTGGGGAACACAAACAACCCGCATGGAGTGACGACCGATCAGATTGGTGCCTCAACACCGGCAGATGTGGCCTTTGTAGTTGCCGCTCATGCAATCAATCCATCAATCCATCACAGCAAAACAACCAGCTTCGTTGAATTGACGGACACTGTGCAGGATGCCCAAATCCCTTTGAACATTGCCAGGCTTGGCAGCAATGTTTTTAACTTTGTGCCGAGGTGGAATGGTTCTGAGTTTGAAGGCGGGAGCATTTTTGATAACGGTCATGTGGGTATTGGAACAGCGAGCCCGGGGTCGGCCAAATTATACATCAAGGCGAATGTGCCCGGGCCGATTGTGGACGTCTTTGGCACAACCCACACACAGCCCGAGCATCATGTGGCTATCATCGAGAACACGCGGGCCACGCTGGATGACAACGACATTACCCGGCACAACTCTGCGGGTCTGGCAATTATCCTGAATAATCACAATACCGATTTTTTAAGCTCTGCTTTTTCACCGCTTAATCGGCTGAACAGCGATGATCATTTTGTTACCTTCTATTCAAAGAACAATGCTGGTGAAAGCGAGATGGTCGGGCGTATTGAGGGTGTTTCATTATACGATATTTCCGAGATCACCAACTCCATCGCCAGCAGTGTCGTCGAATTGGCAGCGATTAATCCGTTCAGCATGATAAAATTTGATATGACCAATATGATCGTTCCGACGACGAATAATGATTGGTTAACCTGGACTCCGCCAAGTGCTTCACTCAATGGAGGAAGTTTTCCTACTCCGTATGCAAACACTCACTGTGAAGGAGATGAGTCGACGTTACCGAATCAGGTGTGCATTGGGTTTTTAGGGATTGAGTTGGATATGGGACTTGATGGGGGCACCTGGCCCACACTGAATTTTAATCCGGGGTCACTATTGGTTAATAAGTCACCCGTTGATTTTGCCTTCAATGCACCGGATATCGGCATCGATCTGGACATCGCCGCAGATTTTGCCTCCAAGGTTGGAGCGGCGTCTAAGGCTGCGAACCAGAGTCAGCAGAGGGTCTGGAGCGCTATCTTCAACCCGGTTGGGTTCAAGCTTGAAGCTCAGGCGCTAACTGGTGTTGCCGGTGGTGTGACCTATGCCTCAGGTGCAGGTGATTATGCCGAGTGGTTGGAACGCAGTGACCCGAAGGAAGAGATCAATGTGGCAGAGATCGTTGGTGTGAAGGGGGGCAAGGTTTCCAAAAAGACCGATGCTGCCGATCATGTCCTCGTAACCTCATTCAAGCCGATTGTGCTGGGGAATATGCCTGCATCGGATAAACAGAAGCTTTACGAAAAGGTTGCTTTCATGGGGCAGACGCTGGTCAAGGTGAGGGGTGGCGTACAAAAGGGTGACTATATCCTGCCAAGCGGTCTGAACGATGGCGTCGGCATTGCGATAAGCCCACATATCAAAATTACGCCTGATCGTCTGGCGCAGATTGTTGGCGTCGTGTGGAGTGATGATGCGGTTGTTACCCGAGGCGATATCCGGATGGTGAATATTGCCGTTGGTCTGCGCTCTTCTGAAGTTGCCAGAGCGATGAAGGTGCAACAGCTCGAAATAAATGATGTGCATGCGCGCATGGATGAGGCCAGTAAGAAGATGGCATCCCTTGTTGCGGAGAATCGAAAACTCCTTGCGGAAGTTGATGAAATGCGATCTGAATTCAGTTCGCGGAAGGCTAAGTTTGACGAGCTTTCGGCACGTCTGGAAATGCTGGTCCGGGTGATGGATGCAGGACAAGTCGTACAAGCTGAATATTCAGCCATCTCAGGGAACTGACACAAGCGGAAACATCCGGAAAAGGAATAAACCCATAAAGGCCGGCAGTTCATCAGGAATCGCCGGCCTTTTTTGCCGCGCTGGTAAGGCTGATGCTGCGCGCTATACTTCGCGTGCTTTGGGTTCTTCCGAACTGATTGTTGAGATAACAAGCTGGTGAGGAAGTGAAACGGGAAGTCCGGTAAGGTTGTTTGTATCACACAAGCGATACCAATTCCGGCGCAGCCCCCGCTACTGTAGGCCTGACGAATTCATGCAAAAGCCACTGGGAAACTGGGAAGGCAAGGTGTGAAGGAGGATGAAGGCAAGCCAGGAGACCGGCCCCAAGCAAAAGCGGATTTTGTGTCTCGGGGTGAGATGCGGCCGGTACGGGCGCTTTCTTCGATACATAAATGCCCCTCCGATCACAATCAACTCCAGACACATACCGTCACACTATGAGACGCACGGCGGGTGCGAAGGAGAATAACTTGCAGAAAAAACATATGGGTTGGCTGGCTGTGATGCTGGCAACTCTTCCATTAACAGCGATGCCACATGCAGCGCTGGCACAAACCCAGAATCTGGGAGAAATCAATGTCACCAGCGGGCGCGTCGAAGCGCCGGCAATTCAATCAAACAAGCCGGTTACTATTATAAGCCGGGCGGATATCGAGGCATCGCATGCAGCCAATGTCGCCGACCTGTTCAAGGGCTCGGCCGGCATCACGGTGCGCGATACATCAGGCACCGGCGCCAAGGCGGTTATTGATCTGGGAGGCTTCGGCGACTCGGCGGCATCAAACAAGGTGGTGCTGATTGATGGTCGTCGCATCAGTAATCCCGATCTGGCAGAAGCGGACTGGACACAGATTCCGCTCGATCAGATCGAACGCATCGAAATCGTGCATGGCGGCGGTTCGGTACTATATGGCGATGGCGCGGTCGGTGGCGTGATCAATCTTATCACCCGCGTGCCGCAATCCGGCGGGGAAGTGCGCTTGGCCGGCGGCAGCTTCGGCAAACAGAACGGCATGGCGCGATACGGCATCGATACCGGCAGGCTTCGTCTTGGTGCGAACGTTTCCGGCGACAAGAACAAGGGCTATCGCGATAACAGCCTGCTGGAGCGCTTTGATATTGGCGGCCGCTTTGAGGGCGACCTTACCGATAGCATCATGTGGTATGGCAGCGGCAACCATCATAAAGATCGCTTCGGCCTGCCGGGCGGCCTGACGCAGGCGCAAGTGGATGCCAATCCGCGGCAGAGCTTGCAGCTACAGAATCATGGCTCCACGATTGATAATTTTATTGATTCGGGCCTGCTGGCATCCATCGGCCCGGTTGAATTCGACCTGCCGGTTTCATACCGCAAGCGGAATTCATTCGCCCATTTCGGTGGTGCGTTTCCGTTCGATTCGACCAGTGTACTGCGCACCGTGTCCACGCGTCCGAAGGCAGTTGTTGAGCAGACGTATGGTGAAGTGAAGACACAGGTGATTGCGGGGGCCGACATTGACAAGGTGAAGGGCACGGTGACAGGGCTGGACAGCAAGCGTAACCGCGACGGCTATTACACCCAGTTGAGCCTTTCGGACCGCGATTCCGCATATGTGGTTTCCGGTGGCTACCGCACAGAAAGGGTGAAGGATGCGTTGAGCGATGGCAGCAGCGCCATTTCGAATCGCCTGTCCGCATACGATGTCGGTGCTTCGCTGGCCTTCGGTGATTTCCGCTTGCGTCTGAATCACAACAAATCGATTCGTTTCCCGCGGCTGGATGAGCGTACCGAGTACCTGCCGCCGCTGTTCGTTGCCAGTTTCCGCCCCGATCTGCTGCCGCAAACCGGTCGCCACTATAATGCCAGCCTGCGCTATACACAGCCTTCGGCATGGCTGGAGGTGTCCTATCAGCAGGCAAAGCTGAAGCATGAAATCTACCTCGACCCGACGGTCGGATTTTTCGGCACCAACAGCAATTACGTTGATCCGACAATGCATCGTGTACTGACCCTCTCCGGTTTCTGGCATGCGCATGATTTAGCGCAGCTGAGCGGCAACTACACGATGGTGCGAGCCACCTTCCAGGGCGGTGCTTTCAGCGGCAACCGGATTCCCGGCGTGGCGCAGAACAGGGTGGGGCTGGATGTGAAATCCGACTGGACACAGGATATCTCGACCGGGCTGCATGCGACCTATGTCGGTTCGTCCTTCATGATCAACGATCAGCTGAACACCCGTCCACGTATAAAATCTTACTTTCTGCTCGATGCCACGGCATCCTATCGCTGGCAGGGAGCGGAGTTTTTTGTGCGTGTGGATAATCTGACGAATAAGAAGTACATCACCACCGGTGCTGTTTCTCCATCATCCGGGGCTTTCGGTCTGTACCCGGCAGCCACCATAAGCGCACTGGGCGGAGTGAGCTATCGCTTCTAGGCAGTCTCCGTTATGGCCGTGGGCGGTTGCCAGTGTGGCCGCCCACGCCATGCTGCTGGCATGCCTGTTATTCCTCTTTCCCGAGGGGCAGTTTGATGTTGGTGCGCCTGCTTCCGGGGTTGAGGTGGTGCTGTTGCCGGCGGTTATGGCGCAGGGCGCTCAACTGGATATACCCGCGCCGGAGATTTCCAAAAAACCTGAAACTGTCGCTGTTGAACAGTCTGCCCCCTCCATACCAGAAAGTGTTGAGCATCCGGTTGCGCAACAAAGCTCACAGCCGCAGGCCAGTGAGCCGGTCACGGTTGAAGCCCCACGCACGGAACTCGAACTTGCATCCTCAGGCGCAGTAGCTGAGCCCGGGCCGGCGGTACAGCAAACAGTTGCCGAGGCGGATTACGCCACGACTCAGGCACAGGAAGAAGAACGTAATCATGCGGTGCGTCAGCGCCTGGAGCATTTCAAACACTATCCGGCCAGTGCCCGGCGGCGCGGTATTGAGGGTGCGGTGGATGTCAGCTTCCGTCTGAATGCACAAGGCATTGCCGAGGACATGCAGCTGGTTTCCGGTTCCGGCTACAGCATTCTCGATGATGCAGCGTTGACGACCGTTCGCCGTGCCGAACCCTTCCCTGTACAGGGGGGCTCGTATCGTTTCCGCCTGCTGTTTACACGCTCATGAGTACACGCTTGTGAGATGTCTGCTTTTTGCTGCAGCACTGTTGCTGGCAAGCCCAGCCCTGGCCGCCGAACGCATCCTTGCCCTGACACCGCATGCCTGCGAAATCCTCTATGCCATCGGTGCGGGCAGCAAGGTAGTCGGGGCAGGGGAGTATTGCGATTACCCGGTTGCGGCGGGAAAACTTCCAAGGGTCGGTAACTTCGATCGAATCAATGTTGAGGCTGCGCTCCGCTTGCATCCTGATGCCGCAGTGGTTATGGATGCCGGCGTGAAAGGTGTGGAGACGCTGCAAGGGATGGGGGTGAGTATTGTGGTCTCTCATCCGCGCAGCTTCGAGGGTGTGTTCGACGACATCATCAGGCTCGGGGTACTTGCCGAACACACGCAGGAGGCCGGGGCACTTGTCGCTTCGCTGCGCGCGCGCCTGGACAGGGTGCGTGCCATGAAGCGAAGCGAAACCCCGGTGTTTTACGAGATATGGGCCGATCCGATGCTTACTGCTGGAGGCCCAAGCTTTATCAGCAAGCTGATTCACGAGGCCGGTGGCAGGAATGTGTTTGCCGATATTGATATCGAGACGCCGCATGTGAATGTGGAATCGGTGCTCCGCGCTGCTCCCGAAGTGATTGTCGTGCCCCTTGAGGGACGCAGCATTGAGCAGCGACGGACCTTCTGGGAGGGCTGGATCGGCAAAGACAAGGTGCGCTTTATCTCCATTAATCCCGATCTACTGCATCGGCCGGGTCCACGCCTGCTCGACGGGTTGGAGCTATTGCAAAAGGCACTTTCACAAGGCGGGGTAAAATGACCGCCTTGATGATTCAGGGTACGGCATCCGGGGTCGGCAAGTCGGTGCTGGTGGCCGGTTTGTGCAGACTTCTGGCACGCAATGGCGTATCTGTTGCTCCCTTCAAACCGCAGAATATGAGTAACAATGCCGCCGTTACCGTGGACGGTGGTGAGATCGGACGGGCGCAGGCATTGCAGGCATTTGCTTGCGGCATTGAGCCGACCGTGCACATGAATCCCGTACTGCTCAAGCCCGAGGCCGATTGCAGATCGCAATTGGTGGTGCGCGGGCAGGTGCTAGGCCGGCTTGAATCGGCCCGCTTTCGTGAAAAACGGGAGCAGTGGCTGGATATGGTGCTCGAATCGTTCAACCACTTGCAGGCGCAATACGATGTGGTGATTGTCGAAGGGGCCGGAAGCCCGGCTGAACCGAACCTGCGGCAGGGGGATATCGCCAATATGGGTTTTGCCGAGGCGGCTGATATTCCGGTGTGGCTGGTTGGAGATATCGATTGCGGCGGCGTGTTCGCCTCTCTGACCGGTACGTTGAATATCTTTTCCGAATCAGAACGGGCTCGCGTACAGGCCTTGCTGATCAACCGGTTTCGCGGTTATCTGAGCCTTCTGGATGATGGACTGATCTGGCTAGAGGAGAACAGCGATAAACAGATAGCCGGTGTGATTCCGTGGCTACCCCTGCAATTACCTGATGAGGACATGCCGTTCCGCTTGGGTGGGGCGACAGAGGGAAGCAGAGAACGGCTGAATATCGCTGTTGTGGCGTATCCCTGTGCCAGCAATCTGGATGATTTCGATCCTCTGGCCGACGACCCGTCTGTAGCACTTCGGCTGGTGGATCGCGCAGAAGATTTACAGCCTGCCGATGTTGTCATACTGCCCGGTAGCAAGCATGTCGCATCCGATCTCAGTTGGCTTCGCGAGCAAGGTTTCGTGTCGGTTCTTAAAAGTCATCTACGCTACGGAGGCCGCATGCTGGGTATCTGCGGCGGCATGCAGATGCTGGGCATCAGCATCACCGATGAGCATGGTGTGGAGAGTGCCGGAAGTGCGCCAGGCCTTGGCTGGCTGGATATGCACACCTGCATGCAGACACAGAAAACCCTGAAGCGGGTCGAAGCCATGGCGCACTGGCCTGCGAAGGTTCCAGTGAAGGGCTACGAGATTCATTACGGCGACCACCATCCGAATACAGAGCTTTTTCCCTTTTCGCACTGCTCTGCCGATGCGCAGGTATGGGGAACCTATCTGCACGGCCTGTTTGCCAGTGGGGAATTCCGCCGGGCATGGCTTGCCGCCATGGGTCAGGGTGATGGCGTACCTGTGGATCAGACGGAGCGCGTGACAGCCTCGCTTGATTTGCTCGCTGATGCGATTGAGAAGGCCGTACGCCCGGAGATGCTGGCTACGTTGTTCAATGCAAAAGGCGCAAGCAGGCGGGTGGCGGCATGACGATGCGATGGACGCTGCTCGCACTGGCCATCGGGGCCTGCCTGTTGCTGGGGCTGACAGTCGGCGAGCATTGGATTAATCCGTTTTCTCCGGTAGATGCGCTGGAGAAAACCATACTTTGGGACCTGCGTTTTCCTCGCCTGCTGACTGCCTTTGCCGTTGGCGGGCTGCTGGCACTGGCCGGTGCATGGTTTCAGGTGCTACTGGGCAATCCGCTGGCCGAGCCTTATGTGCTCGGTGTGGCGGGTTCGGCCTCGGCAGGGGCGGTGAGCGGACTGATGTTCATGCCCGAGTCGGCATGGCTGATGTCGGTCGGAGCCTTTGCCGGCGCATGGATTGGCATCGTGGCCGTGATGTTCTTCGCCCATCTCGGGCCCAATCGCATGTTGCTGGCCGGTGTGGTGCTGGCTGCTTTCTGGTCCGCTGTGCTTGCGTTATTGCTCGCCCTGCTTCCCGAGCAGGGCCTGTTCCGCGCCTTTGCATGGATGATGGGTGATCTGTCGCATTCCGACCTTCCCATCTCTGTACTGCTGTTGGCATGGAGCATCGCTTTAGCCTGCGGCCTGATTCTCTCCCGCGCGCTGGATAAACTGCTGCTTGGAGAACGGCATGCCGAGGCCCTGGGGCTTGATGTGAAGCGCCTGCGCCAGCGCCTCTTGTTGCTCGCTTCGGCTGTCACGGCACTGGCGGTGACTGCTGCTGGAACCATTGGCTTTGTCGGTCTGGTCATTCCGCATTTAATGCGGCTTTTGTTCGGCTCGCTGCACAGGGCTGTGCTGCCTGCCTCGGCCATCGGCGGTGGCCTGCTGCTGGTGCTGGCTGATTCCGCCGCGCGTACGGTGATTGCGCCGGCCGAACTGCCGGTAGGTATTCTCACCGCCATCATCGGTGTGCCGGTGTTCCTGTTTTTGCTCTTGAGGCGTGCCTGAATGTCTTGCCTGCTTGAGCTATCAAATCTAACCGTCACACGCGGTGGTCGCACATTGCTCTCAGGCCTTGGCTGTTCGATCAATGCTGGTGACGTGGTGGTGGTGCTTGGCCCGAACGGAGCCGGCAAGTCCAGCCTGCTGCTGGCATTGGCAGGATTGATTCCGGCAGATGGAAGCATCGAATTGCTCGGCAGACCGCTTTCCACGTATGACCGCAAAGAGCTTTCACGCAGCATTGCGTGGCAGGGCGAGTTGCCACCCACCGAATTCGGTCTGACGGTCAGGCAGCGCCTTGAGCTTGCTGCAGGCGAAGCAGGTGGAGAGATCGAGACGTCAGCAGCGGCGATGGATGTTGTCTCTTTGTTGCAGCGACCACTGGGCGAGCTGTCCAGCGGTGAACGTCAACGCACGGAGCTTGCGGCACTCATCTTGCGCGATGCACCCGTCTGGCTGCTTGATGAGCCGACCTCGCATCTTGATCTGAAACATCAGATTCACTGCATCCATATAATGAAAGAACAGCGAGCCAAGGGGCGTGCTATTGTTACTGTATTGCACGACTTGCAGCAGGCGATGGCGATTGCCGACCATCTTATTCTGATTGATGGCAGGGGCGGTGCCGAATATGGTGAGGCAAAGCAGCTTTTTACAGGCAAGCGCCTGAGTCATCTGTTCGATGCGACGGTGATCAAACAGGGATCGGTTCTTGTCCCGGACTATGGAGAAAAGTGATGAAAGCGCGGGATAAGCGAAAGGGATTGATTGTGGTCAATACCGGTGACGGTAAGGGCAAGTCGTCCTCCGCCTTCGGTATGGTGTTCCGCGCTGCGGCCTGGGGCATGAAGGTGTGCGTGATTCAGTTCATCAAGGGCAAATGGAAGACAGGCGAGCAGAAGGCGGCTGAACGCTTTGAGAATATCGAATGGCATGCCTTGGGCGATGGTTTTACCTGGGACACCCAAAACCCGGAGCAGGATATCGCCACCAGTCGCGAGATATGGGCTTTGTGCAAGGAAAAGCTGCGTAGTCATGAGTTCGACATGCTGGTGCTCGATGAGATTAATTATGTGACCGGCTACGGCTGGATTACCGGTGAGGAGGTTGCCGGCTTCCTGCGCGAAGAAAGGCCGAAATGGATGCATATTCTGATGACCGGACGCAATGCGGCGCCGGAGATTGTCGAGCTTGCCGACACGGTGACCGAGATGAAGGTGGTCAAACACGCCTTCGAGCAGGGAATCAAAGCAACTCAAGGTATTGAATTTTGATTCGGATAGGCTGGATGACATGTTGATTCGGGAAGTGGGGCGTTATCGCGTATGAATGAGCAAAGCGAAATACTGATTTATCAATCGGAAGATGGCCTGGCTGTAACCGAAGTGCGGCTGGAGGCGGACACCGTATGGTTAACGCAGGCCCAGATGGTCACCCTGTTTGGCCGTGATCAATCGGTTATTTCAAGGCATATTGGGAATATTTTCAAGGAAGGTGAACTGGTTCGAGAGAGCAATATGCAGAAAATGCATATTGCAAATTCGGATAAGCCGGTCGTTTTTTTCAACCTCGATGTCATCATCTCCGTTGGTTATCGTGTTAAATCACAGCAGGGCACGCGCTTTCGCCAGTGGGCCAACCGGGTGCTGAAAGAGTATCTGACTCGAGGCTATTCCTTGAATGAAAAGCTATTACAGGAGCAGAACAGGCGCCTCTCCGATCTGCGCGATACCGTTGCCCTGATTGAGCAGACACTTGCGCATCAGGCCGTAGGTGAGGATGAGGCGAAAGGTCTGCTCAAGGTTATCGCCGATTACGCTTATGCACTGACCACGCTGGATCGCTTCGATCATGGCTCTCTGGAGATAGAATGGACCACCACTGCTACAGGTGATTTTATTCTTGAGTACGATCAGGCAGTCCAGATCGTGACTGCCATGAAGGGTGAGTTCGATGGCCTGTTTGGACTGGAGAAGGATCAGGGTTTTAAAAGCGCGTTGGGAACAATCTATCAGACCTTCGATGGCAAGGAGGTTTATCCGAGCGTGGAGGAAAAAGCGGCCCACCTGCTTTATTTCATCGTGAAGAACCATGCTTTCAGCGACGGCAACAAACGAATCGCTGCCGCCATTTTCCTCTGTTTCATGGCCGGTCACGGCTTGCTTTACCACAGTGGTGGAGATAAACGGATTGCCGATAATGCGCTGGTGGCGCTGACGCTGCTGATTGCTGAAAGCAGGCCGGTGGAGAAAGAAACGATCATCAAGGTGATTATCAATTTGATCAATCGCAACAATGATAAACCCCGCAAGGATTCTGATGTAAACCGAGTCGAAAAGGGGTGTGTGAGTTGAATATCCTGCTTTCCCACGGTTCCCCCAACGATGTGCACCGGCAGGCTGTCGAGTCCTTGTGCCTCAGGGTGAAACAAGCCCTTGGTGATGAGATTCAGGCTGCGTTTCTGGGCGATGCCTTGCCACAGGGGGCCAAGGTGGTGCCGCTGTTCCTGACTCAAGGGCAGCATCTGGAGAAGGATGTGCCGGCGATGGCAGAGGCATCCGGTGTGCAGCTGATAGCCGGACCCGCCGGGTTTCCCGCCGCGATGGCTGAGATGGCGCTTGAGATGGCTGTGGCGCAACGGCAGAAGCAGCGGGCGGTGATGTTTGCTTTATACCGTTTGAATGTGGCCGAGGCGCTGATGGCCGAATTATACGAGCGCAGCAAAAAGTTCCCCTTGCCTGCGATTGCCGCCCTGCATGGCCAGTGCGACGTGGCTTCGGTGCTGCGCCTGTGGCAGGCAGAGGACATCAAAGATGTGTTGATTCAACCGGTGCTGCTGTTTCCGGGTCACAGCATGGACGCGTTGGCAGCAGTTGCAAAGTCGTCCGGTCTTGAGGTCCGTATAGGGCCGGTATTGAGTGAACATCCCGGTTTTGCCGCATGGCTGGCCGGTCGATTCAGGGAGTCAGCATGAATGAAGGGGAGCTTGTGAAGCTATCCGCCCCGCTTCTTGCCGGCGAGGTGGCTCTTGTTGGTGCAGGTCCAGGTGCTGCTGATCTTCTTACCCTGGCTGCAGCCAAGCTGATTGTTAATTGCGATGCCATTGTATTCGATGCGCTGGTCTCCGACGAGGTGCTCAATCTGGCTGCTATCGGCACCGATCTGATTCCGGCTGGAAAGCGCGGCGGTCGTCCGTCGGCCAGTCAGGACGATATCAGCGAAACCTTGATCGAACTGGCGCGTGAAGGAAAACGTGTGGTGCGTCTCAAGGGAGGCGACCCATTCGTATTCGGTCGCGGTGGTGAGGAGATCCGCGCGCTGGCTGCTGCGGGCATCCGCTTTCGCGTGATTCCCGGGGTGACTTCCGGCGTTGCGGCGCCTGCCATGGCCGGCATTCCGGTGACTGATCGTTCGGTCAATTCCAGCATTGCCTTTCTCACCGGGCATGAAGCAGGCGAAGACAGTCGTGTGGACTGGCCGGCACTGGTGCAGGCCTTTCCCGTGCTGGTGTTTTATATGGGCGCGAAAAATCTGCCACAGATCGCCCGTCGATTGATGGATGCGGGCTTGAGCGGAGAGACAGCTGTGGCCGTGATGGCTTCGGCTACTCTGCCTGAGGAGGCGACCAGTATTGGTGATCTTTCGAGTGCGGCCAGTGGCGAACTGAAGGCGGCATCCCCGGCGATTGTCATTGTTGGCGATGTCGTGGCCGGGCGTGTGGCGTGGCGCGGGTAGGGTCTTTTCGCATGAAATGCGGGTGACGCATTACATCGATACACCCGAGGGCGGCTTTTCCTATGTGATTGAACGTCGCCCCCGCCGGCGAACCGTGGGGATTCAGGTCTGTCCAGACGGAAAGGTGCTGGTGGCAGCGCATCCATTGGTGCCACACCTGTATGTTAAACGCTTGTTGCGCGCCAAAGCTGCATGGGTCAATCGCAAGTTGGCTGATGCTGTTTTGCTGCATCATCACAAGGCTTCCCGTTCTTATGCACAAGGCGATGTCATTACCTATCTAGGCAGGGAATATAACTTAAACTTTGCCACACGCTCTCGACTGGATGAAGCAGGCGGGGAGTTGCATCTTGGCATGCGCGGCAAGCCCGAGCGTGATGCTGTGATTGCAGCGCTGACAAGGTGGTACAAGCAGCAGGCGAGGCTTGTGCTGACCGAGCGGGCTGATTTGTTGACCAAAAAATTTGGGCAACAGCCGACCCTGATCGGTATCAAGTCGTATCGCAGCCGCTGGGGAAGTTGTCATTCTGACGGACGCATCTATTTCAACTGGCGATTGGTGATGGCGCCGCAGAATGTCATCGATTATGTCGTGGTACATGAGCTTTGCCATCTGATGCATCACAATCATTCGCGTGATTTCTGGGATCAAGTGGCCAAGCTGTTTCCTGACTACAAAGAACAACGCCGCTGGCTGCGACGGCAGGGGCCGTTTCTGGACCTGTAGTCCTGCATTTAGATCGAAGGACTATCCCTTAGGTCGAGACCTGTCACCTAATTTTTTTAGCACCTGAAGTTGAAAAAAGACTTTCGGTTCTTTTACTCTGTCCCTCTCTCTCCTTATGTTAGCAGTTGATAAACGCGAGTATTTATGGCGAAATTCCTAAATGAAAATTCTTTCTTCGGCAGCCTAACGGTTTGCCAACACATCTCGCCTCGATTCTAGATACGTCATCACTAGGGCGACTCGTGATTATGAATTTTGTTGATGCAGTATCCAAAGGTGCTTTATCAGAAAATCTAGCTCGTAAGTTTGTAAGAATGTGGGCTTGCAAATGCTCATCCATATCATCCTGCGATGAAGCTCTCTGGAAACTGAGGTCAGTGCGTGAAAGCGATCCTGATTTTTTAGCTTCAACAGGATGCTTTATTGCGCCGAATGATAACTTTGTATACACGATTATCAGATACGACCAACTTCAGAGTAGACTGGATAATGATACATTTTCAGGTTTATTGGCTAGCGTACATTCTAGCGCTTGTGATTTTGAGAACGCGGTTAGCGAAAAAAAACGGGAAATTCTGGAGTCTAGAGTATTGGGCTTTCAGGATAAGTATTCAGATAGCGGTTTTTTTGAGGTTAAATTTAAAAGAAATGAAACAATTAAGGGAAATGGGAAGAAGTTAATATGGGTGTCTTCGGCTGATCCAGGGAAAGTGCTTTCAAAAGATAATACCCACTTCAGATCAACTGCAGCGAACCCTGCCGATATAGCCCGGGACAGTCTTGGGCTTGTACATCTAGGATCAAATCAACCACAGGGGCAAACTTCCCCTTTGGTGGTTGGGCTCAGAATTAAAGCAACTGAAGTGCTCGGAAATATTGTTTCCCTGTGGCGTCCAACTGCTATTGATGCAGAAAATCACAGTCGTTTTCGGGGTGCCTATGGAGATCTGCGACGGAAAGCCTGTGGATGGGGGCATGCAGTTCATCTTGAGACGCTTTCAGACCAGAGGGGCGACCTTGGTGCGGTAGAAGCGGTTATCCCCGACTTGCGCCCGAAGATGTTGGCAACAAATAGAGTTGTCCGGTTTTAGAGCACAAGGGTTGTCCGGTTTGGTTTTGGTTCATATTGCTGCCTTCAGCCTTGGTAGTGGTAGTTCCGGCTTGCTGGCCTTGGGCTTCAGAAGAGGCTGAAACTCGGCGAGTTTTCTTGGCCCGTGGAAGATGGCCATGCTGCCATCGGTATAGCAGTGAACACGCACTCTGGCTTTGACATAATGGTGTCGGTATTCATTGCTGGGGATTTGCAGGGTTCTGCCCTCAAAGCTGACGGTGTTGTCTTTGTTGACTGTGCGTTCGTG
>MNXA01000045.1 GCA_001871195.1 Zetaproteobacteria bacterium CG1_02_55_237
AACTACCACTACCAAGGCTGAAGGCAGCAATATGAACCAAAACCAAACCGGACAACCCTTGTGCTCTAAAACCGGACAACTCTATTTGTTGCCAACACCTAATCATTCTTTCGGACGAGGTCTCTCATCCTTTAGGAGGGGGGGCTTCATCCCTTCGGACAATATCGGAATATTTCAAATAGTCGGAAAATTCGCACCGAGTGGGTTTTATTTTTTCCGCCGATGGCGGGTAGGGTCAAGGAGAGTGACATGTTAAAGCAACTTAAAATATTCGGTTTTTCGGCGGTGCTGCTGTTGGTATTTGCCGGGCCGGCGATGGCAGCGACGCAAACGCTGGCTATTCTTGGCGCTAACGGCAATTACGGGGATGTGGACCCATACACCGAGTATTCGACTGATGGCGGTGCCACCTGGCATCAGGCTTACCTGAGTGGAACGAATGGTACTTGCTATCATCCGTGGGGTTATGTGTCCGGCACAAACTGCTGGGTCAACCAGAGCCCGGACAACACGATCGGTACCGGAGTCAGCTCGTCACAGACGGCCTCGACGCTGTATCGCGTGCGCTTCAATGTGCCGGCCGGTGCGGTGAACCCGACGGCCAGCATCCAGATGAAGGCCGACAATCACGCCGATGTGTCCCTTAACGGCACTTCACTGGGGGCCTTCGAAGGTGGCCCGCTTGCAGGCAATCCTGCTCCCACCGCGGTTTTCGCCAGCGCCGTACACCCGGGTGTGAACGAGATCAGGGTTAATCTGACCGATTGGGGCGGTATCGTCGGTTTCAACTACCGCATCGACCTGACGATGGATTCGGCACAGCCGCTGGGCCTGGTGCCTGCTAATTCGGGGCAAACCATATATTGGACCAGTTGGACGGGCGCAAGTACCGCGTCGGGTGCTACGGTTAACGGCACAATCGTTACTCCTACGACGTCGGTAGCTGTAACATACAACAATCCACAGGGGATTGCGTTTACACAATTAAATAATACCGGCACTGACTACTGGCAGAATTACCGTGGCTCTGCTAATTCACCGTATACAAGTGCGGGTGTAGCGAACATTCCTACATGGTCCGATATCATCGGTTTGCGATATGGGGGAAGTCAGTCCCTGACGTTTTCTCAACCGGTTGCCAATCTCGTATTCTCTTATGTGAGCCTTAATGGCAATGGTTACGCATTCGATCAGGATTTTGAGATTCTCAGCTTTGGGGATTCTTCTGATGGCAACTATTGTGGATACTGGGGTTGCGGAACATCGTACAAAAACATTGTTGACTTGGGCGGCGGGAAGTTCGAATACCAGTTGTTAGGCACTGGAGAGCCCCACGGCACGATACGGTTTCTCGGCGCATTTAATACCGTGTCGTGGAGAAGTATGAGTGATGAATATTGGAATGGCTTCACGGTCGGTATTGCAGGCGCCGCGGCAGAAGTGGTGACCGACGCAGACGGTGATGGCATTCTCGATGTGAATGATAATTGCCCTACTATGCCTAACCCTGATCAAGCCGATGCAGATAATGACGGTTTGGGAGATGTGTGTGACCCAACGCCTAACGGAACCAATCAACCTCCTGTAGCGAATGCAGGTGCAGCTCAGACGGTGCAGTGCACGGGTGGTTCGAGTGCCAATGCGACGTTGAACGGCGCAGGTTCTTCCGATCCGGACAGCGATCCGCTGACTTACAGCTGGACCTGGTCCGGTGGCTCAGCGACGGGTGTGAGTCCATCGGTTTCCTTCCCGCTGGGCACCACCGCAGTGACGTTGACCGTGGATGATGGTCAGGGCCATACGACGACGGCTGGCACGGTTGTAACGGTAGAAGACACCACGGCCCCGGCAGTCAGTGCCGGCGGGGATGTCACCGTTGAGGCAAGCAGCCTGTCGGGTGCCGATTATGATGTGGCAGCCCAGTCTTCCGCTTCGGATACCTGTTGTGATGTGTCCACCAGCATTTCACCTGCCGGTCCGTATGGGCTGGGCTCGACGACGGTGACGGTTTCGGCCGCCGACTGCTCGGGCAATACAGCCAGCGACACGATGGTGGTGACGGTGGTGGATACTACGGCTCCGGCATTGACGGTGCCTGGTGATGTAAGTGTTGAAGCCAATGCGGTGAACAGCACGGTGAGTATCGGTAGTGCAACTGCGACCGATATCTTCCCGGTGACCATCACCTCCGATGCTCCGGCTACTTATCCGCTGGGAATCACAGTGGTGACGTGGACGGCAACGGATGCTAACGGCAACGCAACATCCGCTACGCAGAACGTAACGGTGGTTGATACCACGGCTCCGGCATTGACGGTGCCTGGCGATATCACGGCAGAAGCCAACGCTGTGAGCAGCACGGTGGCTATCGGTAACGCCACAGCTACCGATATCTTCCCTGTGACTATCACGAGCAACGCACCTGCTACCTATCCGCTGGGTCTGACGGTGGTGACATGGACAGCAACAGATGCCAACGGCAACGCAACATCCGCTACGCAGAACGTAACGGTGGTTGATACCACGGCTCCTGTGCTGACTCTTCCGGCTGATGTGACAGTAGAAGCCACTGGCCCGCTGACCGCTGTTGCGATCGGTAGTGCCACGGCCACGGATATCTTCCCGGTCACAGTGACTTCCGATGCACCTGCCACCTATCCACTGGGTGCTACAGTGGTGACGTGGACGGCCACGGATGCCAACGGCAACGCAAGCTCCGGCACACAGAGCGTGACGGTGGTCGATACCACAGCTCCGACGGTGACGGCTCAGCTGGTTCCGGTGAAGGTGAAGAAGCATGAGGGCCTGTTCCAGGTAGTGTTCTCGGCATCTGATCTGGTTGATCCGAATCCTGCTCTGACGGCGACGTTGAACGGTGTGACTGTGACCAATGGTCAGATTGTTGAGCTGGAAGCCGGCAAGAAGGTGAAGATCGAGACCGAGCACGGCACGGTTGAGATCAAGGCCCCGAGCTTCACGCTGGATGTTTCGGCCACGGACTTCTCGGGCAACACAGGCACTGCTTCGGCTAGCTATGCCTTCCCGGTTGAGCACGAGGATGACGACCATGGCATCCATCGTGGCAACGACAAGGAAGACCATCATGCCGACAGCGGCCAGCACAAGTCCGAGGGCAAGGCCAAGGTCGAGCACAAGGACAGCAAGTCCAGCAGCAAGGACGATGACAAGAAGTCCAAGAAGCGCAGCTAAGCGTTTCTGACCCGTAAACAGACGGCCGGCGGCTCCCACAGCGCTGGCCGTTTTGTTTATCTGTCGGTAATTCACGAAACTTGCAGTCTTCCGGGCTGGTACTAGACTGCCGAGCCTTCGCCGCAGAGTGCGGCATTTCGATTCAGGAGAAGTCTCAATGGCTATTGAACGCACACTTTCCATCATCAAACCGGATGCCGTCGCCAAGAATGTTATCGGTGACATCATTCGTCGCTTCGAGGAGAACGGGCTGGAGGTGATTGGCACCCGCATGACCCATCTTTCCGCAACTGAGGCAGGCCGCTTCTATGCCGTGCATACTGGCCGCCCGTTTTACAACGATTTGTGTGCCTTTATGAGCTCCGGGCCGATCCTGGCCATGGTGCTTGAGGGCAAAAACGCCGTTTTGCTGAACCGTCAGCTAATGGGCGCGACCAATCCGAAGGAAGCCGAGGCCGGTACTATTCGTGCCGATCATGCAAATTCAATCGATGCCAATGCCGTACACGGTTCCGATTCAGCTGAGAATGCAGCAATTGAAATTGCCTTCTTCTTCTCTGATCTCGATCTGCACAGCCGTCTGTAAGGACAGAGTCTTTCGTGACTGACCAGCCACACAAGCGCGAGGCGGCACCGCTGCCGGAACAGGTCGCGGTTCGCCGCGATAAGCTTGCCCTTATGCGTAAGCAGGGCGAGGCCTACCCGAACACCTGGCGGGTGGATATCGATACAGCTGAAATCATTCGTCGCTGTGAGGCTCTGGATGATGAGCAACTTGAGGCTGCTGCCGAGCTTGTGTCTGTTGCCGGGCGTATCATGGCGCATCGTGTGATGGGTAAGTCCAGCTTTGTGCAGATTCAGGATGGGCGCGGGCGTATTCAGCTGTTTCTCAATCGCGATGCCTTGGGTGAAGATATCTATGCCCAGAGCAAGAAGTGGGATCTGGGCGATATCGTTGGTGCCGAGGGTCTGGTGTTCCGCACACGCACCGGGGAGTTGTCGGTACGTGCCAGTCGCGTTGAGATGGTTAGTAAATGCCTTCGGCCGATGCCGGAAAAGTGGCATGGTCTGAGCGATAAGGAAACACGCTATCGCCAGCGTTATGTTGATCTGATGGTTACCCCTGAATCACGTCAGGTGTTTCGTACCCGGTCCAAAATTATGTCATTGCTGCGTTCAGGGCTTGAGGCTCGCGATTTCATGGAGGTTGAGACCCCCATGTTGCAGACTCAGCCGGGTGGTGCCGCAGCGCGCCCCTTCATGACGCATCACAACGCATTGGATATGGAGCTTTGCCTGCGCATTGCCCCGGAGTTGTTCCTCAAGCGCCTGCTGGTCGGCGGTTTCGAACGTGTGTTTGAAATCAACCGCAACTTCCGCAATGAGGGTTTGGATGCAACACATAATCCCGAATTCACCATGGTCGAGTTCTACCAGGCCTATGCCGATGTGAATGATGCCATGGATACCACCGAGACACTCATCCGTGATATCGGCAAAAGCCTTGGTATCAACGAGGTTGAGTGGGATGGGGTATGTGTGCGGCTGGATCAGCCGTTCAAGCGCATACGCATGGATGAGGCGGTATTCGAGAAGCGTCCTGATCTGCGCGGGCATGCCGATAACAAGGCCTTGCTGGCTACGGTCGGCTTGCAGGAAATCGAAGATTTCAAGCCGCTGATCACTTGGAAGGCCGGGCACTATCTCGCGGCCTTGTTTGAAGAGCTGGTTGAGCCAGAGCTTAAAGAGCCAACCTTTGTGACACATTATCCGGTGGATATTTCACCATTGGCACGGCGCAATGCCGATGAGCCGTATTTTACTGATCGCTTCGAGCTGATGATTGCCGGCAAGGAAATGGCCAACGGCTTCTCCGAACTCAACGACCCGGATGATCAGCGCGGCCGACTGGTGGCTCAGATGCAGGCCAAGGCTGCCGGAGATTTGGAAGCGACCGGTGTGGATGAGGATTTCCTGCGGGCGCTGGAGTACGGCATGCCGCCTGCAGCTGGTGTCGGGATTGGTGTAGACAGGCTGGTGATGATGTTTACCTCTCAGCATTCCATTCGCGATGTGCTACTGTTTCCGCATATGCGCCCGGAGCAGGCGTAACTTATCTTTTTCACACCCATGGGGGTTAGCCATGCTGGTTAGCAGCATTATGCAAAAACCGGTGGTGATTCAAGCCGATGCGAATGTGAAATATGCGCTGGATAAGATGCGGGAATCGGGCCGCCGCATGCTGCCGGTTGTTGATGCAGATGGCCGGGTTGTCGGTCTGTTCTCCACGCTTTCCGTTATCGGGCATCTGGTTCCTGATTATATTGTCAGCGGTGACCTCGATGATATCCCCTATGCGCCGGATTTCGGCCTGTTGCGCAAGCATTTCGATGCGGTGAAAGACCTGCCGGTGTCGCAACTGATGGTTGAGCCACCGTTTTTTATCAAGCCCGAGGAATCGTTGTTGTCGGCTGCTGCAGCACTGGTAACCCACGCCATGTTTGACTGCGTGCTGGTGAATGATAGTGATCACAGGCTGGTCGGCATCATTACCTCGTCTGATGTGCTGGAGCAATTGCGCAGCATGCCAAAGGACGCTTCGCATGCCGGCTGAAGCTCTGCACACATCGCATATCCTGTTCGGGCTCGACCCGCTGTGGGTAGCTATCAGCATTCTTCTCTGCGTCTATGCGGCCATCATGATGGAGAAGTTCAATCGCGCCGTGCTGTCCCTGCTGGGAGCAGGCCTGATGATACTTTCCGGTGTGCTGACTCAGGAGAGGGCTGTAGAAGGTGTTGATTTCAACACCATCGGCCTGCTTACCGGTATGATGGTGATCGTCGCCATTAGCCAGAAAACCGGCATGTTCCAGTATGTGGCCATCCGCGCAGCCAAGATGGCGAAGGGAAAACCATGGGGGATTCTGGTAATGCTATCGGTGGTGACGGCTGTGTTTTCTGCCTTCCTCGATAATGTGACCACGGTGCTGTTGATTGCACCGGTAACCCTGCTGATTACCGATGCACTCGGGGTGAAGCCTTATCCATTCCTGTTTACCCAGATTCTGGCCTCCAATATCGGCGGCACAGCAACCCTGATCGGTGATCCGCCGAACATCATGATCGGTTCGCAGGCGCATCTGAGTTTTTATGACTTTCTGGTCAATCTTGCCCCGATTATTCCTGTAATCTTTCTAGTAACGCTGGGTATGATCTGGTTGATGTTCGGGCGCACTATGACGGCCACCGATGAGGCCCGTGAACTGGTGATGTCCTTTAATGAGCGCGAGGCGATCAAGGATGTTCCCTTACTGAAAAAGAGCCTGCTGGTGCTTGCGCTGGTGATTGGTGGCTTTACGGCCGCGCATAGCCTGCATCTGGAGCCAGCGACAATTGCTCTATTTGGCGCTGCGCTTTTGCTCCTGTTGCAAACATGGAGCGGAGACCTGCACGTAAGAGACAAGGCCTTCGAAGGTATTATGGCGGAGGTTGAGTGGACGACGATTTTTTTCTTCGTTGGGTTGTTTATCGTTGTTACCGGTGTGGAGCATGTCGGTGCTATCGGCTGGCTGGCAGAGCAGACACTGATTCTTACCGGTGGTGATTTTAATGCTACGGCTGCGGCCATTCTGTGGATTTCAGCCATTGCTTCGGCAGTGATTGATAACATTCCGTTTGTTGCGACGATGATTCCGTTGATCGAAAACATGGCTCCGACCTTTGGTGGTGATCAGGCTATTGTGCCTTTGTGGTGGGCGCTGGCCCTCGGTGCTTGCCTAGGCGGCAATGGCTCGCTAATCGGCGCATCGGCTAACCTGATTGTTGCCGGTTTTGCGCAGCGTGCCGGCCATCCCATTGCCTTCATGCAGTTTCTCAAGCATGCCTTTATTCTGATGCTGATTAGTATCGCGATTGCCCATGTCTATCTGTATCTGCGCTATCTGATGCCATGAAGCGCTATGAGTTTATGCTGGCCGCCCGCTATCTGCGTTCAAAGCGTGAAGAGCGTTTTGTTTCGCTGATTAGCTGGAGTTCGGGGGTTGGTGTCGCCATTGGTGTGGCAGCGCTGATTGTCGTCCTTTCCGTGATGTACGGCTTCGATGTGGAGCTGAAGAATCGCATCCTTGGTTTTTCCTCGCATGTTGAGGTGCAGGGGCCTGATGATTACCTGCAGGATTGGCAGCCATGGCTGGCTACGGTGGAGAGGAATCAGACCGTGCAGCGTGCTGCCCCCTACCTTTCTGTGCCGGTGATGGCGGCATTTGGTTCGCGTGCTACTGGCGTCATGCTTAAGGGTGTGGATGCGAGCCGGGAGCGGGATGTTGCGGCACATATGGTCAGCGGTGATTTCCAGGAGTTGCTGCGTGGCAGCCCGTTCAAGGTCGTGTTGGGCAAGGATCTGGCACGCAAGCTGGGTGTCAGTGTTGGTGATCGGGTGAATCTTGTTTCTCCTGCTGCCGGCATAACGCCTTCCGGCATGGCGCCGCGCATGCGGGCCTTCGAGGTGGCAGGCATCTTTCAATCGGGCTTTTATGAATATGATATCGGATTGGTCATTGCCCCTCTTGAGGCGGTGCAGCGTTTGAACCGGTTGGGGGACAGGGTAAGTGGCATCGAGGTGCATCTGGCCGACCGGAATCAGGCAGGGGTGGTTGCCGCAGAGCTTGCCAGGGCACTGCCTGCCGGAGCATGGGTACGCGACTGGATGCAGCAGCACCATTCATTCTTCCGGGCGCTTCAGATGGAGCGAGTTGTGATGGGCGTCATTCTTTCGCTCATCGTGTTGGTTGCAGTATTCAACATGGTTGCCTCGTTGGTGATGGTGGTCATGGAGCGGCGTAAAGAGATCGCCATTCTGAAAACTATCGGTGCTACGCACGCCTCGGTGATGCGTATATTTTTGTTGATGGGCGCGATGCTAACTGCGACAGGCACGTTGTTTGGTGCTGTTTTCGGCCTGTTGCTTGCCTGGAAGCTGGATGCTTTGCTAGCTTGGATTCAGAGTGTAACCGGCATTACTATTCTCTCGGGAGACGTTTATTATATTGACCATGTGCCTTCCATCATTGATGCTTCTGCTGTGATGATGGTTATTCTGGTAAGTCTTTGCATGGGGCTGTTGGCCACATGCTATCCGGCTTGGCGCGCAGCCAGCGTGCCGCCGGCGGATGCGTTGCGTTATGAGTAAGTTTTCCTTGTTTGGTGCCAAAGCGAAGAAAACCGGCAAATCCCTGCGTGAGGATGCTGGTCGTGAACTGCTGGCCGGGAATTATGCCCAGGCACTGGAGCTGTTCATTCAGTGTCACGAAGAAAAGCCCGATGATATGCATGTCTATGCCAAGGTGGCTGAGCTACGAGCGAAGACAGGAGATGCCGAAGGCGCGGTTGCCGATTATAGCAAGATAGCCAAGGCCTATGCTGAGCAGGGGTTTGTGGTTCAGGCCATTGCGATCAGTAAAATCATTCTGCGTATCGATCCCAGTAAGACAGAGATTAAGGACAAACTTCGCAAACTCTCTGAGGAGCGAGGCGGTGGCAAGGATGATGATTCCTTTGCTTCTGTTGCCCCGGGAGAAGGTCACGCTGCAGACAATCTACGCTCCGGATTGGCCAAGACGCCCTTGTTATCGGGGATGTCCGGCGAGCAGCTCGAATCCTTTGTTGAGTCACTTGAATTGCGCAATGTTGCTGCAGGCGAGGGGATTTGGCAGGCAGGCTCACCGGGAGAGTATCTCTACCTGATCGGTATGGGACAGGTTTCTCTGCTGGCAACCGACGCACAGGGCAGAAAGCAGGTGTTTTCGCAGCTCAAGGAAGGAGACTTCTTTGGCGAGCGTTCCTTTATGGCCCGAACCGCGCACAAGGATGATGCGATTGCCGATGTTGATTGCACGATTCTGATGCTGGATCGCGATACTTTCGATAATTGGGTTGCCAAGTATCCGGAGATAGGTACCACGGTTGAGGAGTTTTATCGTCAACGCGTGCTTGCTCGTGTGCTGGCGATTACCCCTGTCTTTGAGGGGGTTCCGTCTGATGCCAGGATAGCCCTTGCTGATCAGTTTACGCTACGCACATTCGAGGATGGCGAACTGATTATGAAGGAAGGTGAAATCGGCGACACCTTTTATTTGATTCGCTCGGGTTCTGTGGCGCTGACTGTGACAGGGCCATCTGGAGACGTGGTGTTCAGTGCCACGTTGAGTGAAGGGGAATTTGTCGGAGAGGTTGCTCTGCTGACCGGGCGCCCACGTACAGCAACTATTTTCGCCAAGGGTTCCGTGGAGCTCATGGAGTTGTCGCGCTCTGCTTTTGATTTGCTTACAGAGAAACACCCGAGCGTTCGAGAGGTTGTGCAGAGCTATCTGCGCAAGCGTGCTGAGGAGACCATTCAGGCCATTCGGCAAAGACCGGCCAAATCATGACTGATACAACATCCACCCCTGCAGCCTTGCTGCGGGTGGTTGGATTGCAAAAGACCTTTGCCTCTCCCGGAGGCGGCATTCGCGTGCTTAACGGTGTGGATATGCAGGTGGCGGAACGAGAGTTTGTGGCCATTGTCGGGCAGTCCGGTTCCGGTAAGAGCACGCTGCTGCACATCCTTGGTACCCTCGAACCGGCGGATGCCGGCGAAATTTATCTTGATGGCGTGGGTTTGTTTGGCTTGAGTGCAGCGGAGATGGCGGGGCTGCGCAATCGCTCCATCGGTTTTGTCTATCAGGCACATCATCTTATTCCCGAATTGACTGCATTGGAGAATGTCATGATGCCCTTGCTGGTGCGCGGTGAAAGACGGGAGAAGGCCGCCCAAAGGGCTGAGAATTTGCTTGGTCGCCTGGGTTTGGCAGAGCGCACCACGCACCGTCCGGGGAAGCTTTCAGGTGGGGAGGCTCAGCGGGTGGCCGTGGCGCGTAGCCTGGTCGGAAAGCCGCGCTTGCTGCTTGCGGATGAGCCAACCGGGAATCTTGACGAACATACTGCTGAGGAAGTCTTTCTGGCTATGCGGCAATTATGCAGTGAAGAGCGTGCTGCGGTTGTCATGGTGACCCATAGCCGCTTTTTGGCTGATGCGTGTGACCGTCAATTGTTGCTCCATGAAGGAAGAGTCGCTACCTGACATTCGTCTGGCGCGCAAAAAACCTTTGACTAAACAATGGGTTCTGGTTATCGTCACAAGTGAATTCTAGGGAAATACTCTAACTTTCATGTTAAAAATATGAGTATGGAGGATTTTGTTGACCAAGGCCGAAATAGCCCAGTCCGTGCACGATCATGTGGGCTTATCCAAGAAAGAGTCCGGACAAATCGTTGAAAGTGTGCTGGATATTATTCGCCAGACGCTGACAAATGGTGAGGACGTGAAGCTGTCCGGTTTTGGGCACTTTATGGTACGCGCAAAGCATGAGCGTCGTGGCCGGAACCCGAAAACAGGTGATGAGATTACAATTTCTTCTCGCCGTGTCGTAACCTTTCGAGCCAGTCATCTGCTCAAACAGAAGGTTATTGGAGGAGATGAGTGACACGTCAGATGCAGGCACTTCGCAAGGCCGGGGTTCAAATTCCGGATCTTCCCGACAAGCTGTTCTTTGCCATACGCGAAGTCAGTGCCTTGTGCGATATTGAACCGCATGTGTTGCGTTATTGGGAAACCGAGTTTCATCATATTAAACCAGTTAAAAAGAGCGGCAATCGCCGTTTCTATCGCCAACGCGATATCTATTCAATCCTGCAGATTAAGCATCTTCTATACGATCTGAATTTTACCATTAAAGGGGCCAAGAAGCGCCTGCAACAGGGTGACATTGATCAATTGGTAGAGCAGAATTCGGCGCAGGACACACTCAGAAAAATTCGGCAGGAGCTGGACTCCATATATCATTTGCTGGATTCCTGATTCTCTTTATGGTTTACCGTTTGCAGTTGTCCCGGGGCGTAGCGCAGCCTGGTAGCGCACTAGTCTGGGGGACTAGTGGTCGTCGGTTCAAATCCGGCCGCCCCGACCATTTTTTCAGAGCCGGGTCATCGCCGTTTTCACTGTGAGGCGGCATGATTCTACCCTGACCTTTGATCGCCCGCGCCGCCGCATGGTGGAAGATCAGCTGGTAGCGCGTGGCATCACCGATGCCCGTGTGCTTGATGCGATGCTGCATGTGCCGCGGCATATGTTTGTGGATGCGGCGCTGGCAAGCCATGCCTATCAGGACTCATCCCTGCCCATCGGTGAGGGACAGACCATCTCCCAGCCCTATATGGTTGCCAAAATGAGCCAGCTTCTGAATCTGGAAGGTCATGAGCGGGTGCTGGAGATTGGTACCGGATGTGGCTATCAGACTGCTGTTTTGTCTCGTCTTTGCAGGCGTGTATATAGTATTGAGCGGATCCCCAGCTTATCGGAAAGGGCGCGTAGAAATTTGCGGGCAGCGCGGCATGCCAATGTCATGTTGACCTGTGCCGATGGCACGCTGGGTTGGAAAGAGTATGCCCCCTTTGATGCCGTGCTGGCAGCTGCAGGTGGAAGTGAGGTTCCGGATGCATGGATTCATCAATTGCGCGATGGCGGAGTGCTGGTCATGCCGCTTGGTAGTGGCAGTTCGCACGTGCTGATTCGCCTGCGTAAACGTGGTGCGGAAATAATCGAAGAGCGCTTTGATGCCTGTACCTTTGTGCCCTTGATTGCCGGGCGCGGAGCCTGAGTGATACATTCAATGAATTTATGGCCTTCGACTGCGCTATTACAGGCCGGGCAAGATCGGGGCGCATCAGGGGTAATGTTGTGCAGCTGATACAGCTGATCAAACCGAAATGGTTGCGCCGTTGTTACGACTGGACGATTGCCTGGGCGGATCATCCACAGGCTCAGGTGGCACTGTTTTTTATCGCTGTGATCGAAGCCAGTATATTTCCGATTCCTCCCGATGTTCTGCTGCTGGCCCTTGCTCTCGGGCGCCCCGAGTTGGGGCTGCGGTTTGCTGCTATCAGCACAGCTGGATCTATGCTCGGTGCCTGTATCGGTTATCTCATCGGTATGCTGCTGTTTGCCAGTGTGGCGCAGCCCCTGCTTGAGTTTTATGGCGCCATGCAGCAGTTCGAGCATGTGCAACAGCTGTTTACCGAATACGGTCTGTGGGTGGTGCTGGTCGCCGGTTTCTCACCCATCCCTTTCAAGGTGATAACAATCGCTGCCGGTGCATTCGGCCTGCCATTCGCGGGCTTTGCAGCAGCTACCCTGGTGTCGCGCGGGGCCCGCTTCTTTATGGAGGGTGCATTGTTGCGCTGGGGCGGGGATCGATTGCGTGCGCTGGTTGAGCGGCATTTCGAAATACTGACTATTGCCGTGGTGGTGCTGGTTGCTTCAGGTTTTGCTCTGTTATGGATGCTGCACTGAGGATAGTCCTCCTTTGTCTGTTGCTGGTGCTTTCCGGTTGCTTCAGGACGGTCATACAATATACGCCTCAGCGCGGCCCCCACCAGACCTATCAAGTGCGTTCGGGCGATACCCTGAGCAGTATTGCCAGACGTTATCATCTCGACTATCAGGTGTTGGCACGGCGAAATCACCTGCGATCCCCTTACCTTATCTATGTGGGCCAGCATCTCAGCCTTTGGAGTGAAGCCCCGAGGGCATCATATATGCCTACGAACACAGCAAGCCCGAAGCCGCGCATTAAGTCGGATTTCAAAGCACCCAGCAGGGTAAAGAAATCAGCCAAAAGGGTGGCTAAGCGTACGCCTGGAAAATCAGGAGCAGTGAGTCTGCGCTGGCCGCTTGATGGCAAAGTGACCAGCAGGTTCGGGCGACGACAGGGGCGACCGCATGACGGTGTTGATATCGGAGCTAAAGAAGGGACGCCAGTGCATGCGGCGGCAGCAGGTGAGGTGGTTTATGCCGACAATCGGCTCTCCGGCTATGGAAATCTGATTATTGTGCGTCACAGCCACGATATGTTTACCGCCTATACACACAACCAGCGCAATCTGGTAAGCAAGGGTGCTCGGGTGCAGCAGGGCGATATTATTGCCCGCGTTGGGCATACCGGGCGAGCCTCTGGATCGCACCTGCATTTTGAGGTGCGGCGGGGGCCGACACCTGTGGATCCGCAGGCCTACCTGCCGCGGCGAT
This sequence comes from Zetaproteobacteria bacterium CG1_02_55_237, assembly GCA_001871195.1. Lineage (GTDB taxonomy): Bacteria > Pseudomonadota > Zetaproteobacteria > Mariprofundales > Mariprofundaceae > UBA1543. The sequence continues at coordinate 13,331 of MNXA01000045.1, forward strand.
GATGCTGCCCAGGTATTTATTTTGCATATGCGCGGCTTGTCAGCGCAGGGCGGGCTTGTCATATTCCCAGTCTGTCCTTCAGCTTGAGGCTGATGCGCGGAGGGGGCTATGAAACGAGGCCACAGTGTAGATCCGATGACCTTGTATATGCGGGAAATTTCACGCTACGAGTTGTTGACGGCGGAAGAAGAGGTCACTCTGGCGCGCGCCATTGCCAAGGGTAGCGAGGCTGCCAGGCAGAAGATGATTCAGGCCAACCTGCGCCTGGTGGTCAAGATTGCGCGGCGTTATATGCACCGTGGCATGGCGCTCGATGATCTCATTGAAGAAGGCAATATCGGCCTGATGCGGGCGGTGGAGAAGTTCGACGATGCCCACGGCTGTCGTTTTTCAACCTATGCGACATGGTGGATTCGGCAGTCGGTGGAGCGGGCTATTATGAATCAGGCGCGCACGATTCGTTTGCCTGTGCACATTGGCAAAGAGTACAACGCCATGATGCGGGCAGTGAGTCAGTTGCGTGGCGAGTTGGAGCGGGACCCGACCGATCAGGAGGTCGCCGAACGCATGGGTAAGAGCGAGCAGCGGGTGCACGATTTGCAGGGTGCAAGTCAGTTTACCGAGAGCACCGACATACTTTTGCATGATGAGGGGGATTTCACCCTTTATGATGTGACCGAGGATGAAAATGCTACGCTGCCCGAGGATCAGCTTGATGCCAGTATCCGTGCGGATTTATTGGAAAGCTGGCTGGCACAGTTGCCCGACAAGGAGCGCGAGGTAGTCTCCATGCGCTTTGGTCTGGACGGCAGTCAGGAAGTCTGGACGCTGGAAGCAATCGGGCGACTGATGGGAGTGACGCGAGAGCGCATCCGGCAGGTGCAGGTCGGCGCCTTGCAAAGCCTGCGCCGCATGATGCAAAGACAACAAGACAAATCTGGAGAGATGTAATGAGTGGTACAAAGCCGGCAGTGAACCTGTGCGATTATATCCGTGATATCCCGGACTTTCCCAAGCCTGGAATCGTGTTCAAGGATATCACCCCCTTGCTTGCCAATGGTGAGGCGTTTTGCGCCTCGATTTCCCGGTTGGCCTGTCATATTCCAGAGGATATCGATGCTATTGTCGGCATCGAATCGCGAGGCTTCCTTTTCGGCGCCGGCTTGTCGCAGCATGGTTGCATCGGGCTCGTGCCGGTACGCAAGCCGGGCAAGTTACCTGCGGATGTGCACGGCATAGACTACGAGCTTGAATATGGCGTAGACCGGCTGGAAATTCATCGTGATTCCCTATCAGCTGGACATCGGGTGGTGATTGTCGATGACCTGCTGGCTACCGGTGGAACAGTGCGCGCCACCATCGATTTGGTGCGTCAATTGGGGGCCGAGGTGGCCGCGTGTTTGTTTGTCGTCGAGCTTAAGGCTTTGGGTGGCAGACAACGTATTTCCGATGTGCCTGTACATAGCCTGATTGCCTACGATTAAGCGCGTTTCTCACCCTTTTCAGGGGTGCAGCGCAGCCCTTTTAGCGTTACAATTCCTGCCTGCTTGCCCTCGTAGCTCAGCTGGATAGAGCAACGGTTTCCTAAACCGTAGGCCACAGGTTCGAATCCTGTCGAGGGCACCATACCTGGCGGGTGGATAAACGATGGTTTTTGCCGGCTGAAGTCGGGTGAAAACGGGAGAATATATGGAACAACAGCTGGATACCTCGGTACCGATTCAGATCGAGGAGGAGATGCGTCGTTCGTATCTCGATTACGCCATGAGCGTGATCATCGGTCGTGCGCTGCCTGATGCGCGCGACGGCCTCAAGCCTGTGCATCGACGCATCCTTTTTGCCATGCAGGATCTAGGCAGCACCTACGACAAGCCGTTCAAGAAATCGGCGCGTGTCGTTGGTGATGTGATCGGTAAATATCATCCGCACGGTGATACAGCGGTCTATGACGCCATGGTGCGTATGGCTCAGCCGTGGAGTATGCGTCATCTGCTGATCGACGGGCAGGGCAACTTCGGCTCCGTGGACGGCGATTCACCTGCCGCCATGCGTTATACCGAAGCGCGCATGAGCCGTCTGTCTGCCGAGTTGCTGGCCGATATCGACAAGAATACCGTTGATTTTGCACCCAACTATGATGAATCCCTGCAGGAGCCGAAGGTTCTTCCTGCGCGCTTCCCCAATCTGCTGGTCAATGGCTCGCAGGGTATCGCTGTGGGTATGGCAACCAATATCCCACCACACAATCTGGCCGAATCGATCAATGCAACCATCGCCATGATTGAGCAGCCGGGCATAAGCGATGAGACTCTGATGAAGATCATGCCGGGCCCGGATTTTCCGACCGGCGGTTTCATATATGGCCGCAAGGGTATGCGCGATGCTTTTCTGACTGGGCGCGGTTCGGTGACCATGCGCGCCAAGGCAATGGTGGAAATTCACCCGCGCACCAAGCGTGAATCGCTGATTATCTCCGAGCTTCCCTATCAGGTGAACAAAGCGACGCTGATTGAGAATATTGCGGGCCTTGTGCGCGACAAGAAGCTTGAAGGTATTTCAGACCTGCGCGATGAATCGGATCGCGATGGCCTGCGCATCGCCATCGAACTGAAAAGGAATGAAATCCCCGAGGTGGTGCTGAATAACCTCTACAAGCACACCCAGCTGCAGTGCAATTTCAGCTGCAATATGCTGGCGCTGGTCGATGGCAGGCCACGACTGTGCGGTGTGCGCGAATTCCTCGATTATTTCATCGATCATCGCCGTCAGGTGGTCACCCGGCGCTGCCTGTTCGAGCTGGATAAGGCTCAGGCGCGTGCCCATATCCTCGAAGGTCTGCTGATTGCACTGGATCATATCGATGAGGTGATCAAGCTGATTCGTGCCAGCCAGACGGCTGAGGAAGCACGCGATGGTCTGATGACGCATTTCGGTCTTTCCGAGTTGCAGGCCAGAGCCATTCTGGACATGCGCCTGCAGCGCCTGACCGGGCTGGAGCGTGATAAGATCAAGGCGGAGTTTGATGAAGTGCAGGCTACCATCGGACGCCTGAAGGCGATTCTGGCCGACGAGAAGCTGCTGATGCAGGTGATCGTTGAGGAATTGCAGGCAGTGCGCGATCAGTACGCCGATGCGCGCCGTTCGGAGATCATGGATGAAACCGCCGAGCTGTCGGTGGAGGATCTGATTACCGAAGAGGATATGGTGGTAACCATCTCCAACGAGGGCTACATCAAGCGCAATGCAGTGTCCCTGTATCGTGCCCAGCGCCGCGGCGGCAAGGGCAAGACTGCTATGACCACCAAGGACGAGGATTTCGTGGCGCAGCTGATGACAGCTTCAACCCACGATTACCTGCTGTTCTTCTCGGATCGCGGCAGGGTGTTCCGTAAGAAGGTGTATGAGGTGCCACAGGCCGGGCGCGCGGCGCGCGGCAAGGCGCTGGTCAATCTGTTGCCGGTGGAGAAGGACGAGCGTATTTCGGCGACCTTGGCAGTGCGTGATTTTGATGATGCACACTACATCGTGATGGCTACCAAGAAGGGTGTTGTGAAGAAGACCCTGCTGACCGATTACGCCAATATCCGTGCCAATGGCATTATTGCCATCAAGCTGGATGAGGACGATGACCTGATTGCCGTGCGCGTAACCAATGGACAGCAGGAGATCATGCTGGCATCCAGCGGCGGCAAGGCGATTCGTTTTGCCGAGACAGACGTGCGCCCGATGGGGCGTGCCACGCGCGGCGTAACAGGCATGCGCATGGCCAAAGGAAACACAGTGATCGCCATGGCTTTGGTCGTGGAACGCGCGACCCTGCTTGCGGTAAGCGAGAACGGTTACGGCAAGCGTACGGCAGTGGAGGAATACGCCAGCCAGAAGCGCGGCGGTCAGGGCGTATTCACACTCAAGACAGGCGGACGTAATGGCTCGATGGTTGCCGCCTTGCAGGTGACCGATGAAGATCAGGTGATGATGATGACCGATAGCGGGCGGCTGGTGCGTATCCGCTTGAATGGAGTTTCAGTCATCGGGCGTAATACGCAGGGCGTGAAGCTGATCGACTGCTCCTCGGACGAGAAGGTGATCGGCGCGGTGCGTGTGGTTGAACAACAAGTGGATGATGTGGAAGGCATGGATGGTTCCGACGAGGACTTCGCCTCAGATGAGGAAACCGGGGACGAGGCATGATCGACCGCAAGGAATTCCGGCGCAGTTTTGAGGCTATGCAGGCTGCGCTTGCCAGGCGCGGCGCTGATGTGGTGGCTGCAGACAGTCCATGGGGCAGGGCGCGGGCTCTGGATGAGCGGCAGCGTGAGCTGAAAACCGAGCTGGAAGGCCTGCAGGCCGAGCGCAACAGGGTGTCCAAACTCATTGGTCAGAAAAAGGCGCAGGGAGAGGATGCCGCTGCAGAGCTTGCAGCCATGCAACAGGTAGCGGCAAGAACCAAGGCGCTTGATGGATGGGCTAAAGAGGCCGAGGAGGCTTTTTCAGCCGTACTTCTGGAGATTCCCAACCTTCTCCATCCATCCGTACCGGATGGCAACAGTGAGGAGGATAATATCGAGCTGCGTCGCTGGGGGGATCCGAGATTGGATGTTGTGCCGCCACACTGGGATATCGGGACGGCCCTCGGGATTCTTGATTTCGAGGCTGGAGCAACGCTATCGGGAAGTCGTTTTACTGTGCTAAAGGGTGCGGCAGCCAGGCTTGAGCGGGGCCTGATGCAGTTCATGCTTGACCTGCATGCCGACCAGCACGGCTATGAAGAAGTTTGGGTGCCGGCCATCGTGAATCGCAAGACCATGACCGGAACAGGCCAGTTGCCGAAGTTTGCCGAGGATCTGTACAAGCTTGAGGATGAGGATGCGTTCCTGATTCCTACTGCCGAGGTTCCGGTGACCAACCTTTACCAGGACAAGATTCTCGAATCGGATGTATTGCCCATCAGGCACTGTGCTTATACCCCGTGTTTCCGCCGTGAGGCCGGTTCGGCGGGGCGCGACGAGCGCGGCATGATCCGCCAGCATCAGTTCGACAAGGTGGAGCTGGTGCATATCACCACGCCCGAGCGGGCGCTTACCGATCTGGAAGAGCTGACAGCACATGCCGAGGCGGTATTGCAGGCTTTGGAGCTTCCCTATCGTGTGGTCGCTCTTTGTTCGGCCGACATCGGTTTCTCATCCGAGAAGACCTATGATCTGGAGGTGTGGTTGCCGAGCCAGAATTGCTACAGGGAAATATCATCCTGCTCTTCCTTCGGACAGTTCCAGGGTCGCAGGGCTGGAATCCGGTGGCGCGCTGAAGATGGCAAACCGCAATCTGTAGCTACTTTAAATGGTTCGGGTGTGGCCATCGGCCGCTGTCTGGTAGCGCTGCTGGAGAACGGTTGGCAGCCGGATGGGTCGGTCCTTATTCCTGAAGCTCTGCAGCCCTATGTTGGCGGGATACGCTGCATCGCAGCCAACTAGGGTGCACAAATAAAAACGGCCTCCACCATATGGTGGAAGGCCGTTTTATCAGGGTTTAATCTGACGGATCAGGTGTTGATCAGCCGATGCAGTCAGCGCGGAAAAGGCAGGGTGTGACTGCACAGTTCGGGATGCGTCCAAAGCAGGCGTCGTTACCTTCGGCAGTCTGAATAGCGTGAATCAGATCTTCCTTCTTGGCCTTGGCTGCATTCTTGATTCCCAGTTCGCGGGCCAGATCGGTCAGGTCTTTCTTGGTTAGTTTTTTTGCTGTGCTCATTGTATTTGTCCCCTACAAAAATTGAATTTGGCGCGCACGATACATTCTGAAGCAGGATTTTCAAGCATCTCTATGAGTATGTGCGGAAATACTGCACAATAAATACTGTCAGACTGGTTCATGGATTACGCTTGGGATAATCGAAATCGATTAAGTGAAAGTTGCTGTCGGCATCTTTCCAGGTCTTCAGGTTGGCGCTTAAATGGACGATGCCGCATGTCGGTATAACCTCAATCAGATTGCTGCAAAGTTGGACTGCCAGCTCGCTGATTCCGGGATTATGACCAACCAGGGCAAGTGTTGTTACATGATCCGGGCAGTTGTGAATGACATCCAGCATGCCCATTGGGCTGGCCAGATAAAGCTCTGTCATCAAGTCTATTTCCCGGACCGGAAAGCCAAGACGGCGGGCAAAAATTTCAGCTGTAGATCTGGCCCGCATTGCCGGGCTGCTGATGATGCACTCTGGTCTTGTTTCGCAGGCAGCAAGGCGATTGGCCATAAATGGTGCCTCACACTCTCCGCGAACGCTTAGGGGGCGATCAAAATCCGACAATGAAGGATCATTCCAGTCTGATTTCGCATGGCGGATAAGAAAGAGCTGCCGATTCATCGCGGGAGAATGCGCGACCTTGTGGCGCTCCTTCTGTGATACTCATCACACTTCAGCTGCGTTTGAGCCCATTATTTGGCAACATCAATTGACGGATAGCATCGAATTCAGTGTACTTGAAGAAAGATTGGGGGAGATGCAGGCTGTGGGTGGGGCAGCAGGGGGGACAGGTATGCGGGCGTTAGTCGTTGAGGACGATGTCGTGGTGCAGGGGGTGTTGAAGGCTTACCTCAAGCATTACGGTGTTGATTACGGAAATCCTATGGAGATTTGGGCGCTATCTGATGCGCGCAAGGCACTGGCGCTTCTGACTGCGGAAGAGGATGTCTGCGACGTGGTGTTTCTCAATGTGCACCTGTCGCAATTGGGCGACGATGAAATCTACAAGCAACTGATGCAGGTCAATTCCAAAATGTTTGGCCGCATCGTGTTCGTAACGGCTTATCGCGACGATCTGGTCGCCCGTTTCCCTGAACATAAACTCAATGTTCTCGACAAACCCTTTCGTTATAGCCAACTGTTGGGTGCTATGGCCGCCGTTGTTGTCTGATTTGGTAGTGAAATGGTTTTTGGCCATCCAATAGACACTGGCGCGTTCTTAACTGGATGCGTGTTATTGAAAAGCTAACAACAGGGCGAGCATGGGGCCGGAGGAGTTGATACGGCCATCACGGACCATGGCCAGTGCATCTTCTCTTTTGACCCAGAATACCCGGATATCTTCGTGCTCATGGTCCAGACCACCACCTGTGCCGACTGGCTGAGTGGCATCCACTTCGCTCAGGTAGAGGAAAATGCGCTCCGAGCAGCCGCCGGGGGAAACATAGTAGCTGCCAAGTGACTTCAGGGTTGTTGGTTCGTATCCGGCTTCTTCGATGCACTCGTGACGGGCACAATCAAGCGGGTCTTCACCCGGATGCAGCATGCCGGCCACAACCTCAATCAGCCACGGGTTGTCATTGCGGGCCACAGGGCCGATGCGGAATTGTTCAATGAGCAGTACTTCGTCGCGTATAGGGTCGTGTAGCAGCACAACGACGGCATCGCCACGCTCCAGATTTTCACGCACGATGTTAAGTTCACCGCCGGCGAAGGTGTCATGGCGTACGGTGCAGGCATCAAGCCGGAAAAACCCCTGATGCAGGGTTTTTTGTTCGATGAGGGTGAATTTCATGGCCATCTCCCGCAGTTGATTGAATCGGTATCAAAAAAAACACCCCGCCGGAGGCGGGGTGTTTTAAATCAGAAAAAGATGCAAACCTGATTAATCAGGCTGTACATTCCTTGCCTGTGGGCCTTTCTGGCCCTGCTCGATATCAAAAGTCACTTTCTGGCCTTCTGCCAGAGACTTGAAGCCGTCGCCGCTGATAGCTGAGAAATGCACGAATACATCGTCTCCGCCGTTATCCTGAGCGATGAAGCCAAAGCCCTTGGAGTCGTTAAACCATTTTACTGTTCCTGTTGCCATTGTGTTTATACCTCTAAACGTTTGTTTATTTTAGGCATCTGATGAAAAGTGACAGTGGAGCATCGGGCGAACCCCCAGACAACCAAAACGCACTAAAAACCATTTGCAGGGGCGCACCATATCCCATCAGTCAAGCGATTGCCAGTAGTTATTGATAGGGAAGGAAAAGCCTGTATGGCCTTATTTCTCAACGTCTGCGCTGCGGAATCAGCCGCTCGCCGAACATATGTGCGCAGAGCAGGAAGGTGCCGACCCCTCCGGTAACGGCGGCGCTCATCCATATGTACTGCAAAATCTTATCCCCGGCAGGGAAGGCCCACGACATGCTCAGGGCAAAAAGAAAAAGTAGCATTGGCAGGCAGGTAATGGCGGCACGCAGCATGCGTTTGTAGCTGTCTGCATCAAGGATGCGTCCATGCCGCCTGCGCAGATGCAGCAGTAAAAGGATGACATTAACAAAGGAGGCCAGCGAGGTAGCCAAAGCCAGGCCGACGAAGCCGAGTGGCCACATCAGGATAAGCGCCAGTACAATATTAACGGCGACACTGATGGCGGCGTAGCGCATCGGTGTTTTCGAATCCTTTTCCGCATAGCAGGCAGTGGAGAGTACGCGCGCCCAGCAGAAGGCAATCAGGCCGAGTGAGTAAGCCTGCAGGGCATGGGCGGTTGAGATGCTGTCACCATGGGTGAAGCGCCCGCTCTCGAACAGGGTTGTGATAATCGGCTCGGCTAGCAGCAGCAGGGCCAGCATCGAAGGCAGCGTGATCCAGGTTAGCCAACCAAGGCCTAGGCGCAGGTCGGTCAGGGCTTCTGCATGTTGCTCTTTGGCGAAATGTTCGGATAAGGCGGGCAGCAGGGCCGTTCCCATGGCGATACCAAACAGCGCCAAAGGTAGCTGCACAATTCGATCCGAGTAGTAAAGATAGGATACGGCGCCAACCGGCAGCAGGGTGGCCAGAATGGTGCCGACAAGGATATTAATCTGCACTGCGGCGACCCCGACCACGGCCGGCCCGAACAGCTTTAGCGTGCGCCTAACCGCCGGATGGGCGACATTCCAGATCGGGCGTGGCGTCCAGCCGATCCGCTTGAGTGCCGGAAACTGGATGATAAGTTGCAGTGCACCTCCGAGCAGCACGCCGATGGCCAGCGCCAGCGCCGGGTTGGTAAAGGAAGGTGCGAGAACGATGGCTGCGAAGATGATGGCCATGTTGAGCAGGGCGGGGCTGGCTGCGGCGACAGCAAAGCGACGGTAGGTGTTGAGCACGGCCCAAGACATGGCGGCCAGTGAAATCATCGCCATATAAGGAAACATCCAGCGTGCCAGGGTTAGCGTTTGTTGCCAGCGATGCGGTTCGTCATGAAAGCCAGGTGCGAAGATGTACAGCAAGGCCGGCATGCCGAGCATGCCGAGGATGGTGAAGACAAGCAGTGTCGCCAGCAGTAGGCCGGCCAGCGCATTGAGGAAGTCGTGGGCTGCCGCCTCGCCCTGTTTACGTTCTTCGGCAAGTACGGGCACCAGAGCAACGGTCAGGGTGCCCTCGGCAAACATGCGGCGGAAGAAATTGGGTAATTTGAAGGCGACAAAGAAAGCATCGGCCAGCATGCCGGCGCCCAGTACGCGCGCCAGTAGAATATCGCGCACAAAACCCAACAGGCGGGAAAACAGTGTCCAGCTACCGATGGTGCCAGCAGTTCTCAGCAGGCGACCCGTGCCGGAGGCGCTGGCCTTGGCCGTTTCCGCTTCGTTTAAATTTGACTTATTGTCGCCCATGGTGATAATCCGCCGCCCTTCATGTAAGGCCCGTTCGCCTAGGCACAGCTTACGCATGTGCAGGCAAAAAGAAAAAGGGGGTGATGTTTTTACATGCCAGGAATCAAAGTAGATTCTGACGACTTATTCGAAAATGCGCTGAAGCGTTTCCGCAAACAGGTGGAGCGCGCAGGTGTGGTCAGTGAGTGCCGCCGCCGCGAGTGTTACGAAAAGCCCTCTATTGCCAGCAAACGCAAGGAGGCTGCAGCTCGCAAGCGCCTGATGAAACGCTTGAGTCGTATCCGCCGCCGCGAGTCACGCGACTTTTAGGCGTAGCGAAGTGTTGAAAATGCCGGGCGTTTATCGCCCGGCATTTTTCTCATCCTTTTAGAATATTACAGAATAAACAGATCGGGAGGCCGCATGCTGGACCAGCGCATTACCGAGGATATGAAAAAAGCCATGAAGGCGGGCAACAAGGAAGCCTTGTCTGCTATCCGCATGCTCAAGTCTGCCATCAAGGACAGGCAGATCGAGTTGCGCCGCGATATGGAAGATGAAGAAGTGTTGGCGCTTATCGGCAAGCTGGTCAAACAGCGTCGCGAGGCTGCTCGTCAGTATGCCGAGGCCGGGCGCGCCGATCTTGAAGCCAAGGAATTGCGTGAGGCCGACGTCTATATCGCCTACCTCCCCGAGCCACTTAGCGAAACAGAACTTGCAGCCATGCTGGATACCGTGCTTGCAGAAACGGGTGCTGCCAGCCTGAAGGATATGGGCAAGGTGATGGCCGAGATGCGCAACAGGGCTGCCGGGCGTGCCGATATGGGGCAGCTTTCAGCTTTGGTTAAATCCCGTCTGGCCGCTTGAAGCCGGATTGTTTGCGGCCTGACAGATCGGCGCCGATTGCTTGCATCAGGCTTGTTTAGGGTCTACACAGGAACATGGCGCATTTTCCCACTGAATTTCTCGATGAGGTATTGGCTCGCACCGATATAGTCGAATTGATTGCACGTCATGTTCAACTGAAAAAATCCGGTAATAACTTCATGGGCCTGTGCCCCTTCCATCATGAAAAATCACCTTCCTTCTCGGTATCGGCCGATAAACAGTTGTTTTACTGCTTTGGCTGCGGCAAGGGTGGTGGTGCGTTTCAGTTTTTGACCGAACACGACGGCTATTCCTTTCCGGAGGCTGTCGAATATTTGGCCGAAAAGGCCGGGTTGGAAGTGCCGCAAAGCCTGGCGCCGGATAGCGGGGATCAGGAGAAGCGCAAGCGTGCACTGGCCCTGCTGGAGCAGGGGGCCACCCTGTTTGCGCGTGCCCTGATGTCACAGGAAGGCAAAGCAGGACTGGATTATTTCCATCGCCGCAAGCTGTCGCAGGATATCATCAGCAAATACAGGCTGGGCTATGCACTGCCGGGCTACGGGTTTCTGGAGAAGGTGCTTGGACGTGATGCACGTATGCAGGCGCAATTGGAAGCGGTGGGCTTGATGTTCAAGGGTGATCGCGGATACGTCGATCGCTTTCGTGCCCGGGTGATGTTTCCGATCACCGACCGGCGCGGTCAGGTGGTTGGTTTCGGCGGGCGCATTCTTGATCAGGGTGAGCCGAAATACCTGAATTCGCCGGAAACAGCATACTTTCATAAATCCGACCTGCTCTACGGTTTTTCCGAACATCGCGACGAGATTCGCAGCCGCAAGCTGCTGGTGGTGGTGGAAGGGTATATGGATGTGCTGGCCATGGCAGCTCATGGCCTGCCTGTGGGTTTGGCCCCGCTGGGAACGGCGATTGGCGAGCGGCAGGTGCGTGAGATTCTACGCCTGCACGCGGAGCCTGTGTTTTGTTTCGACGGAGATCGGGCTGGTAAGCAGGCATCGTGGCGCGCGCTGGAGCGGATGTTGCCGGTACTTTCCTCCGACTACGGGCCGCGTTTTCTGTATCTGCCTGAGGGCGAAGACCCGGATAGCATTTTGCAGCGCGAGGGTGCCGATGCTTTTGTGCAGCGTCTTGAGATAGAGGCAAAGCCGGTGCTGGATACCTGGATACAGGGCTTGAAGAATCTGGCAGGAAGCGGGGTGGAAGGGCGAGCACGCATGGCCAAGAAGGCCGATGCCATGCTTGCCGTGATGCAGGACGACTATCTCAGACAGGTTTGGCGTCAGGAGGCCGAGAAGGTGACCACGCTGAAGCTTAAGGCCCCGGAAGCCTCGCCCAGGAAGCCGCATCCAATATCCAGAGTGGCCTCGCTGGCAACCCCGAATCAGGAGAAATTCCTTGCCGCTTTGCTGCAAAAGCCGGAGCGAATTCGCCCCCTGCTGCTCGATCAGAACGTGTTTTTTCTTGACGATGATGGGTTAAATTTGGTATACACGCGCGTTTTAGAATTAGCGGCCACAAATACAGGTGTTGTACAGGCGCTGTTGCTCGAATTCCCTCAGGAAGAACGAATCCCTCTGTGGGCCAGTCAGTCAGACATATCTGATGAAGAATACGAGAAATTAGAGCTCTTGATGAGAGAGAGGCATTTGCATCGGCTGTGTAAGAAGCCCGGGACGCTTGAAGAAAAAACGTATCGTCAGGAACAGTGGAAAAAGATAAGTGAAAAACTCAAAAAGGTTGGACATTGATGGCTGATAAAGAACAGGTACGGCTGCAGAACATGGGCGCGCTGATGGCGCGCGGCAAGGCAGAAGGTTTCATCACCTATGATGATTTGAATAAGCATCTGCCCGAAGGCTTGGTAAGCCCGGATCAGGTGGAGAAGATCATCAATCTGTTCACTGAAATGGGTATCGATGTTGTCGATCCCGAGCGTGCGCCAAACAGTGAGTACGGTATGCGCAAGGACCGTCTGCGCAAAGAGGATTCGGCACTCAGGGCGGACACCACGACGCTGGGCACGGTGATTCGCATCGATGACCCGGTGCGTATGTATCTGCGCGAGATGGGTACCGTCGAACTGCTTACCCGTGAGGGCGAGATCGAGATTGCCCGGCGTATTGAAGAGGGTCGCACCCAGGTACTGGAGGCTATTTGTCTTTGTCCGGCCACCTTCCGTGAAATCATGCTGCTCGGCGAGCAGGTGCAGGAAGATGATGCCAATCTGCGCCATGTGCTGGATATCGACGAGAAGGTCGTCAATGCCGCCGCTATTGCCGAGTATGAATCGCGCCTGAACAAGTCCTCCGACGACGACCTGGACGATGGCGAGGAAGAGGCCGAGATGGACCCCGAGCAGCTGGATGAGGCCATCAAGGCTCGCACAGCCACGCCCGACGGCACGCCGATGCAGGAAATGATCATCACGCGCGAGGAGCAGCTGGAAGAGGCAATCAAGCACTTTAAGGCTGCCAATGTGCTGCACGACGAGTTTCTGGCTTTGAAGAAAGAGTGCGATGCAAATCCGGCCGATGAGGGATTGAGTCGGAAGATGCGCGCTGTGCTCGAAGCGATGTTGGCAGAGCTGGTTAGCATTCCGTTTTCCAGCAGGCAGATCGATATGCTGGTGCAACGTTTCAAGAATGCAGTGGAACGGGTGCGCAAGTACGAGCGGGCGATTCGCGATCAGGCGTTGAAAGCAAAAATGCCGCGCAAGCTGTTCATTGAGACCTTTGCCGAAAGAACCAATGATGAGCGTTGGGTGGATTCCGTTCTTGAGGCGCATCCGAGTGAGGCCTGGACCCCGGCGGTTGAGGAAATTGCCGGCAAGATCAGGGAAAACCAGCGGCGCATCAAGCGCGTCGAGCAGGATGTGGAAATGGACGTCACCGAGCTCAAGCTCGTGGCACGTCGCCTGACCATGGGTGAGGCCAAAGCACGTCAGGCCAAGCGCGAGATGATCGAGGCCAACCTGCGTCTGGTGATTTCAATCGCCAAGAAGTACACCAACCGCGGTCTTGGATTTCTCGATTTGATCCAGGAAGGCAATATCGGTCTGATGAAGGCCGTGGACAAGTTCGAGTGGCGCCGTGGTTATAAATTTTCTACCTATGCAACATGGTGGATCCGTCAGGCCATCACCCGTTCGATTGCAGATCAGGCGCGCACCATTCGTATTCCGGTGCACATGATCGAAACCATCAACAAGATGATGCGCGTGTCACGTCAGATTGCGCAGGAGGTTGGTCGCGAACCGACGCCTGAGGAACTGGCTGTTTATCTTGAGCTGCCGGAGGAAAAAGTGCGGCAGATTCTTGAGGTTGCCAAGGAGCCGGTGTCTCTGGAGACACCGATCGGCGACGAGGAAGATTCCCAGTTGCTCGATTTCGTCGAGGATGAGAATGCCGAGAATCCGTTGGACGGTGCAGTTAATTCAGCACTTGCCGAGGCCACCCTTGAGGTGTTGGAGCAGCTCACCGAGCGCGAGCAGAAGGTACTGCGCATGCGTTTCGGTATCGGCATGAACACCGACCATACGCTGGAAGAGGTTGGCAAGCAGTTCGGCGTGACCCGCGAGCGCATCCGTCAGATTGAGGCCAAGGCGCTGCGTAAACTGCGTCACCCGTCGCGAGCCAAGAAGCTCAAGACCTTTGCCGAGAATCCTGACGCAACACCAACGGCTTAATAGCGTTGATATGAAAAAAACGGCAGGTCTTTTCGGCCTGCCGTTTTGTTTTTATCCCCTGATTAGAAACCGCTGCACTACAGGACTCACAGAGAGTGCCGGGAAAACCAAACCGACAAATCAGGTGCCTGGGTGTTGCTAAAGCCTCTTGAGTGGTGATGGTTTTTCTCTGTGGCGAATGCCTTATCTTCTTCTTTGCGTGCCCAAAGAAGAAGCAAGAAAGGGCACCCACGGGCAGCTGTGAAGGCTCCGGGCCGGGCCCCTGTCCGTCGGCGCAAACCGGGAATTAAGCCCCCTCTTTTTGCGCAAGGCCCCGCCGGTCAGGTACCCGCCCCGGCACAGCTGCAAGTGGGACCGAAGCCAAAGAAAGGGACAAAGGCAGGGGGATATTCTCTTTCGCAAGAGTAGTCATCCTGATGGTCTTCGCGGTGAATCGATTCCGGGCTTATTCGGGAGGACTACTCGGGAGGAATGTGGATGCGCTCGATACGTTCGGCGCGGCGTGTTTGTGGGTTGATGCCGACCAGGGTGGCAAAAATACTCGCACCGCGTTCTGCAGCGGTAAATCGTTGCGGCATGCGCTCGATCATGCGTTTGAGCGCGCTCTCTACCTGCATGCCGATGATGGACTGGTAGCAGCCTGTCATGCCGAGGTCGGTCTGATAGGCCGTACCCTTGGGTAGAATGGTTTCATCGCAGGTCGGCACATGCGTATGTGTACCGAAAACGAAGGACGCGCGTCCATCCAGATGCCAGCCCATGCCCATTTTTTCGCTGGTGGCTTCGGCATGCATGTCGACGATGATGGCTGATACGTCGTTGGGGATGTCATCCATGATGTTGTTTGCAGCGGCGAACGGGCAGTCCCATCCCCCCATGAATACCTGACCAATCAGATTGACCACGGCAATGCGATGTCCTGCCGCCGTTTCGCGTATCGTCCAGCCGCGACCGGGGGCTGCGGAAGTAAAATTGGCCGGTCGGACAAAGCGATCATCCCTGTCCATCACCGGCATTATTTCGCGCTGGTCCCAGCAATGGTTGCCGTTGGTCAGCACATCAACGCCCAGGTTGAACATTTCATCGGCTGTTTTTTCGGTCAGCCCGAAACCGGAGGCGAGGTTTTCCCCGTTGGCCACCACGAAGTCGATCTGATGCCGGTCGATCAGGCTGGAAAGATGCGACTGCAGGGCGCGCCTGCCGGCTCTGCCAATGATGTCGCCGATGGCAAGGATGTTCAGTAATTCCGGCATGCGATGTTTTCTTCCTCGGTAATAATGATGTCCAGCGGAATATCGTGATTCTCGGCTGGTATGGGTGGACATTCCTGACAGGCAAAGGCCAATCCAACACTCAGCAGGATATGGTTTTTTGCCTCGCCAAGCCAGCGGTCGAAGCACCCCTTGCCCAAGCCGAGACGATTGCCGCTTCTGTCGAAACCGACCAGCGGGCAGGCAAGCACGGCCGGTTTATCCGCAGGCGACCATGGTTCTCCATCCACAGGCTCCATGATGCCGAAGCTGCCGCGCTGCCATCGGGTTTGGGCATCAATGCGCTGCCAATGCATATGTCCGGCATGATGGGTGACCGGGGCGTAAACATCCCGGCCGGCCAGTCCTGCGCATGCCTCAAATAGCTGAGTGGTATCCACTTCATCGCTGAGTGAGCGATAAATCAGCAGAGGGCTGTCGGATAAGCGGCTGTCGTGCTCAGCCAGATAATCGAGCAAGCCTTGCACGATTCTTGCGGAGGCATTCTGGCGCATCTGTTCGGGCATTGCGCGCCGGCGGGCCAGCGCCTGCTGTCGGAGTTGGTCTTTGTTGTTCATGCTTGAGCCTGTTTGTCGGGCAGGATTCGAGCTCGGAGGGGCGGCTGGTCTTGCCGTATGGGCATAAAAGAAGCAGGCATAAAAAGGGCGCCCCCGCGCTGACGTATTGGCAATAATGTGCCGAACCCTCTCAATTGAGGTGGGCGCCGCACTCTGGCGTCAGGTTTCCCGAAAAACGGGATACACACGACCAGAATAGCTAAGCTCCCGGTCAGCAATTATCGGCTCGGGCAATAAGTTGCCTTACGCTCAACGCAGGGGCGCTTCTGCCAGACCCTGTGCCTGTGACACGATGGTGTCGAGTTGCTCAAGCAAACCATCGACATCCTGACTTTGACTTTCTTTTCCCCTGAGTAACTCGCCGGCCAGATTCAATGCCACCAGTGTTAGCAGGCGATCCGAAGCGACCGTCGTACCCAGTTGCCTGATTTCATCAATGCGTTGCTGCACCAGAGCGGCGGCTGCTTCCACCTGTTCGGGCTTGTCATTGCTGCGCACGGAAAAGGTGCGTCCCATCAGGGTGATGTTGACGACTTCGCTCATGATGGTGTGCTCTCCGACTGCTCAAGCAGGGTGTCCAATTGCTCCATGACATCATCCATGCGGGCACGGGCCTCGCTGCGTTTGTCATCCAGGCCCTGAATTTCCTGTTCCATATGCTGCACCTGATCGCGGCGCTTGCGCAGTTCGCTTTCGGCAAGCCGAACAACTTCACGCAGGCGCTGGTTTTCGGCCATCAGTCCTTCCATCTTGCGACGGATTTCACCCAGTGCGTCACTGAGTTTCTGTTGCCTTTCGCTAAAGGCCTGATGCAGATCGGTATTGGACATAAGTCCATTGAAGCACTGCGGCGGGGGATGGTCAATACTCTGCAAAAGGGGGGTGATGCCTTGTCAGGGAGAAAGCGAAGCTTCGATATCAGCGAGGAAGGGAAAATATTCGATTAGCCAGCCGGACAGGGTGCTGAAGCTGCCCAGAAAGATCAGCAGACCGACGAGCATCAGCAGGATGCCGGATATAATTTCAACCATATGCAGATGCCTGCGAAAATCCTGCATCCACTGGATAAAGTGGTTGGTAGCAGCGGCAGCCAGCAGGAAGGGGATGCCCAGCCCGATGGAATAGACAGCCAGCAGGGCAGTGCCCTGCAATACATGGTTCTGCGCCCCGGCCATGGCCAGAATGGCGCCAAGGATGGGGCCGACACAGGGTGTCCAGCCGAAGGCAAAGGCACTGCCCAGCACGACGGAGCCAAGGGCATGGCCGCCCTTGACCTTGTCCGTGTTCAGGTGCGCATCCATCATCAGGAAGGGGATACGGATCAGGCCGGTATAATGCAGGCCGAAGATGAAAATAATGATGCCGGCGATTTTGCCCAGCACCTGCATATTGCCCAGCAGCCATTGGCCGATGAGCGTGGCGGAGGCGCCAAGTGCCACAAACACCAGACTGAAGCCCAGGATGAACCATAGCGACTGAACCATGGCCCGGCGGCGCACATCCGGTTGTTCGGTTTTCAGGGCATCGACGGAAATGCCGCTGATATAGGAGAGGTAGGCGGGCACCAGTGGTAGAACGCATGGTGAAAGAAAGGATAAGAGGCCTGCAAGCAGGGCTCCGGCATAGGATATTTCAAGCATGGGTTACGTCCTTGGTTGTCATGGGTTCGATACGCTGGCGGTCTTTTCAACCCAGTCGGCATAAGCCTTTGCTGCCTGTGCTTCAAGCGCGATGATCTCCGGGGTGTCGTAGGGGTGATGCTGCTGCAGCCAGCTGATAATCTCATTCCGGCGACTCAGGGGCGCCTTGATGCTCAGGTAGTATTCGCTGCTTTCCTGCAGTTTTCCATCCCAGTGATAGATTGAGGTTCCGGCAGCTGAAATCTGTACGCAAGCGGCCAACTGCTGTTCGATCAGACCGCGGGCCAGCGTTTTTGCGATGGACGCATCGTCAACGCTGGTTAATATGATGCCAACAAGGTGATTCATCGCCGCATCCTACCCGACAGGGCGGTGAAGGGAATGTCGGGTCATTGTCACTCACGCAGCATGAGATGAGCGAACAAGAGGGGTAGTCATGAGTGGAACTATTGAATCAACGATGCACGAAATGCGGGTGTTCCCTCCTCCGCAGGACAAGGCGGCACGACTTTCCAGCATGCAGCAGTATCAAGCCTTGCAGCAGCGCTTCGTGGATGATTTCAGCGGCACATGGGGTGAGCTGGCCACGCAGCATATCTCCTGGCGCAAGCCATTCAGCACCGTGCTCGATGAGTCCGATGCGCCGTTTTATAAATGGTTTGCCGATGGCCAACTGAATGTTTCCGAGAATTGTCTTGATCGGCATGTGGCTGCGGGCCTGGGTGAACGCACGGCCATCATATGGGAAGGTGAACCCGGCGAGGTTCGGCATATCAGCTATGCCGAACTGCTCGGTCAGGTGTGCCGTGCAGCCAATGCCATGCGTGCTCTGGGTATCGGCAAGGGCGACCGCGTGGTGATCTATATGCCGATGATTCCGGAGGCGGCGATGGCCATGCTGGCCTGTACGCGTATCGGTGCGACGCATTCGGTGGTGTTCGGAGCGTTTTCCTCCAAGGCATTGCACGAGCGGATCGAGGATGCAGGCGCCAAGATGGTGATCACTGCCGATGGGGCATGGCGGCGTGGTGCCGTGAGTACGCTCAAGCCAGGCGTAGATGCGGCGCTGGCCAGCGGCTGTGCCACGATTGAGCATGTGATGGTGGTGCGCCGCGGCGGTAACGCGGTGGACTGGGTTGATGGGCGGGATGTGGACTGGCAGCAGGCGCTTGCCGCCCAGCCTGATGTCTGCGAGCCATTGGCCGTGGAAGCCGAGCACCCGCTGTTTATCCTCTATACCTCGGGCTCCACCGGGACGGCGAAGGGGATTGTGCATGCCACCGGCGGCTATCTGTTGTGGGCGCGCCTGACCATGCAATGGGTGTTCGATTTCAGGCCCCAGAGCGATGTGTTCTGGTGCACGGCGGATATCGGCTGGATCACCGGGCATACCTATTCGGTGTACGGCCCGCTTGCCTGCGGCGGCACAACGCTGATGTATGAAGGTGTACCAACTTTCCCTGATCCCGGTCGCATATGGAAAATCTGTCGGGATCATGGCGTGACGGTTTTCTATACCGCACCGACCGCGATTCGCGCCTTGATCAAGGCCGGGGATGCCTGGCCTGCGAAGTATGATCTTTCGAAGTTTCGCATACTTGGCACGGTGGGTGAGCCGATCAACCCGCAGGCCTGGATGTGGTACCACGATGTGATTGGCGGCGGGCGCTGTCCGGTTGTCGATACCTGGTGGCAGACCGAAACCGGCGGGCACATGATTGCACCGCTGCCCTTTGCCACGGCAACCAAACCGGGCTCGGCCACATTCCCGCTGCCCGGTGTGTTTGCTGAGGTGGTAGATATGGAGGGCGTACCTGTCGAGCACGGGCAGGGCGGGCTGCTGGTGGTCACACGCCCTTGGCCGTCGATGTTGCGCGGCATCTGGGGGGATGAGGCGCGCTACCGCCGGACGTACTGGCAGAAATTCGAGGGTCGTTACTATTTTGCCGGCGATGGCGCACACAAGGATGATGACGGTTACTACTGGATCATGGGGCGCGTCGACGATGTGCTGAACGTATCCGGACACCGGCTGGGCACGATGGAAATCGAATCGGCGCTGGCTTCGCATCCGGCGGTGGCTGAGGCTGCTGTGGTTGGCCGGCCGGATGAGATCAAGGGTGAGGCGATTTGCGTATTTGTGGTGCTCAAGCAGGACGAGACCGAGGGGCTGCGCACAGCGTTGCGCAATCATGTGGCGGCGGAGATCGGACCGATCGCCAAGCCCGATGATATCCGTTTTGCCGATAAACTTCCCAAGACCCGTTCAGGCAAGATTATGCGCCGCCTGCTGCGCGATATTGCCGCAGGGCGGGAAATCACCCAGGACATGACCACACTGGAGGATCTTAAGGTGATCGAGCAGTTGCAAGGCAAGGGATAGGAGGCGGCATAAGGGCATGAGTCCCGTTTCACTGCTCCGTCATCATACCGGCCGCATGGCCGGTCCGGCCCGCTGGTATCTGGCTGTGCTGGTCATGATGTCGCTGGGTTTGCTGGCAGCGCATTTTGCAGTGCAGGAGCATGTGCAGAAGAATATGCGGCTTGCCGTGCATGACTGGCTGCAGGAAAGCGGTGGCGATGTGCAGCATGTGCGCTACCACCTGTTGCGTGGTGCGCTGACCCTGGAAAAGGTGCACTGGGTCGGCAAGTCCGATGCGGGCATGGCGCTCGATGTGGAGCAGGTGTTTATCCAGACCTCGAGCCAGGTCATGTCTTCCAATAACCCGACATTCTCCCTGCTGCGTCTCGAACACCCGGTGCTCAGCCTGCGCCGTGCCACACTGCTTGGCTGGCTGCGCGGCAATCCTGCCAATGCCCTGCATGCTGTGGCTGAGCTGCAGCCGCATGCAAAAGCCGTTCTGGTGCATGATATGAGTCTGCGCCTTATTCCGGATGCCACTGCACCTGTTGCCAATGCTGTGCCGCTGCAAGGTATCAGCGGGCGTATTGCCGCTGATGGCATAAAACTCAGTGGCAAGCTCAATACCGGATCGCTTGGCTTCGACGGGCATGTTGATGACGAGGGGGCATTGAGCGGCAACATCGCTCTTCTCGGTGTGCCTCTGGATGCACTGGCCTTCTGGCTTGGCTCCACCGCAAGCCCTGGGGTGTTAGCCAGCGGTGATGTGCAGGTGAATGGTGCTTGGGCCAAGCGTGATATTGCTATGCAGGGTGACTTGCAGTTGTACGACAATAAGACTTCGGCTTCTCTGGCGATGCAGGGCAACTGGTCGGCAGCCGGCGTGAGCATGGAAATGACCTGCGGCAATGTTCCGCTGCTCGGGCTGCCTGTTGAATGGCCGACGATTGCCGGCAGAACCTTGGTAGCAGGCAGACTCAATGGTGTGCTGCATCTTGAGCGCGGTTGGCAGCAGGCGGGATGGAATGCCGGCATCAATGGCGAGTTACTGGAGCTTGGGCTGTATGGCGAACATCTGTCGGCGTGGAAGATCGGGCGTCTGCGCCTGAGCAAGGCGGAGCTGGTATCGGGAGACGGCAGGCTGACAGCCGCGGAAATGCATATTGCAGATGCCGATATCGAACTCAATGCATTTGCCGGTCCGGATGATGTGCCGGCAGTGCTCACCCCCGAGATTGGCAAGCTGAGCTTGCAGCATATTCACCCGAAATTGTTTTTTGCCGATGGTTCCGAGCTGGTTTTACCCGAACTGGAAGGGTCGGGGAGCCTGGGTCGGTTTGGGACGGTGGCGCTGTCGAGCCCGAAGCCGGCAGAGGATGCAGGGCCCGGGCCGCATGAAACGTGGAAGATGAAGGTGGAGGGGGACGTGTTTGCCGACTGGCAGGCACAACTGAAGGCGGGGCATGTGCCCGTCGTTCGCCTGCGCCCGCTGCTGCCGGATATTTCGCTGCCGGGGGAGCAGGGCGTTCCCGAATACAGTGGCCATGCTGATGTGTCGCTGCAACTAAGGTCGGCTGCGCATGGTCTGCAAGCCATGGGTGGCGCGGTTCTGCACGATGTGCGCATGGTGCAGGGCGGCGATCAGCTGAGTGCGGTGCGTATTGATGTGGATATTACAAATGTCGGCAGCGATGGCAGTCGCAAACTTTCCCGAGTGCAGCTCAGCGACTGGCTGTATCAGTTGGGGCTTCGACCACTGGCGCGGGCGGCACCGCCTGCCCGGAGCCCGGTTGCTGCGCAGGCAACGGACTCACAGAGCCCAAGCGAAGGCGTGGCAAATCAGGCACCGCTTGCAGCACAGCCTGTGCCATCACCGGCCCTGAACTGGGAGCTTGCCGAGTTCAGCGCCGAGAATGGGCGCATCAGTCTGGGGCAGTCCGAAGCCCTGATTGCCGAAAAGCTTTTGCTGCGCGCGCATCATTTATCCAGCGGCGCGCTTTCCCCGTTTACATTGAGTGGCGAGTTCGCTGGCGGCGATCTGCTCAGTCAGGGCAAGCTGCAATTACAGCCTGCTTTCAACATGACTTCTAAAACCAGTATCAACAATGCACTGCCCTTTGCCTTCAACAACTGGATGCGGCTTTCGGGCATGCCGCGTTTTGTGCGCGGCCGTTGGAATGCGGTACTCAACATCGGCTCGGATGGCCCTGCGGCGGATCGCGCTTATACCGGCAAGCTGATTGTTGGTTTGTATCAGGGCTTGATGGAGGCCGGGGCTTTCCCGGAAGACCCCATGCTGCAACGGACCGGCTACAGGGCGCAGGATCTTCTTGAGCGATTGAATACCGCACGCAAGGTCAGTTTGTCGATTCCATTTCAGGGCGCATGGGATGCGTCGTTGCTGACCGACACGCTGGGCGAAGCAGGTATGGCCGTGCTCAAGAAAGCCGGATCAGAAGCCGATATTTCCGGGAAACATGCTGTGCCCCCAGTGAGCAAGCTTACCCGCCTGCGTTTGCAGGGAAAGAAGGGTTTTTCACACAACGAACGTGTTCGTCTGCGGCAAATGGTCAAGCAGCTGCATGCGGACAAGACGTTGATTGTGGAGCTGACGCCGCAACTGGGGACTGCCCCGCTGGATGCCGAGATGATCAATCGTGTCGTTTACAGTCAGGGGCTGGTTGAGCGCTTCCTGCGCCGCATGGGCATTGCCAGCAAGCGCATCTATCCGGTCTGGCCGCAACCCGTGCACCAGCGCGGCGATGCCCCCGGCCTGCTGCTGCAAGCTCGCCCATCCTGATTCACCCTGCTCCTCAGTAGATCCGTATCTTTCTCATCAATGGCCGGAAGCCGCCACTTAGATATTGCAGCAGGGTAGGTCAAAGTATGATGCCCCCGGAATTTCCGTGATGGAGACTTTCCCCGAAGCCCCCTAACCAGTGATAGATGCCGTATCCCACATGACGTTATCGCCTGCCGCTGTTGCCGCTGAAAGCAAGTCAATCAGAGGCGACGCCCGATGCGCCATGCTTACCGCCGGCTCATCCGGATCGTCACTTTCAACCGGCGATGGGCCTTTTCCTGCTTCAACAGCTGCCTTTAATCGACTTAGCGCCGCCGGCACATCTGCAGCCAGTATAGCTCCGGGTACGCTTGGGCTGTGCCCCATCATTTTCACCATGCCAAGCGCCACATCCTCAAGCATGGTGATGCCGGCATGGGTCTTCGTTTTAAATGTTATAGGCATATTGTTCTCCTCGTGTGATGCAGCATGTCACAGCGCACCATCTGCGCATATCTTTATCGTTTTCAATGGGTGAACTGAGGTGTCTCATCGCCCTGTTTCCTGCCCAAAAGGGGCATGGCAGTCGGATCGAATACCCGGTAGGCCAGCAGTTTCACGCGGTCATTGATCAGGAACCAGAGCAGCGCATAACCCCACACGAACATCGCCCAGCCCCAGCCGAGCGGAGTCATAAACAGTCCATAAACCGCAATCAATGTCGCAATAACCTGTGTGCCGACCACCGCGAGCAGCAAAATCGACGCGGGACGTATGGACCAGAACGGACCGCGTGTGCGCGTCACAAAAATCGTCAGATGTCCTGCCACGGACAGCATCAGGTACATCAGCGTCTGGATGTGCGCATGATCGAGGTGATAAACACGTTCGCCGAGGTAAAACAGACCAAACGCAGCGACGGGTCCGATGACGCCCAGCACCGTCGCGACGCCCAGCACCATGCGCATATTCCATGCCTCGGGTTTATCCTTGTAGTGCACGTTGTCATAGGCAATGGAGAGGATGGCCCCGTCGTTGAGCAAGGCCAGCATTACAATCATCACCGCCGTCAATGGATAGAAGTTAAACACCAGAATCGCCAGCGTCATGAATAACAACACGCGCAGCGTCTCGGCGATACGGTAGATCGCATAGCTGTTCATGCGCTGGAATATTTTCCGGCTCTCCTTGATCGCGTCTATAATCACCGTCAGACCGGGAGTCATCAGCACAATGTCCGCCGCCGCGCGCGCCGCATCGGTCGCGCCGGAAACGGCGATGCCGCAGTCCGCCTTCTTCAGTGCGGGTGCATCGTTCACCCCGTCGCCGGTCATGCCGACGATATGGCCGCGTTGTTGCAGGACATCGATAATGTGGAACTTGTGCGCGGGGAATACCTGGGCGAATCCGTCCGCATGTTCGATGGAGTCCGCCAACTGTGCGGTCTCGTCATGCTTGGTGTCCCCGAAGCCACTGGCATCCAGAATGTTGCCGCCCAGGCCGAGTTTATTGGAGGTTTCGCTTGCAATGGCCAAGGCATCGCCCGTCACCATCTTCACGCTTAATCCCATCTGGCGGGCAGTAGCGATGGTCGATTTTGCCTGCTCGCGCGGAGGATCGAACATGGGCAACACGCCTATAAACTGCCACGCTCCGCCTCCATCGGCCCGCGCCACTCCCAGCGAGCGGAAGCCGCGCGCCGCAAATTCATCGACGGCCTTATTAACGGCAGAGGTCACTTCATCGGCATTGGCAGACAATTCCAGAATCACCTGCGGCGCGCCCTTGGTCACCTTGAATTGTTTGCCATCCGCACCCTTGACCGTGGCCTCGGTGCGCTTGTGCACAGGGTCGAACGGCATGAAATGCAAGGCCTGATAGTCTTTCAAAGCCTGATCATCTTGCAGGCCGCCCAGCACGGCCAGATCAATCGTGTCCTGGTTGTCGGCGCGTGATGCGAGTGCAGCGTTGAGGATGAGCTGTTCAGGACTCATGCCGTCGATGCTGAATGGATCTCCCAAGGTCAGTTTGTTCTGGGTCAGCGTGCCTGTCTTATCCGAACACAGAATGTCTACACCCGCCAATTCCTCGATAGCGGCCAGGCGTGTCACAATCGCCTCCTTCTTGGCCAGCAGGCGTGCGCCGACCGCCATGGTGACCGACAGCACCGTGGGCATTGCCACCGGAATCGCGGCCACGGTCAAAACCAGCGCGAACTGCAATGTGGTGAGCATCGGGTCGCCGCGGAACAGTGCAACGGCAATAATCACCGTCACCAGAGCTACCGCGAGGATGATCAGGTAGTTGCCGATTTTCAGCACCGCGCGCTGGAAATGGCTGGCCGTCTGTGCCCCCTGCACCAGTTGCGCCGTCTTGCCGAAGTAGGTGTTCGCACCCGTGGCATACACCAGTGCATCGATTTCGCCGGTGCGGATGATCGAACCTGAAAACACCGCATCGCCGGATTGGCGTGTGACGGGCAACGATTCCCCCGTCAGCGCCGACTGGTCCACCTCGATCGGATCACCTTCCAGCAGACGCGCATCCGCCGGAACGATGTCGCCCAGGCGCAGGTGGATGACGTCACCCGGCACCAGTTCGCGCGCCGCAGGGCTTATCCACTTGCCAGCGCGTTTCACCTGAGCCTTGATTGCCAGTGTGGCCTTGAGAGCCTCGATGGCATTGCCCGCCTGATGCTCTTCCCAGAATCCGACCACGGCGTTGGCCACCAGCAGGGTGAGAATAATGAAGAAATCCGGCCAATGTTGTGCAACCGCCGAAAGGACCACGGCAGCTTCGATCATCCACGGAATCGGCCCCCAGAAATAGCTGAGGAATTTCAATAAGGCATTGGTTTTCTTTTCTTCAATTTCGTTGGGCCCGTATTGGCTCAGTCGTTTCTGCGCTTCATCCTGACTCAAGCCATCCGGCGACGAGCCGAGCTTGGTCAGCAAATCCGGCATGGGCATTGATTTCAGTTCCCCCCCGGCTTCGTCGCTGGCTACGGCAGGATTTGTCTGCTCTGAATTGGATTCCATGATGGGTATTCTCCTGTCGCTTCAATGCCGAAGTTTCGTCAGTTCTTGCGGCTAAGGCAGGTTAGCGTGCCATAGCCAAGGAGGTGCTGAACAAATCAGCATCTCCCTAAAGGCGTTATGTCTCTTCCAGCCACATGCGTGCTCGAGCAGCATCGGCGTGATCGAAATATCGGACTGCTGCTTTCGTAAAGGGCTTGCAGAAAACAGCCATGCCCTGCTGCCACTTCCTGTCTCCAACCATGGCTAGGCGTTCAATGTCGGCGAAGTGTTCGATGCCGAACTTGAAATCCTCCCAGGCCGCACTGAGCTCCCATCCGTGAAAGTCAGGCATATCAAACAGCAGGTTCAATTTTCCGTGTTGCCGAATGAGTCGTTCGAATGCGGGCACAAATTGCGCGTAATCGGCCTTCACCAACTTTCCGCTGACGTGAACGACAAGCACCCTGCCGTCATTTTCTTCATTGAATTGAATCGACATGTTCACTCCTATTGCCGTTTCCGGGTGACTTCCGCTCAGGCCGTTTAGCCCGCGAAGCAGGTCGCGGGAAAGCGGAACAGGGATCACGCCTTCTCCTCATTTACACGGAACACGCACTGCCCTTGCAGGGCGTGGTGGCCGATGATGGCCGCTGCAGCACTCCACCCCTGATGCCTTGTTCCGCCGGGTGTGAGGTGCTTGCCGTGAATGAACTCGGGAAACCCCCATGCCTCGCCGTCCATCACCAGTGCATTGGCGCGATGTATGGCCTGCAAATACCTGTTTGCCTCAGTCATTCGCCGCCGCCGCACCAGATCCGCCACATAAAATCCAGTCACCACGGGCCACAGTCCGCCATTGTGGAATTCATATGGTTTGTTCTTGAAGGTATACGAAAACATCACATGCAGATCTTTCCAGTCCTCATCCACAGGTTCGATCACCGGGTGAAATGCGGGCAGTAATGGCAGTTGCTCATTTACCACCTCCGCAGCAATATATTCATCGACCTTGCGGCATCGGGCGTCATCGGAGATATCCAGCAACGATACCAGCACATTGGCCATGGCATCGAAGCGATAACCGTAGCCGCCTGGTGAGAAGAAAGGCATCCAGTGCTGTCCGGCACCGTGCGACGGGACGAGAGCCCGCCCCTTTTCATAGAGCACTTCATGGTAAATGTCATCAGGTGTTTTCTTGTCATCCTCAAACCAGTAGTTGGTGCGGATGAGGTGACGCAGGC
This sequence comes from Zetaproteobacteria bacterium CG1_02_55_237, assembly GCA_001871195.1. GTDB lineage: Bacteria > Pseudomonadota > Zetaproteobacteria > Mariprofundales > Mariprofundaceae > UBA1543. Next base: position 40,353 of record MNXA01000045.1, read on the forward strand.
GACTTATCTTCTCGTTGAGAGCATGGTCAATCGAACCATGTGCTGCCGCCCGCATGCGGGCCAGTGTACGTTGCGCCTGCAGATACAACACCTGATCGTAAAGCACATAACCGTTATGCAGATACTCGTCAGCCCAGTCGCCGGTCAGCGGGACATAAATAAGTCCGCGGTTATTGAACTCCCAGGCGCCGAGCAGAAAGCGGGCCTTTTCGATAGCAGGCAGTAAATGCTCGAGGAATTCATCATCGCCGGTTGCCAGCCAGTATTCACCACAACCGATGATATACCAGAGATCGGCATCAACTCGGCCGGTGGTGCCACCGTAACTGACCCGCTTTGTGGCGGTATCGACATTGCTTGGTATCTCGCCATGTGGCCCCTGATAGGCTGCCAGGGTCTCGAAGGTACGCCGGGCCACCTTGATCAACTCCTTATCCCCGCTGAGTAGTGCGGCCAGCGAGATAATCGCTCCATCGCGCGCCCAGATCCGCCGGTAGTTGTCGTGATCGCTGGGGCTGGCCACGAACCCGTCCGCCGTCACACATGCGTGAAGCAGTGCCAGTGCCCTGTTGTAACCTTCTTCCACTACGGAATTCTGATGCATGTCCGGTCACTCCAGCGCAGGGCCGATGCCTGCATTTTGAGCAGCGAAGATATTGTTCCGTGTATTTTCTTCGTTAAATTGAATCGACATGTTCACCCCCTTCCCGGCTTTCTGCCTGCGATCCTGTTTCTGTTAACTGCTTGCGGATGGCTTCTAATTCCTTATGCCGTTCCCGGGTGACTTCCGGGTAAGCCATGTTCAGCCCCTGAAACAACTCAAGCACAATCCGGGAAACAATCAGTCGGGCATGTTTTTTATCGTCAGCCGGAACAACATACCAGGGCGCATGATCCGTGCTTGTCGCACTCAGACATGCCTCATAGGCCTTTTGATACTGCTTCCAGCATTTCCTTTCACGCATGTCCGCAAGGCTGAACTTCCAGTTCTTGTCAGGCTGATCAATGCGTTTAAGAAAACGCTTTTGCTGCTCTGTTTTCGACAGATGCAGGAATATCTTGATGATGCGGGTGCCATTGCGATAAAGATGCTCCTCCATATCCACGATGGAGCGATAGCGCTCATCCCAGATGGCATTCTCGTCGAGAAGATCATCCGGCAGCCATTGGCTGTCGAGCAGCTCCGGATGCACACGCACGACCAGCACCTCTTCGTAGTATGAACGATTGAAAATACCGATCCGCCCGCGTTCCGGCAGACGGCAGTTCGAACGCCAGAGAAAGTCATGCTTTAACTCTTCACTGCTCGGCTGCTTAAAGCTGAAAACCTGACAGCCCTGGGGATTTACTCCGGACATGACATGCCGGATCGCGCCGTCTTTACCACCTGCATCCATACCCTGAAAAATAAGCAGCACAGCATGGCGGCCGGATGCATAGTGCAGGCGCTGCAAGGCGCTCAATTCCTTAACCTGTTTTTTCAGCTGTTTTTTATACTGCTTCCCGGACTCGAAAACAGGCTCATCTTTCGTTTTCCGTTTTGTGAGACTGAGCTTTTCTCCGGGACACACGCGCAACGCGGTTAAGGGGATGTTCGTCGCCATACGCTCCTCCTTTTCATCCGGGCGAGTATTCGCCCCGAGGCAGAGCTGATCACATCGGGAACCGGATTTTTATCCGCCTGCTTCCCGCAGCGTTGGCTTCATTCAGAAGGCAGAATCTGTTCCAAACTAACACCTGTTCTTCCACTATAAACCTTCTGGCGGCCAGATACCACATAAGACCGGGGAGTTCCTGACTGGCCACGGTTAAACCGTGAAGCGCCACTGTTTTATAAACAGCATGCACCTTTATTAAAGGTAATAAACATCAAAGTGCTGAATATCTGTTTGTGGCCGATTTATGCCTTTGAGGAATGAGGGCCCTGGGCAGGAACGACTGATGTTTTTGCTTGCGTGGATTTCGGTTACCATGCGTCGCAACTGAGATTGCAGGCTTAAAGTTCATCTCTATGGAGCTCCAATGACCATTCGTACCCGTTTCGCCCCTTCGCCGACCGGCATGCTGCATATTGGCGGTGCCCGCACGGCACTGTTCTCCTGGCTTTATGCCCGCCATCTGGGTGGCGAATTTGTGCTGCGCATTGAGGATACCGATCTGGAGCGCTCCACCGATGAGGCCACGCAGGTGATTCTCGATGGCCTGAAATGGCTGGGGCTGGATTGGGATGGCGAGCCGGTGTTTCAGGGCTTAAGAAAAGCCGAACACGTGGTTGCCGCCGAGCAGTTGATTGAGGAAGGCCATGCCTACCGTTGCTATTGCAGTCGTGAGGAATTGGATGCCATGCGTGAGGAGCAGCGCGCGAATGGTGAGAAGCCGAAGTATGACGGGCGCTGCCGGCATCGTTCAGACCGCCCCGAGGGCGCGCCCTTTGTGGTGCGTTTCCGCTCGCCCGATGAAGGCGAAACCGTGGTCCGCGATATGGTGCTGGGCGATGTGGTGTTCAACAACGCCGAGCTGGACGATCTGATTATCCTGCGCTCCGATGGGAGCCCGACCTACAATCTGGCCGTGGTGGCCGATGATGCGGCCATGGGCATCACACATGTGGTGCGCGGTTCCGATCATCTGAACAACACGCCGCGCCAGATTCAGCTGTATCAGGCCTTGGGCCTCACACCGCCGCAGTTTGCCCATATTCCGCTGATTCACGGTCCCGATGGCGCCAAGATGAGCAAGCGGCACGGTGCCGTGGCCATCACCGAATATCGCGAGGCAGGCTTTCTGCCTGATGCCGTGGTCAACTATCTGGCCCGCCTCGGTTGGTCGCATGGCGACGATGAGGTGTTCAGCCGCCAGCAGCTGGTTGAATTGTTCGATCTGGCACAGGTTGGTAAAACAGCCTCACGTTTCGACCAGCAGAAGCTGGACTGGCTCAATGCGCATTATCTGCGTGAATCGGCGCCTGCCGAGCTGGCTGTACAGGTGGCCGGGTTGATGGATGTCGATACCGCCAATGGTCCTGATCTGGAGGCCGTGATTCCGACCCTGCAGGAACGCAGCAAAAACCTGCTGGAACTGGCTGCCGGGGCGCGCTTCTTCTACCAGCGGCCGCAGGCCTTCGATGAGAAGGCGGTGAACAAGAACTTCAAGCCGGAAACCGATGCCCTGCTCGATGCCTTTGTGCAGCAGGCTGCGGCCCTGGATGATTGGTCGGCGGAAACGATACATGCCCTGATTGCCGCGGTTTGCGAGCAGTTCGAGGCCGGCATGGGCAAGCTGGCGCAGCCGATTCGCATCCTGATTTCCGGGGGTTCGGTCTCCCCGCCGATTGATGCCACGCTGGCCCTGCTCGGCCGGGCCGAAACACTGGAACGCATGCAGCAGGGCCGCGAAAAGCTCAGCGCCCGATAGCATTTTATTTCCCGTCCGGCTGTAGGTACAGATAGGTGTACCCGGCAGCCACACCAGCACCCTTGTTTTTGCCCTCAACGGGTTGCATCAGGATGGTGCCCTTGCGGTTCTGGATGGGGGCGGTCTGGCCGGCTTGAACGCCGAACGTGGCATTGCCACCCAGACCCTCGTATTTACCGGTCAGCTGGTGTTTACCCGGGATGAATTGCTTGGCGAACACCGCGTAGCTCAGCGACGAGCTTCTGTCGAAGGCCACATCTATTCCGAAACCGATACCTGTTTCACCTTTGTATATCTCAATCGGGCCCCCGGATACAGGCGCGAAGGTGCACTCGACATTGCGCGTGGAATGAATCAGCAGGTTGATGCCAGTATGCGGCAGGATATCGCAGTCCAGTGTGCCGATGCGTGGCGGGGGCTTATCTTTTCCATCGGCCAGAGCATTGCCGGCCGGGAAGAGCAGCGCGATCAGACACAGGCCTGGAAGTATTCGATTCATGGCTATCTCCTTCTGACGGCATTTTCACCATGCGATATTTCCATTGTAGCCTAGGATAGCCGGTTGCGGAAATCCTCGTAGGTAAAGCGGCGCACCACTTCGATCTCGCCGGATTCGCGCAGGATGGCGATATCCGGATGGCGCACGCCATTGAACATGGTCGTCTTGACCATGGTGTAATGAATCATGTCCTCGAAGACCAGTCTTGAGCCGGGTCTGAGCTCCTTATTGAAGGAATAGTCGCCAATCACATCGCCGGCCAGACATGAGGTGCCGCCGAGGCGGTAGGTGAAGGCCTTTTCTGTCGGCTGTCCGGAGCCGGTTATTATCGGTCGATAGGGTTGTTCGAGCACATCCGGCATATGCGCCGTGGCAGATATATCGAGGATGGCAACGGGGAGTCCGTCGGTGGGCACTATATCCAGCACCGAGGTGACAAGTTCGCCGGTGCGCCAGGCCACAGCACCTCCCGGCTCCAGATAAACCTCCACACCCCACTTTTCACGGAAATCGCTGATGCGACGGATCAGCAGGTCGACATCGTAATCCTTGTGTGTCATCAGATGCCCGCCGCCGAAATTAACCCATTTCAGTTTCGGGATGTGATCGGCGAATTTCTTCTCGAAGGCGTCGATCAGGCGCACCGAGGATGCGGCCAGGTTCTCGCACAGGGCGTGTGCATGCAGCCCTTCCATCCCGCTGAGGTCGGTTCCAGCCAGATGTTCGGGGCGCACGCCGAGGCGAGAGCCGGAGAAGCAGGGGTTGTAGAGATCGGTTTCCACTTCGGCGATGCCCGGATTCACCCGGATGCCGCAGGAGATGCCCGCTGCCAGCGCCTTTGCTCCGAACTGCTGCCACTGGGCCACGGAGTTGAATACGATATGCTCGGCCATGCTGCAGATTTCGTCGAATTCATCCTCGCGGAAGGCCGCTGAATAGATGTGGTTCTCGCCTTTGAATTCCTCGGCGGAAAGCTTCAGTTCATAAAGAGAGCTTGCTGTGCAGCCGGGTAGGTATTGCCGGACCATTGGAAAGGCTGACCACATGGAAAAGCCCTTCAGGGCGAGAATAATCTTGCAGCCGGCCTCAGCCTGAACCCGCCTGAGCACTTCTAGGTTGGCGCGCAGTTTGGCCTCCTCCAGCACATAGGCCGGGGAGGGGCAGGTGGCAATCCAGTCGGGTGTCTTCATTTATCCTTGTTACCTCTTTGCTCTCATTGCGTTTGTCACGAATTATCTTTTTCTTTGCGTGCCCAAAGAAGAAGCAAGAAAGGGCACCCACGGGTAGCTGTGAATTCCCGGTCCAGTCGCTTGCCCGTCGGGTGCAAACCGGGAATAAAGCCCCTTCTTTTTGCGCAAGGCCCGCCGGTCAAGCACCCGGGCCGGCACAGCTACACGCGGGACCCGTAGTCACCATACTCGCAGACGGTGTCAGGTCTGCGGGGAAATGTCGTCGAGCGGTTTGTAGGGCACATCCACCCAGGGCAGGCCGCAGGCATTCAGATCGCGCATGAAGGGATCGGGATCGAGCTGCTCCATATTCCACACGCCGGCTTGCATCCATGTGCCGGTAATCATCTGTTTGGCTCCGATCATGGCCGGCACACCTGTGGTGTATGAAACACCTTGGGCGTATGTCTCGGCATAGCAGGCCTCGTGATCGCATATATTATATATATAACGCGTGAACAGTTCGCCGCCATCCTTGCTGCCGGTGACGATGCAGCCGATATTGGTTTTGCCCTTGGTTCGTGGACCGAGGCTGGCCGGATCGGGCAGCAGCGCCTTGAGGAACTGGATCGGCACAATCTCACGGCCTTCGAACATGATCGGTTCAATCGAATCCAGGCCGATATTGCGGAACACCTCAAGATGCTTGAGATAGGCCTCGCCGAAGGTCATCCAGAAGCGCAGGCGTTTCACGCCCGGCAGGTTCTGGGCCAGCGATTCCATCTCCTCGTGGTAGAGCAGATACATATTCTTCTCGCCGACCTGTTCAAAGTTGAAAGCCCGCTTGAACTGCATCGGCCTTGTTTCGATCCATTTGCCGTTCTCGAAGTAGCGGCCGTTGGAGGTCACTTCGCGGATATTGATCTCCGGATTGAAGTTGGTGGCAAAGGCATAGCCATGATCGCCGCCGTTGCAGTCGAGAATGTCGACCGTCTCCACATGATCGAAATGATGTTTCACGGCATGGGCGCAATAGACATTGGTCACACCCGGATCGAAGCCCGAGCCAAGCAGGGCCATCAGGCCGGCATTTTTGAAGCGCTCCTGATAGGCCCACTGCCAGCTGTATTCGAACTTGGCCTCATCCAGCGGCTCGTAGTTGGCCGTGTCCAGATAATGCACGCCGGTTTCAAGGCAGGCATCCATGATGGTCAAATCCTGATAGGGCAGGGCCACATTGATGACCATGAAAGGTTTGACCCTGCGGATCAGCGCTACCAGTTCCGGCACCTTGTCGGCATCGACCGATGCCGTTTGAATCGTGCGTCCGGTCTTCTCTTTTACCTCAGCAGCAATCTGCACGCACTTTGATTCGGTGCGGCTGGCCAGCGTTATATTGGAGAAAATCTCTGCCTGCTGTGCGCATTTATGAGCCACGACGCGGCCAACACCGCCAGCGCCGATAATCAGAATATCTGCCATCAATGAACCTCCTGAATAAGGCAAGTTTACTCCCCCCCATCGGTCCCGTCATTGTAAAAAACAATATGCCACCTATCCCTTTGTGCCGGTTCGTGCTACAAATAAAAGCATGAACTCGAAGCGCGACTGGAAGCATCAACTGGCCAAGACAGGTGGCATGCTGCTGCTGGCCCTGCTGGCTATCTTCAGCCTGCAGAACCTCGGCATGGCCCGCATCGAGTTTCTTGTGTGGAGTATCGAGGCGCCCAGAGGCTTGATCTATGTCATGCTATTTCTGCTCGGAGGACTTGGCGGCATGTTGCTGCGCCGGCGTGGCTGTGCGAAGCGATCTGATGCGGACCTGTAGCTAATCAGCCATATTGTTGCTATCCCGCTTCGCAAGTAAGGTTCGACGATGTACTACGGCACTGAAACCCAATTGACCGACCCCCATTCCATCCGTCTGATCGGCGCGCCATTCGATGGCACCGTGTCGTTCCGGCCGGGAACCCGCTTCGGGCCTGCCGGCATTCGCGCAGCCGCCGATGGTCTGGAAAGCTATTCGCCACTGATTGATGCCGATCTGGAAAGCGTCAGCTATGCCGATGCCGGCGATCTGTTTCTTCCCATGGGAAATACCGAAATTGCGCTGAGCATGATTCGCGAGGCGATCGAAGAGTGTCTGGACGATGGCGCACTACCCTTTCTGCTGGGCGGCGAGCATCTGGTGAGCCTGCCGGCTATCCAGGCGGTGCATGCCAGATATCCCGGTCTGGTGGTGGTGCAGCTCGATGCCCATGCCGACCAGCGCGAGGATTATCTTGGCATCAAGTTGTCGCATGCCAGCGTGATACGCCGCGTGTCCGAGTTCACTGGACAGGATCACATTCGCCAGATCGGTATCCGCTCAGGTACGCAGGAGGAATACCGCCTGATGCGTGAGCACGGCACCCTGACCACCTTCCGCGAAGAAGACCTTGCAGCGCTCAAGGACTGGATCGGCGAGCGTCCGCTTTATCTGACAGTGGATCTTGATGTGTTCGATCCGGCCTACCTGCCGGGCACCGGCACGCCGGAGCCGGGCGGTATCGACTGGTGGACCTTCCAGCGCTTCCTCAAATGGATGCAGGGCTGCCATATTGTCGGCATGGATGCCGTGGAGCTGGCCCCGCAACTCGATGCATCGGGTTGTTCATCGGTGCTGGCCGCCAAAGTGGTGCGCGAAATGTTGCTTGTAGCCGGAGCCGGTCGGGACTGATCTGAATGCCCAGGGGTCGGGTGCCTGAAACAGGCAAAAACGGCCCCTGCTTGATGCCCACGTGTTTCGCTTTCATACTCAGCTGCTATGGATGGCATGGGAGAGAGGAACAGGGCATGAGTTCATCTGATACAGTGTGAGTGGCGGTATGATGCAGGCCGCACAGCATGGGAAGGAAGAGCCGCGTGCATATAGCGGGCTGATTGCCTGCCATGAGTGCGATGCCCTGCACCGTACGGAGAGCCTGCCGGAGAACAGTTCAGCACATTGCGGGCGCTGCGATGCAAGGCTTTACCGGCACATCCCCGCCGCACTGGAACGCAGCCTTGCCCTGCATCTGACAGCACTCTTGCTGTTCATTATCGCCAACACATTCCCCTTTATGTCGCTTAAGATCGGTGGCCGCGTGGAAACGGATATACTGCTTTCCGGCCCCATGGCGCTGATCGAGCTGGGCATGAGTGATATCGGCCTGCTGGTTCTGTTGACCAGTATCGTGTTCCCCCTGCTTGTCCTGCTTGGCTCCCTCTACCTGCTCGGCTGTCTCCGCCTCGGCATCGAAGCCCCCGGTCTCGGTAGCGTATTTCGCATGGTGCAGCATCTGCGACCATGGAGCCTGATCGGCGTGTTCATGCTTGCCGTGCTGATAGCCATTGTGAAGCTGCTCGATATGGCACAGGTCGAAGCCGGCACATCCCTGTTTGCCTTTGCTGCCCTGTTGCCCGTGATGACACTGGCACAGCAGGGCTTCGATCGCTCCCTGTTCTGGCCGCAGGAGGCGGTGGGGAGTGAGTCCGCATGGTTGCCCACGGGTGCTGCCCAGCAGTATGGTCTGGCTCATTGCCATACCTGTGCGCTATTGGTGCAGGTGTCGCAGGGGCACTGCCCGCGCTGCGGCGATCATCTGCATTTGCGCAAACCCGAGAGCCTGACGCGGACCTGGGCACTGCTGGCCTCGGCGACTCTGTTATTTTTCCCGGCCAATATGCTGCCCATCATGACGGTGACCCGTTTCGGCCAGGGCGAGCCGAGCACCATCCTCTCCGGTGTCGAGCATCTGATTGCAGCCGGGATGTGGCCGCTCGGGCTGATTGTTTTCTTTGCCAGTATCGTGGTGCCGATCAGCAAGCTTGTGGCCCTGATCTTTCTGCTTCTTTCCATACAGCAGCGTTCGACATGGCGCCCTGAGGACAGAACACGCCTTTACCGGGTGACTGAGGTCATCGGTTCATGGTCGATGGTCGATATTTTTATTATCGCCCTGCTGACCTCGTTGGTCAGCTTTGATGCACTGGCCACTATCCGGCCAGGCATCGCAGCCAGTTTTTTTGCCGGCATGGTGGTGCTGACCATGATTGCCGCCCGCAGCTTTGATTCCCGCCTGATCTGGGATGCCATGGAGCAAAATGCGGCGGAAGTAGGGAGCATGGAGCAAGAGCATGGCTGAGCAAGGAAAGCCGGGCAGCGGCGAGCCGATGTCGCCTATCGTCAAAAAGCGGCGCGGGCCCTCTGTGGTATGGCTTATTCCATTGCTCACGCTGTGTATCGGCCTGTGGTTGGTGGCCAAAACCGTGGCCGAGAAAGGGCCGGAAATCACGATCACCTTCCGCACAGCGGAAGGAGTCGAGGCGGGTAAAACACCGATCAAGTATAAGGATGTGAAAATCGGTGTCGTTGAGGCGGTGCGCTTCAATAGCAGCTTTGATCAGGTTGTGTTGACGGTGCGTCTGGATCCGACAGCCAAGACCTTTCTGCATCGCGACACCCGTTTCTGGGTGGTACGACCCAAGCTGAGTCTGCGCGGCATTTCCGGGCTGGATACGCTGATCAGCGGCTCCTATATCGAGATCGATCCCGGTCACGGTTCGCCGCAGTATCACTTTATCGGTCTGGACGAGGCACCGGTTATTAAATCCGACGTGGATGGTGTGCGCATTTCGCTGCTGTCCGACAAGCTGGGTTCGCTGGATATCGGTTCACCGGTATTCTATCGGGGCATCCGGGCCGGCGAAGTGCTGGGTTACGAACTGGCTAACGATCAGCACAGTGTATTTATTCATGCCTTTATCAAGGCGCCATATGACGAATTGGTGCACGGTAACAGCCACTTCTGGAATGTCAGCGGTATTGATCTTTCTGTCGGGGCAGACGGGTTCAGGTTGCGGACCAAGTCGTTGCTGTCGATGGTGTACGGCAGCATCGCCTTCGATTCGCAGGCTTCGGCTGATAGTCCGGATGAGGATGTCAGCGCTTTGGTCTATACGCTGTATTCCAGTTACGACGAAATCATCGAGAAGGCCTATAGCCGCAAGTTGCGCTTTGTGGTGTTTTTCGACAGCTCGGTGCGAGGCCTGGAAGCCGGCGCACCGGTCGAGTTCAAGGGGATCAAGGTGGGTAGTGTTGCCGAGGTTCGTCTGGAGTTCGATAGCCGGGATACCAGCTTCCGCATCCCGGTAATCGTCGAGATCGAGCCGGAGCGCATTATCGATCGGGCGAATGGCGAAGGAAAAAATGCCTATCAGACATTGCAGACCCTGGTGGAGCGTGGCTTGCGCGCCCAGTTGCAGACAGGGAGTCTGTTAACCGGCAAGTTGTTTGTGGCTCTGGATATGCACCCGGACACACCGCTTAAGCTTGTCAGCGACAGTCGCAATGTGTTGCCGGAAATCCCCTCGATACCAGGCGGCATTGGTCAGATTACTACTTCACTGAGTAATGTTTTGGCCAAGCTGGAAAAGGTGCCGACCGACGAGATTGGCGAAGAATTACAGGCCTCACTGAAAGCCTTCCGGCATGTCATAGAGGCGCTGGATCAGCGAGCCGAGCCGATGGCCGAGAATCTCGATAAGGCCCTGCTTTACGGTCAGCAATCACTGGATGGCCTGAACAAGGTTCTTGATCCGGCCTCGCCGGCCCAGTTCCAGCTCAATCGTATGAGCAAGGATCTGTCGGACATGGCGCGCGCCATCCGTTCCTTTGTCGATGTGCTGGAGCGCAACCCGAATGCTGTGATCTTCGGTAAGCCGGAATCAGGAGAGCCTTGATGACAGATAAACCGCAAGTATTGCGAACATATTTTCCCCATTCCCTGTGCGATGTGCTGTTGTTGAGTATCGCCCTGATTCTCATCCTTCTGATGGCCGGCTGTGGCGGCCGATCTACGGCATATTATGTGCTCAACAGCGTTCCCGCAGCGCAGAAACCCGATGTATCGGCGGAAAAAAAGCCGGTAGCCGGGGCCTTGACCACGGTATCCATCCGCCAGATTGATATTCCGCAGTATCTGGATAAACCGAGGATGGTCAGCCGTGATGCCGGCAATCGTTTGAAGATTGCCGAATACCATCAGTGGGGTGGACAACTGCGCGATAATATTGCGCGCAGCATGGCGGACAATCTTGCCGACAGGCTGGGTTCCGCCACAGTCAGCATGGCGCCGTTTCCAGGTTCGGTGCGGGCAGACATTGCCGTGCTGCTTGATATCCGGCAATTCGAGCGTATGCCGGATGGTTATATACATATGCAGGTGCAGTGGCATGTGCAGGGTAGGGATGGCGCGGTATTCAGTCGCCTTGAGCATCTGAAAAGCGCGTCCCGCGTGGGCGAGGATGATTATGCCGGCATGGCGGCTGCGATGAGCGGCCTGCTGGGGCAGCTGTCCGATCATCTTGCAGAGGTGATTGCTGGAATGAAAGGGGTAAGGGGGTGAGGTGGACCTTGTCTGCGCTGCCAGCAGCTGCGTTGCTGCTGGGCTTCGTGGTGGCCCCCGCGCAGGCGCATGACGCCGCGGTGCAGAGCGAAAACGCCATGCCGCAATTCACGGGTGAGGGGGTTGTGCACGAAACCATGCGCCGGCATGAATTGTTTCCTTATGTTTATGAGGAACAGACGCTGGTGTTGATGGATGGCAGCAGGCAGCGCGATGTCCGGCGTATCCACAGCTATTCGCGTCTGGAGGATGATGGAACCATCAGGGCGCTGCTCGAATTCTCATATCCGGAGAGTGTCGCCGGTACTTCCTTGCTGTTTGTGCGCAATCCGGACGAGACCCACAGCAGTCACATTTTTCTGCCGGCACTGGGCGTGATGACCGATTATGTCGGCGGTATGGCCGGCGGTCAGCTACTGGGCAGCGAGTTTTCCATGGACGATTTGATGCCCGAGGATACGGCTGCTTTTGTCTATCGCCGTGAGGCGGATGTGGTGGATGATGAAGTCCCCTATTTTGTGGTGCTCGCCTCCACCCGTCCCGAAAGGCAGGCCGCTTACGATGCACGGCGTCTGTTTATCCGGCAGGACAACTTTTTTATCACGCGCATTGATTATCTCGATGCTGCGGGTCGCCTTTTAAAAAGGCAGACAAGCCACGATTTCCGTCGCATCGGTGGCGAGATGTGGAGCGCCGATATGATCAGTGTGGAAAACATGCTGAACCGGCATCGTTCCATTCTCAAAATTGATCGCCGTATTTACTCACGTGATTATGTACCGCTGACCATATTCAGCGAGGCGCGCATTCTGGCTGCTGCTTCACCGCCTGCCGCCGAGCTTGAGGCGGGTTCGGCGACAGATGTTGATGAGCCGGCAGGCCCGGCAGGATATCCGGCGGGAGGGAAGAGGCCATGAACTGGTTTTTCATGCTGGGTCTCAGACATCGCTTGCCGGTGCTGGCTGTGCTGCTCGGATTGACTGCGCTGGCTGCGACCGGTTTGCCGCGTCTGCATATCGATACCGGTATCGAAAGCATGATTGCCGATGGCGATCCCAATCGGCTGATGTACGAGGCCGTGACCGAGGAGTTCGGCTCGGATAATCAGACCATGGTATTCGTTCGCGACAAGGCCTTGTGGACGCCGGCCAAGCTGCGCGCGCTCAGGGAATTGCATCTGCGCCTTGCCGCACTGGAGGCGGTGGAGAGCGTCGACGATATCTTTACCTTGCGCAGCCTGCGTGGCGGGCAGGGTAGTATTCGTTCGCAGGTGTTCGTCGATCATATTCCGGACGATCAGCAAGCCCTGAATCAGCTGCGCGCCGATGTGCTTTATAACCCGCTGGTCAGTGGCAATCTGGTTGCGCCGGATGGCGAAGCGCTTGCCCTGATGGTGGTGGTGCGTGCCGATGCCATGAAGAAAATGGGCTCTGCACAGGTGTATGCCACCCTGCAGGCGGCGCTGGATCGCTCCGCAGGCCAGTTCGAACGTGTTTTCCAGATTGGTTCGCCACGCATTCAGACGGAAATGGAAGACACCCTGTTCAGGGATATGCGCATGCTTGCGCCGCTTTCGGCAGTGATCCTGCTGCTGGTGATTCTGGTTTTTCTGCGCAGTCTGGTGGCCGGGCTGATTCCGCTGATTACCGCAGGCCTCAGCCTTGTCTGGACGCTCGGCATGATGGCCTGGGCCGGGATTCCCCTCAATATTCTCAGTGCGATGCTGCCGACGCTGATTATCGTCATCGGCTCGACCGAGGATACGCATCTGGTGTCAGCCTTTCTGCACGAGGCCGCGCATCATCCGGATCGCGAACGCGAGTTTTGCATCCGCCGCATGATCCGCCGGCTTGGTGTCCCCCTGCTGCTGACCATTGCCACTACGGCGCTGGGCTTTGCCAGTAATATATTCAGCAGCATTGAATTGATCCGCGATTTTGCCCTGGCATCGACCTTTGCCATGCTGGCCAATGGTCTGATCACTATTCTGCTTGTGCCCATCCTGCTCAGCCTGCTTGGAGCCGGACGATTTGTCGCAAAAGGGGACTCATCCAGGAAAGGCTTGTCCGGTCTTATTCTTGAGCTCAACAAGAAATCACACCTGACTTTGCAGCGCATGGTGCTGGTGGGAACGGCGCTGTTGTGTGCCTTCTTCCTTTATCAGGCCTCCAATCTGTACGTCACCAACGATCCGATGTCCTATTTCAAGGAAGACAAGGCGCTGATTAAGGATGCGGCCGAGGTGCATGAGTATCTGGCCGGCATCAAGGTGTTTTTCATCACCCTGCAATCGAATCGGGAGCAGGCATTCATGCATCCGGAACATCTGCGCCGCCTTGCCGAGATTCAGGATTTTATCGTCAAGCAGGGGGTGTTTGATCGCAGTATTTCGCTGGCTGATTTTCTTAAATTGCTGAATCGTGAATTCCATGGCGGTCAGACTGGCTGGTATCAGGTGCCGTCCAGTCGCCAGCTGGTATCGCAGTACCTGTTGTTCATGCACCGTCAGGATTTAAACCGCTATGTCAGCCACGATTTCCGTCGTGCCACGATTGTCGTGCGCCACAACATCAGTGATTCGAATATCCTGAACCGGAACATTGCTGAATTGCGCGAGGTGGCGCAGGAGATAGCCGGCTCCGATATGCAGGCCTTTGTGCTTGGCGAGAACCTGATGGTCAATGAAGCGGCCGAAAGCCTGTTGCTGGCGCAGGTACGCTCACTCGGTCTGTTGCTGTTGATTATCTTCCTGCTGATGTCGGTCATGTTCACCTCCTTCAAGGGAGGGGTGATTTCCATGGTGCCCAGCTTGATCCCGATTATCCTGATGTTCGGGGTGATGGGGCTGTTGAATATTCCGCTCAATCCCGGCACGGCTATGGTGGCGGTAATTGCCATCGGTATCGGTATCGATAGCACCATTCATTTGTTGTCGCGCTATAACAAGCTCAGCCGCAAGCTGGGCAATGCCGAGCAGGCGGCACGGCAGACGGTACGCGAGGAATCACTGCCCATGATTTCCACCAGCGTGGCTTTGGCGCTTGGCTTCGGCATTCTGTTGCTCTCGGATTTCACCATTATCGGCCAGTTCGGGGCGCTCTCTGCGGCTACCATGCTGTTTGCCCTGTTTGCCAATCTGATCGTTACGCCGCTGATTATATCACGCGTTCGTCTGGTCGGTCTGTACGATATTCTGGCCCTGGATATAAACAAAGAAACCTTGCACGCATGCCGTCTGTTTCAGGGTATGTCCGGTTATCAGATTCGCAAGGCTATGCTGATCTCCGAGATGTATGAGTACACCAAGGGTGCAAAGGTCATCGAGCAGGGCAATACCGATCGCAGCATGTACCTGATTGTCGGCGGTGAAATGGAGGTTGTGCATCACGCTGATACAGGCGACATGAAATTGGCTACACTGAAGGCCGGTGATGTCTTCGGCGAAATCGGCTTTGTGCGTGAAATCGAGCGCACCGCTGATGTGGTGGCGACCAGTGCGGTGAAGGTGTTAAAATTCGATTTCGAAAGGCTGGCACATGATCTGCGCTATTTCCCGCGCATCGTCGCCAAGCTGAATTTCAATATCAGTTATATTCTTGGCGAGCGTCTGGCTGATAGTATTAAAAGATAAGCGTCAGGAGAAGGAAGTGTTCCCATGATTTATCATATGACGCGGGGTTTGAAGTATGCCGCTTATGCGCTGGCTGTCTTGTTCGTGCTGGCAGCGGGTTTGGTGCTGTACCTTAAGAGCCTCGATTTCAACGATTACAAACCGCAGATTCAGGAAGCGGTGCAACAGGCTACCGGGCGGGCCCTGATCATTGACGGGCGGATGAACCTGTCCATTTTTTCCATGCATCCGACCCTGGTGCTTGATGGTGTTCATCTGGCCAATATGCAGGGCGGAAGCCGACCCAATATGCTGGATGTAGAGCGCCTGGAGCTTGAACTAAGCCTGTGGCCGCTGCTCTCCGGCGAGGTGTACGTCGAAAAACTGGTGTTGCTTCGCCCGGATATCCTGCTCGAAAGACTGGCCGATGGCAGTGCCAACTGGATATTCGACCAGATCGCCTCCGGGGCTGCACTGGACTCGCTTGTATCCGAGTCTGTTACACTCGACGCATCCGCGCCGCTCAGCCTGCCGTTGGTACATCATGTGCTGATCAGTCAGGCCATGGTTAGCTATCGCGACGCGATGAATGGGCAAACAGAGAGTCTGAGTATCCCCGAGCTTGAGGTGTGGCAGAAGGGTGAGGGGCTCGATGAGCCGCTACACCTGCTTGTCAGTGGGGAATACAGAAGTTTTCCACTGAAAATTCAGGGTACGCTCGGCTCGGTGCGTCTGCTGGCGGCCAATCAACCGCTTGATATAGCCCTGAATATTGCGATGGCCGGCGCCGAACTGCAGATGGCGGGTAGTGTGGCACGGCCGCTGGATGGCAGCGGCATGGTGCTGGGTGTTGAACTGTCTGCGCCGGGCCTGGGCGGGTTGGCGAAGCTTGTGGGCATGCCGGTCGCACTTGATCTTCCACTGCATGTGAAGACAGCACTGAAGGACAATGATGATGGCTTCGAGCTGCACGGCATGCAGGCCAGCCTCGGGGCTAACGATCTGGCGGGGGATGTCCTTCTTGGCCTGAGCAAGGCGCGTCCGGTAATTAGCGCGACCTTGCAATCAGGGCGCTTTTCCCTGAACGAACTGCTGCCCGAAGGGAAAGCCGATGCTGTTCAGGGAGGCTCGGGCAAGACGGGTGGGCAGACTGAGCAGCCGAAACGAGTGCTTCCGGCAGAGCCCCTTGATGTGCAGTCCTTGCGGCTGGTGGATGTCGATATTGCCTACAAGGCCAAGTTGTTCGTTGTGTCGGGTATGCAGTTGACGGATATGGATGTGAAACTGCGTCTTTCCGGCGGGGTGTTGAGCATTTCTCCCTTCAAGGCCCGGCTCGGTGGAGGGACAATTAACTCGACCATCTCCCTGCGCGGGGACAGGTTGCCTGCAACGTTCGATCTTGCAGTCACCGGGCGCAATATCATTGCCGCACAATTGGTTGAACAGGGTAGCAAGAAGGGTGAAAAACCGATGATGGAAGGCGGCAGCACGAATATCGATATAAATCTGAAGGGAACGGGCAAATCGATTGCTGAAATTATGGGGCACAGCAACGGGCGAATCAAGCTGAGCCTGGGTAAGGCGAAGGTGAAAAGCGATGCCCTGAATCTGGTTGGCGGTGATGTGGTGATGGGCTTGGTTGATAAGCTCAACCCCTTTGCCGAAAGCAAGGACTATACGGCTGTGCAATGCGGCGTGGTGCATTTCCGCGTGCAGGATGGCTTGATGGTTTCGGAGGACGGGATTGCCATTGAAACCGACCGCATGAATATTCTCAGCGAGGGGGAAATCAATCTGCAGGATGAAACCCTCGATTTGAGCGTTGGTACCGAGCCGCGCGAGGGTATCGGCGTCAATGTTTCCAATATGGTCAATGTGGTGCGTCTGGGCGGCACGCTGGCCGAACCCGGTATCCGGATGGATGTTGCGAAAAGCGGCAAGGCAGTGGCGCGGGTAGCCGGTGCCGTGATGACAGGCGGCCTCTCCCTGCTTGGCGAAGGCCTGTTCAACCGTGTTACAGCGGATAGCAGCCCATGCAAAACCGCACTTGAGATGAAGTGAGCCGGTCTGGTGATCTTGCCGTAGCGCTGGTGCACCATCCGGTGCTTAATCGCCTAGGCGAGGCTTCGACCACGGCGATCACCTCGATGGATGTGCATGATTTTGCCCGTACCTGTGCTTTTTATGATGTGGCGCCCGTGTATCTGGTGCATCCGGCCGAGGGTATGCATGCCATGGTGCATGATATCTGTGCTTACTGGCTGGAGGGCTCAGGCGGGAAGCGAAACCCGGGGCGGCGCGAGGTGCTATCCCAGATTCGAGTGGTGAATACGCTTGATCAGGTGCAGGGGGATGCGCCGTACAAACTGTGGTACACATCGGCAGCGCCTCCGCAGAAAGTGTTGCAGGATAGCGAAACCCTGCATGACGAGCCCGGACCGCACCTGATTGTTTTCGGTACAGGATCGGGTCTGGATGCCTCGAAATTGCCACCCCCAAATGGATGGTTGCGGCCCATCGAAGGTATCGGTAAAGTGCGCCACCTTTCGGTACGAGCAGCGCTTGCCATCTATTTGGATCGCTGCCGCCGAGGTGATAGGTAGTTGGAGGCTTAAATGCGTGCATTGGATGATGTAACCAAGGATCAGATTCGTGACGATATCCCGGCATTCCGCGAGGGTGATACCGTCCGCGTTAATGTTCGCGTGGTTGATTTCAAGGATACAAAGAAGGGTGTGGAGCGCCGCGAGCGCCTGCAGGCCTATGAAGGCGTGGTGATTGCGCGTCACAACAAGGGCATTTCCAGCTCTTTCACCGTGCGTAAAATTTCCGGCGGCATTGGTGTGGAGCGTGTGTTCCCGCTGCATTCGCCGATGCTTGAGAGTATTGCCGTGGTGCGTCATGGCCGCGTGCGTCGTGCCAAGCTGTACTACCTGCGCCAGTTGGCTGGTAAGGCTGCACGTATCCGCGAGCGTCGTATCCGCTAGTCTTGCGGTGTGCCCGTCGAATATAATCTTGCAAGGGGCCCGTTTGGGCCCCTTGTTGTTTCAATTTTAACCTTGTTTTACCTTTGATGTTTCAGCCCGTATTGTTGCAAGCCAAGGAGAAGATATAAATGAGTGAGCGTTCCGATTTCTTTCATGCCGATCTGGCCGATACCGTTGTAGCCGAGGCAATTGCCGCCGAGCTTGGCCGCCAGCAGCATACGCTGGAGCTGATTGCCAGTGAAAACATTGTGTCCAAGGCTGTGATGCAGGCGCAGGGCTCAGTGATGACCAATAAGTATGCCGAAGGCTATCCCGGCCGCCGCTATTACGGGGGCTGTGAGCATGTGGATGTGGTCGAGGCTCTGGCTCAGGAGCGCGCCAAGGAAATTTTCGGCGTCAAGCATGCCAATGTGCAGCCGCATTCGGGGTCGCAGGCCAATATGGCTGTGTATATGGCCGCATTGAATACCGGCGACACCATTATGGGTATGGACCTGTCGCATGGCGGACACCTGACCCATGGCTCGCCGGTCAATTTTTCCGGCCGCCTGTACAATGTGGTGGCCTATGGCGTGCGTGAGTCTGATGAGCGTATTGATTACGATGTCATGCAAGAGTTGGCCCTTGAGCACAGGCCGAAGATGATTATCGGCGGCGCATCCGCCTATGAGCGTGAAATCGATTTCGCCCGTATGCGCCAGATTGCCGACTCGATTGATGCCATCCTGTTTGTGGATATGGCGCATTATGCCGGCCTGATTGCCGCGGGTGCCTATCCAAGTCCTGTCGGACATGCACATGTGATTACCACGACCACACACAAAACCCTGCGCGGACCGCGTGGCGGCATGATTTTGACCGATGACGACGAGCTGGCCAAGAAGATCAATTCGCGCATCTTCCCGGGTATTCAGGGCGGGCCGCTGATGCATGTGATCGCCGCCAAGGCTGTGGCCTTCGGCGAAGCGCTGGGCGCACAGTTCAAGGCCGACCAGAAGCAGGTTGTGGTCAATGCGCGCGCATTGGCTGACACGCTGACCAAGGGCGGGCTGCGTATTGTTTCCGGCGGTACCGATTGCCACATGTTCCGCGTCGACGTACGACCTCAGGGCATCACCGGTAAGGTTGCCGAGCATGCGCTGGAGGCGGCAGGCATTACGGTCAACAAGAACACTATTCCGTTCGATCCGGAAAGCCCGTTCGTGACCAGTGGCGTGCGTATTGGCACCTCGGCAATCACCACGCGCGGCATGGGCGAGGCCGAAAGCCGGCAGATCGGCGAGATGATACTCAAGGTGCTGGCGGCACCGGAGAATGCTGCGTTGCACGCAGGCGTGCATGCTGAAGTACGGGCACTGACCGATCGTTTTCCGATTTACGACTGATCTGTACAGAACTGAACAGGAAGTGCACTGATGCATTGTCCCTTTTGCGGTAACGATGATACGCGCGTGATTGACTCGCGCGTTGCCGAAGATGGTGCTGCGGTGCGCCGTAGACGCGAGTGTGAGGTGTGCGGCAAGCGCTTCTCAAGCTATGAGCGCGCCGAGCTGCGCCTGCCGATGGTGATCAAGAAGGACGGGACACGGCAAAGTTTCGATACGCAGAAGATACGTGGCGGTATGCAGAAGGCGCTGGAAAAGCGCCCGGTGAGTGCCGACGCTCTGGAGCAGGGTGTGCAGGCTGTGTTGCGTGCGGCTCAGGAAAGCAGCGAATCCGAGATTCCGGCCGGTGTGATCGGCGATTTTGTGATGGAACAGTTGCGCCAGCTCGACGGCGTGGCCTACATACGATTTGCTTCGGTGTATCGTGAATTTAAGGATGTGGATGAATTTGTGGCCGCAGTGAAGTCGGCTATGCGGGGTAAGGGAGAAACATCATGAGTGTAAACATTACAGTTTTGCCGGGCGATGGCATCGGTCAGGAGATTGTGCGCGAAGCACTGAAGGTGCTTGATGTGCTCAATCGCGGTTTCGATCTGAAAGCCGAATGGGAAGAGGCTGCCATCGGCGGCGACGGCTATGACCGGGCCGGCGATCCCTATCCAGAGGAAACACGCAAGCTGGCGCATGCCAGCGATGCGGTGCTGCTTGGTGCAGTAGGCGGAGCCAAATGGGAAGGGCTGGCCAAGCCGCTACGCCCAGAGGCCGGCTTGCTCGGCATTCGCGCTGATCTGGGTCTGTTTGCCAACTATCGTCCGGCCAAGGTGTATGATCAGTTGCTGGAAGCATCAACGCTGAAGCCTGAAGTGGTGCAGGGTGTGGATATTCTGGTGGTTCGCGAACTGGTTTCCGGTGTGTATTTCGGTCAGCCGCGTGGCATTGTACAGGAAGGCGGGCAGCGCCGCGGCATCAACACCATGAGCTATACCGAATCCGAGGTGGAGCGTATTGCGCGTACTGCTTTTGCTGCGGCGCGCCTGCGTTCAAACCGGGTGTGCAGTGTGGATAAGGCCAATGTGCTGGAAGTATCCGAGCTTTGGCGCGAAACTGTGATCCGCATCAAAGAAACCGAGTTCCCGGATGTCGAGCTTACCCACATGTATGTCGACAACGCTGCTATGCAGCTGATCCGCAATCCGAAACAATTCGATGTGATGGTCACGGGCAATTTGTTCGGTGATATCCTGTCCGACGAGGCCTCCATGTTGACCGGCTCCATCGGCATGCTGCCATCCGCCTCCATCGGCGATAAATATGCTATGTACGAACCGATTCATGGTTCGGCGCCCGACATTGCCGGGCAGAACAAGGCAAATCCGTTGGCAACGATTCTTTCCGTTGCCATGATGTTGCGCTATTCGCTCGATCAGGCCGGTTTGGCGGATAAGGTGGAAGCAGCGGTTGAGGCAGTGCTGGATGATGGCTTGCGCACGCCCGATCTGGCTGGCGGCAGCAAGGTAGTCTCATGCTCCGGCATGGGTGATGCAGTGTGTGAAAAATTACAGGTCATGGCGGGTTGATGATGAGCGAGTTTCTTGCCCATAAGGAAGCTTATAATGTTGCTGTGGTCGGAGCGACCGGCGCGGTCGGTCAGACCATGCTTGAGGTTCTTGCCGAGCGAAATTTCCCGGTGGCTAACCTGGTGCCGCTGGCCTCCAGTCGCAGCGCCGGCTCCAAGATTGAGTTCAAGGGACAGGACTATGTGGTGCAGGATCTGGAACAGTTCGATCCAGCCGGCCTCGATATCGCGCTGTTTTCAGCAGGAGGCGGTACCTCGCTGCAGCATGCGCCGCGTTTTGCCGAAGCCGGTTGCTATGTGATCGACAACTCCAGCGCCTGGCGCATGCATGATGATGTATGTCTGGTTGTGCCGGAGGTTAATCTGCATGCGCTGGAGATGGCCAAGGTGAACCGTATCATCGCCAATCCCAATTGCTCCACCATCCAGATGGTGGTGGCATTGAAGCCGTTGCACGATGCTGTGCCTATCAAGCGCGTTATCGTATCCACCTATCAGGCTGTGTCCGGCGCCGGGAGCCGGGCGATTCAGGAGCTGGCCGAGCAGACTCGCAATCTGCTTTCAGGGATTGAGGCCGAAGTGAATGTGTTGCCGGCACGCATTGCTTTCAATGTGGTTCCGCAAATCGATGTGTTCATGGACGATGGTTACACCAAGGAAGAGCGCAAGATGATCGATGAAACGCGCAAGATTATGGAGGCGGACATCGCTGTGACCGCCACGACGGTGCGCGTGCCGGTTTTTTACGCCCATTCGGAATCAGTTAATGTCACCTTTGAGGGGCCTATGAGTCCGGATATGGCGCGTAATTTGCTTGCTGATGCCGAGGGTGTTTGCGTGGTGGATGATCCGGGAACGGCTGATTATCCCATGCCCAGCGAGGCTGCGGGCACCGATCCGGTTTGGGTAGGCCGCATTCGCGAGGACAAGTCTTGCGCGAACTCTTTGAGTTTATGGGTTGTTGCTGATAATATACGTAAGGGTGCGGCTCTAAATGCCGTTCAGATTGCGGAAAAGCTGATTTGCGATTGATGGACTCGGTCTGATGTTGACCGCATGTTAAGCAAAGCGAACGGCTACAAGGAGAACACCGTATGGTAGTTCATTTACGGAATATGCTGCTGCTTTCTGTGTGTATGCTTTTCTTTATGGGGCAGGCATGGGCTGTTGCACTTGGCAAGATTGAAGTGACCAGTCATCTGGGCGAGGTCTTTTTCGCAGAGGCTCCCCTGCAGCTTGATGCGGGTGAGAAACTTTCTGACTTATCCGTTGAGCTGGCGACGGCTTCCGATTATCAGATTCTCGAAGTGTTTCGTGATGCTGCCCTGAATCAACTGAGCGTTGAGATTGTAGACGATGAGCGAGGCACGCGTGCGGTCATTGCCTCGGCCGAGGCAATGGATACGCCTTATTTCAATCTGGTGCTTAAATTGCGCCATGGCCATGCGACCAATTTCAAGAAATTTCCGGTATTTCTCGACCTGCCCGATCAGGTTCGTCCGGTAGTAGAGGCGATTGCTCCTGTTGCTGAATCAATGCCGGCAGTTCAGGAAAAAGAACCTGTATCCGTTGTTGCGCCTATGGATGATGCTGTTTCGGCAGCGGAATCAGCAAGCGATCAGCTTGATACTGCTGAAGTAGCCAGCTCCGGTTTCAAGCCCTATGAGGGCTGGGCTCGCACCAACCGCTATGGCCCGATGGTGCGCGGCGATACGCTTTCTACGGTAGCCCAACGCCTACCTGTGGATGGGCGTTTTACACGCAGCCAGATTATGGTCGGGCTCTTTAACAAGAATAAAGACAAATTCAAGGAAGGTAATATCAATCTCATTAATGCCGGAACCTACCTTGATGTTCCGACTTCTGATGAGGTGGCGGCCGTCCAGGAGAGTGATGCAAGGCGTATTTTCAAGGAGCACGAACAGCGCTGGAAGGATTTGAAGGATCAGCCGGTCTATGCGGCTGAGGCGGAGGCGCAGGAGAATCGTTATCGCACTCGCGTGCATGTTGGTCAGACTGCATCCGGAGTTGCTGCGGCACCTGTGCAGGGCGATCAGGCAAGTGCCGACAAGTCATCTCAGGAAAATAAGGTGCCGCAGAGTCAAGCCGCTGCGGATGTTCCGGCTGCGGGAGCTGCAGCACAGTTGCGCGCCCTAGAGGAAGAGAACCTTCGTCTGAAGCAGGCCTTGCAGGAATCGGAAGCAAAAGCAGCTGGTTCGAAACCGGCAACGGCTGATGCAGCCAGCGCCGAAGAGCAGGTTAAGAGACTTGAGCTGACTGTGGCCCGTCTGCAACGGCAGCTAAACCAAGTCAATCAGCAGATGCAGGAGGTGCAGTCGCAGGATTTGAATGCCCTGACCTTGGCGCTCGGTGGCATCATCATCTTGCTGCTTGCCTTTGCCGGTTATCTGCTCTTCCTGCTGCGCCGCGACCGGCCTCACCCGGCAGTCAGGTCTTCAAGTGATGCTGAAATTGCGCCAGGGGCAGCAGCGATGCTTGCTTCCGGGTTTGATGCAGGCACTGGCGAATCGGCACCGGATGACGGCGACAGTGAAGATGTGGATCACGAGGCCTTAATGGCGTCGCTGGATAGCGAGCTGCAGGAAGATGCAGCTGCCGGCATGCAGGCGGATGATGCGCTGCCAGGAAACAAGAGAGCTGTGCCGCAAGCTGGGATCGATTATCTGGCCGAAGCTGATGTCTATCTGCGCTATGGCATGGAAGACGAGGCATTGCAGCAGATGCATATGGCCATTGAACAAAGGCCGGATCATCTGGAGGCACATAGCAAACTGGTCGAGCTCTTGCAGTCGCGCAAGGACCAAGAAGCTGTCGATGCAGCGATTTATGCGGCGCGTTCCATGCTCAGCGCCGGGGATTTGAAAACCTTTGAAGATTCATTGATTCGCCCGCAAGGCGATGAAATCGAGGCCCTAAATGCCGATGAACCAGTGGCAGTTGCGGCTGAGGATGCAATATCCGACCAGATGGATGATATCGACCTGGATATGAGCGATGGCGCTGAAACAGACGATATTGGCGAGCTGGTGAACCTGGAAGACACCCCACAGGATATGGCTTTTGAATCCGGCATTGAAACGGATGTTTCGGCAGATCTGGATACGGATCATTTGGCTGATCTGTCAGGAGAGACTGAGCTTGATGCAGTGGGTGATGAGCCAACAGTAGATTCTGATGTCGTTGAAGAGTCTTCTGATGTTAAAAAGGAATCAGACGATGGCCTGGATTTCGTCGCATTTACACAGGATGCCGAACCCGCTGAAGAGAAGCCGGAAGAGGTTGCGCCAGTAGCGGAAGAGGCCGATGGTCTGGATTTTAGCTTGGACGATATGGACCTTGATGCCGCTCAGGCTGAGGTTCCGGACTCAACGGCTTTGGATAATGCACAGGCATATGGTGACGAGGGGCTTTCCTTTGAATCATCAGAAGAAAACATAGGGGTGGATGGAGAGGAAGCTTCTGAAGCTGCGGATACTGACACGGATAGCGAGACTGAGGTCGATTTCGCATCTGTAGCAAAAGTGGTCACTCCTTTGCGAGATCCGGATGCCGATACCGTTGAGGAAACGGTGCTCGAGGCTGAATCCGGAGACGATGGGCTTGACCTTGATGACATTCTGGGTGAGTTGAGCAGTGGTGATGCTGAGGATGCACCCGATGGGGATTTGTCCGACAGCGACGAACAGAATGAATCAGTGCCGGATGCCGACATTGATGCTGCTTCAGCAGATGATTTGGGCCTTGATGATATCCTTGGGGAGCTTGGCAGTGATGATGCAAGTCCCGATGCGGATGCAAGGAAAGATGCTTCTGATATTGCCGACATGCCCGAAATGGATATCAGTGGTGAACTTGACGACCTGCTCGCAGAGTGGGGTGATGATAGCGTGGATGTAGCTTTAGATGCCGGGCCGGAGAGTCTTGATGTGGATCGGGCTCGCAGTCTATTGGCCGAAGGTTCACTGGATGAGGCTGAAGCTGCATTGCAGTCAGCGCTTGAGGGTGATCGACGGGGTGATGCGCTCATCGGTCTGGCAGAATTGGCAGCAAAGCGCGGTGATGAAAGCCGAAAAGCCGAACTGCTTGCCGAGGCCGAGGACCTGGTCGACGCCAACAATCAGGACTGGTTCGATTCGGTTAAAAACCTGCCATCCTGAGCCCGGTTTCAGCGGGTATAGCTGAAGTCCACATCATTTTGTTGCTGTGAAAGCTTCTGTTTTCTCTCATGTCATTCTTGTCAGCAGACAGGCGCATCCGCTTGGCCGTTTTTGCTTCGCTCTGGGCTTGTTTGCAGCAGTGCTGCTGATAAACAGGGATGTTCCGTTCCTGCTGGCTGCTCTCGGCTGTATCGTTCTTCTTCTACAACAGACATGTGCGTCGTGGCAGCCTTTGCTTCGTGCAGCCCGATTGCTTCTATGGCTGTTACTCCCCATTCTACTATTGCACCTGTTGTTTACCCCGGGCCAGTTACTGTGGCCGGGAAGCGGGATTCCGTTAACACGGGAAGGCCTGTATGAAGGTTGCTGGCTGGCTTTGCGCCTGTGTACCCTGTTTTATGCAGGTATGCTGTTGTCGCGTTCGCTACGCCGGGAGGAATGGGCTTTCTATAGTCTGAGCTTGCCATATATCGGCTCCCGACTGCTTCCTTATGTGAAATTGGCATCTCCGATGCGCGCCTTGGTCAGCAGTTGTATGGCCGAGGCTAGGCAGCAGATGCATGCCTCGGGAGGGGTGCGCAATCTGCCGAAGATGTTGCAGGCCCTCACTACTTTGATTGTCAGGGTATGGCATGGAACAGCCAGTGAGGCGGAATCCGTATGGCATAACTGGGATGAATGCGCTCCTGCACGACACGCGCAGGGAGGGATGACATCCGGTTTGCTCCTCGCTTTGGGCGGCCTGCTCATACCGCTTGCTGTGTGGATGGGCTGATGGAAAACAATACAAAGCAACGCATTGCACTTGCACTTGAATTCGACGGGCGTGGCTTATGCGGTTGGCAGCGACAGGATAATGGACCGTCAGTGCAGCAGCATCTTGAGGAGGCGCTGACAGCCATCGATGGTCAGCCTGTTTCCTGTATCGCGGCTGGGCGTACCGATGCCGGTGTGCATGCCGAGGCAATGGCAGTGCATGCCGATGTGCAGCAGTCCCGTTTTGTCCGCTCGCCATTGGCCTACCTGCACGGTGTGAACCAAGGGTTGCCGGAGCAGATCAGGGTGATCGGGGTGCGTGCAGTGGCTGCTGATTTTCATGCCCGCTTCGATTGCCGCGAGCGGGCCTATCGCTATCAAATCTGGAACAGGGGGACCGCTCCTGCCATTGAGCGCTGGCGCCATTGGTGGATGCCCAGAAAGCTGGATATTGCAGCTATGCAGGAGGCGGGCCATCACCTGATGGGCAGGCAAGATTTTTCCTGCTTTCGCGCCAGCGGCTGCCAGGCCTCATCACCGCTGCGCGAAGTGCGTGAAGTACGCATTGTGCAGCATGGTCATTGTCTTTCGATTGAGGTGCGTGCGGATGCCTTCCTCTACCACATGGTGCGCAATATGGTTGGCTCGCTGGTGCGCGTGGGTGTGGGTAAATGGAAGCCCGAATACATGGCAGAATTGCTTGCCGGGCGCGACCGCCTGCTGGCTGGCGAAACCGCTCCGGCACACGGCCTGTATTTTACCAATGCTGTGTATGATGACTTTAATTCGAAGGGCATAATCGGCTGACGTTTTCCGGGTAGGCTGCTTGCTGCCTCAATCGGTAAGCACGGAAACCGCGATGCTATCGGCCATGCCCAGGCCTTTCTCAGTAAGCTGAACATATTCGGGCGTGATGTGCAGGTGTCCGCTTGCCTCCCATGGCTGCAGTGCCGCAGCGAACAGGTCGTTTACGCCTCTTCCAAAGCGATGCCTGAAATACTCCTGCGACACACCAGCGCTGCGTCGCAGGCCGAGCCATACAGCTTCGCCTGCTGCTTTCTCCCGGGGGAGCGTTTCACTGGTGTTGATGGCTTCGGCTCTGTCTAGGGAAGAGCGCATATAAGCTTCGGGTGAGCGGATATTGCTGTAGCGGGTGATGCCGCCGTCGGCTGTGTCCCATTTGCCTGCCGCACCTGCGCCGATGCCGATGTAGTCGTGATATAACCAGTAGGCGTCGTTATGCCGGCAATACCGGTCGGGTCGTGCGAAATTAGATACTTCATAGGCATGATAGCCAGCCTCGGACAGACGGCTGCGTGTTCGCAGGAGAAATTCCAGCGCCTCATCCTCCTCCGGCAGGGAGAGTGGCGAACGTTGATGGCGCAGGGCTAGTTCGGTATGCGCTTCGACTGTCAGCTGGTAACAGGAAAGGTGTTCAGGTGCCAGCGCAATGGCTGTGTCGAGGTTTTTCAGCCAGTCAGACAAGCTTTGTCCGGGCAGTCCGTACATCAAATCAATACTGATGTTGTCGAACCCGGCGCTGCGCGCGCTGGCGAATGCCTGTGTCGCCTGTTGCGCGCTATGGATGCGCTCCAGCCATTGCAGTTCGGCATCATTGAAGCTCTGCACACCGATGGACAGGCGGTTGACGCCGGCGCCACGAAATGCGGCAAAGCGACCGGCCTCTACCGTGCCGGGATTGGCCTCCATGCTGATCTCGGCATCTGCATCGAAACCAAAGAGCTTCCCCGCCTGCTGTAATACCTCGGATATCAGTCCGGCGGGCGAAAGCGATGGTGTGCCGCCACCGAAGAAGACGGTAGCAATACGTCGCCCGGAAAACTGTGCCTGCCTTGACCAGTGAGTGAGTTCAGCCAGCAATGCCCGCCTGTATTCATCCCATGGCGGCGTCTCACGCACATGGGAATTGAAATCGCAGTAGGCACATTTGTGAATACAAAACGGGATGTGCACATACAGGTGCAATGGGCTATCCGATGATGCCTGCAGGGGAAGGCGAGATTTGGAATGCATAGCTACTGCAGGACGATTTCGTAGCGTTCCTCATCGAGTTTTTCGTCGCTTTTGAGAATAATCTCCTTCTTCAGGAAACGCTCCAGTCCGCTGACACTGTCGCTCTCCTCGCCAAGCAGGCGATCGATAATGCTCGGATGAGCCACCACCATCAGGCGATCGCAGGGGTAGGCGCGCGCTTCGGCGACAACCTCACGGAAAATCTGGTGGCAGATGGTGATTTCACTGCGCACATGGCCGGTTGCATTGCAGTGCGGGCACACCGACAGCAGCGTGCGGCCAAGCGATTCGCGAGTCCGCTTGCGGGTCATTTCGACCAGGCCGAGCTCGGAGAGGTGTACAATATGAGTCTTGGCATGGTCGCGGGACAGGGCTTCTTCCAGCACTTCCATCAGGCGGCGTTTGTTTTCATCTTCCTGCATATCGATGAAATCGACAACGATGATGCCGCCCAGATTGCGCAGGCGGAGCTGGTGCACGATTTCATTCACGGCCTCAAGATTGGTCTTGAAGCTTGTTTCCTCCATGGTGCGCGAAGCAGTAAAGGAACCTGAATTGACGTCGATGGCGATCAGCGCTTCAGTCTGGTCGATGACAATATGGCCACCGGATTTCAGCTCCACCCGGCGTTTGAGGGCACGATTGATTTCCTCTTCAACGCCGTAGACATCGAAGATCGGGCGCTCTCCGGGGTAGTAATACAGCCGGTCGGCAACCTCAGGCATGAAGCGCCGGGCAAAGGACAGCATGCGCTCATAGGCATCGCGTGAATCGACATGAATCTTTTCTACATCGGCATCGACAAAATCGCGCATCATGCGCAGATAAAGATTCAGTTCCTTGTGGACCAGCGAGGCAGGGCCGGCGTGCTTCAGGCGATCTTCAATGTCGGCCCACAGGCGTAGCAGATAATCCAGATCCTGCTTAAGCTCAGCCTGCTCTCTACCTTCGGCAACGGTCCGTACAATCAATCCGCCGCCCTCCGGTTTGATCTCGCTAACCAGGTCCATCAGGCGGTTGCGCTCGGCACTGTCCTCAATGCGATGGGCGATGCCGATGTGATCATGTCCTGGCAGATAAACCAGATAACGGCCGGCCAGGCTGACCAGCGACGTAAGCCGAGGCCCCTTGGAGGCGATGGGTTCCTTGGATACCTGAACCATTAATTGCTGGTTCTCGCGGATCAGTGTGGATATATCGGGAAATTGTCTCTGCACAGAAGCTGTTTCTGTACTCTCTACATCGCCTGACTCCTCGGATTCCTGCGATGCCTGCTCTTCGGCGACATGGGTTCCGGGTTGAGCGATATCACCGGCATAGAGAAAGCCAGCGCGTGACAGGCCGATATCGACAAAAGAAGCCTGAATACCCGGCAGTACGCGTTGCACGCGGCCATTATAGATATTACCGCGCAGGCCGCGTTCGCGTTCACGCTCAATATACACTTCTTCGGCTAGACCATTCTCAACGCGAGCCACGCGCGTTTCAAAGGGGGTTACGTTAACCAGTAGCTCTACACTCATGGGGTATTTACCTCTTTCAGCATACTTAAGGTCAGGCGAACAGGCAGGCCAATAACGTTGTCTAAGGGGCCATTTACTGCTCGTACAAAACTCGCCGCGCCGCCTTGGATCTCATAGGCGCCAGCTTTATCCAGTACTTCGTTGTGTTGTAAGTAGGTGTCAATTTGATGCTCTGAAAGTGGATAAAAGCAGACCTCGGAACACATCAATTGATGCAGGGATTGGCCCCGGTGCGCAACGCAAACGCCGGTGTACACCTGATGCGTGCTCCCCGAAAGTGCGATGAGCATATCGCGGGCTTCCTGCAGGTTTGCAGGCTGTCCGAGTGGACTTCCATCCAATGCTACAAGCGTGTCTGCGGCAATCACCGGCACATCGCCCGGGCCGGTGGCGGCAGCCTTGGCGATAGCCAGACGCTGCACAGCACTGGGTACATCCTCATCGGTAAGCAGCGTCTCATCAATATGCGATGGACGCACTTCAACGGCGAGTCCTGCAGCCTGCAACAGAAGCCGTCGGCGTGGAGATTTGGAAGCGAGAATAACCTGCATGCCGGGATGTTAGCCCTTTTGTCTTCATGTGTTGAGTGAATAATCACGGCTAACTCGCATAGGAGGCGTTATTCGGCATGGTTTGGATAGGGTCAGAGCATTATTTTCCCTGCGTTTTCTTGACGCTCGCGTCAGGACATTTACGATGCGCGAATCGTGACAACTTCAATCGACAATCCTCTGAATCAAGCGACGGTCCTTTGCCGCGAAGATATGCACAAGGTGGATGCCTGTATCCGCCGCGAACTGGATTCGGATGTGTTGATGATTCCTGCCATCGGTAACTATATCGTCGATAGTGGCGGTAAACGGCTGCGGCCCCTGCTGTGCATCCTGTCTTCGCGCTTGTTCTCCTATGCCGGAGAGCGGCATATTCCGCTTTCTGTCGTCGTTGAGTTCCTGCATACAGCTTCGCTCTTGCACGATGATGTGGTTGATTCCTCCGAGGTTCGTCGTGGCACGCCGTCTGCCAACGGGGTGTGGGGCAATCAGGCCAGTGTGCTGGTCGGCGATTTCCTTTTTTCAAGAGCGTTCGAGATGTTGGTGGCCGATGGGGAAATGAGTGTTCTGGCGCTGCTGTCCAAGGTGTCGAATACCCTTGCCGAGGGCGAGGTGCTGCAACTGGTGCGCACCTTCCATCTGGGGATGACCGAGGCGGAATATCTTGAAGTGGTTGAAAGCAAGACGGCGATTCTCTTTTCAGCCGCCGCCGAGATCGGTGCGCGTGTCAGCGCGCAGGATGATGAAATCATCCGGCGCATGGCCGAGTACGGCATGTGTCTAGGCGTGGCCTTCCAGTTGATGGATGATGTGCTGGATTATGTCGCCGATGCCCAGGATGTTGGCAAGCCGGTGGGGCACGACCTCGAAGAGGGTAAGATTACCCTGCCGTTGATTCATGCCATGCAGAGAGATGACGGTCTGTATGCCATGGTTGAGGCCATTGCCGAGCGAGATGGCTATGCAGATGGGGAGCGAGAGGCAGTGCGCGATGCCGTGCATTCAGCAGGTGGTGTGGAGCGCTGTCTTGAGGCAGCACAGGAATATGCCGAGCGTGCCAAGGCCTGCCTGCCTGATTCAGGCGGCCCCGCAATCCGACAGTTGATGGCCGATCTGGCCGATTTCTCAGCTCGAAGAACCCACTGATTTAGTATCAGCCAATCTTGTAAGGGCGTCGTATTAAACTTAAAATTGTAGTAACGCGGTTAAACTGAGATGTCTATTCATAAGGGATGGGCTGCATCTGTACTCATCTGAAATATGGTGGAAGAGACTGCCATCATTGGATAACTCGCCATTTCCAGATCAATCTGTGAGTATGCGCTTTAGATTATGAGGGAAGTGAGAGGGTTTGTTTGTCTGCTTTGAAGGTGACGTATCCATCAAGTTTATAGGTTTACGATTCTGCCATAGCAGGTAGGGTGTCCTGCCGCTTGGTGGTTGTTGCATGCTTGAGGGGGTGGCGAAAATAACAAAGTGTCCAAGCTTATTGCTTGGCACATCGAGTGGAGTTAAGTGTGAATAGTAAAGTTCTTGTGACCGGTGCCGATGGCTTTATAGGTTCTCATTTGGTTGAGTCATTGGTGCGTAGTGGCCACGATGTGAGAGCTTTTGTGTTGTATAATTCATTCAGCTCTTGGGGTTGGCTGGATCGTTGCGAAGAGGAAGTGAAGGGAAAATTTGAAGTTTTTTCCGGGGATGTTCGTGATCCCTATGGTGTGAAAAAAGCCATGCAAGGTTGCGATACAGTCATGCATTTGGCTGCCTTGATCGCGATTCCCTACTCATACCATTCGCCCGACACCTACGTGGATACAAATGTAAAGGGCACCTTGAATGTTGTTCAAGCGGCCCGTGAGCTTGGCGTGAGAAAAGTGGTCCACACCTCTACCAGCGAAGTCTATGGCACTGCGCGGTTCGTTCCTATTACCGAGGAGCATCCTTTGCAGGGTCAATCGCCTTACTCAGCCACAAAAATTGGCGCTGACCAGATTGCCATGTCGTTCTACAATGCCTTCGATACGCCGGTTTCAATCATTCGACCCTTCAACACCTATGGTCCCAGGCAGTCCGCGCGTGCGGTGATTCCTACCGTCATCACACAGATTGCGAATGGTGAGCGTAAAATAAAACTTGGGGCCCTACATCCTACTCGTGACTTCAATTTTGTTTTGGACACTGTGCGCGGCTTTATCGCCGTCGCCAATTCGGATAATTCCGTGGGTGAAGTGATTAATATCGGCAGTAACTTCGAGGTGTCCATCGGTGATACGGTGCGAATGATAGCCGAGGTCATGGGTGTTGATATTGAAATCGAAACCGATGAGGTTCGTTTGCGCCCGGAGAAAAGCGAAGTGGACCGACTTTGGGCGGATAACAGCAAGGCAAAATTGCTTGCTGGGTGGGAACCGGAATATGGCGGCAAGGAGGGGTTCAGGCGCGGTCTTGAAAAAACCGTTGCATGGTTCACTAACCCACGGAATCTAGAAAGCTATAAGGCTGGCATTTACAATGTATAAGTTCGTTGGCAGGTGCGTGTGAATAATTTCGATCCGGCCGATGTTCTTAAAGCTCTGCACTCGGTGTTGCCGAGGCAGGGCGGCCATATCCCTTTGCACGAGCCGGACTTTTCGGGTAGCGAGTGGGCATATGTAAAGGAATGCCTCGATACTGGATGGGTATCTTCGGTGGGGAAATTTGTCGACCGTTTTGAACAGCAATTGGCAGATTTTACCGGAGCAAAATATGTTGTGGCCGTGGTAAATGGGACAGCTGCTCTACATGTGGCGCTGAAGCTGGTGGGCGTTGAGCCGGGGGATGAGGTGTTGGTGCCAACCTTGACCTTTGTGGCTACGGCAAATGCCGTGAGCTACTGTGGCGCGCACCCGCATTTTGTTGATAGTGAATTTACGACTCTCGGTTTGGATCCCTGCAAGCTGGCGACATACCTTGAGGATATTGCTGAAGTAAAGGAGCAAGGCTGTTTCAATAAGAATACGGGACGCCGTATAAAGGCCGTGATTCCAGTGCATATTTTCGGGCATCCTGTAGACCTTGATCCTCTCGTTGACGTTTGCCAGCGATTTGGAATTGAGCTTGTTGAGGATGCTGCCGAGTCGCTGGGCTCGTACTACAAAGGCAGGCATACAGGGAATTGGGGCAAGGTTTCTACACTAAGTTTCAATGGCAATAAAGTAATCACCACCGGTGGTGGTGGGGCCATCCTGACCAATGATGAGGAAATGGGAAAACTGGCAAAACATCTGACTACCACTGCCAGAGTCCCGCACCAATGGTCTTTTATTCATGACAAGATAGGTTTTAACTATCGCCTGCCGAATATCAATGCCGCATTAGGGTGCGCACAACTGGAACAATTGCCGGACTTGATAAAGTGGAAGCGCAGGCTGGCGGAAAAATACCAAGAGGCATTTGCTGGGGTTGCTGGGGTGAGGTTCTTTGTCGAACCCGCTTTTGCGAAGAGTAATTACTGGCTGAATGCATTGCTCCTTGATGATTGTTTTGCGGGTCAGCGCAACATCCTTCTTGCCGAAACTAACACTCAGGGAATGATGACGCGCCCTGTATGGACTCTGATGCACGAACTTGAAATGTATCGGTCATGTCCGAGGATGGATAATTTGAGCGTAGCTAAAAGCATTGAGCGAAGATTGATCAATATCCCCAGTAGTGCGCGTTTGGGAGGGGTGAATGTCTAAGCGAAGAATCTGTGTTGTTACAGGGAGCCGTGCAGATTACGGCTTGCTGTATTGGCTTATGAAGGAAATTCAAAGCGACCCTGATATGCAGCTGCAAGTAGTGGCGACTGGGATGCATTTAGCACCTGGATTCGGTTTGACATATAAACTTGTAGAGGCAGATGGGTTTTTAATTGATGCCAAAGTGGAAATGCTTCTTTCCAGTGACACTTCAGTAGGGGTTTCAAAATCTATAGGGCTTGGGGTGATTGGATTTGCCGATGTATTGGAAGTCTTGAGTCCGGAAATCCTAGTTTTGCTTGGAGATCGCTTTGAGATAATTGCTGCGGCTCAGGCTGCCATGGTGGCGTCTATTCCTATTGCGCATATCGCAGGAGGCGATGTTACAGAAGGAGCCTTTGATGAGGCCATACGGCATAGTATCACAAAAATGGCGCATCTTCATTTTGTAACTAATAGAATTGCTGCTCGAAGAGTTAGGCAACTGGGAGAAAACCCAGACTATGTTTATAATGTTGGAAGCCCTGGTGTTGATTTTATTAAACGTATGAAAATGACTGACCGTGGCGATTTGGAAAGGATTCTGGGGTTTTCTTTTAAGAAGAAAAACATTTTGGTTACCTTTCATCCTGCGACTCTGGATAATGAGCTTTCAGATAGGCAGTTTCGCGAACTCCTTGATGTGCTCGATAGCTATGGGGAGAAAATTGGTATTATTATCACAATGCCTAA
The DNA here is from genome assembly GCA_001871195.1 of Zetaproteobacteria bacterium CG1_02_55_237. Classification (GTDB taxonomy): domain Bacteria; phylum Pseudomonadota; class Zetaproteobacteria; order Mariprofundales; family Mariprofundaceae; genus UBA1543. Next base: position 74,914 of record MNXA01000045.1, read on the forward strand.
TTCAGATACAGGGAGAAGTTCAATTTCTGTTCTGATAGATGATTTTATCGCTGGTCATCCTAATGCGAAGTCTTATGTCTCATTGGGGCAGGCCCTCTATTTGAGCGTCATGGCACAGGTGGATGCAGTGGTGGGGAATTCATCGAGCGGATTGTACGAAGCTCCATCGTTTGGTAAGCCGACTGTCAATATAGGGGATCGGCAAAAAGGCAGATTGATGGCTGCCTCGGTGATTAACTGTGGTGCTGATGCAAATTCCATTTCCCTGGCGCTTGCTGATGCTCTAAAGATGGATTGCTCTGGCGTGATCAATCCTTATGGCGATGGTAATAGCTCTGTTCGTATAAAGGATGTACTGAAGAAGATAACTGAGCCGAGGAGTTTGTTGAAAAAACATTTCTTTGACTTGGCGTTTGGTTATGAATAATCGCGTTCAAATAATTGCCGAGGCCGGCGTGAACCACAATGGTTCACTAGAAAAGGCGCTTGCATTGATTGATGCGGCAGCGGATGCGGGGGCGGATGTAGTCAAGTTTCAGACATTTAAGTCCGAAGCTATTATTAGTCGTTTTGCATCAAAGGCGGATTATCAAGTAAGATCTACTGGAAACGACGAATCTCAATTGGAAATGGTTAGAAAGCTTGAGCTTGATGAGTTCTCGCACAGTATGCTTGTGGCGCATTGTGCTAAGCGAGCCATTCAATTCATGTCTACTCCTTTCGATTTAAAGAGCGTCGATTTTCTTGTGAACGAGCTCAATGTAGCGAAACTAAAAGTTCCATCTGGAGAAATCACCAACGGGCCATTGCTTCTTAAAGTTGCGAGAAGTGCTAAGCCCGTAATTCTTTCGACTGGTATGTGTAACTTGGGAGAAATCGAGATGGCTTTGGGTGTTCTTGCTTTTGGATATACTGAACACGAAGTGCCTCCATCTATTCAAGCTTTCGAGAAAGCTTATGGTTCATCGGCAGGGCAAAGCGCACTGAAAAATCATGTGGAGCTTTTGCACTGTACGACTGAATACCCTGCACCTATTTCAGATATTAATCTCCGTGCGATAGAAACGATGAAGAGTGCTTTCGGATTACCTGTAGGGTACTCCGACCATACTGCAGGGATTGTCATTTCATTAGCAGCCGTTGCTCTGGGGGCAGAGACAATAGAAAAACATTTTACGTTGGATCGCAATCTTCCAGGTCCAGATCACAGAGCCAGCCTTGAGCCAGATGAATTGAAACAGATGGTCAAATCTATCCGCGAAGTTGAATTGGCGTTGGGTTCTGCTGTCAAGCGCTCTACGGAGGTAGAGTATAGAAATAGATTGGTGGCGCGAAAGAGCTTGGTCGCAGCTCATGATATATGTAAAGGTGAATTTTTTACGCAAGTCAATCTTGCAGCTAAGCGTCCTGGAGATGGGATAACTCCTATTCATTATTGGGAATGGCTAGGGAAAGTTGCCGACAGGGATTACAAGCAAGATGAGGAAATTAAGTCGTGAATTTTCATGTTATTGTTCTAGGGGCTGGTGGGCATTCTAAGGTTTTGATCGATTCTTTGAGCCTAAGCTCAATAGAGGTGCTAGGTATTGCTGATGTGAACCCTCTGACTAAAGGCTCTTCGTTTATGGGGTTGCCAGTAATCGGTGGTGACGAAGAGGTTATGAAATACTCTGCTGAGAATACAGGGCTGGTGAATGGGGTTGGTTCCGTTCGCGTAATTACGAAGCGCAGGCTATTGTTTGAGCAATTCAAACGAATGGGGTACCAGTTTTTTAGCGTGGTTCACCCATCGGCAGTTATCGCATTCGATGCTGTTTTGTCTGAAGGTGTACAAATAATGGCCGGTGTCGTTATTCAGTCTGGCTGCCACATTGGTATTAATGCTATCATTAACACTCACGCTTCAATTGATCACGATTGTTTCATTGGCGCTCATGCGCATATTTCCCCTGGTGTAACTCTTTCCGGGGGGGTTAGTGTTGGAGATGGCGCTTATATAGGGGCTGGGGCTACTGTCATTCAAGGAATTAAAGTCGGGCGAGAAAGTCTTGTTGCTGCAGGGGCCGTGGTCGTACGCGATGTTCGGGATGGTGCAAAAGTATTTGGTGTCCCAGCTAAGGAAGGTTTGTAGGAGAATGAATCATGCTGGATGATGCTTGTAATGTTTGACACTTCTCTTTCTGTTTGGCGTAAAGCGCTACTTCCAGCTAGAGCTACTTTGCAACAGGCTATTAGTAACTTGGAAGAATCTGCACTGCAGATTGCTCTAGTAGTCTCTGTAGATGAGACATTGATTGGCACCATCACTGATGGTGACGTTCGTCGAGGGTTATTGCGCGGGCTGGATATGAAGAGTTCTATTGATTCGATTATCCACCGCGAAGCGGTAGTGGTTCCACCTCAAATGGAACGTGACATGGTGCTGCACATGATGCATGCGAATTCCATCAATGCACTTCCCGTGGTTGATGAGTCACGGCGTGTAATTGGGCTGCATGTAATGAATCAGTTAATGGCGCCGACTGAAAGAACCAATTTGATGGTAATTATGGCGGGAGGGCAAGGGACCAGGTTACGCCCATATACTAAAAACTGCCCCAAGCCTTTGCTTTTAGTAAGGGGGAAGCCGATATTAGAGCATATCATCGAGCGGGCTAAAGCAGAAGGTATCCAGCATTTTGTATTGGCTATCCATTATCTTGGGCACATGGTCCAAGAATATTTCGGAGATGGTAGCCGTTGGCAGGTGCATATTGATTACCTGCATGAAGATACCCCATTAGGGACAGCTGGCGCAATTGGACTCTTAACTCCGCGGCCAACTGCGCCATTCTTGGTTGCCAATGGTGATGTGTTAACCGATATTCGTTATTCTGAAATGTTGGATTTTCATTGTCGTTACGATGCATCTGCCACAATGGCGGTGCGTGTCCACGAGTGGGCAAACCCTTTTGGTGTTGTTCGCACCAAGGGTGTCGATATTATCGGTTTCGAAGAAAAGCCTGTCGTTTACAGTCATGTAAACGCGGGTATTTATGTGTTGAACCCCAGTGCACTCGATGCGCTTCATGTCAACGAGTATTGTGACATGCCAACCCTTTTTGGTAATTTGAGGGAAATGGGAGCTCGTACCATCGTTTACCCAATGCACGAACCCTGGCTGGATGTAGGGCGGGAAGAGGATCTTAATAAGGCGAATTATCTTCAAGAGATAAACTAAGGATGAAAAATGAAAAAAAAAGATGTAATCGGCCTGTATAGCTTGCCGACTGACATTAAGTTTTGTAAAAAATGCACTGTCTCGAATCAGCGGCCACGCATAACATTCGATGAGAATGGTGTGTGTTCGGCATGCAATTTTGCTGAGTATAAGCGGAGTCATATTGACTGGGGCGAACGAGAAAATGAACTAATAGAATTATGCAAACGCTATAGAAAAGGCAATGGCGAGTACGATGTTATAGTTCCATGCAGTGGTGGTAAGGATGGGGGGTTTGTTGCGCATCAACTCAAATATAAATATGGAATGAATCCCCTCACAGTAACGTGGGCTCCACTTAAGGCTACTGAGTTAGGCAGGGCTAATCTGGATGCTTTTATTGCCTCTGGATTTGATAATATTCTAGGAACTCCTAATGGTAAGGTTACACGTAGACTTACCCATTTGGCATTTAAGCACTTGGGAGACCCATTTCAGCCATTTATATATGGGCAAACAAACTTTCCATTGCATATGGCGGTCAAGTATGGCGTATCGTTAATTATGTACGGTGAAAATGGTGAAGTCGAGTATGGTGGCGATATGAGAAATGCTTTTCGTCCGGATAGGAAAATTGAAGATCATGATGAGCATTATTTTTCTGGATTGCCTCCTGAGTTCTGGACAGAGCATGGAGTCAGTGCGGCTGATCTCAAGCCGTTTTCTGCTCCTTGTTATGATGATGTGGTTCGCAATCAAACCACTATTCAGTTTTTTGGATACTATAAGTCTTGGGATCCACAAGAGAATTTTTATTACTGCAAAGAGCATACTGGCTTTTTGCCTAACTCGAAGCGGTCCGAAGGTACGTATTCAAAATACGCCAGTTTAGATGATTGCATTGATGGTTTTCATTATTATCTTGCGTACATTAAGTTCGGAATTGGTAGGACGACTTCCGATACGGCTCATGAAATCCGAGATGGGAAAATTAACCGTGAAGAAGGTATTGCGCTGGTTAGGCGATATGATGGAGAGTTTCCTAGGAAGTACTTTAAAGAGTTTCTAGAGTATTGTGACGTCACAGAAGAAGAAGTGCATGAAGTCATTGATAGTTGGCGGTCAGATCATCTTTGGGAGTTTTCAAATGGTGTATGGCAGTTGAGATATCCTATTTGGGAGAGTAATTGAATTTCACTTTACTTTTATGAGGAAAACGCGACTTATAGCTCGACTCGACATCAAGGGTCCGAACCTAATTAAGGGCATCCATCTTGAAGGGCTCCGAGTAATTGGTTCACCCAATGAATATGCACTCCGTTATTATCAGCAGGGTGCCGATGAGTTGCTCTACATGGACTGTGTTGCCAGCCTTTACGGGCGAAATAATATAGGTGAAATTGTCCGTGATGCAGTGAAAGATGTTTTCGTTCCTTTGACAGTAGGCGGTGGCATTCGTTCAGTGAATGATGCTAACGAGCTTCTGCGTTGTGGGGCTGATAAGGTGGCCATAAACACTGCAGCTGTCTCTAATCCAGAGCTTATCTCTGAGGTGGCTCGGCGTTTTGGCAGTCAGTGTATGGTGCTTTCCATTGAGGCCATGCAAGTGGGGGTCGGAAAATGGGAAGTGTTTACCGATAACGGACGCGAGAGTACTGGGCTGGATGTGATTGACTGGGTAAAACGTGGTGTTGACCTAGGAGCAGGAGAGATTCTTTTGACCTCTGTAGATAGGGAGGGGACGCGAAAGGGCTTTGATATTGATTTGGTGCAGGCAGTAACTCAGGAGGTAACAGTTCCGGTGATTGCCAGTGGAGGGATGGGGAAGCCGGAAGACATGGTTGACGCTGTCCAGAAAGGAGGGGCGGATGCTGTTGCTATGGCCGATATCTTACATTACAACCGCGCCACTGTGGGTGATATCCGTCGAGTTGCTAAATTGGCCGGTCTCGATGTGAGAAATTATGAAGCCGCTTGAAGTTACCCTTATCGATTATGGGATGGGTAATCTACTTAGCGTTCGTAGGGCCATGGAACACTGTGGCGCGACGGTGACCGTAACTGCTGAAGTCGATGCTATTCTTACTGCACCGCGGGTAGTATTGCCAGGGGTAGGGGCTTTTGCTGATGGTATGGCTGAATTGCGAACCCTTGGGCTTGACGCCACAGTGCGCCAAGTCGCTGCAAAAGGAACTCCTCTCCTTGGGATTTGCTTGGGTATGCAGATGTTGCTCGACGAAAGTGAAGAGTTTGGGATCACTGATGGCCTTGGCCTGATACCGGGGCGGGTTGTTCCTGTTCCTAGAATATCTACGCAAGGAAAGCCCCAGAGGATTCCGCATATTGGCTGGAATGAGTTGGTTGTTCCTCCTCAAGGGTGTGTTGATTGGGTGGGGACAGTGCTTCACGAGGTCAGGCCAAATGATGCAGTTTACTTTGTTCACTCATTTATGGCTTGCCCAAGCAATCCTGCCCATCGTATTGCTGATTGTCTCTACGGAGGGCATCCAATAGCAGCAGCTATTGGAAAAGGGAATGTTTTTGGATGTCAGTTTCATCCTGAGAAGAGTGGCGAGATTGGGCTGAAAGTTTTGATGAGCTTTTTGTCACAGTGAAGATATTGGCCCTTATTCCCGCTCGTGGTGGTTCTAAACGGATACCTAGGAAAAATATCAGACCCCTGTGTGGGAAGCCCTTGATTGCATGGAGCATCGATGTCGCCATGGATATTCCCGATATTTGTGATGTTCTGGTTTCGACTGATGATGCGGCCATAGCTAAGGTTGCCCAAGATGCTGGTGCCCTGTTGCCTTGGTTGCGTCCGGCTGAGCTTTCAACAGATACAGCTACCTCGGTGGATGTGGCACTACATGCTCTTGATTGGTATGAAGGGGAGAAGGGTGATGTGGATGGGGTGCTCTTGCTGCAGCCTACTTCGCCATTTCGTAGCCGTGAAACAATTGTTCGTGGCATTAATCTTTTCCGGCAACATGATTATAGGTCAGTGGTCGGGGTTTCCCCTGCAGCATCACATCCAATGTGGTGTTTCAATATCGAGGATTCGGCGCTTAAGCCATACATGCCGGGTGGGCTGCATCTGCGATCCCAGGACCTGCCGCCCGCGTATGTGATCAATGGGGCATTTTATTTACTTGCGCCTAGCGAGTTGCGCCGGAATCGATCATTCAATGCCGATAATACGCAGCCTCTTATTATCGATGGGCTGGAAGAAAGTATGGATATCGATACAGAACAGGACTGGAGAATTGCGGAGGTAATATGTCGGAGCCTGGGTGATCAAGACAGGTATTCGCGTTAATAATTGGAGAGAGCACTGAAATTGGAAGGGAAATCTCTTTTTTACCTATTACGTCAGCTCTGGGGGTACCTGAGTATTCGCAGGCAGCGTCAGTTCTATATGTTTTTTGTCTTGATGTTGGTCAGTGCCTTGCTTGAAGTGGTGAGTCTTGGCGCGGTACTTCCTTTCCTGGGGGTTTTGACCTCTCCGGAAAGGGTTTTTGAGCATCCAATTGTAAAGGTATGTGCGTCATTTCTGAATATTACAGGGGCATCTCAGTTGATTCTCCCAATCACTGTTCTTTTTATTTCTGCGGTGTTAATCGCAGGTGCGGTGCGAACATTGTTGTTATGGGTTACTACGCGTCTAACCTTTGTGAGTGGCGCCGATTTGAGTATTGAGGTTTATCGGAAAACGCTCTACCAGCCCTACAAGGTACATGTGGCCAGAAACAGCAGTGAGGTAATCAGTGGTATCACCATCAAGGTAAGTGGCGTGGTCGAGGTTCTTAAGCAACTTCTAACGTTGATGAGTGGGGTGGTTCTGATCATTTCTATTCTTTTCGCATTGCTTGCAGTTGATGTCACTACAGCCTTATCGGCGATCTTTGGCTTCGGAATATTTTATGGAATGGTATCATTATTCGTTCGCAATCATTTGAAGAAGAATAGTATCGCAATTGCTGAGGAACAGACGAAGGTATTCAAGGTGTTGCAAGAAGGTTTGGGCGGCATTCGCGATGTTTTGCTCGATGGCACTCAGGCATTCTATTGCGATGTATATAGGAGGGCTGACACAATACTTCGCAGGGCGTTGGGAAATAACATCTTTATCGGTGGAAGTCCGCGTTTTGTGATGGAGACCATTGGCATGGTGTTGATAGGCGGGCTGGCATATTGGTTGAGTTCTCAGGAAGGAGGGGTTGCTTCCGCACTGCCGATATTGGGGGCGCTGGCATTTGGTGCCCAGCGCATGCTTCCCGCTTTGCAGCAAAGCTATGCGGCATGGGCTAGTATTGCAGGCAATCAGGAGGCTCTCGTTGACACCATTAACCTTCTCAAGCAGCCGATTGCAGAAGAATTATTGAATGATGTCATGGAAACACTTGCGTTTGAGAAATCGATTCAACTCCGCGATGTAAGTTTTCGTTATGGAGATAACTACCCCATGGTCCTTGAGCGTTTAAATCTTGAGATCAGGAAGGGGTCTCGGGTTGGTTTTGTCGGAGGGACAGGTAGCGGTAAAAGTACGCTTCTTGACTTGTTCATGGGGTTGCTGACTCCTGTGAGTGGAGAAATCAGTATCGATGGTAGAAAGCTTGATGAGAAGTCGATGCGCGCATGGCAGAGAAATATTGCCCACGTTCCCCAGCATATCTATCTGACAGATGCAACAATCGCAGAAAATATTGCATTCGGAATTCCTTTCGAAGCTATCGATATGAACAGGGTGGCGGAGGCGGCGAGTCAAGCTCAGATTGCTTCCCATGTTGAGTCCATGCCGCGAGGTTATTTAGAGGTGGTTGGAGAACATGGGGTGAGGCTCAGTGGTGGACAGCGCCAACGCATCGGAATTGCCCGGGCCCTTTACAAGCGGGCAAGGGTTCTTGTGTTCGATGAGGCAACAAGTGCCTTGGATAATGCGACTGAGCAGGCCGTCATAGAGTCGATTGATCTTCTTTCAAGCGAGTTGACAATTCTTATCATTGCGCACCGACTTAGTACAGTTCGCCACTGCGACAAAATTGTCGAATTGTCTTCGGGGAAGGTCGTTGCAGAAGGCCGTTATGACAGTCTTCTGGAGCAGAGTAGCAGCTTCAGAAAGTTGGTTGGGGGACAACCCTCTTTATCGAATAATGACTAAGTTTGTTTCAATTATAATTCTAACTGAGGTTCCTCTCAGTCGCCGAGATTATGAACGTTTTGGAATCGAAATTCTTTCCCGGCATTTTTTTGTGAGAGTGTTGGATTGTACGGCATGGATTAACCCTAGCTTTTGGGGCGAGAATGCTACGATTGGCTATGAATGCCCTGAGCGCTTGAAGATAACTGCTTGGGATGAGTTGGAGGGTCAACTGACTCGGCTATCAGGGCAGTACATTGTGATTGATTATTTGGGGGACTGTTCGACAGCCTTGTATGTCAGGCAATATTTGAAAAAAAAGCGTGTTCTCCGTGTTCTTGTTCGCTGTGGTTTAATTCCCGAACCCAATAGTCTGGAAAGAATTCGTCGGGCCTCTCGTCAGGGAAGTTTTGTTATGCGGGGAATTAGAAAGGTGCTCCGAGACGGTTTGTCTTTGATAAGACCGAAATTGCCTCAAGCCGATATGGCCGTTGTTGCCGGAGAGGCGGCATTAAGAGACCGCCGTGTTCAGAAGGCAGAACACATATGGGTGCATAGCTTTGATTTTGACGTTTACTTGCGTTGTAGGGGTAAGGGTAAAGAAACTGATGTTCCTTATGCTGTGTTCCTAGATAGTGATCTGGCTTTTCATGCTGACTTTGAATTGGGTGGTGAAAATCCAATGGTCACAGCTGAACGCTATTATCCGGCTATTAACCATTTTTTTGATAGGTTTGAATTGCTGACAGGGCTGAAGGTTGTTATTGCCGCCCATCCGCGGTCCAGATATGACCTTAGGCCTGATCTGTACGGGCATAGGATTCCTGTTTTGCATAAAACCTGTGAATTGGTGAAGGATGCAAGCCTTGTTATGACTACCCAGTCAACAGCTATCTCGCTTGCTGTTATGTGCAATAAACCTATATTATATCTGAATACAGATGAACATGAAAATTGTGATTATATTGGATATATGTATGAGGCGGCCTCTGCTTTAAAGTCAAATATTATCAATATTGATCACTTCTCCGATGCAGAGCTTAATTTGGTTGATCTGATGGAGGTCTCAGATGATGCGTATCGGTATTATATGAATACATATATCAAGCACCCTGGGACCCCGGATGCCCCAATATGGGAAATTTTTTCGGCTTATATTCAAAGAAAATTTTGTGTACCTTCTGATTGAGGTAAGGGGTATGTTGGTGGCTCAAACGCATATGTGCGATATTCTTCTTCTTAAATTATTTCATGTTGAAGCATAAGGGTTTGGATTTTCTTCGAAGAGGCATCCGTGGTCAGGTGCTTACCGATAAAGTTTCCCTTGGTGTTTATGCTACAGATGCAAGCATTTATCAGTTCATGCCTTTGGCCGTTGTGCTTCCTCTCGATCAGGATGATGTGATTCAGGTTGTTCGTTTATGTTCTGAGTACGGGCTTCCCATGCTTGCCAGAGGGGCGGGAACCAGCCTGACGGGCCAGTCCATTGGTGAAGCTGTGATTGTTGATATGTCAAAGTATCTTACCCGGATTGTAGAGTTGGATGTGGAGCATCGTTGGGTTCGTGTGGAACCCGGCGTTGTGTGCCAGGAGTTGAATGCCAGCCTACATGGCTCGGGGCTACATTTTGCGCCCGATCCGGCAACGGCAAACAGAGCCAATATCGGTGGGATGATTGCGAACAATGCTGCCGGCATGCGTTCGGTTATTTATGGCATGACAATAGATCATGTTCTGGAGCTAAAGCTTGTTCTTTCGACAGGCGAGGTTGTTGTTCTAGGGCCTCTTGAAACAGATGAAGATCACGCCCTTCTTGCCAAAGATAATGGAAAATGCGGTGATATTTATCGTTCTCTAAAATGCGTAATTGAAAAGCATGGGGGCGAAATCGCGCGTCGATTCCCAAAGGTTACAAGGCGTTCTGGCGGGTATGCTCTGGATGCTTTTCTTGATCTATCATCTTGGAACATGGCAAAGATTATTGTTGGTAGTGAAGGGTCTCTTGGAATTGTTCTGGAGGCCAAGCTGAGGCTTGAGCCGCTGCCTAGAAAGAGAGCGCTTTGCATGGCCCATTTTGCCACTCTTCAGGGGGCTCTTTTGGCTGCAGAGCCTGTCGTGAGCCAAAATCCTTCGGCGGTGGAGTTGATAGATGGCTTGGTTCTGGGACAGGCAAAAGCGCATCCTCTGACTCGGCAGGCTTGCAATATCGTTGAAGGAGAACCTGCGGCCGTTCTGGTTGTTGAGGTTCAAGGAGCTGATGTCTCAGAAGTTGAGGCTCATGTGGCCAAAATTTCGAAAATGCTCGTCACTGATTGTGCCGCATATTCAGCGCCATTTGTCAGCGATGAAGAGGCCATGCGAAAAGTCTGGGAGATGCGATCAAGTGCTTTGGGCCTAATGACCACATTGCTCGGCACCAGAAAGCCCATACCTTATATTGAGGATGCTGCAGTTCCTTTGGGCTCTCTGGCAAATTATGTGGAAGATGTCCTGGCTGTGTGTGATCGATATGATCAGCCGGTATCCATGTTTGGTCACGTCAGTGTCGGATTAATGCACATCCGCCCATTGCACGATTTACATCGTCCCGAAGATATTTCAATGCTTCTGCGCATTCAGGAAGAGGTGTTTGAGCTTGTTGTGAAATATGGGGGCTCGTGGAGTGGCGAGCATGGCGACGGAATTGTACGGGGCGGATTCAATCAACGTTTCTTTGGTGAGGAGATATATTCTTCTTTTAAGGATATTAAGCATTTGTTCGATCCCAAAGGATTGATGAATCCCGGGAAAGTCATTGCCATATATCCGGTGGATGGGCACCTGCGCTTTGCTTATCAGGATTCGTTACAGGCGGAATTTAGAAGTAAATATAAATTCCGCCGTCAAGGAGGCTTGCTGAGCGCTGCAGAGCAATGTACCGGTGTCGGGGCCTGTCGTAAGCTGGGTAGTGGAACGATGTGCCCTTCCTATATGGTAACCAGAGATGAAGGGCATAGTACCCGTGCCCGAGCCAATGCCGTGCGTTTGGCGATTACCGGACAGCTTGGGCATCATAGGCATGGTTTCACCAGCGATGCGTTGCTTAAGGTCTTCGATCTATGCCTGAGCTGTAAGGGATGTAATAGCGAGTGCCCCAACGGCATTGATATGAGCCGTATAAAATCAGAAGTTCTTTACCAGCATCAGGTATTGCATGGAAAGCGTATCCGCACCTTGCTCTTCGGGTCTATGGATTGGCTGGCGCCGAAATTGTCGGGTTATGGTGCATGGGCCGCAAACGGCTTGCTTCAAAGTGCGAGTATTCGTGCTGTGCTGGATCGATATTTAGGGATAGATAAGCGTCGTCATCTTCCCGTGTTTGCAAGTAAGTCACTGAGTAAATGGTTTGCTAACAGGAAGCACAAGCGGGCAACCGGGCCCAAGGTTATCCTTTTTAACGATACATATCTTGAAGCTTTTCAGCCGCAGATTGGACGCGCAGCTGTTGAGGTGCTTGAAGCAGGCGGTTATCAGGTTGTGCTGGCGACTGTGGGTGGCAGCCAACGTTCCGCACTTTCTCTTGGCCTTCTCGATCAGGCAGTACATCGAGGTGCAGCCGCGTTCCGGGCATTGGCAAGTCTGTTGAACGATGGCGTACCAATACTGGTTTGTGAGCCAAGTTGTACAACGGCGCTTAAGGATGACCTTCCTGATTTGTTGGAGGATGCCAGTTTAGCCAGTCGTGTTGCAGACAGTGTGGTTACCATTGAGCAGTTTCTTGAAAATGAATTATCTCAAGGCTCCTGTTCGCTTCCTTGGGTTGACCTGATAGATTCTCCGAGGTTTCTTGTTCACCATCATTGCCATCAGGCTAGCTTGGGAGGGGGAGGGGCGCTTCTTAAGCTCCTTTCTAATATTCCCGGCGCAGTTGTTGAAGAGAGCAAAGCCGGTTGTTGTGGTATGGCAGGATCTTTTGGTTATGAGAAGGAGCATTATGATTTTTCTGTTGCAGTGGCAGAAAGAAAGTTAATCTCGAGACTGCGCAAGCTTGAAAGTGAAGTGCAAATTATTGCGAACGGGTTTTCTTGCAGGCATCAAATTCAGGATTTATCAGGAAGATTCGCCTCTCATGCAATAGAAGTTATTCGTAAGTATATAAAAACGAGCTAATAATTATTAGGCTCGCCCCATTCTGGATATGATTGTCGAGAGACATGGATCAGCATGGCATGTTGGGGAGGGGCTCGCTCCGGCATTCAACAGCAGTAGACAATACAGGTGGTAGATATGTTAGGACTCAGAACAAAAATTATTAATATAGTAACGGCACTTCTCAAGGGATCTATAAGGCTGTTTGGTTTTGGAAGGGCCTCCCAGATTTCCGCACATCTTTCGCAGCAACTTGCGGCTGTGGTTGAGGTTCCTGCCAATGGGGGAAGTGTAAAGTTCTTCTGCCCGGCCCCCATGCCTGTCTGGAGAGCTCAAACCATGGTGACCAAGGAACCTGAAACCATCGAGTGGATTGAGCAAATTCAAAAGGGCGAGGTTCTCTGGGATGTTGGTGCCAATGTCGGCGTTTTTTCTCTTTATGCCGCTTCGCGTGGGAAGCATGTGCTGGCTTTCGAACCTTCTCCAGCAAACTGTTATTTGCTTAGTCGCAATGTTGAGATTAATGGTTTTGACGATCTGGTATCATCCTATTGCATTGCATTCAATGATGAGACCTGTCTCGATTCTTTTTATATGAGCAATACAGAGTTGGGAGGAGCCCTGAGTAGTTTCGGCGAGGTCGTTGACTGGAAAGGTGAAAGCTATGATGTGCAGTTTCGTCAAGCTATGTTGGGATTTGCGGTTGATGATTTTATCAAGCAGTTTAAGCCTCCTTTTCCTAACCATCTAAAAATTGATGTGGATGGTATTGAGAAGAAAATTGTGTTGGGGGCTGAGAAAACCCTATCTGATAAGCGGTTGAAATCAGTGCTGATAGAGTTGAATATCAATCTGGATGAATGTGAGGAGATTGTGGCAATGATGAAGCAGCATGGGTTGATGCTGTTCAAACGAGCACATGAAGACACTTTCTACAGTGAGAATATGTCTTGCATTTATAACCATATTTTTGTTCGTGAGTCTTGAGGGATTCTGAACATGGTCTTCGATAATTTGGCATATTCCACTGAAGAGTTGGAGAGGTTTTTTAGTAAGAATAGGGTGGCTTGGAATCAGTTCTATGAGTCGGAGCGGGTTGTCCTTGAGCGTATTGCACCAGCATCTTGCTCAAGGGTGCTGGATGTCGGTTGTGGATGTGGGGGGCTTGGGCTTGCGCTGAAGGAGCGGTTTTCCGTCTCCGACTACACTGGTATAGAGATCAATCAAAAGGCTGTTGCCACGGCTCGAAAAATGAATCCTCATGCAAGGTTTCTTGAGGGGGATTTTCTTGCGATGAAGGATGAATTTTTAATTGGGGGGGCATTTGATCTGGTCTTTTCCCTGAGTTGCATCGATTGGAACATCTCATTTGATGCGATGCTGCAGAAAGCTTGGTCAATGGTGAAACCCGGAGGTTCCTTTATTGCCAGTTTTAGGTTGACCTGCGAAGCAGGTGTGGATGACATCAATCGCTCTTATCAGTATATCAATTATGATGGCAAGATGGAGGGGGAGCTTGCATCTTATGTGGTTGTTAATGCAAGCAAAATACTAAGTAAATTTTTCTCTTTGGATGCTGATAAAATAACCGGTTACGGCTACAACGGTACCCCTGGTAAAACTGCTGTGACGCCTTATGGTGAACTGTGCTTTGCTGTTTTTGCCATTAGAAAAAAGATGGATGGAGATTTCATGGAGGTGGACCTGAGGCTTCCGAACGAAATTTTGCGATCTGTAGTGTGCGCTACCAAGGAGCACTGAAATGAAGATTTGTATAGCAACAACACCGATTCGGCCCGTGCCTACATACTTTCCGCCTTTTGGAAGTTTGGCAATTATTCAATCATTAAGAGGGATCGGTGAAGATGCTGAGTTTTATAATATTGATTACCACCGCTATGCCGAATCCGAGATTGAAAGTTATTTTAAGGAAAAACAGTTTGATGTGGTAGGAATCAGCTCTGTTGTCTCTACAGCTTATGCGTATACAAAATTTCTCGCAGGATTGATTCGCCGGGTTTCGCCGAATACGGTAATTGTTGTAGGGGGAAATCTGGCGGCAAGCGCCGAGATTCTGTTGCGAAAAAGTAGTGTTGATTTCTGTATGACAGGTGATGGTGAAATTATTATCCGCGAGTTGATAACGGCGCTTCGTGAGGGGAAGCTGGATGATGAGCACCTGAGAAAGATTAAGGGGATCTGCTTTCTGGAGAGCGATGGGTCCTTTAATTTTACCGGTTACGGGGCCAAGCCAACAGCTGCGGAGGTTGAAGACCCTGATTATACCATTCTTGAGAAGGATGGATCGATCTCTCACTATCTTCCTGAAGTTGCTGACAATCGATTTGATTCGATTGAGGGGAAAAGTTTTGGTAAGGGAGTATCAGCAACTGTTGTAATGACAAAGGGTTGTGTAAGCCGTTGCACTTTTTGTCATCGGTGGGAGAAGGGCTATAGAGCTCTTCCTCCGGCCAATGTTGTTAATCATGTGAAGTTTCTTATTGAGCGATACAATATTCGTTATATTGATTTGGCCGATGAGAATTTCGGGTCTGATCGTGCACAGGCGATGGAGCTCGCAAGGTGTATGGGTGAGCTAGGGCTTAGGTGGCGAGCTGGTGGTGTCAGGTCATCAACAGTGAATCCTGAAACCTTAAAGCACTGGAAAGAGAATGGGTGCGTCAATGTAACCTATGGTACGGAGTCCGGTAGCCGGGCCATGCTGAAGATTATGGAGAAAAAGATTACCGTCGAACAGAATATGAATGCTCTGAAGTGGACTTATGAAGCAGGCATGAGGTCGGTAATTCAGATAATTCTAGGAATGCCGGGGGAAACTGATGAGACGGTGCAGGAGTCCATTGAGTTTCTTAATGAGGCTTCGAACTATTTATATCTGGGGGATAATTTTCCGAGCAGTATGATCAGCCTTAATTATGCACAGGCTCTCCCAGGCACGCCGCTTTATGAATACGCCCGTCAACACGGGTTTATTGGCAAAAGCATGGATGAAGAGGAGCAATACCTTTTGCGCATCAGTGATACAGATGCGTACAAGGAGGATCATTTTGTCAATTATACCGGATTTCCACTTCTCAAGGTGTTAATGTGGCAGCAGGATATTCTGGCCAAGGTTGATGCAAATTATCTCCAGCGAAAATATAACTACCAACTTTCTTTATTGGGGGTTATTAAGTTCTATTTTCAGCTTATTGTCTCCCGGTTACGTAAGCAAACAGTTCAGGCTTCCTCCGGAAAAGGGTATACCGAAGAGTCAGGCTATTATAATTTTCGTGAGGCTGGGAAGTTTACATCATTACTCCTGAATCCAGTGACGAAGTTTCTTTTCCATCCGTTTCTTGCTTTGGGGATGGCTTTCGGGCGAAAACACGAAAGATCAGGCTTTGTGCTCATTGCGGACTATTTGTGGTGGTCTGTGAAGCATTTGTTTGTTTCGTCCAGGAATGATGCTCTTCCCACGGAGTCACTTAGAAAGGTGACAACAATCAAGTCTTCAATGGAAGATTCTAAGAGTGACAAGATGATCCCTCTTCGCCAGGGAAGATAAGCTTTGTATGTATTGACGATGAAAAGGAGTTTTCTGTGCTATCTCTCTTGAAGCAGCCGTTCAGGGCAATATTCCATCGAAATCAGCAACAGTATGAGCAAGGATGTGCTGCTGATGTGCATTCCATACTTGATGGGGCAACTGTTAGGATGGTCGATGTTGGTGCCTCCGGTGGTGTATTGCCAAGATGGCACCCGTTGAGGGGAGATGTCTCGTTTATCGGGATTGAGCCGGATGCGCGGTCTACTGAAGAATTGTTGAATTCTCAGGAGGCTAAAGAGTTCCACAGTTACAAGGTGATTCCGCATGGCGCATGGGATGTGGATGGCAAGGTGTCCATTTCTTTTACACGCAAGCCAATGTGTTCATCTCATTATCAACCCAACATGGAGCTGCTTGGCCGTTTTCCTGATGCTGATCGTTTTGATATTGCAGGTTCAGGGGATGTTGAATGTAAAACCCTTGATGCGTTGATTTCAGATTCGGCTGACGCTCCGGATTTCATGAAGCTTGACCTTGAAGGTGGTGAGTTGGCCGTACTTCGCGGAGCTCCGAACATCCTGAAAAGTTGCATGGCCCTTCATGTTGAAGTTGGGTTCCAGCATTTGCGCAAAGGACAGCCGCTGTTTGGAGATGTTTGTGCGTACCTGACAGGCAAGGGGATTGAGTTCAATGACTTTCTGTATATTTGTCGTTGGGAACGTTCCGCATACCGCGAAGCGGGGCAGTGTTTTTTTGGGGATGCGTTGTTTTTGAGGTCGCCTGAGAATGTGCTGGGTCTTTTTCAGAGTCGTACGATTGACTTCAAACGGGTCAAATCCTATCTCGCCATTCTTGTGGTTTACGAAAGGTATGATCTTGGTCTGAAGCTGCTGAATATGATGATGGATCAGGGTATTGAGTCTGGATATGTGCGCCTAGCAATAACCCTGATGGAGAAGCGGAAGAAGTCTTTTGATTCCCGTTTCCGTATGCTGAAACGACTGAATCTTCTTATGCAGTACAGGAATCCAAATACTCAACTTCACTGTTTCTACTGATAGTGATTGTGCGACCGAGTAGGTTTTTTTCGAGATGGACAGGGGAAGGGCAATAGATGGATAGAGTATTAATCCGGGCATCAATTTCTGAGCAATTGACTCGCCCCTTATGGGGAACTTCGGTACGTGCCGAGGATCGTCTTTGGCTGGATAAAAATGAAAACATAGATTCTGATCTTTCTCAGGTGATCCGGGATGTTGTTCAAGGGCTGCCGAGCTACGCTTTTTCAACCTACCCCGAGATGGGTGTTTTGTATGACAAGCTTTCCAACTTTCTGGGTGTGCCTGCGAATTTCCTGCTGGTATCTGCCGGCTCCGATGGGGTCATCCGTTCTGCATTTGAGGCATTTGTGGATCCCGGGGACGTTGTTCTGTATGCAGGGCCGACCTTCGCCATGTACGAGGTTTATTGCAAGATATACGGGGCTGTCGAGTTGGTGCAGGAATATACGGCATCGCAGGATGGCCCTTTGCTTGATATGGGCGCTTTCTTATCTTTAGTTAGAACCCATAGGCCAAAGATGGTCTGTCTTCCGAATCCGAACAGTCCGACAGGCACTGTCATTTCTGACGCAGAAATGAAACGGTTGCTTGATTGTACGCGTGATTCAGGCTCTTTGTTGATGATTGATGAGGCTTACTATCCCTTCTATGAGAATACGGTTCTTCAATACGTGAACGATTATGACAATCTGCTGGTGATAAGAAGTACTGGGAAAGCATGGGGTATGGCCGGTTTTAGAATTGGCTATGGTGTGGCAGATGCGAAGGTTGCAGAGGCCCTTCACAAGGTAAGGCCCATGTATGAGGCTAATACCGTTGGCGTGATGGTGCTTGGAGAAATGATTGATCGGTATGACGAGGTGCTGAAGTCTGTTGATCGGTTGAATCAGGCGAAGAAAGCTTTTCTTTCTTTCGCTGATCGGCATGATTTCAAGTGGTTCCCAACCTATGGGAATTTTGTCCATATCAACTTGGGGCCACGTGGTGATAAAATTGATGCTGCGCTGCAGACCTGTGTTTATTACAGGCGGGCTATAAATCATCCGAGCCTGTTAGGTTATAGCCGATTTTCATTGGCTCCGACTGTCGAAATGGAACGTATTATGAAAGTAATCGAGGGTGAACTGAATGACTAGCAATACGGTTGAGAGCCCAATACGCATTGCTGTAATCGGCTGTGGAAGGATAGCCGGGCATCATTGCCGCTCTATCAGCATCAATTCCGAGCTTGAATTGACATCTGTCTGCGATTTGGATGAAGCCAAGGCGGCAGCCTATGGCGTCGAGTTTAACGTCCCGTATTTCACCAGTTATCACGAAATGCTTCGGCAGTGTCAGGTTGATGTCGTGGCTGTTATCACACCTTCCGGTATGCACTTTGAGCATGCAATGGATGTGCTTGAAACGTATGGTAAGCACATCATTGTTGAGAAGCCGACCTTTATGCGCCTGAGCCATTTGGATGAAGTATATGCCCTGGCTGAAGAGAAGGGTGTTAAGGTGTTTCCTGTGTTTCAGAATAGGTACAACAAGGCTGTCCAGCGGGTAAAAAAAGGCATTGAGAGAGATGAATTGGGATCTCCGCGAGTCGTCAGCATTCGAGTGCGGTGGTGCAGGCCACAAAGGTATTACGATCTCTCCGCATGGCGCGGGACTTTTTCGCATGATGGCGGTGCGTTGACCAATCAGGGTATTCACCATCTTGATTTGTTGCGGTATCTGTTTGGCGAAGTAAAGGGTGTTTGTACCAAGATGGCCACGCTTGGCGCTGATATCGAGGTGGAAGATGCCGCTGTCGGTGTTTTTAACTTTGCTTCAGGTGCGGTTGGTACGCTGGAAGTGACGACCTCTGCAAGACCTGATGATTTTGAAGCCTCTATTTCGATTGTGGGTTCGAAAGGGTTGGCTCAGATTGGCGGCATTGCGGTCAATGAACTGCAAATATATACGCCGGATCCTCAAGCCTGTGCTGTCAGCAGCGAAGATTTCTCCGGTTGTGTCTATGGACACGGGCATGAGAATATATACAGGAATCTGGCCGATGTGATTCTTAGGGGCGGAGGGCATCTTGTCAGGCAGAAGGATTGCGCAAGCAGTCTTGCTTTGTTGCACGCGGCCTATCTTTCCGATGAGGTTGTTGGTTGGGTGGATGTAGGGGCATTTGGAGAATCAACTCGTTTGGGGCGGCCGGATGATCTGATATCCGACCTCTACAGAACAGCAAAAAGTGGGTAAATGGGTGAGGCAAACGTGACTAAAATCATTGGTATAATACCGGCGCGAATGGGCTCCAGCAGATTTTACGGAAAGCCACTACACCCAATCCTTGGGATGCCTATGCTGGAGCATGTGTATAGAAGGGCTTCCATGTATGAAGGTTGGGCTGCGCTTTGTATCGCAACCTGCGATCAGGAAATTTTTGATTTTTGCGAGAAGAAAGGTTTCCCGTGTGTCATGACCTCATCAACTCATACAAGGGCGCTGGAGAGGGTCCATGAAGCCGTCCTTAATTTGGGACTGAACCCGGCGGAAGATGATCTAGTTCTGAACGTACAGGGCGATGAGCCCATGATGCTTCCTGAGATGATTGATGTAACGACACGACCGATGCTTGACCACAAGGATGTCGGCGGCACTGTTTTGGCGATGGATATTGTTGATGAAGTTCAATACCGTGATCCGAATTCGCTGAAGATCATTCATGACCTGAATGGTGATATCCTCTATACATCGCGCAGCCCCATTCCGTATGCCAAAAAGTTTTCAAGGGAAATAGGTGCAAAAAGAATCTATGGGATTTTTGGGTTCAAATGGCATTTCCTGAAAAAGTTCAATGAGCTTCCGGAATCGCCTTTGGAACTTGTGGAGTCCTGTGACAGCAACCGTCTTTATGACAACGGGTTGACCCAGAGGGTCGCTCCATACCCATACATGCTTTCATTTGCGGTTGATTGCCCGGAAGATATCAAGCTTGTTGAAGAGCATATGGTGAATGACCCACTGTACAAGCTTTACGCAAGAGCAGCGTAATATGAGCACATTGCGTGTCGGGATAGCTGGCTATGGGGTTGTAGGAAAGCGCCGCAGAGCTGTTGTCGATAGCCGTCCGGACATGAAAACAGTAGCTGTATGCGATCGTTTTTTTGAATCGGGCGGGAGAATGGATGATGGTATAGTATTCCATTCGGATTATCGCACTTTGCTTGAGGAGAATCTGGATGTGCTTTTCGTCTGTCTCACAAATGATGTGGCTGCTGAGGTTACCATTGCCGGATTGAGGAAAGGGCTGCACGTGTTTTGCGAGAAGCCTCCAGGTCGTGATTTGGCTGATATTCAGGCTGTTGTTCAGACAGAAAAGGAATGTCCGGGCCTTAAGTTGATGTATGGTTTTAATCATCGCCATCATGAATCGGTCAGGGATGCCCTTGAGATTGTCCAATCCGGTGAGCTCGGACATATCATCAATCTGAAGGGTGTCTATGGGAAATCGAAGTTGATTACATTCAATCAACCCGATTGGCGTACCAAAAGGAGCATCGCCGGTGGCGGGGTTCTGCTTGATCAGGGAATTCATCTTGTGGATTTGATGCGCCTGTTCTCCGGTGGCGATTTTGAGGAAGTGCACAGCTTTATTTCCAATAGCTACTGGAACTATGATATTGAAGACAATGCGTATGCTTTGATGAAGACAAAATGCGGTGTTGTCGGAATGCTGCATTCGTCTGCGACACAATGGAGACACAGGTTTCACTTGGATATCACTCTTGAAAGGGGGGGGGTTATTCTGAGCGGCATACTTTCTGGATCAAAGAGCTACGGTGCCGAGACACTTGCTGTGATCAGAGCCAATCCCGATGACAACGGTGACCCAAAGGAGCAAATTACCCGATATAACAATGATCCATCTTGGGAAAATGAGATTTCCGTGTTTGCTGATGCAATCAAGCATGGCAGGGTGATTCATTCGGGATCTTCTCTGGAGGCGCTGAAAACCATGCAGTTGGTGTATAAAATTTATTGTGCTGACGCCCAATGGAAGGAAACATATAAATTGACGGATTGCGTTGAAGAGTTATGAATAATATCAATGAAATGCTGAATGCAAGTTGTGGTGTAGGCGCATTTTCTAAACGTTATTTTTCCTATCTCTCCAAAGTGCTGGATGCCATTGATGTGTCCAGTATTGAGGAGTTCGTTGAAATCCTGCTGGATGCCAGAGAGCGAGGGGCAAGTGTGTTTTTCATTGGAAATGGTGGCAGTGCATCTACAGCCAGTCATTTTGTGAATGATATTGGTGTCGGAACCCGTTCCTGGGATAAACCTTTCTGTGTCATGAGCCTGAGCGATAATAGTTCTGTTGTAACAGCTATAGGTAACGACAGGGGATATGAGAATATCTTTGTTGAACAGTTAAGGCTCTATCTGAAACCCGCGGATGTGGTGGTCATGATTTCAGCATCTGGTAATTCGCCAAATCTTATAAAAGCTCTGGATTATGCAAACGATATCGGAGCAATGACGGTTGGTTTGACCTCGTTTGATGGTGGGGTGGTAAAGAGCCGATCAAAATGCAATATCCACGTTCCTGCCGAAAAGGGTGAATATGGTCCTGCAGAAGATGCTCATCTGATTATTGATCATCTTGTCAGCGCCTATTTGATGCATCATGTGAAAAACGAGCTTCTTCAGGGCGGGAAGGAAGGCGCTTGAGGAATTGCCGTGATTGAATTATCTGGCAGAAAGGTTCTGGTTACGGGGGGGAGCAGAGGGATTGGTTTCTCGATTGCCCGAAAGTTCGTCGAATCAGCAGCCGATGTTGTCGTAACTGGAACGCGCGTTGATGGGAAGGGTCCCTTGGGTGCGGAATACCGGATGTTTAATTTTTCAGATTACGATTCCCTGAATGCGTGTGCAGAGTTTGTTGCAGACTGGTCTCCCGATATCCTGATCAACAACGCCGGAATCAATAAGATTTCTCCATTTGAAAAAATAGCTGTGCAGGAATTCGAGATCATTCAACAGGTGAATCTGGAGGCTCCGTTCCGATTGAGCCAAGCTGCTGTTAACGGGATGAAAACCAGAGGATGGGGGCGAATTGTCAATGTGTCCTCAATATGGGGGAAGATCAGCAGGGAATTTCGTGCTTCATATTCTGCATCCAAATTTGCGCTCGACGGGATGAGTGCTGCGCTTGCTGCTGAAGTCACCCGGTATGGGGTTCTGGTGAACTGTGTGGCACCCGGCTTTATAGATACCGAATTGACACGCAGGGTGCTTGGTGATGATGGCGTCGTTAAACAGACTGAGGCAATTCCAGCCCGTCGTCTTGGTACTCCGGATGAAGTGGCAACGTTTGTTGTCTGGCTAGCAGGGCCCGATAATACATACATCAGTGGCCAGAATATTGCGATTGATGGGGGATTTACCAGTGCCGGATAAAATGATGGAAATTCAATCGCATAAAGGCCCATATCGGGTTTATTTTGATGATAATGCGCTTGAAAAGCTTGATTCAGCAAATCATCAGGGTTTGCATTATATCATCGATCGAAAGGTGGCCGCGCTTTATCGTGAACAGATGGAACATATCCTTTCATCCGAATCTGTCTTATTGATAGATGCAACGGAAGATAACAAGGCGCTGGATGTGTTTCCTGCGTATGTGCAACACCTAGTTGCAAAACGAATCAGGAAGGATCATCGGCTTTGTGCAATCGGTGGAGGGGTTACTCAGGATATCACCTGCTTTCTGGCTGCGACGATGCTTCGCGGGGTTGAATGGGTTTTCTATCCTACAACTCTTCTGGCTCAAACAGATTCATGTATCGGTTCCAAAAGCTCTATCAATGCAGGATCTGCAAAAAACATTCTTGGAACATTTACACCACCGGAAAAGGTGTTCATCAGTACCAGATTCTTATCCACCCTTGATCCTGTCGATGTTCGCTCAGGTGTTGGTGAGATGGTGAAAGTTCATGTAATTGATGGACCCGCATCGTTTGATTCCTTGGCATCCAGTTTCGACAACTTATTTGAAGACCCGCTGGTGATGATGCGGTTTATCATGAAGTCCCTTGAGATTAAGCAGGCGTATATTGAAAAAGATGAATTCGATATCGGTCCGCGGCGGGTGTTTAACTATGGGCACAGTTTTGGTCATGCGATAGAGGCCGCGACGCACTTTGCTGTACCTCATGGGATTGCCGTCACAATCGGTGCCGATATGGCGAACTATGTTGCCTGGAAGTTAGGGGTGGGAAGTGAGGCCAATTTTCACCGCATGCACCTTGTGCTGAAACGGAATTATTGTGGTTTCGAGTCTATTGAAATTCCGTTTGAACCATTCATTACTGCCATCGGAAAGGATAAGAAGAATGTAGGAATGAATCATCTGACATTGATTCTCCCTGATCACGATGGGCGGGTGGGAATTTCACAATATGAGAATAACGAACAGTTTCGTGAGATCTGTGTGTCATATCTGGATGGGCAGCGCTTTCAATGATCTCCAATTGTAAGGTCGCGGTAACGTCGCGTTCATTTTCTTTGAATCCTGTATTAAGAGAAGAGCTTCTTGAACGTTATCCCAACACAAAATTCAACGATGAAGGCCGTTCGCTGTCTGGAAAAGACCTGATCGAATTTCTTTGGGGGGCCGAGAAGGCGATTACCGCTCTGGAGCGTATTGATGAGGATGTAGTTGCGGCGCTTCCTGAGCTTAAGGTGATTGGCAAATACGGTGTCGGCACCGATATGATTGACAAGGCGGCGCTACGAAAACATGGCGTCCGCTTTGGCTGGACTGGCGGAGTGAACCGGCGGTCAGTTGCCGAGCTGACCATAGCTATGATGATTTCTTTGCTAAGGCATCTTCCTTATGCTCGTGACGAGGTTCTAGCCGGGCGCTGGAGACAGATTTGGGGGCACGAGCTCGGTCAGCAACAGGTGGGCATACTGGGTTGCGGCCATGTAGGGAAGGAGGTTGCGCGCCTGTTGAAAGCGTTCGGGTGCGAAGTGATTGCTCATGATCTGCTCGATTTCCCCGAGTTTTATGCCCAACATCAAATCAGGCCAGTGTCTTTTGATGAGTTGGTGACGGAGTCTGATATTCTTACAGTTCATGTGCCTCTGGACGCATCGACCCGCGGGATGTTGGGTGAAGAACAGTTGCGACGGATGAAGCCCGGGGCCATGCTTATTAATGTTGCCCGCGGTGGCATCGTGGATGAAAGGGTTCTGAAACAGCTGTTGCAGGATGGGCATATCGGTGGCGCAGCTTTTGATGTTTTCGAGGTTGAACCTCCCGATGATATGGAATTACTCAGCCTCCCCAATTTCATGGTAACTCCCCATATCGGTGGAAGTTCGAAAGAAGCTATCCTAGCCATGGGGCGGGCTGCCATCGACGGCCTGGACCATAATGAAATCCCCTGATGCGGGCCGGGAAGGCGTAAGCATATCCGGACTCGACAATAGATATGCATACCATTGGTAGCGTCCCGTGGCGGGTAAGAAGGCTATGACGCGTTGTCACGTGCTTTGGTCAGTCGCCGAATCGGTTCCCGATGATGCATCCCTGATTCTCAGTTTTCTCAATCCGATGGATGAGCATGAGCTGTCGCAACAGCTCTATTCCTGCGATTTGATATCGATGGCCAAGGTGATGGATGGGGTGAAGGATAAGGCCTATGAGCATTATCTGGAGATTGTTGCCGATATCGGCATGTTCCCCTTGTCGGATGGCAGAAGCTTGCGTTCGCATATGCATGGCAGCGGAAAGGTCAGCCAATGGTGGTATCATCCCGTGGCATTCAGGAATTCGGAAAGCGATCCGACCTATACCCACCTGCTTGCAGTATTGGCCATAGCGAAGGTTGCCAATGAGCGCGGTGTGAAGGTCCTGAATCTGCATCAACCGCCGCATGGTGTGGCGGAAGTGTTGCAGTCGTGTTTCACTGTCGTGGCACATGGTAGTGTAAGGAGTGGCTCTTGGGCCGGGACGGTCCGCAGGGTTCTCGGGCGTATCCGCTATTCCCTGAGAGTTGTTCAGGAGAAGCGGGCTTGCGATAAAATCAGGAAAAAGGCCACGCCGGGATGCTTTGATGTGGCGCTTCAGGGGTTCTGGGATTGGAGTGTACTGCCTGATCCAAAAGATTCCGGAAGGTTTGTCGACAAGTATTTCGGCGCACTGCCGGCACAGCTCGAGGCCCACGGGAAAAAAGTGGGGTACTGGTGCTGGTACGATCCCTGGACAGGCGCTACGGAGCAACCACGTAGCCATCACGAGGTGCTTGCTCCTGTGTGCGGGCGACAGGATATCGTATTGCTGCAATCCCTGTTGAGATATCGTGATATTCTCAGCGCCTTCATGGATGCGAGAGCAATAGTGAATGTACTTCGTGCGGTGCGGGATAAATCTTTTCGTGCCCTCTTTAAAGCCGGAAAACTTGATTTGTTTCCGCTTTTCAGGACGGCTCTTATCGAGGGCTCGGTGGGTATGGCCATCGTGCAGTGCCAGCTATTCGAGAGGGCAACCGCCAGAGCCAGCGAACAAACGCAAAGTCGCCTGTTAATCACCTTTCTTGAACACTTTCCCCAGTCCAGAGCGATGTATGCGGCGTTGCAGGGAAGTGAAACGCGTGTCTGGAATGTGCAACACGGTTGCTACAATCAGGGAAAGACATACGGAGCCCTGCATCCAACAAAAGAATTTGCCATTCAAGCCGATGGTGAATCAGTGCCGCATGTGGACCGTATCTGCGTGATGGGGGAGTTGGGAGCCAAGGTTTTCGGTGGTTGCGGATATGACGCGAGCCAGGTGCTGGCGACAGGATCATGCCGGTATGACCATGTCAAAGTGACTGCTTCCGGCGATTTGAAAGATGTCGTGTCCGGATTACGGGCGGGCTCCAAGCTTAGAATTCTGGTTGCGACAAGTGTGCCGGCACATTCGGATTTTGCTCTGGTACAGGCTGCCGTTGCTGCGATTCACCCACTAGCCGATCAGGTAAGTTTACGACTTCGAACACATCCCTTTGGGCGTATGGATTCGCTTGCCGAATTCGCTTCAGTTGCTGGCAGTTTTGAGCTTAGTCGAGGTGATTTGGCAGGGGATATTGTCTGGGCTGACCTGGTGCTGATCAGTCAGTCTACAGTCGGTGAAGAGGCGCTTCTGGCCGGAAAGGACGTATGGCAATTCCGCTTTCCGAACCCCGACCAGTCATCGCTTGCCGAAGTGGTCCGTATTCCGCGTTTCTATTCTGTTACGGAATTGCGCCAGGGGATTGAGCAACTCCTGTTCGGGGAGGTGCAGACTCCCAAGCCTAGTCCACAACAAGTGTATCGGGCGCTTTTTCAGGTGGGCGATGAACTTCCTTCAAAAGCGATTGCTAATAAAGTATGTCTTGAATTCCGTTGATGCATTACTTCGGCTGACCTACTATCGCTGCTCGGCCATGCAATATGGGTTTGCCTCTGAGTTGTGCCTAGTCTGGGACGGGCGTTACATGCATAGACTTGTGATGGCATCTGGCTTCGACCGAGACGCAGATATCCGATAAGATGAAATAGCGACGGATAAGAGGGGATTGGATGCAAATCAGCGAAAGAAAATCCCGAATAAGGGAATTGGCAGACATGACTGGTCAGAAGAGGCTGGAGTGGCTGGAGAAGAACAGGTTCTTTTATAGGGAAGACAGGAACTACATGCGATTTCTCATCCCGGAAGGGTTGAGGGTGTTGGATCTCGGGTGCGGTACGGGAGACCTGCTTGCTGAGTTGAGGCCTTCTTACGGTGTGGGGGTGGATTTCAGCCAGTCCATGCTCAAGGTTGCAGAAGACCAGTATCCTGACCTTCACTTTGTTTGCGGTGATGTTGAGGAGAAGAAGACATTTGAGGGGTTTGATGCCCCTTTTGATGTCATCGTTATGTCAGACACCATTGGATCACTGGATGATTGTGAGCAAACCCTTAGGAATCTACATAATCTTTGCCATGATGATACACGCATTGTTATCTGTTATTACAACACCATGTGGGGGCCGATTTACAATGCTGCGGGCTGGTTCGGCCTAAAGGCTCCCAGTGTTGAACAGAACTGGCTGACTACGGGGGACATAGAAAACCTTCTTGATCTGGCCGACTTCGAGGTTGTCAAACGCGAGTGGCGACAGTTACTGCCAAGAAAGCTTCTGGGCATCGGCACTTTGTTCAACCGCTTCCTGGCGCCATTTCCACTGATTCGCAGGCTATGCCTCAGGAATTATATCGTTGCCCGTCCTGTGCTGCAGAAAAAAAAGGATGCCCTTTCATGCACCGTGCTTGTGCCTTGCCGTAACGAGCGGGGTAATATCGAGGAGGCAGTCAAACGTATCCCGCAATTCTGCGATGATATGGAAATCATCTATGTGGAAGGGCACAGTAGTGATGGAACGCTGGATGAGATCCATCGTGTGATCGAGGCATATCCTCAACATGACATCAAGGTCCTGGTTCAGCCGGGGAAGGGAAAAGGCGATGCAGTCCGTGCCGGATTCTCCATGGCAAGGGGTGACATCCTGATGATACTCGATGCAGACCTGACTATGCCCCCCGAGGCGTTGCCAAAGTTCTATCGGGCACTGGCCAGTGGCAAAGGAGAGTTCATCAACGGTTCGCGCTTGGTGTATCCGATGGAAAAGGATGCTATGCGGTTTCTCAACCATATGGCCAATCATGTATTTTCGTGGTTATTCACCTGGCTGCTGAATCAACGTTATACCGATACCCTGTGCGGAACCAAGGTGTTGTCCCGCAAGCATTATCTGAGCATTGTAGAAAACCGTTTCTACTTTGGAGATTTTGATCCTTTTGGCGATTTCGATCTTATTTTTGGAGCATCCAAGCTTAACCTGAAGGTGGTCGAGGTTCCTGTTCGCTACGCGAGCCGGGAGTATGGTGAGACCCAGATTTCCCGTTTTCGACACGGGGTGTTGTTGTTGCGGATGGTGGTTTTTGCATTCAGGAAACTGAAGGCCTTCTAGATGGGTTTGTTCAGCGTGCTTTTCCTTTTAATTAGCCTGATAATTAAACCTGACAATAATTTAGGATGTTATATATGAATTCAACATTGATGGGTATGGGGAACTCTTTATTTAAGCATGCTCCTTTAATCTATCGGCCTTTATACTCTGTTTACAAAGCGATATCAGACAGGCCAGAGCTGCGTATTCTAAGAGAGCACATTCTTCCAGGAATGACGGTTGTTGATATAGGGGCAAATATTGGTGAGTACTCCCGAAGATTTTCGGGCATGGTTGGAGCTGAAGGGAGGGTAATTGCCTTTGAACCCGAACAACGAAACTTTGAGCTTTTGCAGGACTTAGCCAAATCAAAAACTAATGTTGAAGCCTTCAATTCTGCTATTGGGAGCAGTGTCGGACAGCTGAAGCTGTATCTTTCAGATTCTCTGAACGTTGATCACCATACGTATGACGATGGCGAAGGCCGTGATTTCCGTATGATTCCTGTTTTGACACTAGATGAATTCTTTTCCTCTAGGCCACCACCTGATTTCATTAAGATGGACATTCAAGGTTACGAATATGAGGCTTTGAAAGGAGCTAAAGAGATCATGAGTAGCTCTCAGGCCCCAATGCTATTGTTCGAGTATTGGCCTTTTGGGTTGGAGCGAGCAGGTTGTAATCCGTCAGATCTAATCGGGATGGTCTGCGATTTTGGGTATCGGGTTAATATTGTGGGAAAGGACTGCCAGAAAAATATTGCTGATGTAATCGTAGACCCAGATGTTTATGTCAATGTTTTTGCAACAAAACATGGTTGATACCATAAAGTAAGTAACCAAATGGCTTGGCTCTTTCGTGCCTTGTTTAAGTACCGCCTGTTGGCAACAAATAGAGTTGTCCGGTTTTAGAGCACAAGGGTTGTCCGGTTTGGTTTTGGTTCATATTGCTGCCTTCAGCCTTGGTAGTGGTAGTTCCGGCTTGCTGGCCTTGGGCTTCAGAAGAGGCTGAAACTCGGCGAGTTTTCTTGGCCCGTGGAAGATGGCCATGCTGCCATCGGTATAGCAGTGAACACGCACTCTGGCTTTGACATAATGGTGTCGGTATTCATTGCTGGGGATTTGCAGGGTTCTGCCCTCAAAGCTGACGGTGTTGTCTTTGTTGACTGTGCGTTCGTGCTTCT
>MNXA01000021.1 GCA_001871195.1 Zetaproteobacteria bacterium CG1_02_55_237
AGAAGCACGAACGCACAGTCAACAAAGACAACACCGTCAGCTTTGAGGGCAGAACCCTGCAAATCCCCAGCAATGAATACCGACACCATTATGTCAAAGCCAGAGTGCGTGTTCACTGCTATACCGATGGCAGCATGGCCATCTTCCACGGGCCAAGAAAACTCGCCGAGTTTCAGCCTCTTCTGAAGCCCAAGGCCAGCAAGCCGGAACTACCACTACCAAGGCTGAAGGCAGCAATATGAACCAAAACCAAACCGGACAACCCTTGTGCTCTAAAACCGGACAACTCTATTTGTTGCCAACAGCCATGACTTGTCTTCCTGCCGGGCGCATTAATAACCTGCAGGATGGCGTAAGGCCTTGATGGTATCGGCGGCAATAATTCTGGCACGCAGGGTCTTGGCCCAGAGCTCTGCGGCCTTCTTCGTTGCAAAACAGCCACATTGCTGGGAGTGCTTGTGCAGCCAAACCTGAGCCTGAAAAGCGCAATGCGGATTATCCTGTTGCTCTTTGATATTGATCATGACCAGCTCCTTGCCTATCCATAATTATATTATTGTTTCATAATATGTCAAATGGCAGTGGTCACCTGCTTCGGTTCACCCCGTGCTTTCAACACCCTTGTTATCGTCAGAAAAGTGCTGTGCGGAGATATTCGCTACTCAGTGTGAATGATTCCGATTCCTAATACCCTGCCGGTCGGCGCAGCGTCTTGATAAAATCAGCTGCCATTATCCTGCTGCGCAGAGTCCTGGCCCAAAGCTCGGCGGCAATTTTCGTTGCAAAGCAGCCGCACTGTTCGGAATGTTTGTTCACCAGAACTTCCGCCTGATAATAGCAATCCGGATTATCATGCTGTTCTCTGATATTCATCATGGCGCGCCTCCATTTTATTGATAGTACAATATAATATTTATCGGTTACGGAATCATTGGCTTTAACCCAAGGCACAGGATTCAACCATCAACAACAAACAAGCAGCCACACCCATTGTTACAAAGGCTTTGCCGCTTTGTTATTGTTCGGCTCAAGATCATCATCCCGAAGGCAAGAATTGAGGGGCAACAGTGAGCACATCAGATATCCAGCCGAAGAAACCGCAACGCATCCTGTCCGGCATGCGCCCCACAGGCCGTCTGCATCTGGGGCATTATAAAGGCGTTCTGGTCAACTGGCTTAAGTTACAGGATGACCACCAGTGCTTTTTCTTTGCCGCTGACTGGCATGCCCTGACCACGGATTATGCCAATCCCGGCATCGTGCAGCAGACCATCTGGGATATGCTGATCGACTGGCTGGCTGTGGGCATCGACCCTGAAAAGTGCGTCATCTTCATCCAGTCCGAGGTGCCGCAGCATGCTGAACTGCATCTGCTGTTCTCCTTTATCACCCCGCTCCCCTGGCTGGAGCGCGTGCCGACCTACAAGGACCAGATCGAGCAGTTGCGCGAAAAGGATCTCGGCACCTACGGTTTCCTCGGCTATCCGCTGCTGCAGTCGGCCGATATCCTGATGTATCGCGCCGATGGCGTGCCGGTCGGCGAAGATCAGGTGCCGCATGTGGAATTAACGCGTGAAGTGGCGCGCCGTTTCAACCATCTCTACCGCAAGCCCGACCAGCCGCTGTTTCCGGAACCGGAATCCCTGCTCATGCCAGCCTCCAAGCTGCCGGGGCTGGACGGCCGCAAGATGAGCAAGTCGTACAACAACACCATCGAGCTCGGCGAAACATGGAAGGTCACCGAGCAGAAAGTGAAAACCATGCCGACCGATCCGGCACGCGTGCGCCGCGAAGACCCCGGTACGCCGGAGAAATGTGCGGTGTGGGATTTCCATAAACTATATTCGACTGAAGATGAGCGCTCCGAGGTGCATGCAGGTTGCAAGAGCGCCGGCATCGGCTGCCTCGATTGCAAAAAGGTGCTGCTCAAGCACCTCGAAGAAGAGCTGCAACCCATCCGCCAACGCCGTGCCGAACTGGCTACGCATATGGATGATGTGCGCGATATCGTGAAGAAGGGGAACGAACGCGCCCGCATTGAGGCCGAACGCACCATGGATAAGGTGCGCCGCACACTGCAAATGGGTTACCGCGTTTGATGCTGCCGCAGACGGACTCCACTGAGCCCTTGCAAGGCGTGATGCCGGACGAGTCGGTAGCGCAGAGCGGACTTCCACCGGTTTCCCTCGATGCCTTCGAGGGGCCGTTGGATATGCTGCTGCATCTGATTCGCGAGCAGAAAATGGAGATTTTCGATATCCCCATCGCCACCCTGACCGAGCAATATCTGGAGATTCTCGAAGCGCAGCAACCGCTCAATCTCGAATACGCCGGCGATTATCTGGTTATGGCCAGCACACTCACCCAGATCAAAAGCCGCATGCTGCTGCCCCGCCCGCAACTGGATGCGGATGGCGAGGAAATCGATCCGCGAGCCGAGCTTGTGGCCCAGTTGCTGGCCTACGAGCAATACCGCGCTGCAGCCGCCGAGCTTGAGGAAAAACCGCGTCTTGGCCGCGATGTATTCGCGCGCTGTTATTTCCCGGAATCCGATGAAGTGGAACGCCCCCTTCCCGAGCCCGATCTCGATGCGCTGCTTTCCGCATTCCGGCGTGTACTCAAGCGCGTCGGCGGCGAGGTACGGCATCAGGTATTCATGGAAACGATGAGCGTGCGCGAACGCATGAGCTTTGTCCTCGAGCGCCTGAAAGGCGGCAGCCTGTTGCTTGAGGAATTGTTCGACACCCCGGGGCGCGAGACCATTGTCACCACCTTCCTGGCCATCCTCGAACTGTGGCGCAATCAGGCCATCAGTGTGGTGCAGGAATCGTGTTATTCATCCATCAGCATCCTGCCCAAGGAGGCCGCAGTATGAACCCCGACACAAACAAGCTCTCTGCCACCCTGGAAGCACTGATTATCGCCAGCGACGAGCCTTTATCTTTAGCCCGTCTGCGCGATTTGAGCGATGCATCCTCCGCCGATATCCGCGCGGCACTCGCCGAGCTTGAAGCGCATTATCAGGGACGCGGTATCACCCTGCAGGAAGTTGCCGGCGGCTGGCAATTCCGCAGCGCGCCCGAATATGCCGCGCAGGTACAGCAACTCTGGCAGACACGCCCGCCACGCCTGTCACGCTCCATGCTGGAAACGCTGGCCATCATCGCCTACCGCCAGCCGGTAACACGCGCCGAGATCGAAATGCTGCGTGGCCTGAAGGTGTCCAGCTCGATTATCGGCGGCCTGCAGGAGCGTAGCTGGATCAAGGTACTGGGACGCAAGGAAGTACCCGGACGGCCACACCTCTACGGCACCGGCAGGCAGTTCCTGATTGATTTCGGCCTGAGCTCGCTTTCCGACCTGCCGGAAATCGCCCAGCTCATGGATCAGGAGGAGCTTGAATCCGCAGATCAGGAAGACCAGTTGCTCTTGCATGCAGACGAAGCGCAAGACGAAACAGATGAATACCCCGGAGACGCGGATGCGGCCGGAGAGGCAGGGCTTGGGCCTGTTAACACTAATTTTGATTGAAGCGCTGCTGCCCCAAATAAGGCCAGCCAAGACGCGAGGAGAGAAGTTTGGTGAATCCAAATAAACGACGAGCAACACCGGATGGCCTTATTTGGGGCGCAGCCCTGGGGGACGGGTTATTTTTGCGCTCCGCGGCGTTATTTCTCGCTGATGTGCAGATAGCACATCGCGCTCGAAATGCCTTGCTGATGCACAAAAATAACCTTGTCGCTGCAACCAAAATTAGTGTTAACAGGCCCTAATGATGACGACTCAGAAACCGAAGGGCAGTAAAGCACCGGCTCGCAAGGCAGAGGCAGACAAGAGTAAACGCCCGGACCCGGCAAAGCGTCCGAAACTCAAGACCAAGGGTTCACGCTCCACCAACAAGGGCGGCAGGCCCCTCGCGAAACAGTCCGAAGCGCCGGCTATCCAGCCGGGGCAGGCCAGTGCAGCAGCTGAAGGTGAACGACTGAACCGTTATCTGGCCAAGAGTGGCTTATGCTCGCGCCGCGAGGCGGACAAACTTATTGCCGAAGGCCGCATCGTCATCAACAACGAAAAGGTGCAGGACATGGGCCGTCGTGTGCATGCCTCGGATATTGTGCTGGCCGATGGCAAGCCGGTCTCCCTGCTCACCGAGCACACCTATCTTCTCTACAACAAACCACCCGGCCAGCTGTGCACCCGCAGGGATGAGAAGGGCCGCGATCTGATCTACAAGCACATCGAAGTGGGTCCCAATGTGCAGTCCGTCGGCCGGCTGGACATGGACAGCGAAGGGCTGCTGCTGCTCACCGATGATGGCGAACTGGCCAACCTGATGACCAAACCGGGCACCGGTGTGGCACGCGAATATCGCGTAAGGGTCGCCGGACATCTTTCCATGGATGCGCTGGAGAAACTGCGCAAGGGTGGCCTGGACATCGGCGAGGGCGAGAAGAGCGATCCATGGGATGTGGTGGTGGATTCGGAAACCGGCGGACACTGCTGGCTGACCCTGGTTATCCGGCGCGGGCGCAACCGCGAGGTACGTCGCACATTGGAAGCAGCCGGCCATATCGTGCGCCGCCTGATTCGCACCCGCTTCGGCCCGCTGAAGCTTGAAGACGGTGTGCGCAAGAGCACTTCGCGTCACCTCACTGCGGGCGAGGTCAAACAGCTTCGCCGCTCCGTCGGACTGGGTGAAAAAGCAGGCTAAACATGAGCAAGCGGGCAGCATGAACGCGCTGCACATCTACAAGATTCTGTTCGACACCTACGGCGAGCAAGGCTGGTGGCCGGCGGATTCACCGTTTGAGGTGGTGGTCGGAGCCATTCTCACCCAGAACACCAATTGGCAGAATGTTGAGAAGGCCATTGCCAACCTGAAGGCAGCCGATGCGCTGGATGCACAGGCCATGCTGGACATGGATGAAACCCGCTTACGCGAACTGATTCGCCCCTCCGGCTTCTACAAGCAGAAGGCCGAGCGTCTGCGCCTGTTCTGTACCTTTTATCTTGGACAGGGTCGGGAGCAAGGCATCAAAAAACTCCCCGATCCGCGTAGTACCCTGCTGGCATTGAAGGGCATCGGCCCTGAAACCGCCGACTCCATCCTGCTCTATGCGCTGGAGATACCCGTGTTCGTTGTCGATGCCTACACCAGGCGAATCTTCATCCGCCTCGGCCTGCTGGATTCAGCTGCCAGTTACGCTGAAACCCAAACCTGTTTTCATACGCAACTGGATAGGAATGTTTTACTGTATAAGGAATACCACGCCCTGATTGTGCAACACGCCAAGCAACACTGTCGTGTCAAACCCCTATGCGCCTCTTGTCCGCTTACTTCGATTTGCCCTGCGGCCCTCACCTGATAATAAAAAGACCTTTCACCTTCGGGACTGGGTGATGTTACAGATGCTGGTATTAATCAGATTACTGCGAAGGTTTATCCTGATTCGCACCGTTTGTTTCCATGATGAAGTAGGCGATCAAATCTGCCCGATCCTTCTCCGCAATCGGCGGAATTGCCATTTTGGTGTTGGGCTTGATGCCGCGCGGATCCTTTAACCATGCATCCAATGCGGCTGCGTCCCAGCGGGCATACGGCACACCGCTCATGCGTGGGGCACGATTATAAATCCCCTTCAGGCCCGGACCGATTCGTATGGATTCCAGATGCAGATGATGGCACGGCGTACAGCGCACTTCGGCCACAATCCTGCCGCGTTCGGCATCTCCCGCCTGTGCCCCAATAGAAAAGAATACAACTGAGATCACGCATGCAAGCAGGTTGGGCAGGTATCGATTCACGGCTTTCCATCTGCCTGTTCGGCAGTCGCGTCGGGGGCAAGTGCAAACACCATTTCATGCTGCTCGCCCTTTCGCACCAGGCGGACATACAGGTGATCCTGCTGCGCATCCTTGACCGGCAAAGCACGGCGAAATACACCCAGCGCCCCATCCGGCATGGCCTGTCTCCAATCTGTGTGTTCGGTACGCACATCAACCATCAAGTCGGAGGAAAAACTGTGTTGCTGGCGATTGGCGATAACAAGAAACTCATTCATGCCTGGCTTAAGCACAGTCGGCCGGGTTTCAATGCGGATAGCAATGTCGTTCCATGACTGTTCCGGCGCACTCCATGATGGTTCACCTGACGAACAGGCAGTAAGCAGCATGACAAGTGCGACAAGAGCAGAACGCAGCACGATCTTACTCGCCAGCCGCATGCAGCATAAGATAATCACGCAAAACCAGTCGATCTTTGGGAGCTATGGGAGCCATGCTGCGCTGCACAAGATGCTCCTGCATACGCTCGATCACCCCCGGCCATTCATTGGCCGGATGTGCGCTGGGCAAGGGCGGCGCATGACACTCTGAGCAATTGCTTGCATAGACATTAAACGCCTGACTCTGTTTATCCGGATAATCCGTTTGCGGCCTGTTGGAAGAAAAATCACAGGCAGCCAGAGAAAGGCTGGCGGCACCAACAATCAAAAAAGCTACAAGCTTCATTTGGGCATATCGATATCGTCGTCATCCTGATGCGTATCGCTGTCAAGGCGGCCGGCGCTTTTGGAACCATAGAGATTGGTCATGAAATAGATGAAGCCTGCGGCGATCAAGGCATACACGGCGGCAGCAACATGCCCCCAGGTAAACCAGGCGCGCGGAGCATCCGGGCGATCCCCCCAGAAGGGTAGAGTCAGACCAAAGGCAACCATCAACACCACAATGATAATGCCGATAAACCATGCCGGCACACGACGCTGTGAATCCGGGATGTTTTCAACCAACTCCCAGTCCTCAAGTCCACGTCTGTTCTTCCGGTCCTCATCCGAGGCGTAGCCGAAATGATCTTCGGGAATCTTGCCCCATTCCTTGCTAACCGGTGCTGTCGGCCTTGCTGCCTCTTCCGGCTGCTCTTTCGTCTGCCCGTCGTTTTCTTTCATATTCTTCTGATACCTCGTTGCTTTGCCGATCATAAGCTGGTTGGAGATTGAGATTTTGCAAAATGCACAACCTGAAACTTTTTCGTCCAGCCGTCATCCGCAGTCACCACCACCCAAAAGCGATACAGGCCCTCAGGGAGGCCGTCGCGGACATAGAGCACCACATCCTGACGACCCGCGCTCTCAAACTGCACTGCGTCCTTTTCCAGCGAATATTGACTGTCATCCAGACCTTCGACGCGAATATGCATCTGTTCAGGGTGGTTGACCTTGTAGGCAATATTGATGCGGTAATCGAGCAATTGATCGCCCTGCTGCGCTTCACCGCGATACACGGAGAAAGAGGCCGGCTCATAGCTGACAATACCGTATGCAAACATCCCCGCACCAATCAGGGTGGCGAGTGTAGCTGCGCGCGCGCGACTGAAAAATGAACCAAGCGCGCCGCGATATTTCCCCTTCCACTCGTCGCCAAAGCTGAGGCGAAGCAGGCCGGGGCCCTGCAGCTTTTTGCTCTTGCTGTGCAACTCATCGCAGGCCACCACGCATGCGCCGCAATTAACACAGCTGTCGAACACTTCCGGCTGACGGGGATCAATATCGAGGAAGCAGGAATCCACACAGTAGTTGCAGTTGCTGCAATGGTCCGAGCGCGAGGCATCGTAGGAAACATGCAGGGTATCGCGGGTCTTGAAGGAATGTTGCCAGACACGGTAAATGCACATGTATTTGCACATCAGGTGACGAATCGCCACGATATCTATCAGCATGACGAACACGCAGACCATGTAGATCCAGTGCAGCCCACCGGCCAGTTCCTCGTCATATTGAAAGGAAACAAACGACCAGATGGCCTGCGGTGAATAGAAATAGAACATCGGAATCAGCGCATAAACCAGCGAGGCACCAAACAGCAGCGACCCGAGTATCAGGTAATTCAACAGTGATTTACGCCGCACCGCGATCTGCATGC
This sequence comes from Zetaproteobacteria bacterium CG1_02_55_237, assembly GCA_001871195.1. Classification (GTDB taxonomy): domain Bacteria; phylum Pseudomonadota; class Zetaproteobacteria; order Mariprofundales; family Mariprofundaceae; genus UBA1543. The sequence goes on from MNXA01000021.1 coordinate 7,921, forward strand.
GGGTACCCGTCGTATCCATCATCTTGGCGCGCCTGCCGAGCAGCCGATCCGTCAGATTATTGGCCCATTCCGATACCGTATTTTGCGGGCACATCCAGCCGCAGAAAACCGATCCGACGAGTGAATACATCATGACCAGGAGACTGGCGATGAATATCCAAAAACCCATGATAATGAACATGTCGGAGAACCAGACCAAGCGGTCCCACATCAACACACCGCCTGCTGCAACATCGATGCGAAACAGCCCGCTGGCCGGAATCAGCACCAGCAGAATCAGGGTGGCAATCTGCATGTAGCGGCGCGCCGGTCCCAGAGTGGTCGCACCGGGAACGTGTTCTTCAATAACAGGGATCTTGCTTAGTGTTTCATTGGCAGACATCTGAGTTTCCTTTGCATAAATGCTATCTTTGGCGTACGTCAAAAGCCAGCGGACTTAGGCTTGCAAGCCGCTGCCGCCACTGCTCAGCTGCTTCGGCATTGCCAGCCTGCGACTCCAGTTGCCACATGGCACGTATGCTGGCCTCATGGTCCGGGCGCAGCACCAGAATACGCTGCAGAGCTTCTCTCCTGCCCAGCCCCTGCGGATTGCCGTTTTCAAGGCTGGCAAACATCCTGTCGGCCAGCGCAAAAGCCGGCCAGCGATCATCGGCATTGGCCCGGCGAGCCAGCTGCGCCCACTTCATCGCCTGCGCTTCATCACCACCAAGCTCCGCCTGCCACAGGCGAACATCCAAAGCACTTGCCGCCCATGCACGTTTAAAAGTGGTGAAATCCTCGGCCTCGACATGCAGCACAGCAGCTGCCTGCTCTGCATCCTCGCGCCAGGACAACATCCAGCGCCACATGGCAGAGGGATCGGCACCACCGGCGTAGCGCACACGCGGCAGTGCGAACTCAATCACCGGCGCCCACTCGTCCTGCACTTGCACATCACCGGGAAACTCTGGAATCATTCCCCAGTAGCGCCCGAGCCATGTCCACATGCCCTCGCCACCTGTCGCGTCATCGGCAGATGCCGGCGGCATCTCCCGCCAGGCCTGTAATAAACGGGAACTCTGTATCTCACCCTGCTTCACACCGACAAGACCCACGCGATAACCGTCGAGAAACAACAGCGCCAGATCATGCTCAGTGGAAAAAACACTGCGAAAGCTGTTCAATACCACCTTCAACATGGCCACATCGAATTGGTTGAGCGCTATCCATTGAACAAAAATACCGCCCGGCGCGAGCCGTTCTCTTGCCCTGCTGAATTGCTGCACGGAAAGAAGATTGGCGCGCCCGACCATATCGGGATGAAAGAGATCGCCGACAATCACATCGTAGTGCGCCGTATCGCTGCGCAGAAAGCGCCGCGCATCATCGCGCAACACACGCATGTCGGCCATCACGCCGCCATTCACCGCTGCAAACGATCCGGATGCAGCAGCAATCGCCCCAGCCGACAATTCCACAGCAGTGCGTTGCAGTCCGTAAAAAGGAAGCGAGCCGGAAGCCGTGATTCCCGTACCAAGCCCGAGAAACAGGATAGAACGGGCCTCCGGATGCAAGAGCAAAGGAAGTCGTGCCTGATTCTTCTGCACGGTGACGGCTGTCGGATCACTGGATGCATCCATACGCTGCAAATCCGAGAGCAAAAGCCGCTGCCCGGATGGCTGTTCAACCACATGCGTCAAAGCCACGGCATCCTCGTAGAGAGACAGATCATGCGATGCCGCCAGCGCAGGTAGCAGACTGGCTACCGGTGGTAGCTGCCGTACAGGCCACAACAGTAGCAGCACAACAGGCAGGACCAGCCAGTAGCGCACGTCTTTCACCCAGCGCATACCACAGATAAAGAGAAGCAGTGCCCCGACTCCGAGTGAGGCTGCCGCACCCAGCCATGGCAGCAGAACAAAACCGGCCACGATGGCGCCCAACCCTGCCCCGATGCTGTTAGCGCCATACCACCAGGCACCGCTCGTGGTGCCGCCTGAATCGTTTTCTGCTTCTTCAAAACGCCGGGCCAGAAGCGGTAGCCATGCGCCAAACGCCAGGGTCACCGGCAGGGTCAGCAACAACACCACCCCACCCTGCATCAACATACCGCTGAACAGGGAATCAAATTCCGTTCGATTGGCCCACTGACTGACAGTCGGAAGAAAATACTGCCCGGCAATGGCAAGTGTCGCCGCAATGGCCGGCAGTATATTTAACCAACGAGCCACGTGTCCTGCCGAACCCAGTCGTCGGGCCAGCACACTACCCAGCCCGATACCCGTGAGAAAAACAAGCAGCAGCACCGCCAGCACATATTCGGTGCGCAACAACACCATGCCGAACAAACGGCTCCAAATCACTTCGAGTATCAGTGCGGCTGCGCCAATACCTGCATAGGCCAGCAGATCAGCAAAGGGAGGCCGCAACAGACGCCCGCGCTCAGCCAAGGACTCTTCACTCTTGGACGGCAGGTTCACAGACAGCAGCCATGCCAGAGCCGCCAGCAACAAGCCGAGAGTTGCCACGGCAAGAAGCGCAGCGCGCCAGCCGAATGCCGGAAGCAGGAATAAGGGCAGCACAGCGCCCAAGGCACCACCCAGAGCATTGATGCCATACAAACCGCCCAAAGACATGCCCAGCACGCGCGCCCCCTTCAGCGCGAGCGGAAATGCATAACCCATGGCCAGCGCAGCCGGAAACAGCAGCAACATAAGCGCCATGCCCTGAACTCCCTGCCAGAGACCAATGGAAAGATCACCAGCAAGGCTTAAAAGACCGGCATCCAACCATGGCATGATGAGAGGAAGTGTGAGGGCATAGAGGGCAATGCCCCCTTCAAGAACGGCCAGCAAGCGCAGCGCGCGAGCTGCGCTCATAGCCCGCCCGTAACGCGCGCCGGCAAGACTCCCTGCACCGAGACCCGCCATGAATGCAGTAACGGTCAATACCACGCCGAAGATACTGATTCCGAACAGCAGGGAGAGCATGCGTGTCCAAAGGATTTCGTAGGCCAGTGCGGTAATTCCCGTTCCGCCATAGACGAGCAACAGGAGGAAGCGGGAACGCTGATTCACTGCTTAATCAGGGAAAAAAGTCAGTAGGGCCAGAACCAGGCAATGGAGGTGGCCGCATGCACCGCCGCCAGAGTCAGACTCAAGCCGGCGCTGATCAAGTGCGCCACAAAAACATCCTTGTCGAAAACAACCATGGCTATGCCCAGACTACCGGTGAGAAAGAGAAGAATGAGCAGTGAAATTCCCATGATAAAGAGTATCTGGTGTTTGCGCTTGGTCTCGATGCGCCGTTCGGGTGCTTCCTCATCATCGCCGGCAAACTGCTGCATCACCGCCTCAGCGGACACCTGTGCTCCGCCAGCAACAGCTGTCACTTCGGGAGAGACTGAATTTTCAGCCAGTGCACGCTGACCCGGCAGAAGACAAAGCAGGCAAAGCAGCAACAATAGCGGGATCATGCGCACCGGGGAGCAATCAATCATGCTTTGTTCCCGTCTCGTCGCCCCCACCCCTGACATCGCGCTCCTCAGGCTTATCCCCCCGCATGGCATTGCGCAGGTGAATAATGGCAGAAAGAATCATCGGAGCGAAAACCAGAAAGAAAAGAAAAACGAAAATCATCCACGGCGTATCAATGGTTACGTGCAGATAGCGGTAGCTATCCACGGCCATGGCTTCCGATGACCAGAAGCAAAGCAGCGTGGTCAGCAGAAGATAAGATTTCAGATTCATTTATTTCTCCTCATTCGCCACGACATCGGCCGCACAGCGGAAGCCGAAAAAGTCTGAGGCATAATTGGGCATGGAATAATTGCGGTGGTAAGTATAGGACGAAAATGGATCGCTTTTCCACGACCCGCCGCGCATCACAAAATAAACCAGCCTTTCAACTTCATTCGAGCCGCGTTGATAATCCGGATCGATATCCTTGGCTTGAAATATCTCTCCGGAAGCCGGAGTGCCCGGATATGGGGTAAATTGATCAGCCACCCATTCCTGAACATTGCCTGCCATATCCATCACGCCATAAGGACTGGCACCGTTCGGATAGGCATTTACCGGCGTGGTACGACCAACTTTGTAATAGGTATTCAGATTTTCCGGGTGCATCGCCGAACCCCACGGCCAGCTTCGCCCATCGGTTCCACGCGCAGCCTTTTCCCATTCAGCCTCTGTCGGCAGACGTTTACCCGCCCATTCGCAGTAATCCCGTGCGTTGTACCAGGACACCATGGTAACCGGGTGAAGCTCAAGCCCTCGCGGGATATGACCATCCTTCCAGTTCAGTGGCGGACGATATTTTCCGGAAGCAACAAACCGGGCGTACTGTGCCTGAGTCACAGGGAATTTGTCGATTCGATAGGCATGGGTACGAACCTGATGTGCCGGTTTGTTCTGTTCATTGGTGCGCGGGTCATCACTGCCCATGGTGAACACACCGGCAGGAATGGAAATCATCCATTCCACATCACGCCATTGTTCGTCGCCAAGCAATGCCCGCGCCTCATCCGGTGTATAGGTACGAATGCCGGCGCCATATTTTTCGTTGGCCTCCTGCACGTAAATCTCTTCTCCCGCCGCACGGATATGCTCATGCATGTCCCGAACATCATAACCGGCCTTGCCGCGCATCTCATCCATGCGCATTGAGCCTAATTCCATGACGTGAAGAGAGCCGCCGACCATGGCGATGGTAATACAGACAACAAGGGTGGCGCTTAACCAGCGTTTACGGCGACGTCTTTCGGCCGGAGTTATTGGGGTGCGCTTCACCTTAGCGACCGGAACCTTCCTCAAAATCGTCATCGGGCAAGGATTCAGAATCGGCATGGTGCGGCACCACACCATCATCCCATGCATAACGTTTACGAATGAATATTTCGCCTATAAATCCGCCAATCGCACAAAATTCCATTTGCAGAATCACAAACATGATCCACATGCCCCAAGGCAGCAGTTGCGCACCAGCAGCCATATCGGCATAGGAGGGATGCTGGTAATGCCACAACATGACAAAGGCAGGTGGAAAATGGGCCAGATACTTGCCACCGAAGCCATAGATCATACCGATGGCAATACCGACAGCCACAGGAAGAGCGCTCATCGCCACGATCCATGCCATATTGAAGCTGGCCAGGCCCATGAAATATTCGAGACGTACATCGAGGAGCAACATTCCGGCTTCGTAGAGTAGCACGCCAGCAACAAAGGCGGAGATTCCCCTCAACCAGTACGGCGCCCACGTGTAACCAACGGCCGAGACTGCCTTGCTCTGTTGTTTGCCCATCGCTGCCTGCTCCTGATTGTTATCTATTCATTGGCCCTTAGGCCACGATTTTACTTACCCGTCAGTTTTTTCTGCTCAGCACTGATTGTCTCGTCCAGATACCAGTCCTTTACCCGCAGACTGGCGAAATAAGCGGCTAAGACTTTGCGTTCCTTTTCAGAAAGGCTGGCAAAGGAAGGCATCTTGTATTTTTCCTTCATCCTTGAGGGCAGTATCTCCTGCGGATTTTCGGAAGAAAAGTAGCGATACAGCCATTCTTCATTGCGCAGGGAGCCAATGCCATCAAGGCTTGGCGCTGGCACGCTTTGATACACGCTCTTCACCGACCAGATGGTATGACAATTACGGCATTGAAGGCTGCGATACAAATCCGAGCCCGCCCTTTCAAGATCTGGGTCGGCAGTGGTGTAAAACGGCAACTCATTATTGGCATTTTGAACAGACGGTTTGCCCATGGATTGCACGATGGCAACAATTAGAGCCCCTGCAAAAAGGAGAATGACCGTATTGACTACGGTCATCCAGTTGATTTTAGCCAGCATCGACTAGTTCTGCGCCCGAGCGGCAGCCTCTTTTTCCGCAAGAACCTCTGTGCGGCGTTTCTCCTGCCGTGCATTCACTTCCTGGGATTTGGCAAACTCTTCAGGTTTCATTTTATCTTTGTCGTTTTCATCGAAAACCAGATATTTGATGTCTTCGTCAAACTGTTCATTGCGGGCAGCCCAGCGAATGCCGAACACGACACCAACCAGAATGGCAGCTCCGCTGAGTAGCCAGATGTAAATCGTCCAACCGTCCTGTAATTCAACTCCAAACATTTTCAATCCTCCATGATTGTGATGATTGTCTATTTAGAATAAAACACCGTCAAGCAACTGCACTGCTGCAAATATTGATGCAGCGATCACGCCCAGGATAATCATGCCAAACAGGACATATTCACCCCTTTTTATTTTCTCACCCTTGGTAGAACTGATGAAAGACCAGACAATGCCTACAAATACAGCGATAGCAATCATCATAAAGATAAAAATCGCAACGCTATAGCCATGGCTACGCATGCTTTCAATACCCAGATCAAAGGTTTGATAGGTTTCATCCGCTGTAGCGGCTTGAGCAGATATCGCAGAAAATATTAAAGCAGTCATGTGCGGAAGCACTGGAGTCGCTCCTGTATCGAGAAGGTAGCGTAGCGTACCTGAACTAGTCCGCTAACGGAAATAATAAAACCCTGTATTAACAAAAAAGGCGCCGCCCATAAGGGCGGCGCCTACAAGCTTGCAGGATTACCGGATTAAAACGAGTTCTTACGCGGATCCGGTGAACCTTTCTTATGATTATCCACAAAGAAGCTGTAGATGATCGGTACAACCAGTGCAATTGTCGTGACAATCAAGCCACCGATAAATGGGTTATCCAAATCAATCATCTTATATCTCCTTAGTGAGCAATCGTGTGATCAGGGCGCCATGAGAAGTGCGGCAACCGTTTCACAGTAATAATAACAGCCAGGCAGAAACCAATGAAGTACCAGAAAGAAATCTGATAGCCCTTATCCCACCAAGGCTGTTTGGCAATCACGGTGCCGTCCGGCTGGATGTTGAAGAAGTTCGACTTGACCACATTCGGGCCAATAACGCTGTACTCTTCAAGATCAACACCGGCACGCTGTAACTCAATAATTGCCGGTCCAATCACCCGCAGCTGATCCAGATCAATCGGATGCTGAGCCCGCTGGAAGGTGTACTTCGAATCGAAGTGAGCCAGCGAGTCCTCAATCAGTGCCATTGCCTTCTGGTTCGCAGCATCATGAGTGATCGTACGATCATTCATCACTTCCTGCACCATGGTGCTGTTCATCAACGACACGTAGTCGAGATAAATAGCCGCAGTCGGACGCTGTCCGTACAGAGGGAAGGTAATGGCGATTGCTGTTGCAAAGGTCAGCAGCAGCAGACCAATCACCGGACGTGGAAGCGGATTGTTGTTCTCCGCAATTCCGCCCAAGCTCTCGTGTTCCCAAGTATGCTTAGCTTCCTTGTTCTGGTCATCCGTAGTCAATGAAAACAGCGGATTATTAAATGTCCATCCCATTATTATCCTCCCTTATTTCAGATTGATGACGAAGTCGATGAGTTTGCGTGCCTCACTATCGGCAGCAGGCATCGGCACCGCAGGCGGATAAATGCTTTCGCCACGTGCATATGCCAGATACTTCTCATCCCATCCTGGCAGATCAACTGCATTGCCATCCGCATCCACGTCGCCCCACAGGTAATCGTAGCGCGGCATAATAGAATGTGGCTGCACAAGGCGTGGGTTGAAGAAGTGCATCACCATCCACTCACGCGATGAGTTGCGCGAACCAACGTGCAGCAGATCAGGGGCCTTGCGGTCGGAACCGAAGGTGGTCGGGCTTTCACCGTTAAAGTCACCCACCAGCGGCGGACGACCGAACGACTGCCAATCCTGTGTCTGCTCAGGCAGCAGGGTATGGCACCACCAGCAGCCTTCACGCACAAACATGGTCTTGCCGGAACCTGCCAGCAATTTCTCGTCAGCAGCCTTCAGTGTTGCATCCGCAGTCCAACCCTTGGTTGCGGTTGCAAACTCGATGTATGGAACGTCATCAGCAGTAGAGCGAACAAGGAATACACCACCCTGTGCCTCATCAGCCTGACCGATCTTACCTAACTCTTCCGAAGCCTTCTGCACGTCATCGCCCAGAATGCCGTCGTGAGTCAAGCCGCTCGGGAAATGTGTCCCGGCCGGAAAAACAAACGCGTCAGTCTTGTCGATGGCCTTACCGGTCATCGGGTCCTTGGTCAACACAACCTTGACGGGCTTGTCCTTACCCTGCAGGAATGGGTCGTAGTAGTTGAAGCCAGTCTCCCAACCGTAGGTCAACTGCTTCTCCAGAGCGATTTTTGTCGAGGACATCGACGAAATATCAAGGCCTGGCAGAATGATGGTAACAAACATCGACAAACTCAGCGCAAAGCCAAACATCCAACATCCGATTCTATATTCTCTAAATGCCACGGAAATCTCCTCCCTATAATTAAAATTTATTTTGAGAAGCCGGCCCGAAGGCCGGCCCTCATTTATTATTAACGCGTGTAGGCGATTTCAGCCGGCTGACGACCAACAGGCACTGGATCACCAGCACGTGCGGTCATAATCATATTGTACAGCCAGATGATATTACCGAAGAACACCATGGTGCCACCCAACCAGCGAACGATCATGTAAGGATGCTCTGCGATCACAACGTCCACATAAGGAACCTCGTAAATCTTGGCAGCACCCTGGATCAGGCCGGAAATGGTCATCGACGTCCAGTACAGCGAGAAGCCGATCAGCAGCATCCAGAAGTGGAAGTTGGCCAGCGATGCGGACCACAGCTTGCGACGCAGCAACACCTGCATGCCGTAGTACACCGAGGCAGCTTCAGCAAAGGTCGAGAAGCCGAGCAGAGCCAGATGGGCATGTGCCACAATCCAGCCTGTACCATGGATGTACCAGTTGATGGCACGAGTCTGCTGGAAACCACCCTGCATGTTCAGCGGAATAGCAAGCAGCACACCGGTGATGGTGAACTTGATCTCGATATTCTCGACGAACAAGGCCCAACGACCCTGCATGGTCAGCAAGATGTTACACACATAGGCAACAGCCGGCACCAGAATCAGCACGCCTTCCACAGACGCGAAGGACTTCAGCCATTCCGGAAGCGGTGAGCTCATCAGATGATGGGCAGCCGGCGTGGAGTAGAACACCACAATGGACCAGAAGTGCAGATGACCCACACGATGCGAATACAGCGGGTTACCGGTGATCTTCGGCACGATGTAGTAGGTAATAGCAGCAGCAACCGGGGTAATCAGCAGACCCAGGATGTTATGTGCGAACCACCATGTCATGTATGCCTCGTTCAGACCGGTCAAATGGAGCCATTCAGGAGTGTTACCGATAAGGAACACAATGATGGTCATGAACATACAGCCGGCGAAGAACCAGTTGGTGGTATAGATACCCTGTGTACGACGATTAACGATCGTCATCCACACGTTCAGGGACCAAGGCACTACCATCACAAAGGCAATGTACAGGTCGATTGGCCAGATATGGTCGGAATACTCACGGCCGGAAGTAACACCGGACCAGAGCAATGCCAGAGCCAAGCACAGGCCCACATTATACAGCAAGCAATTCCAGACGCCGAGTTTCTCGGACCACAGCTTGGTATTACCCAGAGCCGGGGTGATGTACATCATGGAAGCAGCAAAAGCCATGGCAATCCAGCCGAAAATCACGGCATGCACATGGACCTGACGCATATGACCGAACTGCAGCGAATACAGGCCATGGAACAAGTCAGGAAAAGCGAGCTTGGCAGCATTAAAAGACCCAAGACCTGTTCCGATAACGAACCAGGCAATGGACGATATGCCAAAGAAAATCGCCGCAGTACCCTGCGGGATATCATCTTCTTTTGAAAACAAATATTTCAGCATCTTTAAAAAGACCCCCTAGAAATTTTAATCACGGATTTGAACATCTTATCAATCATCCTGCTCTTCGTCATGCTGGCCAGGCATCAGCAGATACCAAGCAAACCACATGCTCGAGAAAGCAAGCAAAACACCCAGAATCGAAGCGATCGTATCCATTTTCTATTCCTCCTTCCGCAGGCCTTCAAGCAAAGCATGCTGCTTGAGTGCATAACCGAGAATCAACGCAAATGCGATACCAAAGATAAACATGATCCAGTCTGCCGTACCCTGATAGGTGCGCGGATCGTAGGGGTCCATAAACCAAAGACCAGCCTCACCGAACGGCCCACGGCCAACAGCCAGCAAAAACGCACAGGTAAACACTGAACCGTTACCCATGCCTGTGGTCATTCCGGCAATGATTGTCAACCAGATTGAACTTTTCATTCAGCCCTCCTCTTCCTTTCTATGAACTCAAGATGAATTCCCTTTAATCAAACCGGAACCTTATCTCCAGCTATATGCATGTCAAGCACCATGATACCCGCACTGCCCACGATACAAGACAGCTTGGCACCTGCCTGCCACACCACCCATCAACCTGTAGACACTATTCATATTCCCCTGCTTGCCCGATGCGCCATAGCCATTCATCATTTGGCGATGAAAGAAATCCTTGTCTACGGCATCAGTGGAATCGCGTCGCTATTTATTTTCGGGTACAGCGTGCATATGTTTGTCGGCGGGCTGGTCAGCGAGCAGGTTGAAATCGGCCTTATTGCAATGGTCGTGCTTGCTGCCGCTGCTGCTGAAGTTTATTTCATCCGGGACGCACTGATAAACAGGCGAATGTAGCGGGCCTCTGCCCCTACTTATACTTGTCCAGCGCCTTGATGACTGCCATAAAATCATCTTCGATAAACTGTTTGCGGTGAAATACATATTGGCGCTTGGTGCCCATGGCATCCATGCCGGTGAGACCAAATGATTTACCCGCCTGATCCGCAAAAAAGCGAATATCCTTCATCAGGGATGCGTATTGCCCGCCCTTCAGCTTCATGCGCACACGCTCACGATTAATATCCAGAGACACCGGAGCCTGCGGATGAATCAGCAGACGGCGCATCACCCGCCCTCCACCGACCATCATAAAAAAGAAGCCCAGAAACATCAGCGCATAGCCTATCCACTGCTCATCGCCACCGGCATACCACAACTTCATCCCCCAAAGCAGAAGCACACCAACGGTGGGAACATACAAAGCCAGATCCCATAAGGTGCCGGCCTTGTCCGGCCGAAGATCACACTGTACTTCCTGCCAGTTGCGCGCCATTTATTTCCCCTGCCCCGTCTGCTTAGCCTCACCGGTCAAATCGGCCAGTATCGGATCGATCTCCTGATAAAGCATGCGCCCCGGATATACCACTTCCACATTGCCCTGCGCATTGATCACAAAGGTCCACGGCTCACCGCGCACCTGGAAGGCATCGTAGGCCTCGGGGTTGTAGTATTGATCCATATGCAGGAACAGAACCTTGTGCTCGTATTTGTTGAGCATCTCCTTCATCAACTGCAGCTGCTTGTCGCACTGCGTGCAGTGACCCGGCGTGGCAAACTCAAGCACAATCGGCTTGTTCAGCTTGAGCGCTTCATCAACGGACAGTTCATACATGCGCGGGTCGGGATAGCGATAACTGGTCAATTTGGCCATATCGCCACCCACATCGGCCAGCGTCTTGGTCTTCAACGACGGTACCGGCTTGCCCTGCATGAATACCCCGCCACCACCAACACTGCCAAAATCCATGTCGCACGCACCAAGTGCGGCAACACCCAGCAGCATCAAGCCAAGCGCAAGGGATTTCATCGTGATTGCCGCCAGCCGGCACAGGTGCGGAAAATGTTATAGGCCCATATGCAGTTGGCCAGCAGCACCAGAGTGCCGAAGATGCCCATCACCGCAAGCCATGGCCGAACCAGGACTTCCACTTCAGCCGGCGTCATGGTCACACTGGCCATACCACCGATGGTGCCCGCTACGCTGAAGAACACCACCATGCCGAGTAAGCCAAAGTTATGCGTCCAGAAATGCAGCTTGACCAGCGGCATACTGTAGATCGGCCGCCTTACCAGGCGTGGGATGATGTAGTACACCGCAGCAAAAATAGCCATCTCCACCCAGCCCAGCAGGTTGATATGCGTATGAGCGCGGACAATAAGCTTGCCGAACATGCGATGATCAACGAAATGCCTGAACTCATGAATACCACCCATCAGGGCACCCCATGAGAACCCGATGATGCTGTAGATAACACAGGCAAATACAAACCAGAGCGTGTATTTTACGTATTCCTCATCTTCCCATGGCTGGTAGTTCATGGCTTCTTCATCTCCTGAGTTGCGGCATCATTGGCGCGCTTGAACGCATCCGGATCATCGCGCACATCTTTGTATTTTTCTTTCCATTCCTTCGGCGCCCACGTCTTGACCATTGAATCGATGAACGGCGAATCTCCCTTGGGGGGAATCGGAGCAGAAGAAGAACCCTGCTCGGATTTCAACTCCGACAGAAAAACGGCAAGGGCATGCAGATCCTCAGCAGGCAGCTTCGCCACATAGGCCGCAGAAGTCTGCCCTGCCTTATGGTCCATGGTTGCCGCCGGATAGTTTGTTTCAGGATCCTGCAGGAAGGCAAACATCCACTGCATGGTCCGGCGCGAGCCGATGCCATCCAGATCCGCCGTCTGCCCCATATTGGTGCCGTTACGCAGGGCGCGATGACAGGTAGTGCAGCCGTTGGTGCGGAACAGATAGGAGCCGCGCTGACCCTCGGCAGACAGATTTGCTGTTGTCTTGGTTTCAAATAAAGGCTTGTCGGAGTTGGCTATGAAAACCTGCATGATGATGTAGGCGATCACCGCAAACACGACAAAAACACCGGCTACGGTAAAGAGAATTTTCTCCCCGGGCTTCAGTGGCTGTTTATTGCTTGCCATATAATAGATCTCTCTTGTGGTTCTGTGATTTCTGCATATTTCCGGCACCCGGTTGCGCGGCGGACCGCACTTTAGCATAGCCTTCCGCCTCGCGGCAAACCCTGACTTGGCAAACCACCCACTCGAGATTTAAACCCTGCAGATATACTTATTATTATATATATAAATACGCAAGCAGTGCCCTTGACAGGGATGACCCCGAAACTAATGCTTTACCCTCGAACACCGAACAGCTTCATAAGGAGATACAACATGCATCGAATTCTTTCCTCTTTTGCCATTACCCTGTTCCTTTTCGGCATCGGCACAGCCCAGGCAGGCAGCAGGCCAGCCGACGTCCCCGATGGTATGGGACCGCTTCCCGCTGTTGCACCTATTCCGGCCGACAACCCCATGAGCGCGGGTAAAATAGAACTCGGCAAGAAACTGTATTTCGATCCCGCACTTTCCAAGAGCGGCAATATCTCCTGCAACTCCTGCCACAACCTGGCCAACGGCGGCGTCGACAACCAGCGCTTCTCTATTGGCCATCTATGGCAACACGGCGGCCGCAATGCCCCGACCGTACTCAATTCTGCGTTCTGGACCACCCAGTTCTGGGATGGTCGCGCACCGCAACTTGAGGACCAGGCCAAGGGACCGCCGATGAATCCGGTTGAAATGGCCGATGACAATCCCAAGCAACTGATGGCCCGCCTGAAGGATGCCGGCTATGCGCCGTTGTTTTCCAAGGTGTTCGGTAAAAACTCTCTGAATTACGACAATATGGCCAAGGCCATTGCTGCCTTTGAACGCACCCTGCTCACCCCGGATGCGCCGTTTGATCGCTATGTGCGCGGCGAGGCAGATATATCCAAGGCAGCCAAACGCGGCATGCGCAAAGTGGATGAAATCGGCTGCACCGGCTGTCATTCGGGCCCGCTGTTCACCAACAACAGCTTCCAGCGCTTTGATTATGGCACGGATGCCGGACGCAAGGCTGTAACCGGCAAGGCCGAGGACGACCATTTCTTCCGCGTACAATCATGGCGCAATGTCGCCCTGACCGCCCCTTATTTCCACGACGGCTCCGTTGCCACCCTTGATGAAGCTGTACGCATCATGGCCAAGAAGCAGCTGGATACCGACCTCTCAAACAAGGATGTCTCGGATATTGTCGCCTTTTTGAACACCCTCACCGGCACCCAGCCTGAAGTAATCTACCCGCTGCTTCCCCGCCCTGCCGGTCGGGCGCTGGACTTCCGCGACTGATAGAATATTGGCCATGGAGCTGTGAAACATAGCATTCTCCCGGAACATCTTGGCCCGCTGGCGCCATTGGTCGGGATATGGGAGGGGGCCGAAGGAATAGATGTGGCCCCCTCCTCCAGACCTGATGGATCGGCACAAACCGAATTCCGGGAGCGCATGTGCTTCGAAGCCCTTGGCCCCGTCTGCAACGGACCGCAAACCCTCTATGGCCTGCGATACAGCACCACGGTATGGCCGCTCGGCGATGATGAGCCATTCCATGAGGAAACAGGCTACTGGTTGTGGGATAGCCAGCGCGCGCAGGTGATGCGCTGTTTTATGGTGCCGCGCGGCGTCACGGTACTGGCAGGCGGCAAGACAACTCCGGATGCCACCAGCTTCACCATGAGCGCCAAACTTGGGTCTGCATGCTTCGGCATTCTATCCAACCCCTTTCTTGATGAGCATTTCAGAACAGTGCACTACGATGTCACCGTCACCCTTAGCCCGGATGGTGCGCTCTCCTACCATGAAGATGCGCAATTGCTTATCCCGGGGCTTTCCGAACCCTTCCACCATACCGACTGTAACCGCCTGCTGCGCAACGAATAAGGATGGAATTCATCATACCGACACATTTAATATATTAGCTATTGAATATATATTGCGAATCGAATATCTTTCGCCGCATGCAAGCAATACCTGAAGAAAAAATACGTTCCGCCAGTGAGGGCCTACGCGCTCTGGCACATGAAGTCCGCCTGTCGGTCCTCTGTCACCTGATGAACGGACCTCTGTGTGTGCAGGATCTGATGCAGGCCACTGGCACCTCGCAATCCAATCTTTCACAACACCTGGCAAAAATGCGTATGATGGGGCTACTGACCACCCAGAAAGACGGGCAGCGCGTGATTTATTCCATCTCCTCCCCTGAAATCGGCGGGCTGTTGGAGGCATTGCGTCGCATGTATTGCCCCGACGACTGCGCAGACTTGGGCTGAGGAGGCTGGCATGGCTTTTTTTTCAACTGATATATCAGCAAATAAGCATGCATTAATTCGCTGGCGGTTGGTGCTGAGAGTAATCATCGGGCCGTTGGTGTTTATCGGCTCATCATTCGCCTTTGCCGAAGACAAGGACCCGGCATCACTCAACCTTCAGCAGGCCGTGAACAGGGCGTTGCAATACAACCAACTGCTACTCGCAGAGGATGCCAGACTTGAAGAAGCTGCGGCAAACGTGCAGCAGGCGAATGGCAATCTGATGCCACACCTCAATGCCGCTTCGGCGGTATCGCGATCCAATTCGCCGATGAACAGCTTCGCCGGCAAACTCCTGCAGAAACGGGTTACCTCAGCCGATTTCGTCCCCGCCAACCTGAACAATCCATCCTTCCTGACCAACTACCGCAACAGCCTAACCCTGGAGGCTCCTCTTTATCAGGGGGGAAGGATGTGGGCTGCCAGAGAACGCGCCGAGCAAACCGAGCAGGCCACACGCAATGAAATCGCCCTTGCCCGGCAGCAACTGACCTTCGCTGTAATTCAGGCCTATACCAACGTTTTCCGTCTGCAATCCCGTGAGAAAGCAGCGCAAAGTGCACATGACGCCGCCACAAGCCACCTGCAGCAAACCACAGCCCTGCTTGATCGTGGTATCGGCATTCAAAGCGATATCCTCGATGCGCAGGCGCATATGTCGGACACACAGCTCGCCCTCACCCAAACCCGCAATGCACACCTGCGGGCCATGGATGAACTGCACCGTCTGCTGGGCCTGGAGTCAACATCGCTGGCGAGCACCGTGAATCTGCAGGGCAGCCCGGATATGCAGCTGCGCGATATCAACGAAAACATGCCTGTCGACCCGATCATCGCACAGCACCCCAGGATCACTGCGCTTGAGCGCCAGCTTGATGCGGCAAAAGCAGGTGTCAGCGAGGCCTCCGCAGGCCTGCGGCCGAATGTCGGCCTGCTTGCCGTGCAGGAATGGAACAATAAGACCATCACGCCCAGCCATCCCAATACCAGCATTGGTGCAGAAGTCAGCTTCAACCTGTTTGCCGGTGGTTCCGATATGGCGGCGCGGCGTGCCGCCGAGGCACGCTTTGCCCACCTGCAATACCAGCTTCAGGACGAAAAACAGGTGCTGCGCAACACCCTGGCTGATGCCTGGCGACAACTGCACGAAGCAGAGGAAGCCGCATCAGCCCGGCACAACACCCTGCGCCAGACCGCCGAATCCCTGCGTATCCAGAACCTGCGTTTTGAACAGGGTCTGGAAAAGAGCACCGACGTACTTGATGCCCATACGCGCAACGACCGTGCCGTGGCCAATGATATTGATGCACGCTTTAATCTGATTGTCAGCCGCGCGGCCCTGCTGCTTGCGGCCGGCCGTCTCACCCCGGAGGTGTTGAATGCTTCTCTCTAAGCTGAAACGTTTTACTGTCCTGCGCTACGCAGGTGCACTCCTGCCTGCAGCCATGCTGCTCGCCTCCTGTTCACACGAGCCGGAGAGCACTGCCGCGCAGGCTGTCAGCATCAACGTGCCGCTCATCACCCTGCAAGCCGCAGATGTTGCCGAGCACACCATCAGTAGCGGCAGCGTTACCTCCGATAAACGTATCTCTATCGCCTCAAGGCTTTCCGGCTACATCGGCAATATCGCCGTTCGTGAGGGTGATCGCGTCAAGCAGGGCGATGCGATGTTCCGTGTCGATCCCGTGGATGTAATGCAGGCGGTCAACCAGGCCCGCGCCGACCTGCGCGATGCAGAAACCGACCGCGCCCGTTACACGGCGCTGCTTAAAGAAAACGCAGTCAGCAAACAGCAGTTCGACAAGGTCCAACTGCGCTACGCCGTTGCCAAATCGAAGCTGACCCAGGCGGAAAATCAGCTGCAGTACGCCGAGGTGAAAGCCCCGGTGGATGGCACGGTGGTTAAGAAGCTTCTCAACACGGGTGATCTGGCCTCACCGGGTGCGACCGTACTTATCCTGGAAAATGCGCAACAGCTTTCCGTGGAAACATATATCTCCGAGCGCTTCATTGCCGCCATCCATGAGGGCGATGAGGCCAGCGTGGAACTGGCTTCACTGCGCCAGCCGCTCAAGGCTGTCATCAGGCAGGTAGTGCCGGCTGCCGATCCGCTGACCCACCAGTTTCTCGTCAAGCTCAGCATGCCGCAAATGCCCGAGGTCTTGCCCGGCATGTTCGCCGAGGTGCGTTTCGCCATCGGCAGCCGCAAGGCACTGCTTGTACCACTCACTGCTGTTGTGGAGCGTCACGGCCTGCATGGTGTTTACGTGGCCGATGCCGACAACACCCTGCATTACCGACTTATCCGTCCCGGCCGTGAAATCGATGGCCGTATCGAAGCACTTGCCGGCCTGAGTGATGGCGACCGCATTGCCGCCGAAATCCGTCCGGACATGGTGTCCGGCATGCAGGCCTCCGGGTCCTGATCCCGATGTCGACAACGCCGAAACTGAATATTGCCGGTCGCCTAGGGGCGGCTGCCATGTATTCCCATCTCACGCCGATCATCAGCATCCTGATTTTCCTGATCGGCGTGGTGGCGCTGTTTGTCACGCCGCGCGAGGAAAACCCCCAGATCGACGTGCCCGCCGCCAATGTACTGGTGCAGATGCAGGGCGCCAGCCCTGAAGAAGTGCAAAATCTGATCGTCCGCCCGATGGAAATGGTGCTGCGCGAAATGAACGGCGTGGATCACACCTTTGGCACTGCCATGGATTCGATGGGTGTGGTCACCGTGATGTTCAAGGTTGGCGAAGACAAGGAATCCAGCCTGGTCAAGCTCTATGACCGCGTCATGCACAATCTGGACCGCATTCCGCCGGGTGCCGGTCAACCGCTGGTCAAGCCGATGGATGTGGACGATGTGCCGGTTTCGGTCATCACCCTGGCCTCGACCAAACTAGATGGACTGGCGCTGCGTCAGCTGGCCGAGCGGGTACGCGAGCAACTCGCACCGCTTGAAGGCGTGTCGGTGGCCGACATCATTGGTGGTCGCAAGCGCGAAATCAGCATCGATATCGATCCGGCCCGGCTTGCCGCCTATCACATCTCGCTGGATCAATTGCACAACGTCCTCATCGCAGCCAACGCCGGCGGCCCTGTCGGCACCCTGATCGGCGACAATCATGTCAGCCGCATCTGGCTGGATGGATTCCTCACCAGCGCCGATGACGTAGCCCACCTGATTGTCGGCGAACGCAAGGATGCCGATGGCGAACTTAGTCGCCCGATCTATCTCGGCGATGTCGCCCGCATCAGCGATGGCCCTGCTGAACTGAGTGCTTTGCACCGCATCGGCTTCGGCCCGGCATCCAAATCGCAGCTTTCCGGCGAGCCTGAAGTGCCTGCTGTTTCCATCACCCTGGCCAAAAAGCCGCACACCAATGCTGTGGTTGTCACCGGCCGCATCGAGAGCAAACTGGAAGAGCTGAAAGGCGACTTCATCCCGGACAATGTCAGCGTCACCATCAGCCGCGACTCAGGCCTGCGCGCCGATGCCGCGGTGAATATGCTGGTTGAGCATCTGGGTATCGCTATCGCCAGTGTGATTATCATTCTGCTGCTATTCCTCGGCTGGCGCGAGGCAGCTATTGTCACCATGAACATCCCGCTGATTCTGTTCATCGTGCTGGCTATCGGTATGTTTGCCGATCAGACCATCAACCGTATCACCCTGTTCGCCCTGATTCTGGCGCTGGGCCTGCTGGTCGACGACGCCATCGTGGTAGTGGAGAACATTCACCGCCATCTGCATAAGGGCGCTTCCAGCCTGAAGGACAAGGCCCGTATTATCATCGAGGCCACCAACGAAACGGGGCGGCCGACCATCATCGCCACCATCGCCGTGATTCTGGCCTTCATCCCGATGGCCTTTGTCACCGGCATGATGGGCCCGTATATGGGCCCCATCCCCTTCAATGCCCCACTGGCCATGGCCGCCTCACTGGTTATCGCCTATATGGTAACGCCGTGGATCGCACAGCGCTGGCTGCCCTGCAAAATGAGTGACCCGAATCTTGAGGAGCAGGATGCGCAGCCGCAGGACTGGGTACATCGCGGCTACCTGCGTCTGGCCACACCGCTCATCGAGAGCCCGGCTGTGCGCCGAACCTTCTGGATCGTGGTCGCCGTACTGTTCGTCGCAGCCATGTGGCAACCACTGTGGCAGTTCGTGCGCCCCTCCGGCATCAATGGACCGCTGACCGCAGGCACAGTGGAACTGAAAATGCTGCCCAAGGGCAACCAGAACACCTTCAACATCACTGTCGACATGCCTGAAGGCGCAACCCTTGAGGCAACCGACCGCGTGCTGCGCGATATCGGCGATGTGTTGCGCAAACACCCGCAGGTTACCGATTACGAAACCTTCACCGGCCAGCCCGGCCCGATTGATTTCAACGGTATGCTGCGCGGTGCCGCCCTGTTCAGAAACTCCCCGCATCTGGCCGAAATCCGCGTGAATCTGGTCGACAAGCGCGAGAGAGCCGAGCAGTCATCAGAAATCGTGCTGGACATGCGCGGCATGCTCGAAGCTGTGCGCACTGCGCACCCCGAAGCAAATATCAAGCTGGTTGAAGATCCACCGGGACCGCCCGTGCGCGCCACCCTGCTGGCTGAGCTGTACGGCCCGGATTATAACGTGTTGCGCCAGATGGCCGGTAAAGTTCGCCAAACCTTTGCTTCCACCTACGACGTGGTCGATGTGGACGACTCGGTAGGCAGCGATCAGGAACAGTGGAACGTGGAAATCAACAAGGAAAAGGCTGCACGCCTCGGCATCAGCACTGGCCAGGTAGAAGGCGTGTTGCGTGATTTCCTCGAAGGCTACGACCTTGGTGCCGTGCATAGTCCGGATGAACGCCATTCCGTGCGTCTTCATGTGCAACTGCCACACGCCATGCGAGCCCACGCCGAGGATCTCGACCGCATCTATGTTTCAGGCTCTCAGGGTGCCATCCCCTTATCGAGCATTGCCAGCATGCGCCGCACCATGGCCAGCAAGCCTGTGTTTTCCAAGGACGGGCATCCGGTGGTCTATGTGACCGGCGAACCGAAGCAGGGCTCGCAGGTGTATTCGCTGCTGGATATGGATGCCAAACTCGATGGTGCAGAACTTGTGCCAGGTTATCCTCTGAAAACCGGCGGCATGCGTTTCACAGATACCGCACCTGACGACACGTCCGGCTATCACATGCTATGGAACGGCGAGATGCGCCTGACCCTGGACGTATTCCGCGATCTGGGTGCGGCATTTATCGTGGCAATGCTGCTGATCTATCTGCTGATGGTGGCCTATTACGGTCAGTTCATCCTGCCGATGCTGGTCATGGCCCCCACCGCCCTGACCATGATCGGCATCTTCCCCGGCCATCTGCTCACCGGGCAACCGTTCACTGCCACCTCGATGATCGGCATGATCGCGCTGGCCGGTATCGTGGTGCGCAACTCCACCCTGCTGATCGATTTCATCATCGACTACCGCAATCAGGGGCACGATGTGAAGACGGCTGTACTGGAGGCGGGTGCTGTGCGCGCACGTCCCATTCTGCTGACAGCTCTGGCCGTGGTGGCAGGAACATCGATCATGATTTCTGACCCGGTATTTGGCGGACTTGGCGTATCCATGGCCTTCGGCACGCTGGCTGCCACCGTGCTGACCATGTTCATCATTCCACTGGCCTATTACCTGTGGCAACGCAACAAGCCGTGGGAAACAACCGCTTAATCATCATCTATCAACAGGAGAAACAAATGAATATTGAACGCACCATCCGCATCATCGCCGGCAGCTTTATCATGCTGTCCATCATTCTCGCCTCGATTTACAACGGTGTGCAGCTGTCCGAGCCCACCTGGCTGTGGTTCACGCTGTTTGTCGGCGCCAACCTCTTCCAGTCCGGCTTCACCCAGTGGTGCCTGATGGCCATCATCCTCAAGAAAGCAGGCCTGAAATCCTGCTGCGATAAGGGCTGAAACGCCCGACCGAATGGTAGGTGCGGGCGAACCATCCTTCCCCTCTCCCCTGGACTTCGTCCGTACCTGCCACCTTTTAATATTTTAATTCAGGAGAAACAAAACCATGAGTGAGTGGATGCAAGCCAACGGCGTATATCTGTTTATGGCCCTGCTGGTGGGCTGGATGCTGTGGCAACGCCTGCTGGCGCCGATGCTATCCGGCGTAAAGGGTCTCGATGCTGCGGAATACATGAAGATGCGCAGCACGGACCATGTACTGATCGATGTGCGCTCGGCTTCCGAATGGGCCTCCGGCCACGCGACAAAGGCTCTGCATATCCCACTGGGGGAAATCTCGACCCGCATGCGGGAAATCCCCGGGAATAAACCGGTGGTCGTGGTATGCGCCTCCGGTAACCGCTCGGCGATGGCCGCAACCGCGCTGGCCAAAAATGGCTTTAGCCCGGTGTTTAATTTTTCCGGTGGCATGGGGGCCTGGAGATCGGCTGGCCTGCCGGTTAAGTCAGGCAGATAATAGTATGAATTTGGCTGTATGGCTTGTTGCGCCATTGATTGGCCTGCTGCTGTCGCTGTTTGCAGCAGGGGGAGGTCTTGTCGCTGTTCCCCTGCTCAATGCAGGGCTGGGCATGCCACTCAAACAAGCCATTGCGGCAAGCCTCATCATTGTCGCCTTCACCAGCTTTGTCGCCTTGTTCCAGAAGAACGGCTGGAGGCTTATCAATTGGCACTTGCATCGTTTCTTTGCTATCGGCGCCATGTTGGGCGGATTCTCCGGAGCGAGTATCGGGATTGAAATCTCCGAGCAATTGCAGGCAGTGCTTTTTACCATACTGGTATTGATCATAGTCTGGTGGATCAATAGCGATTCTATGAAAAATCTGGCGCAGCCGGCTGAAAAGAAAACGTGCAATTGCCCGTATGCCCTGCTTGCCGGCTTTGCATCCGGTGTGATCACAGGCCTGTTGGGTGTCGGAGGCGGCTTCATCATCGTGCCGATACTCATGATGCTGGGCGTAACGAATCATCAAACAGCCGTCGCACACTCGCTGCTGCTGATTATTTCCAGTTCACTGGTGGCCTCAGCAAGGTATTACGAATATTTCTCGATTTCCTGGCAGCCGATGCTGGCCATTCTTGCTCTGGCCGCTGTTGGCGTATGGGTCGGCGGATGGATTGCAGGCAAAGTGTCATCTTCAAAGCTGCAAAAAGGCTTCAGTCTGGTGCTTTGCCTGTTGGCTGTATGGATGTTGTTCCGGATTTATGTGTTCGAGAGCGCATCATGAACCGGGAATCAGGTACGGAAAGACCACATAGTCCCGACGGGTCTTTGGTGACAAACTCACAGAACAACAATTTTTTACCGGCCAGCATCGGCCGCGTGAAACACTGAACAGGAGAAAAGATATGAAACGCGTATTATTGAGTATGACACTGATCGCAGCACTGCCGCTGATGGCCGCTGCCTGCGGCATGGGCGAGCAGACGCCGGATGGCTACGAAAATGCACCGATATCGCATGTGCATGAGCATGTCGTGATGGGCGAAGCATCACCGATTCCATTCATATTACTTGATGTGCGCACCCCGGAAGAATACGCGGAAGGGCATATTCAGGGCGCAATACTGATCCCCCTGCAGGTGCTGGCAGAGCGTCTGGCCGAGGTGCCGAAGGACAAACAGGTATACGTCTACTGCCATTCCGGCAGACGTTCAGCCATGGCCTCTAAACTGCTCACCGAGCATGGCTACACACGCATCGAGAATGTGATGGGCGGCATTACCGCATGGAAAGATGCAGGCTACGAGGTGGTGAAATCATGAGCCAGACCAATACACAAATGAGCGTCAATGAATTCTATCCGCGCTGGCTGGTCGCCACCGAAAAAGGCGAGGACTGCATCATCGTTGATGTTCGCTCGCCCGGGGAATACAGCAAAGGGCATGTGCCATCGGCCCGTCTCCTGCCGCTGGACAGCCTGCCCGGTGCGGCACACGTCATCGCACGCGACAAACCCGTCTATCTGATCTGTCAGGGCGGTATGCGCTCCTTACAAGCCATGGATTACCTCGCCCGTGAACACGGCCTTGCGAATCTGGTCAATATCACCGGTGGCACCATGGCATGGATCAATGCAGGCTATCCGGTCAAACAGGGAGGGCATGATGGAAGCTGATTACGGCATGCGTTGTGAATTTAACGGCAGTATTGAGGCGGCGGAAGCGGCCATATGCAATGCCCTCAAGGATGTCGGCTTCGGCATACTTACCCGCATTGATGTCGCTGAAACCCTGAAGAAGAAGATTGATGTGGATCGCTCACCCTACGTCATTCTCGGGGCGTGCAATCCGAAGCTGGCCAATCGGGCGCTCGGCCTTGAGCCGGAACTGGGGCTGATGCTGCCGTGCAATGTCATTGTTTATACAAATGAAACCGGCAAAACAGTGGTGTCGATTATCGATCCGGCAGCCATGGTCGGCATGATAGACAACCCGCAACTGGTCTGCCTCGTTGAAGAGGCCAGACCACTGCTGCAAAAGGCGCTTTCAGCCATCCAGGCTTAATAAATAAAAACGGGTGCCCGGCTGCAGCCGGACACCCGTCCATTTTCCACTCAACCGCGTTTTTTTTATAAAACACCCGGAAGGTTGTGTGGTTAAGGAGGGGCTGGGCTTGCCCAGCCCCCACCCTGCCCGCGAGGCCAGGCAATACCGATGGTATCGCATAAGTGGCCCCACGAAGGAGATGAATACTATGGCACATTTAGTCATTATGGGAGCAGGGTTTTAATGCTGAACTGGTTGCGCTGCCCTTCGACACCCATGCTACTGCTGGCTGCTGTGCTGCTCGGCCTGGCTCCATTTGTTCCGGAACCGCACCTACTGGAAAAAGCGCGCTGGATTCTGCATGGCGAGCCATTTCGCCCTGTCGATATATTCGACGTCCTGTGGCACACATGGCCGATACTCTGGCTACTGCTGCGCTTGTTTGTGCCTGCTTCGGCTGCTTGCAGCATCAATCAAGACAAGGCCGGATAAACAGTCATGCTCACCGTGCTGGATATAGCCCTGCTTGTTGGCATTGCCCTGCTTTGCTGGCGCGGCTATCGTGAAAACGGATTATGGTTGTGCTATGTCGGTCAACTGCTACACCGACTGTTGCGTGGAAAGGGCTTCTGGGGACAACTATTCAGATTCGCACCTGTAGTGGTTGGCTGGCTGCTACTCTGCCACTGGGTCAATACGGCAGGCTGGCATGCCACCGCAGCCGGCGGCATCCTGCTGGCCATGACCGTTGGACTGGATGCCATGCGTAAACTGGAAGAACAACAGAAACTGGAGAAAACATCATGCGAAAAATAATCAGTCTATTGGCCTTGATGCCGACGGCAGCATTTGCTGATCCATTGGACAAGGGCGAGGCCTACACCACCAGGCAAGGCCCGCCCGAATGGATGGATGGGGTCGATCTTAGTTGGCTCCTGGTCGATTACGGTATCTTTGCATTGATGATCGTCGCCATCGGCTGGGTACTGACCAAACGAATTACTGCCTTCGAACGTTTCGAATCGGTCATCAGGTGGCCTTTCAGTCAAATGCTGAAGCTTGCTTCCCACCTACCCATTATTCTACGCGAACTGGCTCAGGGCATTACCGGACTTATCATTCTGTTCCTGATTGTGGCATGGGTGATATTCTGCCAGTGGCTGAAACATCAGGGCCTCGGAGCGATTTCGATGGCGGGTCTGGCGCTGGAAGCGGTAATTTTGGTACGGTTGATCAAACAGGGCGAGAAACCCCCGCTGGTTTCCCAACCCTGAACAAGCATAAGCAAGGAGACCGCATGAGCGATGCATACCAGAAACTGACCCAGGAACTCTCCGCGACTATCGGCGGCATCCGCAAGGACATCCCCGATGTCATGAAAGGCTTTTCGGCCATGGCCAGCGCAGCATTGGAAGACGGTGCGCTGAGCAAGAAGAACAAGGAAATGATCGCTCTTGCTATCGGTGTTGCCACGCACTGCAAGGGTTGCATCGGCTTTCACGTCAAGGCGCTGATTGCACTGGGCATCACCCGCGAAGAACTGGTTGAGGTGCTGGGCATGGCGATTTATATGGGTGGCGGCCCTTCCCTTATGTACGCCGCCGAGGCCATGCAGGCCTTTGAAGAATTTTCTCAAGGGAAATAATGCGTATGCAACATGAATGGGAAAAACGATATCAAAGCGGTGAAACAGGCTGGGACCGAGGGGCTTTCAGCCCTGCCCTTTCAACCTGGCTTGAAACTGGTCGGATTGATGCCGGCTGCCGCATGCTTGTACCCGGTTGCGGGCGAGGGCATGAGGTAGTGCATCTGGCCGATCTCGGCTTTAAGGTCACGGGGATCGATATCGCCCCCTCAGCCGTCACACATCTGCAACAGGTCCTGCAAAACAAAGGGTTACGCGCAGAGGTACTGCTTGCCGATCTGTTCCAGTTCCAACCTGCTGCACCCTTTGATGCCATCTACGAGCAAACCTGCCTGTGTGCCATCCAACCGAAGCAACGCGAAAGCTACGAAGCGCTGCTGCATGGTTGGCTGAAGCCTGGCGGCACCCTGTTCGCCCTGTTCATGCAAACAGCGGCCGAAGGCGGTCCGCCCTTCCACTGTGATCTACTGGCCATGCGACGCCTGTTTCCGGATGCGCGCTGGGAATGGCCAGCCACCGAGCCTGTCTTCGTGCCGCACCGCAATGGTCGTTTTGAGTTGGGTTACCAGCTAGTCAGGAAATAGTACGCATGGACAGGCAGGGGCGATTCCCTGCCTTAATGCAAAGTGCGCATACCCAAACGTCGTGTGGACCTTCTACTTGGCCTTGCCATGCCAGATGCTAAAAAACACAGCCAGGCCAAGGCCAAACAAGCCTCCCATGATGCCAAGCCCGCCGAGGATGGTTGTTGCCAGAAGACGTGGAGGGGCTTCACTTATTAGATAGTGATGGCCTGTAAACTGGTAATATGAATACACCACCATGGCAATGCCAAGGGCAATGATAATGCTGTATGTGCGCATCTGGCGCTTCCATGTTTCTTTAATCAAACGTTCGCGACAGGGCATGCATTTTTTCTGATTGCCACTCAAGGGCTGACCACAATCCGGGCATTCACTCATAACAACTCTCCGCGCACTTCGTTTTAAATAGATGGGTTAAAACATTCAAAGTCTTGTCGTATGCAAAGCACTTTCACATAAAAAAAACGGGGGGCCGAAGCCCCCCGAAATTCTTTCAAGCCTCAAGCTTATTAGTCGCGGCTTGGTGAACGCGGATTACCCGGCGTTGTTGGCTTGGCCAGTGTCAGGAATGCGGCGAGGTTCTGGATATCCTCATCCGTCAGGTTCTTGGCCACTGCGCGCATCTGACCCATGTAGTCGTTGGTGCGTGCGTTATCTGCCTTGCTGGCAATCTCTTCGGCAGTAAGCGTTTTGCTACCAAACTCATTCGCTGCATTGCGGAACGAGGTCAACTCATGCTGCAGGTAAACGTAGTTCTGACCACCGACAGCTGGATACATACGGCCAGCGGAACGACCGTGGAAACCATGGCAGCTCTCGCAAGCAGGAACACCATGATCAGGAGCTCCATACTCAGCAATCATCTTGCCCTTCGCCGGATCACCGACTTCGGCACCGTCACGACGCAACTGATCAAGATTGGAACCAATATATGGTGTCTTCAGGGTGTGCACATAGGAAGCCACATCCTTCATGTCCTGCTCCGACAAAGCCTTGCCGATATCGTTCATCTGATACATCGTATCATCAGTACGTGCGCCTGATGCAAAATCAGCCAACTGCTTCAGCACATAAGTATCGATCTGGTAGGCCAAGCGTGGTGTACCCACATTGTCGTCACCCAAGCCGTCCGCAGCATGACAGCCCTGACAAGCCGGGACATCATCGCCCTTACCAAACTGGTAAATAACACGGCCCCTGTCGACATTGCCCAGTCCTTCCTCAGCACTGACAGTCGCCGGCGCAACAAAGCAAGCAGCAATTGCCACAAAACTCGTGGTAATTATTATCCGTTTCATGCACTTCCCTCCTGAATTTAATTAAACTATTCGATTTTGTTTTTCATGGCAGAAAAATACGTTGCGCCACACATAATCGCTAATACACCAAACACGATGGCATACCCCAACAGCACATCGCTGGTCTGAAACATGACCGAAGCCTCTAAGAAATGAGCAACCATAATCTGACCTCCCTAAGATTTCTCTAAGAAAAAATGAACTCTGCACACCAAATTAAAAAAGGCAAGCGCAAAATTAATCCTTTCTTAATGTCCTGAGGAAGCGACTCCCCGGCAGAAAACCAACTTTACCACGCCATTAATCAGCCGCAATTAGTCCGGCGCAATCAATAGTGCCCCGGAAAGAAAGACAAACAAGCGGATAATAATAATACCACGACTCTGCACACGATGACTTTCACGCGCTGTTTCATCTCTGGCAAGCAACTGACGACCTGCGAGTGCCTGCAGGACGTATAAGGAGTACAAGGTCAGAATCAGAAAAAAATGTGTCCAGACAAGAAAAGAAAAAAGATCACCATCATCAATCAAGCGCTTTTTCCAATCGTGGGTAAGGTACAGCCAAACGGGAAATAACATGTCAAAAAGCACCACGCTGCTCATGAGCGCGATATGCCAGTTATGGCGCTTGCGCAAATAATAAGCCAGCGCCAAAACAAGGAAGCTGATCAGAACAAGAATCACGGATAATTTCATAAGGTAGAGCCTAGCGACATTACTCAGGCACACCAGTATCGATCAGAGACACCCTGCTGCAAAATCGCCGGGCAACTCTGCTGTAGCGCATGACTCCATGATGGGGCTATGTGCCCCGTTGTCGCCTATCACCTTCGTGTTTATTCAAGCAATACGCCACTCGGCCAGCGATGCTCGCGCCGTACCTTTGCTGATATCCGGAATAATGCACAGCTCCAGCGCCGATACGCCGTGCAGTTCAACCACGTAATCTTCAAGCTCGCGGGTTGAGTCCGGCGAGCTGAAATTGTACTGCTGCCGGGCAATGTCATGGTAGGACTGGCGATCTGCAGACCAGCGCAAGACAAATTCCTGCGTGCGCTCCTGACTGTTTTCCTCGAAGATTAAACGAATCATCCCGATCTTCTGTGCCGCATCAAACAGCAGGCGAATCGTCTGTTCTCCGGCCGCTGCAGCCCGCCAGCATCCACCACCCGGAACCAGCGCCGCCTCAACCGGAAAGGCCTCGTCCTCGGATGTAATCTCTACCTGTGCGACAGCTTCCAGATTCAGCCAGGCATGCTCCACCTCCGAGGCTTCCTTAATATCCCGCTCTATGACCCGTTTGCGCATCTTCTACCCCTTGTCGCCCGTTCCGGCGCTATCCGGACTATAGACCTATCATGGACTTATTGCATTCAGGGGGTGTTTGGCAGGCCCGTACGGTTGGCTGGTGGAACAAGCCGTAATCATCCTATAGCCTGCTCTGAATCAAGTAGCATGAGTGGCGCTGTCGAGACTGAGGGGTTATGCAATGAAGGGAATTATTCTTGCCGGCGGATCGGGAACACGACTGTATCCAGCCACATATGTGGTCAGTAAACAATTACTGCCAATCTACGACAAGCCAATGATTTATTATCCGCTTTCCACCCTGATGCTCGCAGGCATCCGTGATGTCCTGGTCATCTCGACTGAAGCTGACCTTCCCAGATTTGAGCAGTTATTGGGCGATGGCACTCAGTGGGGCATGAACTTTTCCTATGCTGTACAGCAGGAGCCTCGAGGGCTGGCTGAGGCATTCATCATCGGCAGGGAATTCGTTGGTAAAGATACGGTTTCGCTTATCCTCGGAGATAATATCTTTTATGCCCAGGGCCTAGCTGCGAAACTGGAAAAAGCCGTTGAAAAAACTGAAGGGGCAAGCATCTTCTGCTATCAGGTGCGCGATCCCGAGCGCTACGGCGTGGCTGAGATCAACACATCCGGAAGGGTACTCTCCATTGTTGAAAAACCATCCAAGCCTGCTTCACACTGGGCTGTAACCGGACTTTATTTCTACGACAATCAGGTGATTGATATCGCACGGGAAGTACAACCTTCGGAGAGAGGCGAACTGGAAATCACAACGGTCAATCAATGGTATCTTGAACACAACCTTCTGACCGCAGAACTACTGGGGCGTGGTGCTGCGTGGCTGGATACGGGAACGCACGAATCACTGATGGATGCGGCTCAATATGTCGAGGTCATCGAGCGCAGGCAAGGCATGAAAATCGGCTGCCCGGAAGAAGTGGCATGGCGAATGGGCTTTATCGGCGATGCGGAGCTTGAACGATTGGGCGATGCGCTGGGAAAAAGCGGCTATGGGGAATATCTGAAAGGTCTTCTGCCACACTGAGGCCAGCAAAGAACACGCTATTTATGTGTGCCTTCAGCTCACCGCAATCGTAAGTTGGGCTGGATGGCTGGCTGCTATTTAATACATCCCTATCTTGCGCTGGCTATTTCCGACGTTAGCCTGCCAACGCATGTCAAACTCCCCTTCCCCCACTGGTTCAAATAACGAGCATCTTTATCTGGTTAAATTCCTGATCATGTCGGTTGTTTCGTTTTTCATCGGCACCGTACATGGCCTCTTGCAGGTCATCCCGTCGGTGCGCGCCTGGCTGGATTCCATCGGCAGCCCCTATGGCGGCCCTGGCCACATGATTGATCCACTGGCGCATGCCCATATCAATCTTGTCGGCGGCGTCACCATCCTCGGCATGGCCGTTACCTATTACATGCTGCCCAAAATTACCGGCAAACACATCCATTCGCACTGGATGGCCGAGCACTCCTTCTGGTGGACAACCATCGGCGTAAGCACTTTCTACACAGCCCTGCTTATCTTCGGCTTTATTGAAGGCAACCTGTGGCTGACCGATCCTGCGCAGGTTCCGGCAGTGCACAAATATTACGGACCGGTTATTTCGGTTTCCGCCAGCGTTCTTGCCGTCGGTTTCTGGTTCTATCTGGCCAACGTCATGCTCACCCTGAAGGATATTTATAAAAAACCCTCTGCATGAGTTCTGAGTTAAACGTAACAGGCATGCTCGACTGCGGATGCCCATCCGAATATCCGCAGTGGGATGGGAAGGATGTTGATCTTGGTGCCTGGCTGGTACACGAACAACGCGTGCCGATGTTCCTGCATATGCCGATTGGCTATGAGGCGGCACTCGACCGGCAGCACAAGGATATCAAACGCCTGCACCTCACCGAGCGCTGGCCGGGTTTTGTGTTAACCCAGTCGGCGGCATTTCGGGGCCGCATTCTATGCCCGCTGAGCGAAGACACCTCTCCGGCCCGGCGCACCTTTCGTCTGAAGAACCCCTACCATGTACGCTGCAAGCTGATGCACGGCGATATCGGCGGCAGCGTCAGGGGTGCGGTGCAGACCATGCAGTCGGCCCTGCTCGACGAAGGCAAAATGCCCAAGGAGCTTTTTCTCTGCTACCTGACCTGCCCGCGCTGCCGCGATGAACGTGGCGGCATTAAAATCCTGCTGCTCAGACATTGGGTGAAGAGCAAGAAACTGCAGGAACGCCTGGATAAGCAGCAGAAACGCTGATGATTGATACAAGCAAAGGGCCCTATGCGGCCCTTTTTTCTTGGCTGCCCATTACTTTACATTGTAAGCGAAAACGCTCAGCAATAGACCAAGCAGGAAACAGGGAGG
Source organism: Zetaproteobacteria bacterium CG1_02_55_237 (assembly GCA_001871195.1). Classification (GTDB taxonomy): domain Bacteria; phylum Pseudomonadota; class Zetaproteobacteria; order Mariprofundales; family Mariprofundaceae; genus UBA1543. Next base: position 38,694 of record MNXA01000021.1, read on the forward strand.
CTTGCATGAGCGACTGGCAAAACCCGAATGACGAACAACTAACCGAACTGCTCCAATCCGCAAAAACCATTGCCGTAGTCGGCTGCTCCCCCAAGCCCGAGCGAACCAGCCACCAGATCGCCGCCTTCCTGCTGGAAAAGGGTTATCACGTAATCCCCGTGCACCCACAGGCCAAAGAAATCCTCGGCCAGAAGGCCTACGCCTCGCTCGCCGACATTCCGGTGCCGGTGGATATCGTGGACGTATTCCGCAAACCCGAATTCACCCCGCCCATTGCCGAAGAAGCCGTTGCCATCAGCGCCAAAGCCCTGTGGTTGCAACAGGGCATCGTCAACGAAGATGCCTACCGCATCGCCACCACCGGTGGCCTGACCTGCGTGATGGACCTCTGCATCGCCGTCATGCACCGCCTGATTATCCGAAACCAAGAGTAAAACCGAACCCAATCAGCATTACGAAAGATGAAAATAAAGACTATGTGCACCTAACCCTCAAAGAGGGCGGCTGGAAGCGCTTAAATCCCTTGTATACAAGACATTTATAAATTGCTGTATTCTTAACTTGTCTCAAACTTCCCACTTCGGAAATTTCCGAACTGGAGATACAACTATGGTAACGCAACAAAGAATTGAAAGTCTTAAGACATATTGTCAGAGATGGAGAGACCGCATTAATGATGCAGAGGAATCCAAGACAGAACTTCTTTCCCTCTCTGGCATTTGGATTACAAACGACATAGATCAGCTTCAGGAAGAAAATGAGAATCAACTTTCCAATTTCATTGAAGAAATAGATGGTACAATTAGGTCATACAATAAAATACTGAATGCAATGGAGTCGCTACTAGATAGAGCAATTGCTGGGGAAGATGTTTAGATTAATTCTTCAGCAAACGCGTTATTCATAAGAGTACTTCGCATGCCCTTTTTGTCCGATTCAGATCTTACGATTCTGTAGCAGTGGTGAAAAAATGAGGCTCCCGAGGGAGCCTTTTTTATTTCGACAACAAACGATCAGATGTGAATCGCGCGACCTTCGGAGTCGAGGACCGACTCGTGAATCATTTCGGAGAGCGTCGGATGCGGGAACATGTGATGTGCCAGCTCCGCCTCGGTGGTTTCCAGCGTACGCGCCAGTTGCAGAGAAACAATCAACTCCGTGGCTTCGGCACCCACGATGTGCGCACCCAGCAGTTCGCCTGTTTCGGCGTGGAAGATGGTTTTGACCATGCCCTCGGTTTCGGCCAAGCCCATGGCCTTGCCGTTCGGGGCATAGGACATGCGGCCGATCTTCACCGGAATACCCTCTTCCTTGCACTGGTTCTCCGTCTTGCCGCATGAGCCGACCTGCGGCTGGCAGTAGGTGCAGCCCGGCACATTGCCATAGTCCACCTTGTGCGGATGACCGCCAGCGATGGCCTCGACACAGACAATGCCTTCATGCGACGCCACATGCGCCAGCGCGGGCGCGCCGATCACATCGCCGATGGCATACACGCCGGGATGATCGGTGCGATACCAGTCGTCCACGGCGATGGTATTGCGCTCGATCTGCATCGAGGTGTTCTCGGCACCGATGTTCTCCGTGTTGCCGAGCACGCCGACAGCAACCAGCACGCAATCACCTTCAATTGAATTCAGCTTGCCCTTCAACTCGTACTCAACCAAACCCTCGACCTTCACCTTCTTGGCGGATTTAACCATCGCGCCGGTGATAATCTTGATGCCGTTCTTCTTGAACGAACGATCTACCACTTTGGAAATCTCGTGATCCTCAAGCGGAAGAATCTGCGGGGCGGCCTCGATGACCGTCACCTCGGAGCCCATGGCATTGTAGAAATAGGCGAACTCCATACCGATGGCACCGGAGCCGATGACCACCAGCCTCTTGGGCAGCTTCTCCATGGACAGCGCCTTCTTGTAGGTGATCACCACCTCACCATCCACTTCCATCCCGGGGAAGGCGCGTGCACGCGCACCGGTAGCGACAATCACATGCTTGGCCGTGACCTGCTTTTCAGCGCCATCAGCGCCCTTCACCATCAGCTTGTTACCTGCGGCAAACGATGCAAAGCCCTCGATATGGGTAATCTTGTTCTTCTTGAACAGGAAGCCGATACCGCCGGAGAGTTTATTCGCAATACCGCGACTGCGCCCGATGGCGGCCTCCAGATTCGGTTTTGCCTTGCTCACGCCGATGCCAAGCTCCTCGCCATGATGCTCGATGACATTGATGATTTCGGCGGTGCGCAGCAGCGCCTTGGTCGGAATACAGCCCCAGTTCAGGCAGATGCCGCCCAGATGCGTGGACTCGACACAGGCGACCTTCAGGCCAAGCTGTGCAGCACGAATCGCCGCCACATAACCGCCGGGACCGGCACCGATCACCACCACATCGTATTCGCCATCGGCATTGAATACGCCGGCAGGCTTCAGCTTCAGCTCGAACTCGTCATCCTCTTCAGAGGCCGGAGCAACGGCTGCGGCAGCCAGTGATTCGACCACCTGCTGCGGGCTGGCGGCCGGGGCAGCTGGTTCGGCAGGTGCTTCTGGAGCAGCGGCTTCAACCATGCCAGAGCCATCCGGCATATAATCGGCCGGCACCTCTTCGCCATCTTCGGCAATGACTGCAATCGGCATGCCGACCGAAACGATGGCGCCTTCAGGTTGCAGGATTTTATGCAGGATGCCTTCGTCGACGACCTCCATTTCCATGGTCGCCTTATCGGTTTCCACCTCGGCCATCACCTCGCCGGAAGCCAGCTCCTCGCCTTCCTTCTTCAGCCAACGGACAATCTTGCCCTCGGTCATAGTCGGGGAAAGCTGGGTCATATAAACATCAATCGGCATAATAAGTCCTCAATACCTTGGCCACGAAATCACAAGAAACAAACCCCCGTGCTTTCGCAGCGTTGTTTTAGATCAGCACGCTGGCCGGGGTTTCGATATGCTTCTTCAGCGCGGCAAGGAATTCGGCACCAACGGCACCGTCCACCACGCGATGGTCGCAGGACAGGGTCAGGCTCATCACCTTGCGCACCACGATCTGACCATTTTCAACGACTGCCCGATCCTCGGTGCCACCCACGGCAAGAATCGCACCCTCGGGCGGATTGACGATGGCCGAGAACTTCTTGATGCCATACATACCGAGATTGGAAATCGAGAAGGTGCCACCGCTATATTCCTCGGGCTTGAGTGCGCCTTCGCGCGCCCTACCAGCCAGTTCCTTCACGGCGTTGGATATCTCCACGATGCCCTTCTGTTCAGCAAAGCGCACCACCGGCGTAATCAGGCCGCCCTCAATGGCCACAGCCACCGAGATGTGTGCATGCTTGTGCTTGAGGGTATGCGTGTCTGTCCACGAGGCATTGGCTGCCGGTACATCCACCAGTGCCTTGGCCACAGCCTTGATGATGAAATCATTGACCGACAACTTGAAGTTGCCATTGGCGGCATCATTGAGCTGGGCGCGCAGATCCATCAGGCGATCCATGGACACATCGATGGTCAGATAGAAATGCGGCACATGCTGCTTGGATTCGCTCAAACGGCGCGCAATGGCCTTGCGCATCATCGAATTCTCGACTCGCTCGAACTCATCGGCATGATAAGGCAGCGGGCCTGCCGGCAATGGGCGAACCGGCGGCGCAACAAAGGCTGCCGTACCTGCGCCCAGGCTGATACCACGTTTGCCGGCCAGCTCGATGTCGGCACGGGTGATGCGGCCATTCGGGCCGGTGCCGGTGATGGCTGCCAGATTGATACCTTTCTGTTTGGCCAGCCTCTTGGCCAGCGGGCTTGCCTTGATGCGTCCACCGCGGGCAGCAGGCGCCGGGGCTGGAGCAGCAGCTACGGCTGCAGGCGCGGGAGCCGGAGCCGCCGCAGGTGCTGGCGCAGCGGCTGCAACCGGGGCTTCCACCTTGGGTGCTTCCTGTTGGCCTGCGTCCGGTTTGTAATCCGCCGGAACCTCTTCGCCGTCCTCCGCGATCACTGCGATCGGCGAGCCGACCGGAACAATCGAACCTTCCGGCGCAAGAATGCTGTGCAGCACACCCTCGTCGACGACTTCCATTTCCATGGTCGCCTTGTCGGTTTCCACCTCGGCCATGACATCGCCGGAGTTCAATTCATCCCCTTCCTTCTTCAACCAGCGGGCAATCTTGCCCTCGGTCATGGTCGGTGACAGCTGGGTCATAAATACATCAATCGGCATTGTTTTACCTCGTAATCACTTGCTACGAAGGGCGGCTGACTGCTTCGCACGCTTCGGGGTGAACAGAATATCTGTCATCAGGCGCGGTTGCAGACCACGCGGGCGGCTTCAACGATATCGGCCACACTGGGCAGCGTCATGCGCTCAAGATTGGCGGCATAGGCCATCGGCACATCCTTGCCGGTGACACGCGCCACCGGCGCATCCAGATTATCGAAGCCCTTCTCCATGATGCGCGCTGAAATCTCGGCACCGATACCGGCAAAACGCCAGCCTTCTTCGGCCACCACACAGCGGTTGGTTTTGGCCACCGAAGCCAGAATGGTGTTCTCATCCAGCGGCTTGATGGTGCGCGGATCCACCACCTCGGCCTCGATGCCCTGCTTGGCCAGCTCTTCGGCGGCCAGCAACGCAAAACCGGTCATGCGCGAATGCGCCACAATGGTCACATCCGAACCGACACGCTTGATGTCGGCCTTGCCCAGCGGAATGATGTATTCCTCATCCGGCACTTCACCGACATCACCGTAATTGATCTCGTTCTCGATGAAGCAGACGGTATCGTTGTCGCGAATCGCTGCCTTCAACAGCCCCTTGGCATCAGCCGGATTGGAAGGCATTACCACCTTCAGGCCCGGCACATTGGCCAGCCAGTTCTCCAGCGACTGCGAATGCTGCGAACCGACGCGTGCGGCAGAACCGCCGGCGCCGCGGAACACCATCGGCACATTGTATTGACCGGCCGACATATACTTCATCTTGGCTGCCGCATTGACGATCTGATCGAGCGCCAGAATGGCGAAGTTCCAGGTCATGAACTCGATAATCGGCCGCAGGCCCGCCATCGCCGCACCCACACCGAGACCGGCAAAGCCCAGCTCGGTAATCGGCGTATCAATCACCCGCTTGGAGCCGAATTTCTCCAGCATGCCCTGCGACACCTTGTAGGCGCCATTGTATTCGGCCACCTCTTCGCCCATCAGGAAGACGCGCTCATCGCGCCTCATTTCCTCGCACATGGCCTGATTCAATGCTTCACGGTATGTAATCTTGCTCATGTTCAACCCACCTTGCCCGGATACGGATATGCACCCTCAATAGGATCGGAATACACATCCGTCCACATCTCGGCCCCATCAGGCTCCGGCATGGCCTCGGCTGCCTTGGCAATCTCGCCGACCTCTTTTTTGATTTCCCGGTCCTTCTGCTTGAAGTCATCCTCAGTGGCCAGACCTGCATCAATCATCTGCACCTGCAGGCGGGCAATCGGATCGCGACCGGTACGCCATTCATCCACTTCCTCACGCGAACGGTAGGTCGCAGGATCGGACATCGAATGACCGCGGTAACGATAGGTCATGACCTCGACGATAATCGGGCCCTGCCCTGAACGCGCATGCTCAATCGCCTCGCTCATCTTCTGCTCCACCGCCAGCACATCCATGCCGTCGATGTGCATGCCCGGCACCTTGAAGGAAATACCGCGCTTGAACAAAGAGGTTTCCGCCGATGCGCGGCCGATAGATGTGCCCATGGCATACTGATTGTTTTCGACCACGAAGACGACCGGCAGCTTCCACAGCGAAGCCATATTCAATGATTCGTACACCGCGCCCTGATTGATGGCGCCGTCACCCATGAAACACAGCGTGACGCGACCGTCGTCGCGATACCACGAGGCAAAACCGAAACCGAGGCCAATTGGCACCTGCTCGCCGACAATGCCGTTACCGCCAGCGAAATTCAGCTTGGAGTCGAACATATGCATCGAGCCGCCTTTGCCCTTCACAATGCCACCGGCTCTACCGAGCAACTCGGCCATGATGGCCGTCGGATCGGCGCCGCGGGCCAGAATATGACCGTGGTCGCGGTAGCCGGTCATCATGTAATCGGTGGCCTGCGCGGCATGCTGCACACCCACGCACACAGCCTCCTGACCATTGCACAGGTGACAGAAGCCACCAATCTTCTTCAGGCCATACAGTTGCCCCGCCTTCTCTTCGAAGCGGCGGATAAACAACATGGAATCGTGCATTTCGTGCAGGGTTTTGGCGCTGTATTCGCGACCTTCATGGCTCAGGCCCGGAGCGGCCTTGGCTGTCTTGCTTTGTTTAGCGGACATGAACACTCCCGTATAAACTTTCGGTGGCGCATGCTGCCTCAGTGGAATGGCAGCAGCAACCAGATTAGGAACAGGGAAATATCACGATTTGCGATACCTGTCACAGTTTCAGCAACATACACCTATAAAGTCCGCTCTTCCACCCGGCGGTCCTCCTGCCACCTCATATTCTTCGGCAAACCGCCGGGTGGCAGATTCAAACGGCAAGAGGAGAAGAGGACGAGTCCATGGCGCGCACATTACAATTCCACAAAGGTGATGTTCTGATGCGTCAGGGCGATGATGGCGATGCTGCCTATCTGATTCAAGAGGGTTGGCTGGAGGTTTTCCGCACAAACGCGGGAAAGAAAAAACTGACAACCAAACTCGGGCCCGGCGAAATCGCCGGTGAACTCGCTCTGACGGGCGCTGCGAACAAGCGTACGGCAACGGTGCGCGCCCTGACTGATGGTTGTGCCGAAATCATCGACCGCGGCAGCCTGATTCGCCTGGTAAACGGCCCGGGAACCCGCCTGATGCCACTGCTTGGCGCACTGTTCTCGCGTCTACAGGACACACTGGTTGATGCGGAAGTAGAGGGCACAGCGGAGACAATCAGCCATGCCACACTGCATGGTGTGAACGACAAGGCGAAACGCACGCTATGCAATACTTCTTGCCGTGTGAGCCATTTACCCTGGGTGTTCGGCGCCTACATCAACCCGGTCAGCGTCACCGAGTTGTTCAGTGGTCGCCATATGCCAGAAGTACGCCTGCCTGACGAAGGCCGAAAGCTGCGAGAGCAGCACCTGAAAATTGAAGCCTGCCCCGATGGCGGCCTGCAATTACGCGTCATGAATCATGGCGATTACTGCACGCTGGATGAGGAGCGCATCGCCTACGGCAGCGCATCTGATATTGCCCGCCTCGAACCCGGCCGGCATGAAATTACCTTCGGCCCACTCAACGATCCATACATCTTTGTTATTGAGGTGCCGGAAGAACAGCCCGAGACCCAACTCTCCTAACGGCGAGAAGACACCACAGACAGAAGCACTGAAATATCCGGCACCAGACGGCGCACTGCCTTCATCGCCGACCAGAACAGACAGAATATGCCCGGCAGCAGCAGATATACATAGCACTGATAGGAATCCAGTCGCGCATCGTAGGCGGCATAGGGCAATGCGAAAAGCAAGGTCAGCACAACCGGCCAGAGCAGGCGCAACAAAAGCGGCAGCGGGTCGTACAACACGCGCAGCAGTCCCGACACCTGCATCAGCGACACAATCACCAGCACGCAAAGCATGGCCGCCAGCGCCAGCTCAAGCGAGGTCTGCGAGTAAGGGGTCAAGGCAAGCACCTCGTTAATCAAACGGGCTGCCTCCGGATTAATCTCTGCGAAATACTGCCCCGTATGCGTTTCTCCATACACCCGCCAAGCCACCTTCCCAGCATATAACAGAGCGAAATTAAGCAGGACCACGCCCAACGTCGCCAACAGCAAGCGGGCCAACTCCTGCAATGCATCCTTCACATACGATAACACCTGCTCCATCAACATCCCCATATAAATAGAAAGCCGCGCCATTTCAGGCCCGTCCGGGCAATCCGTCAAGGACCCCTTTGCCATCCGGGGTGCATCATCATATGTTGCCGCATGTGATGGAGGCCGAGATATGACAAATAAGGGAAGGTTGGTTTATTCAACCGAACACGGGCAGATCGGCAAACCGATGCCGGGCAAGGACAAAAAGAAGTCAGCGCCACCCACTGCCGCCAGCAGCATTAAAAACCCGGCCAAGCAGGGCATACGCATCGGGCGTGAAAGCAAAGGCCGCGGTGGTAAAACCGTTTGCATCATCAGCGGACTGGACCTGCCTGAAGCAGCCTTGAAAAACCTGCTCAAAAACCTGAAAAACCAGCTCGGTACGGGTGGTGCGGTAAAGAATGGCTGCATCGAAATTCAGGGAGACCATCGCGACAAACTGCTTGCCATGCTGGAGAAAGAGGGCCACAAGGCCAAGCTGGCCGGAGGTTAAGGCAAGCCTGAATAAATGCAGCCCTGCACTTATTCAGCACACCACAGGCAAAAGCGCGGTTTTGCCTATGCTTCACAAAATCAAGCACTTACGCGCATGCTTTTGGCGGCCCGCCCATGAGCCGCACGGACTCTCTGAGTTTCCCAGAGCATCCTTTATTCCGTGACGGGGATGGTCATGCCTGTTATCCGGTAGTATGATCACTCGTGTTTTGAAGCATCACACCAACAGAGCATCAAACCAACGAAAGTGAGCCTTTGCCGATGACCCAGAAGGACCTGACCGCCCAACCCGATCTGACACAGCACGACACAGGAACCGGAGCCCAACGCAGTCGCATCCCGGTTTACATGGATTTTCTCCCGCCATGCAACCATGCCTGCCCTGCCGGCGAAGACATCCAGGCCTGGCTGGCTCTGGCCCAGGAAGGGCTGTATGAAGCCGCATGGCAGAAGCTGATTGAAAACAATCCATTCCCCGCCATTCACGGTCGCGTCTGTTATCACCCCTGCGAAACGTCCTGCAACCGCGCCCTCACCGATCAGGAGGTGAGCATCCACGCCGTCGAACGTTTTCTCGGTGATTTGGCTCTGGAAAAAGGCTGGACGCCAAGCTTCACGGCGCCGCCGAACGGCAAAAAGGTTCTGATCATCGGCGCCGGCCCCAGCGGCCTGTCCTGCGCCTATCACCTCAAACGCCTCGGACATGATGTAGAAGTTCGTGAGGCAGGTCCGTTTGCCGGCGGCATGATTCATTTCGGCATCCCGGCCTACCGCATGCCGCGCAATGAGCTCAATGCCGAAATTAAACGTGTTGAGGACATGGGCGTGAAGATCGTGCTCAATCATCGGGTTGAGGATGTGCTGGCCGAAAAAGAGGCAGGCTGTTTTGATGCCGTATTCATCGCTGTCGGCGCACACCTCTCCAAGAATATCGACATCCCCGGCCGCGATGCGGCCAAAATCATGGATGCGGTCAGCTTCCTCAAGAGCGTGGAAAATGGCGAAGAACTGCATATGGGTCGGCGCGTAGCCATTTATGGCGGCGGCAATACAGCCATGGATGCGGCACGCACCGCCAAACGTCTGGGCGCAACAGAGGCGGTCATCATCTACCGCCGCGACCGTGCCAGCATGCCGGCGCATGATTTTGAGGCCGATGAAGCCATCGAGGAAGGCGTGAAGATCAACTGGCTGCGCACCATCAAGGAAATCGATGCCACCACCTTCAAGGTTGAGGTCATGGAACTGGATGACAAGGGCCGCCCACAACCCACCGGACGCTACGAATCACTGGAAGTCGATTCGCTGATTATGGCTGTTGGTCAGGATACCGATACCGCTTTCCTGCGGCAGATCCCCGGGATCGAATTCAACCGCGACGACACGGTGATTGTGAACAATGGCATGATGACCGGTGCCGACGGCATCTTCGCCGGCGGCGATATGGTGCCTTCCGAGCGCTCGGTCACCATTGCCACCGGCCATGGCAAGAAGGCGGCACGGCATATCGACGCGTGGCTGCATGGCAGCACCTATCAGACCGCCGACAAGCATCCCATCGTCGGCCATGAAAGCCTGCACCTGTGGTATCGCACGGAAGCGCCGAAGAAGAAACAGGGTGAACTGGCTCCGGAGAATCGTCTCGGCGGTTTCGAGGAAATCATGCAGGGACTTACCGAGCAGGAGGCGCAGTTCGAGGCACGCCGCTGCCTGTCCTGCGGTAACTGCTTCGAATGCGACGGCTGCTACGGATCGTGTCCGGAGGATGCGATTATTAAGCTAGGCAAGGGCAACCGCTACCAGTACAACTACGATCGCTGTACCGGCTGCGCCACCTGCTACGAACAGTGCCCATGTCACGCTATCGAAATGGTTATCGACACCTCCGCACAAACAGCAAAGGGAGGTGCCGCATGAGCGACACAAACAGCCCCGTAGAACAGGCACAACAGGTTGCCATGGATGGCGGCACGGCGGTGGCGCACATCGCCTACCGCGTCAGCGAAGTCATTTCCATCTACCCCATCACCCCGTCCACCGATATGGCCGAACTATCCGACAACTGGTCCTCACAGAAGAAACCGAACATCTGGGGACAGGTGCCGGATGTCATTGAAATGCAGAGTGAGGGCGGTGCCGCCGGCACAGCGCACGGCGCGTTGCAAACCGGAGCGCTGACCACCACATTCACCGCTTCGCAGGGCCTGATGCTGATGCTGCCCAATATGTACAAGATTGCCGGCGAGTTGACCGCCTGTGTCTTTCATGTGGCCGCCCGTTCGCTGGCAGCTCAGGGCCTGTCCATTTTCGGCGATCATCAGGATGTGATGGCAGCGCGCACCACAGGCTTTGCCATGCTCGCCTCCTCCTCCGTGCAGGAAGCGCACGATGCTGCCCTGATCACCCATGCAGCCACCCTTGAAGCGCGTATTCCCTTTATTAATTTCTTCGATGGCTTCCGCACCTCGCATGAAATCAACAAAATCCGTCTGATTCCCGATGCGCATATCCGGGCAATGATCGACGATGAGCTGGTCTTCGCGCACCGCAACCGGGCGCTGAATCCGAGCAATCCGTTTATCCGCGGCACCGCGCAAAATCCGGATGTTTATTTTCAGGGCCGCGAAAGTGTGAACAGTTTCTATGCCGCAACGCCGGAAATCGTGCAAGGCTGCATGGATCGCTTCGCCAAACTCACTGGCCGGCAGTATCACCTGTTCGATTACCACGGCGCTCCTGATGCCGAGCATGTCATCATCATCATGGGCTCGGGTGCTGAAACCGTTTGCGAAACCATTGATGTACTCAATGCCAATGGGGCCAAATTCGGCGTGCTTATCGTGCGTCTGTATCGTCCATTCAGTGCAAAGCACCTGATTGGCGCCCTTCCGGCAAGCTGCAAACGCATCGCCGTACTGGATCGCACCAAGGAGCCCGGCTCCGGCGGTGAGCCGTTGTATCTGGATGTGGTGACGGCTCTGGTGGAATGTGTGGCCGACGGCAGCTTCCCGCAGATGCCTGCCATCATCGGCGGGCGTTATGGCCTGTCCTCCAAGGAATTCACCCCGGCCATGGTCAAAGCGATTTACGCGGAGCTGGCCAAGGATAAGTCAAAGAACCACTTCACCATCGGTATCAATGATGATGTAACCCACTCAAGTCTGGAGTACGACCCATCCTTCAGCATCGAGCCCAAGTCGGTCACCCGCGCCCTGTTCTTCGGTCTGGGCTCCGATGGCACGGTGTCGGCCAACAAGAACAGCATCAAGATCATCGGCGAAAGCACCGATCTCTACTGTCAGGGTTATTTTGTCTACGACTCGAAGAAGGCCGGCTCACACACCATTTCGCATTTGCGATTCGGCCCGGAGCCGATTCATGCCCCCTATCTGATCGAATCGGCCAATTTCATCGCCTGCCACAAGGCCACCTTCATCGATGAGGTGGATATGCTGGACAAGGCGGCCGATGGCGCTGTTTTCCTGCTCAACACGCCGCATTCCGCCGATGAGATATGGGCCACCCTGCCGCTGCCTGTGCAGCAGCAGATGATTGAGCACCATGTACACTTTTACGTGATTGATGCATCAAGCGTAGCCCGCGACACCGGCATGCGCGGCCGCATCAACACCATCATGCAGACCTGCTTCTTCGCCCTCTCCGGCGTGCTTCCACGCGAGGAAGCTATTGCGAAAATCAAGACGGCCATCGAAAAAACCTACTCCAAAAAGGGTGCGGAGATCGTCAAGCAGAACTTCGTTGCCGTGGATGCAGCGCTGGATCATCTGCATGAGGTAAAGATACCGCAAACAGCCGACAGCCTGCGCGGCATGCATCTGCCTGTACCTGCTGCCGCACCGAAGTTCGTACAGGAAGTCACCGGCCCGATGCTGGCCGGACACGGCGATGCCCTGCCGGTAAGCATGCTGCCGGTGGATGGCACCTATCCATCGAGCACGGCCAAGTGGGAGAAACGCAACATCTCCGATTTCGTGCCCAAATGGGAACCGGACACCTGTATTCAATGCGGCAATTGCAGCTATGTATGCCCGCACAGTGTGATTCGCGCCAAGTTCTACCATGAAGACCATCTGGAGAAGGCCGACGAGGGCTTCCATTCCGCACCGGTTAGTGCGCGCGGCTTCCCCGAAACCCGCTATACCCTGCAAATCTATGTTGAGGACTGCACCGGCTGCGAACTGTGCGTGCATGCCTGCCCGGCGCTGGATCCGGCGGATCCGACGCGCAAGGCCATCAACATGGACGACAAGGCGCCGCTGCTGGAACAGGAAAAGAAAAATATCGAATTCTTCGAAACCATCCCCTACAACGAACGCGCCAATATCGACTTCTCCTCAGTGCGCGGTGCACAGTTCCTCGAACCTTTGTTCGAGTTCTCCGGGGCCTGCTCCGGTTGTGGAGAAACACCGTATATCCGCCTGCTCACCCAGCTCTTCGGCCCACGCCTGCTGGTTGCCAATGCCACCGGCTGTTCGTCGATCTTCGGCGGCAACCTGCCGGCCACGCCATGGAGCAAGAATGCCGATGGCAAGGGGCCAGCCTGGTCGAATTCATTATTCGAGGACAATGCGGAATTCGGCCTCGGCATGCGCATCTCGGCCGACCATCAACTGGCCATGGCCAAGCAACGCCTGCACGAAATGGGTGCCGACTATCTCGATCTGGAGTTTATCGAGGCCCTGTGCAACACCGACCAGCACATCGGTTCGGAGATGCACAAGCAGGCCCTTCGCGTGAAAGCCCTGAAGAGCAAGCTGGCCGAACTAGACACACCGGCGTCACGCGAACTGCTGACTGTTGCCGATCATCTGCTCAGGCGCAGCGTGTGGCTGGTCGGTGGTGATGGCTGGGCCTACGATATCGGCTCATCTGGTCTGGATCATGCCCTGGCCACCGGGCGTAATATCAATGTGCTGGTGCTGGATACCGAGGTTTATTCCAATACCGGCGGGCAGGCTTCGAAATCCACGCCAACCGCTGCCACAGCCAAATTTGCTGCCGCCGGCAAGCGTGTCGGCAAGAAGGACCTGGCCTTGCAGGCCATCTCCTACGGCAATGTTTATGTGGCACGTGTCGCCATGGGGGCAAATCCGCAGCAGACGCTTCTGGCCATGCGTGAGGCTGAGGAATACGACGGCCCGTCGCTGATTCTTGCGTATAGTCACTGCATCGCCCACGGTATCGATATGACCCAGGGACTCACCCAGCAGGATCTGGCAGTAGCTAGCGGCTACTGGCCGCTGATCCGCTACAACCCTGCACTGCGACGCGCCGGCAAGAAGCCGTTCGTGCTGGATTCACCGGCTCCGCGCATCAAGCTGAAGGAATACGCCTACAACGAAATGCGCTACAAGTCGATTCTGCGCACCAACCCGGAGGAAGCCGAACGCCTGATGACCCAGGCGCAGGCCACACTGGAGCGGCGCTGGAATACCTACGAGCACATGGCCACGCAGGAGTCTTCGGACTTCCAGCCAACCGGCTGATGGCCTAGACAGGAAACACTGCAAACGAGGATGCCCTGCTTGTCAGGGCATTTTTTTTTTGTATCAGCCTTCCAGAATCCGCAAAGCACCGGCCTTGTCGGCGGCCTCTACGGCAGACTCCCCCTCCTCCATGGCCTCCGTGGCGCGATCGAATTCCATCAGCCCCATATGCCCGAGATGCGGTTCAATCAGAACATCGGGCGGATTCCTGCTTAGGCGATTGCGGGTCAGAATGTCCTGCATGATGTCGATTGAGCCGACGACAACCTCGAACAAATTCGGCCGGCGCGGTGCATTGTCTGACAGCAGTCCGTTCTCGGGCAGCCATGCCTGCACCCGCTCTTTGAGCGGCGCCAACTCCTGGGTAATACGCTGAAAGAATTCGCTCTCGGGCAGATTGAGAGACAAGCGTGTTTCCCGGCCGGCGAAGCGCGCCTTGCGACCGGCCGGTTCACCATTGAGGTTAATTCCGATCACCACCTCGGCACCCAGTTCGCGACAAATGGATACCGGCACCGGATTAACCAGCCCCCCGTCCACCAGCCAGCGATGGTCGCGACACACCGGTGCAAACAGACCCGGCAATGCCATGGAAGCTCGCACCGCCAGTGGTAAAGACCCGTTACGCAGGCACAACTCCTGCCCGCTATCCAGATCGGCGGCCACTGCTGCATAGGCCATCGGAAGAGATTCAATGGGCACATCCGACACAAAGGAATCCAGCTCTTGCATCAAACGACTACCCTGAATCAAGCCGCCGCTGGTCAGGGAAAAATCCATCAGGCGCAACACCTGCCGGTTGGTGAGCTTCGCTGCCCATTCGGCAAGTCCGTCGAGATGCCCGCAGGCCAAAGCTGCACCAATCATGGCTCCCATCGACGAGCCGCAGACAACATGCGGCCGGATGCCGCGACGTTCGAGAGCCCGGATCACGCCGATATGCCCCCAGCCGCGCGCCGCGCCACTACCCAAAGCCAGACCAATCCGTTTTTCTTTACGCATGATGCACCCCAATGATTCGTATTATGGCACAAACAATGGGCTTGTTTCATTTCACATGGGGAGCAAGTAAGATGCGGCCGTCCGCAATATCCCAACGCACCCTTAGCTCAGCTGGATAGAGCGCTGCCCTCCGAAGGCAGAGGCCAGAGGTTCGAATCCTCTAGGGTGCGCCAGTTTCTTTAAACTGACGATTAGCCTGCATGCCAGAAAATTCACCTGAAATCCTGCCAACACCAAATTATTTATTCTCATATCCAATTGAGATATCTATATTTAGTGACCACGACCCCATAGCTTTCTACAGCACCAGCGTCGTGCCATACCCACGGGGAGAGTATGAAATTCTTAACACTGGCATTCCGAATGACACTGACAGCATACTGCTTCGCGCAGTTTGCCATTCAGGTCCTTTGGCTTGGCAAACAAGTCATGCCTCAAATCATGAGGTACCAGGGCCAAGTGTCTGAAAAGCGCAAACATGCGCTGTTTCATGCGCATAAACATGTTGTCATTTACCTGAATACGCTCACCAGACTCGGGCTGGTCTCATTCAGGTTTGTTGGCACCCCGATAAACGAGCCATCAGTCATTGTCGCCAACCATCCCTCTCTACTTGATTTTATTGTTTTGCTCAAAGATTTCCCCAATGCCGTTTGCCTCTACAAATCAAAAACGCGCGATAATCCGATCCTTTCTAATTTCGTAAAGGTCGCGGGCTATATTGAAGGCATGGATGGAACCAGAGAGGCCAGCAAACGAATTATCAATGAGTGTTGTCAGCGTCTGGATGAGGGTCATCATGTCATTGTTTTTGCTGAAGGCACAAGATCCAGGTCGAGCGTATCCATCGGTCGTTTCCACACGACCAGCTTCCTCGCTGCGTTTAAGTCCAACTGTGTCGTTCAACCTGTTGTGATCTACTGCGACCCTCTTTTTCTGGGTAAAAAACAGTCGTGGACGGAATTCTCCAGAGGGAGAAATCGAATGGTGATTGAGTATCAAGAACCAATCAGGGTCGCAGAACTGCCAAAGGAGTTAAGGTCAACAAAAGGCTTGGTTGACCATACCAGGGCAACGATAAAAAAACGCCTGCTGGAATTAAGCGTAGAAGAAAATAGTGCATAGAATATCGCCTTGCCTGAAAGTAAAACTCATTAGCCTCAAGCTTTATGCACAGAGCAGCTACTCTTTACAGAACATAGACAATAGACTCTGAGCTGTCCAAAACCATCACCAAGCCGCAACCGAGGGGGCATCATGCATGATGAACTGAAAAGTTTTGTTTTCCGGGAGTTGGTCCATGTTCTCGATGAGACATCATTTTCCGGTGATGACGATCTTCTGGAGGCAGGCCTGGACAGTATGGGCATTATGCGACTGGTGTTGTTTATCGAGGAGCGGTTCGGCGTCACGCTCCCGGACGAGGAAATCGAGCCGGACAATATCCAGACGCTGAACCGGATCAGCAGTTGGATAGAGCGTCACCGCTAAAGACAGGATGCGCTGGTATGCCCGGAGCCCTTAATACCGCAGATCACTTTACCTTGATGATGGATCACGAGATCCGTCGTTCGGGCCTGGCTGGCAACATGTGTGCTCTTGTTTATGAACTGGAGAGCAGTCCCGATGTGGATGTGATCAGTAGCCGGTGCAAAGCATTTATTGCACGCTTTCCCGATACGAATGTCAGGTTGAGGCAGAAAGGACGCCGCTACTATTGGGAGAGGAATGGCGACCCGAATCCAGCTGTGTTTTTTCGCCATTCAGCAAAGAGCAGGGATGAGGCTCTGGAGACAATAGGCAAGATCATCAATGTTACAACGCCTGCTGATGCTGTCGCTCCAATCGAATTCCATCTGGTCGAGATGGCTGAAAGAGCCTTCTTCATGATGCGCTGGTTTCATCCGATCTGCGATGCCAAGGGCGCAGAATTGGTTGTCTGGCATCTGCTTGGTGATGCAGAGCCATCGGATGGCGTGGATGCCTTCGGGCAACTCACGTCAAAATGGGGTTTGTGGAAAAAACTGGGGATGATATTCAGGGCCAAGCGCCATATCAGTGCCCTGGATAAAACTGCCAGCTCATTGCCAAAGACGATCGCCATTCAGGCGGACAGGCTGGACTTCCATATCGTACGTATTGATGCCGAAACATCCAAAGTAATCATGGCGCGTGCCATGAAAGAAGCAGGGATGACCGGGATAGCGCTCTATTTTATCGGCTGCCTTATGCGTGCGCTGGAGAAGGCCGGCTGTGACGAGAAGGAGGGCTTCTGCGTTCCCTATGCGATGAATATGCGCAAGCGTAAAGCCCTGTTTCCGATGCTGGGCAATCAGGTCAGCTTCCTCTTTGCTCAGGCTAAGCTGGAAGAGGTGCGTGATCGCAAAAAACTTTTTCAGGCCCTTCGCGAGCAACACAAGGCGACGGTACGTTCAGGGCTGGATCATGCCCTGGTTCCCCTGATGCAGGCGGGCAGCTGGCTATCGCTGGAGAAATACGGGCGCATCATACGTAACACAGGGAAAGGACAGGAGCGTAGCTCTTTCTGGTTTTCATACACGGGCGAAGCCGATCCGAAAGTGAGCGAGATTGCCGGTGCGAAGGTGATGTCGATGTTCCAGCTCAGTCAGGTCACGGCCCCTCCTTCACTTGCCATACTGGTAAGTCAGTTCAACGGTTGCATCACATTGAGTTTTAACTATGTGTCCAGCCAGATCGACCGGCAGTGGCTTGAGTCCCTGACCGGAGCCATGTCTGCAGAGCTGAAGGGCGAGGAGACAGACACTTAAGATGCTCGTTGCCGATCACTTGATAAAACAGCAAATGCACACCCCGGATCGCATTGCCTTCAGCGAAAACGGCCGGGATACAACATATCGAAGCTTCTTCGTGAATGCAGGGCGCATCAGTCATGTTCTGCTGCATCACGGCGTGCGCCCCGGAGATCGGGTATGCCTGCTATTGTCGCGCGGCATTGATGCGGCTCAAGGCATCTACGGCATCCTTTTTGCCGGCGCCTGTTATGTGCCGCTGGATCCCCAGAACCCTGCATCCAGGCTCGCTTATATTATGGGCGATGTGCGGCCACGCTGCATCATCGGCATCGGGGCATGCCCTGAGTGGTGTGACGCATCTGTTGAATGGATCGATCTCAATAATCCGCAGTTGTTCGGAGATGAGCAGCATGGGGATATCGATGGGGTTTACCGCTCTTCCCCCGAAGATCTGGCGGCGATTCTCTATACCTCGGGTTCGACAGGAAACCCGAAGGGTGTATCGATCAGCTGTCGCGCCATTGATGCCTTTGTGTTCTGGTCGGCAACGACATTTGGTATCGGTAAGGAAGACCGGATTGCCAGCCTGGCCCCGTTTCACTTCGACCTGTCCCTGTTCGATTTGTTCACCGGCGTTTATTGCGGGGCACGAACCTGTTTCGTGCCGCAATCACTGACGCTGTCACCGAAAAAGCTCGTTGCCTGGTTCGATGAAGTGGCGATTACGAGTTGGTATACCGTTCCCTCAATACTCGGCTTTCTGGCCTTGCGCGGCGGACTGGCTCCCGGGCAGTTGCCTGCCATGAAGCGCATTCTTTTTGCCGGCGAGGTGTTCCCGCTTCCAGGCCTGATCAGGCTGGCACAGGCACTTCCTCATGTTGCGCTTTACAACCTGTTCGGGCCGACCGAAACAAATGTTTGCACCTTTTGGCCTGTGCAGCGATCAAGACTGGAGACACTGGAGTCCGTCCCGATTGGCGGGTCGGCTTGCGAAGCGGAACTCATGATCAGTGATTCGGGTGAGTTGTTGGTCAACGGCCCGTGCCTGATGAGTGGCTACTGGCAGGAAGGACATGTTCAGGCGCTGGATCACCCGTGGTATCACACGGGTGATCGGGTATCGCGTAACGATCATGATGAGCTTCTTTACCACGGGCGAATGGACCGTATGATCAAATCGTCCGGGTATCGAATCGAACCCGCCGAGATCGAGGCCGTCATCAACCGTTTCGAAGCGGTGCGAGGTTCGGTGCTGGTTGGCGAGAGTGACCCCATCTGCGGTCAGCGACTGGTGGCCGTGGTGGCCGGCAAGAGTGTTGATCTGGAAGCCCTGCGGGCGTATTTGAAACAAAATCTTGTGGCCTATATGCAGCCTTACCGCTTCGTGCAGTTGCAGGCGATACCGCTATTGACGAACGGCAAGGTGGATTACCGGGCTGTCGCAGGGATGATTTAGGAGGGTGTTTTGAGCAATCATTTTATTCCTGAGATAGGACCTGCTGTTGATCTCAGCATCAAAGAGGCAAAGCAGCGACTGAAACTGTGCGGGAAAGCGGGACTTTTCAGGCATGCCGTTTCCAATGAGTTCGGGGGACTGGGTGACAGTTTTGAAAAACTTTGTGGGGATCACGAACTGCTGGGAAGGGCAACGCGCGACCCGGGATTGATCCTTGCCGCCAACGCGCATATCTGGGGCATTGTCTTTCCGCTGATCCGTTTCGGCAGCGACAGCCAGAAGCGGGAGTTGCTTCCCCGGCTTGTGAGTGGAGAGTTGATTGGTGGCCATGCCATCACTGAACCGCAGGCCGGTTCGGACACCCAAGCCATGCAGGCAAGCGCAGTGGCTACGGCCGACGGCTACCTGCTCAATGGCTGCAAACGCTATATCACCAATACCCCCATTGCCGATGTGCTGGTGGTTTATGCGAAGTACGAGGGGAAAATTTCGGCGTTCCTGGTTCGCCATGACGATCCGGGTGTGAATTTTTCCGAAGGTCCTGTCGTGCAGGGCTGCGCTACAGCGACCATGGGCGACGTAATCATGTCAGATTGCCGGATTCCCTCTGACCGCCTGCTTGGCAAAGCGTGCTCGGGCAACATCATGATTCATTTGGCCCTGGAGCTTGAGCGTGCCTTCATTTTTTCCGGCATTGCCGGTGTGATGCAGTGGCAACTCGATGAGGTTGTGAGGTTTGCCAGAACACGGCAGGTGAAGGGTGCCCCCCTCTCCGATAATCAAGCGATCAGCCACCGCATTGCCGAAATGAAACTACGCCTGGATACGGTGCGTATGTGGGTGGCCAAGTGCGCCGATCACTCTGACCGACGCAAACGCATTACGGTGGAGAGTGCGGCAACCAAATGGTATGCGAGTGAGGCATTCCTGAGTTCATGCCTTGATGCTGTTCAAATTCTGGGAACGAAGGGGCTGGAAGACGAGCATGCCGTTCTTGTTCAGGATGCGATGGCAGGGCGGCTGTTTTCCGGCAGCACCGAGATTCAGAAGAATATTATTGCCGCCATGCTTGGCATGGGGAATTGA
This sequence comes from Zetaproteobacteria bacterium CG1_02_55_237, assembly GCA_001871195.1. Classification (GTDB taxonomy): domain Bacteria; phylum Pseudomonadota; class Zetaproteobacteria; order Mariprofundales; family Mariprofundaceae; genus UBA1543. Next base: position 58,879 of record MNXA01000021.1, read on the forward strand.
TTTGAAAATCCGATGGCGCAGATATTCTCAACAATGAGAATTCTGTTGGCCTTCCTGATCCTGGCTTGTGCTGTCCCCGCAGTTGCGGAAGAAATACCCAAGCCTCTCTGGGAGATCGGACTTGCAGGCGGCATCTTTACCATTCCCCAATATGTAGGCAGCGATCAGCGTTATACATTACCGCTTGGCTTGCCCTACCTCATCTATCGCGGAGAGATTCTGCGCGCCGATCGTGACGGCGTTCGCGGACGCCTGTTCGAAGCAGATGGGCTATCTCTGGATCTGAGTTTCTCATTCGGCTTGCCGGTAAGGAACAGCAATGATGCGCGTCGGGGCATGCCTGCATTGCATCTGGTGGGTCAGGTCGGGCCAAAGTTGAACTGGATCATTGAACATCACGATGCGGACAAGCTGAGCCTGCATCTTCCGTTGCGGATCGCTGCGGATACCAGCCAGACATTTCTCGGCTGGGTAGCCGAGCCGAGCCTGCGTTATGAACGTTACGATATTCTTCCCCGGATGGAAAAGCTCATCCTGCGCCTGGACGGAGGGCTGATGTACGCATCTAGGCGCTATAATCAATACTATTATGGCGTCGATCCGATCTATGCCACCACTACGCGGCCTGCTTACCGAGCCAGGCAAGGACTACACAGCTATTTCCTTGATACTTCGCTAAGTTATCAGTACGACGATGAGCTGAATGTCGGGCTCATGGTCAGCATGCGGACATTATCGGGCGGGGTAAACGCAGGCAGTCCGCTGGTGCGGAACAGGTTTTATCTTTCCGCCGGTCTTGGATTTACCTGGAGATTGTGGGCTTCTGAAGCGATGGTGCCGCCTGCAGATTCTCATTGAAAGCTCCGGACGATAACGCTCCGAAATCCCGAGCGTCCCGGGAGTGCACCGATGCCGGTTTGCGAACAACGCCGTGCTGCGCATGGCTTCCCGCCATATCCACTTCCGCAAGGACACACTGTTAAATGTCAGGGCTTGGGAAAACTTGCTTTCATTTTCCAATATATCGATATTGCATGATATGGACGTCATCGTGGCACCGGGCGCCATTGTGGCACTGATCCCGGCAATTCTTCCCCGGCACTTGCATGCGTAATGCGCGATGGAAACCGTTGTTGCTGATTCGCGCAACGATCATCCTGCATTTATTGGCGGCAATCTTCGTCATGCTGGAACCTGCGCAATGGCGCTGGATGCTGGGCGCTGTTTTTGCCAATCACGCGCTGCTCGCCATGCTCGGACTGTGGCCGCGTAGCCACTGGCTGGGAGCGAACTGGACACGACTGCCGACTGCTGCCATAGCCAGAAATGAAGTCGCACTGACTATCGACGATGGCCCCGATCCTGTCGTTACACCGCAGGTCCTGGATATCCTTGATCGTTACGCTATCCGAGCGACCTTTTTCTGTATCGGTGAAAAAGTGGAGCGCTATCCGGACTTGTGCCGTGAAATTGTGCGCCGTGGTCATGCCGTTGAAAATCATAGCCAGCATCACCTCCACCATTTTTCCCTGATGGGACCTTCTGCTATCACGCGTGAATTGCAGGCCGCTCAGGACACGCTCACTAGTATTACCGGCCAGCGCCCCCTGTTTTTTCGCGCACCCGCCGGTTTGCGCAATCCCTTTCTTGATCCGGTACTCACTCGATTTGGTCTACAGCTCGCCAGCTGGTCGGCACGCGGTTTCGACACCCGGATCGGCGATGCCGAACGCGTAAAAAGCAAACTGCTGCATGATCTGCGGGCGGGGGCCATATTGCTGATGCACGATGGCAATGCTGCGTGCACACCCGACGGCATTCCTGTGATTCTCGAAGCCCTCCCCGACATACTGGCCACAGTCAAAGCAGCTAGGCTGCATTTTGTCACCTTGCGTCAGGCCCTTTCATGACGGGTCATCTGCCGCATCTCATGGTGAAAAGGCCTTGAACGAAAACAAACAGCTGATGCCCTGGTACCGGCAAATTGCCGCAGTGATGCTCAGGGATGTGTATCTCAAAGCTATTGGTACGCCAATTTTCATTGGTCTGTTTTTCGGCGCTTACTTCTATTTGCTCAACAATCCGGTCTACCCGGTAACGGTGATGCCCATGACCTCGCTGGATCGGCTGATCGGCTTTCATCCGCTGACATTGTTCCTGTATCTATCACTGTGGGTCTATGTTTCCCTGCCCCCGGCATTATTGGCGACGCGGCGCGAGCTATATGCTTATGTTAAAGCCATGGCCTGGATGTGCCTTGCAGCCCTGATCGTTTTCTACTTCTGGCCCACGGCCGTTCCGGTGGCCAATGTCGACTGGGCTGAGTATCCCGGTGTGGCTTTCCTTAAGAGCATGGATGCATCGGGCAATGCCTTCCCTTCGCTTCACGTAGCCACAGCCATTTTTTCGGGTATCTGGTTACATCACTTGCTGCGCCGCTTTGCTACGCCGCCGTGGGTTCTATTGGTCAACTGGGTATGGTGTATCGCTATCGTCTATTCCACGCTGGCCACACGCCAGCATGTAGTGGTGGATGTGCTGGCCGGCATCATGCTGGGGGCGTTGGCTGCCATAGTATCATTGCGACCTCGCGCCTACGGAACCACAAACGATTAAGCCCCTGCATCTATGGGTGAGATGATTCCGATTTCGAACAGCCATCGTTTTCCGACAGCCGCCGCGTATGATGGACCAAACTTGCCACCCATTAAGGTTGAAAGTGGCCATCTGGAATGCCTGAAAACCAACCAGTGCTGCTGGTAGCTGACAGACGTAGTTCGACCATTTATGGACATTAAACCTGCCATACATTCTAGGGGCCACTTCAAAGATAATGCTGCTTTTTCGATAGTCTATGAACTGAATCGATAGGTGTTTTTTCCACTTTCCTTGGCGGCATACATGGCATCATCGGCTTTGCTCAAAAGATCTTCTGCAGCTGTTCCATCTTGCGGATACATCGCTATGCCAATGCTTGCGCCAACAGAGCACGAGTGGTCGTTGAGCATGATCGGTTCCGACAGTACATTGATAACCTTTGTGGCAATGGTGCCTGCCGCCTCTGAATCTGTTGTGGATGTCATCACCAGAACGAACTCATCCCCGCCCAATCTTGCAACGGTATCCGATCCCCGGAGGCATTGCTGCAGACGGCTCGACACTTCTTTAAGCACATGGTCTCCCGCCTCGTGTCCAAGGCTGTCGTTAACATCCTTGAAGCCATCCAGATCAAGGAAAAAGATGGAAATAATTTGCTTATTACGCTTCGCATTTGCTAATGCCATGCCCAGCCTGTCGTAAAGCAGGGGGCGATTCGGCAAGCCCGTTAGCAGGTCATAATGAGCCATATTCTCAATTATATCTTCAGCAATGCGGTGTCTCACCTTTGCCCTGGCCAGCAAACAGATGCCAATTCCTGCCAACAGCGCAAACATTGCATTGAAGATTAAAAGCACTGTCCGTAATTCATGCGTCATACCCAGAATGGCTTCGCGCGGTGTGAAGCAGACAATCTTCCATCGGTATTCAGATTCACCTATATACTTGACGCTGGAACCCGATGCCTCGGGCGCCCCGGAACTGTTTTTTTGCCACTCTGCAAGCGGGAAGATCATGGAGAAAGTAAATAGCCCCTGCGCATCCATAAACTGACCGGATGGGGTGTCTGCGATTTTACCCCAGATGGCAGGGAATAAATTGGCAAATGTGTTGCCTTTCCTTTCGGGCAACATAAACCCCCATTCATCATCGCTACGTATTGCCCTGAGGAAATAGCCATCTCGGTTAAGCAACATGTCGTACATTGGTATTTCGTTATGCTTAAACTTATCCAGTTGTTCAAGGACCTTTCCCCCGAGATACGTCAATACGATAATACCCCGTTTTTCACCCCCGCTGTTGAAGATGGGCATACCGAAACGGATGACCGGCTTGAACGGTCGTTCAATCATTCCGTGCTCCATATTCAGATCAAAGGGGGAGATAAATATCTCGCCCTCTTTAAGGCGGAATGTATCCTTGAAGTAATAGCGCCCGCTTTTGTCTTGTAGTTGATCCGGCGGCACGATCATGGGCTGTTGGCAACAAATAGAGTTGTCCGGTTTTAGAGCACAAGGGTTGTCCGGTTTGGTTTTGGTTCATATTGCTGCCTTCAGCCTTGGTAGTGGTAGTTCCGGCTTGCTGGCCTTGGGCTTCAGAAGAGGCTGAAACTCGGCGAGTTTTCTTGGCCCGTGGAAGATGGCCATGCTGCCATCGGTATAGCAGTGAACACGCACTCTGGCTTTGACATAATGGTGTCGGTATTCATTGCTGGGGATTTGCAGGGTTCTGCCCTCAAAGCTGACGGTGTTGTCTTTGTTGACTGTGCGTTCGTGC
>MNXA01000020.1 GCA_001871195.1 Zetaproteobacteria bacterium CG1_02_55_237
CAGCCGCCCAAGGTCGTCACCGACAACTGGAGCCTGCTTCGGTGCACCAGTGCGTTCCTCCTGCTCAAAATCAAGCCGCCACTGGCGGAGTTGATTCACCCGAATGCCAAGTTCGCGTGCGATCTGCGCCTTGGGACGCTCGCCTATCGCCGCTAACCGAACGGCCTCAAGCTTGAATTCCCTGCTGTATCTTTTGTATTCCTTGCGTTCCATATAACACCCCTTCAGAGATAGTAGCTAATCTCAGGGTGTCCACCAAACGTGGGTAGGATCAGATTAACCAGAATAGCAATTTTCTCTAAAGGTGTAGAAGGCCTACCAAAAGAGCATGTATCCAGGGTCGTTGATGTTGTGGACTTGCCTTTAAAAGTCATGCTTGAATTTAGTTCTTTGTGCTCTGGATTGCTGAGCAATGCGGCTTTAGCAGCTTTGGGAGAGATTAGGACCATTACTCATAGAGTTATTGGGAAGTTTTCAAGAAAGCTTGATGAGGCCTATTTAAACCATAGAGCGCTAACAAATCCTTCAGAAGAGGCAGAGTCACATGTTATTCCATTGATTGCAGACGAGATACAAGATGCTCTAGAAGGAAGGGGGATGCACCGATTTCTTTCAGAGTCAGCTATAGAGATGTGGTTGTCAGATAAAGGGCTAGTGCCATCCGAGTTGGCATCCCGAATGGGCAGTGGTGTCGCTGAAGACTCCGCTTTTGATCGCATGTTACTTGTTGTAAAGAAAGGGTTACAGGCATCTGTTGAGGCTGAAGAAGGTCATGGAGGGGATAAGTGGACCTCAAACATTAAAAAGCTAAATGAAAACAAAGGGGATCCGAGCTACATAACCAAGTGCCTTACTAAAAATGATGTGGATGCGGAAAATTCAGATCGGGCATTTTCGGTCTTAACTTCTATTCGATCTCGATATGAAACTCCTCCTCCTCAGTTAAGAATGGGGACATTGATTTCTGAGGGTGAGGGCGAAGATATGGCCTACTTCCTTTGTGTTCAGCCGTTATGTGACTGTGTGAGAATACCTAGTGCCGGTCGCGATTTTGTTTTTCTTAGAGTGGGAAAGAAGAGTTCGCCAGATGTGCTTGTTGGAAACGTAGATGATGGGTTTCATGAACTGAAGGTTGACTATAGCCCACATAATTCCGTTCATTTGAGATTTTCTCCAAAGAAAAGTACGGGAGATGTCATTGCAAAGGAAAAAAATGGCAAATGGTTATTTTCTGGTGATGATGGTAAAAGAGACTTCAGTTGGATTGCTGATCTAAAGCCGGCCCATGCTCAGAGAATAGCAAATAAATATGCAACGCAGGTTTCGCGAGTTGGCCTGACAGAGTCCGAGTGGATCAGAAGACAATAATAATTTGGATATATATCCGCTAGATAAAAGAAGCATAATTATGGGGCGAGTCTCAAGTAGAGACACTTCTCTTGAATTGCTTATTAGGAGATCGCTTTTTGCATCTGGGTTTAGGTTCCGGTTGAACGACAAAAGATATCCAGGAAGCCCTGACATTGTGCTTCCGAAATATAAAGCAGTGATTTTTGTTCATGGCTGTTTTTGGCATCAGCATGAAGGATGTTCTAAATCAAAGCGTCCTGAAACTCGGAGAGAATTTTGGAATAGTAAGTTGGATGCAAATATTGAGCGAGACAAGCGCAATATTGAGAAGCTGAACTCCTTGGGATGGAGAGTTGCTATTGTTTGGGAGTGTGCGATCAAAAAGAAGTCATCGTTTGAAGAAATGATCTCCTCCCTTGAGGACTGGATAAGGTCTGGTCATTCTGAATTGGAGATTCCTAATAAGACATGAATAGACTCCGTGGATGTAAAGCACTCTTAAGCTTTGGTTGTCTGTAATGGATCAACAGATATATGGCTTAATGAGTCAAGCTTTACCAGTCTATAGCCGGCTTCGCGATAACGTGTGGGAACTTGTTCGGCAATCAAAAGTATTAAATTCCTCCTTTGGGAACTTCGCGCATTCGCAACTCCATTATTACGGAGAGAGATGCCAATCCGTAAATTTGCTTCTTCAAGATGGTCGGTTGTGGGATTGTGAAATAGTGATGCGTTCTGCTCTTGAGTGTGTAACAAGGTTTATTTTTGTCTGCATTGCAGATGAAAATGAACGGGCAAATCGAGTATGGGAGTACTCCGTTGCGCTAAATCAGATAAGTGATTTGGCTAGGTCAGAAAAAGCGAAGGCTGCCGTGGATGCAAATGGTGATGATGAATTGATCAGGATGCTGATTGGTGGCGTAGTTCTTGACGATGAAGATGAACGTTTACTGAGAGATAAGTGGTCTAGGAAAAAGAGGGCTGCATTAAAGCAGAAATGGTCATTCTCGGAGATGATACGAGAGATCACACAATTTAAAGATGAGTATGTTGACCTGCGACTATATAAAAGCCTGTTACATAGCTATGGGTTAAGCAGTCATTTGATTCATGCGGATCAGACGGCTATCAACCTGAATTGGGATAGAAATCATAGAGAAGATAGAGAAAAGGAAAAAATGATTCGTGCTCATATGGCTAGGTTGCTAACGGATCAAGTGGACTACTTATATTTGTGCCTTGGGGTTTTGGCTAGAGTAGTAAAACCAGAGGCAGATTGGAGAGAGATATCTTCAGAGGTGATGGAGATGCATAAGGCTGCCGAGTTTTTTCATGCAGAATTTGGAGAGTCTCAAGCACATAAATATTAAGAGGAGCATGGGCCTCTTTTGATCGGCATGTATGCCGAATAAGGCAACCTGATAGGAAAAAGTTCGAGATTATTCCGGTAAAAACTTGCAATGATTGGCACGCAGGCCTTATTCATTCCGCATTCAATGATACACAAACCTTTACACGACCGGGAACGCACGGGCAGTCGATCAGTGTCGTGTGTTGACACAAAAGCACCATAAAGAGTACTATTCACCGTGCTGTAAAGGAGTCTGTTATGCAAGCGATTGTTGCCAATGATCTGAAAACCCGTGGCGTGTCCGCCCTGGAAGAAGGTTTGCAGTCCGGGCCGGAGGTTATGATTACCGTGCGGGGCAAGGATCAGTATGTGGTGATGCGCGTTGAGCAATATCACTACCTGCGTGAGATGGAACTGGAAGCCGCGCTGCTGGAAGCCCGGCAGGATGTGGCCAATGGCAACGTGATCCGCGAATCCGCCGAGGCCCATGTGAACAGGGTCGCCGGAGAGTGAGCTTTTCGCTGGTCTTTACCGCAAGCTACAACAGGCGCGCGGTAAAGTTTCTTAAAAGACACCCGGAACTAAAGACGCAGTATATGAAAACCCTGCAGTTACTGGAACTCAATCCGCACCACCCGTCACTGCGTCTGCATGCGCTGGATGGGCGGCTGACGGGCCTGCATTCTGTTTCCATCAATATCAGTTACCGTATTACCATGGAGTTTCTGATTGAAGCTGATGAGATTATTCCGGTGAATGTCGGAACGCATGATGAGGTCTACCGGAAGTGAGCGGGAACGGTTTTTCCGCACAGTGAAGTCTGATTGAATATTGCTTCAGGCCGGTAAAACTTGCATTGCTTCGCTATCAGGCCTTATTCTTTCCGCATTCAATGATACACAAACCTTTACACGACCGGGAACGCACGGGCAAAAGCCCGATTGACGCACAGGAATAACCACTCTGGACACTCTCTATATCAAAACCTACGGCTGTCAGATGAATGAATACGATTCATCGCGCATGGCTGATCTGTTACACGAAGCCTACGGGCTGCGCCTTGTCGGCTCGGCCGAGGATGCCGATGTGATTCTGATGAACACCTGCTCGGTGCGCGAGAAGGCCGAGGACAAGGTGTATTCCGAACTCGGGCGCTATCGCGAAATCAAGCTGGAACGGCCGGATGTCATCATCGGGGTCGGCGGTTGCGTGGCGCAGCAGGAAGGCGAACGCATCCAGAAGCGCGCACCGTTCGTGGATATGGTGTTCGGGCCGCAGGCTTATCACAAGCTGCCGGAGATGGTGAAGCAGATTCGCCGCGAGCGGGTGCATCTGCTGGCCACCGACATGCCCGAGATCGAGAAATTCGATCATCTTCCCAAGGCAAGCCACGGCGGCTTTGCCGCCTTTGTTACCATCATGGAAGGCTGCGACAAGTTCTGCACCTTCTGCGTGGTGCCGTACACGCGCGGCCCGGAGATTTCCCGTCCGGTCGAGGATGTGTTGCGCGAATGCCGCGAAGTGCTGGCTGCGGGCGCACTGGAAATCACCCTGCTCGGGCAGAACGTGAACGGTTATCTGGGCACGGGGCCGGACGGCGAGGAATGGGATTTCTCCATGCTGCTCTATGCCGTGGCCAGGCTGGAAGGCCTCAAGCGCCTGCGCTTTTTCACATCCCACCCGATGGAAGTGAACGAAGGCCTGGTTGAGGCCTTTGCCGAGCTTCCCGTGCTGATGCCTTTCCTGCATCTGCCGGTGCAGAGCGGTTCGGATCGCATACTCAAGGCCATGCATCGCGGCCATGATCGCGAGCATTATATCAAGCTGGTCGAAGCCATCCGCGAGGCCCGTCCCGATATCGCGATCTCATCCGATTTTATCGTCGGCTTCCCCGGCGAAACGGACGAAGACTTCGCCGACACCCTCGATCTGGTGCGCCGAGTGCGCTTCGATACGGCCTTCAGTTTCAACTACTCACCACGCCCGGGCACACCTGCTTCCAAGGTGGCGGACAGCGTGCCGCAGGCCGTGAAGGATGCCCGCCTGCAGGAATTACTGGCTGTACTCCGGCAGCAGACACGCGAATTCCATCATGCACATATCGGCCGGGTTGAAGAGGTGCTGGTGGAACGGCCGAGCAAGAGCGAGGGCGATATGCAGGGCCGCACCCCTGATTTCAAGATTGTGCATTTTGCCGGGAAGCCTGATCAGGTCGGGCAGCTTGTGCAGCTGCGCATCACCGGTGCCTACGGCCAGTCGCTGCGCGGCGAGCTGACGCATGAGTGATGCACCCCTGAATCTGCATCTTCCCGATCTGGATGCCGATGTGCTGCGCAATCTGTGCGGTGCGGATAATCGCGTGCTCAAGCGGCTTGAGGGCGAGTTCGGCGTGACCCTTTCCGGGCAGGCCGGGGCATGGCAGGTGGAAGGTGCGCGCGCCGCTGAAGCGGTGGCCGCGATGCAGGCCCTGCTGGCCTGGGCCAGGCGCGGACCGCTGGAGGATGTGCAGGTGGAAGGAATATTAAGGCACGGCAGGAATGAGATGCACCAGGCAGCGGAAAGCGCTGAAGGTGGTAACGTGATTGTCGCGGGCCGCCGGCGCATCCAGGGCAAAACACCGAATCAGAGGAAATATCTGGAGAGTATCCAGTCGCATGTGCTGACCATCGGCGTGGGCCCGGCCGGAACCGGCAAGACCTATCTGGCCGTGGCCGCCGCTGTGGCTGCCATCGAATCGCATCAGGTGGAGCGCATGATTCTCACCCGGCCGGCGGTGGAAGCCGGCGAGCGGCTTGGTTTTCTGCCCGGTGACCTGCAGCAGAAGGTTGATCCCTATCTGCGCCCCCTGTTCGATGCACTGGCCGATATGATCGGTCTGGAAAAGATGGCCGCCATGATGGAGACCGGACGTATCGAGGTTGCCCCGCTGGCTTATATGCGCGGCCGCACGCTCAACGATGCCTTCGTGATTCTCGATGAGGCGCAGAATACGACGCGCGAGCAGATGAAGATGTTTCTCACCCGGCTGGGGTTTTCATCGCGCATGGTGGTGACCGGCGATACCACGCAGGTGGACCTTCCCGCCAAGCAGCACAGCGGGCTGTTGCATGCCCTGAAAGTGCTCGAGGGTGTGAACGATGTTGCCCTTTGCCGGCTGCAGGGGCGCGATGTAGTGCGTCACAAGCTGGTTGAGGATATTGTTGCGGCGTATGAACGCAGTGAGGCAGGGGAATAATTGCAGTGAACAGGGATGAGAGGGGATCATGATTGAAGTGATGCTGGATACAGGCATCGATGTGGCGCAGGTGCCCGGCGATGCAACTGTGCGGCATGCTGTGGCGGCCGCCTGTATGCAGGCGGGTATCAGCCGCAAGGTGATGCTGTGCGTGCGTTTTTCCGATGATCAAACGATACGTGAGTTGAATAAACAGTGGCGCAACAAGGACAAGGCCACCGATGTGCTGTCCTTCCCGATGCAGGAGGGGCCGGAGATCAGTCTGGAAGAGTCGCTGGGCGATATCATCCTGTCCTGGCCCTTTGTAGTGCGCGAGGCGGAACGGCTGGGTTTGAGTCCGCAGCAGCATGCGCAGCACCTGATTGTGCACGGTGTGTTGCACCTGCTCGGCTTTGTGCATGGCGAGGATATGGATGCCGAGCGCATGCAGGCGCTGGAGCGCAAGGCGATGAAGCAGCTCGGCTTGCACGACCCCTATGAGGGGGATTACAACGGAGATGATGATGTCTGACAGGTTTGGCGAGCGTTTCAGGAAGCGGCTGATTGAGCGGCTGCGCCCGGGGCGCGATGAGGAAGAATTGCTGGAGATTATCGGCAATGCCGAGGCGGTGCAGTCGGACGAGCATCGCGGCATGCTGCAAAATCTGGTCTGGTTCCGCGATGTGCGGGTGCGCGAGCTGATGGTGCCGCGCCTGGAAATCTTTGCCCTGGAAAAATCCACCTCGCTGGATGATGCGGTAGAGGCCATTACCGGCAAAAGTTTTTCCAAGCTGCCGATCTATAACGGCGATCTCGATCATATCATGGGCATGATTCATGCCTGGGATGTGTTTGCTGCCAAGATCAAGGGTGAGAAAAAGGAGCTGCAGGAATTCCTCAGCCCCTGTCTTTCCGCTCCTGAATCGGAACTGGTACTCGGCCTGCTGTCGCGCATGAAGCGCGAGGGCGTGCATATCGCCGTGGTGACCGATGAATACGGCGGCACCGGCGGCCTGGTTACCTTGTCCGATCTGCTTACCGAGATTGTCGGCTCCATGGATGAAGCGGGAGAAGCGGCCAGCGGCGAGGAATGCGCCCGCCAGCAGGACGGCAGCCTGATTGTGCATGGCCGGGCACATGTCGAGGATGTCGAGGATGCGCTGAACTACAAGTTGCCGGCGGGTGATTACGATACCGTTGCCGGTCTTGTGGTCAGCATGTGCAATCGCATTCCGCGGCGCGGCGAACGTCTTGAACTGGCTGGCCTGAGTATCGATATTCTGGAGGCCGAACCGAGAAGGGTGCTGCGCATGCGTATCCATCCACTGACACATGCAACACTTTGAGAACCCCTCGATTGCCGATTCCCGACCTGCTCTGAACCTGCGTCTGGCTGCAGCCCTGGCCTGCGGCGCAGCCATGCCGTTTGCCTACGCCCCCTATGATCTGAAATGGCTTGCCCTGCTGGCCCTGACCGGTTGGGTGTTACTGCTACTCGTCGGACGGGCATGGGCCACAGGGTATGCTTTCGGCCTTGGCTGGTTCGGTATCGGTGCGTGGTGGCTGGCCCCGACCCTGCATACCTTCGGTCCGCTGCCCTGGGGCTGGACCGTGCTGGCCGTGGCCTGCGTCGGTGCGGTACTCGCAGTCTTTCCTGCCCTGCTGGCATGGACGGCGCATCGTCTGGCCTTCGGCAAACAGGGTCGCATGCTGCTTCTCCTGCCGCTGCTGGCAGTCGGCGAGGAATGGCTGCGCGGCCATCTGTTCACGGGCCTTCCCTGGACTCCGCTGGGTAGTCTGCTGCTTGATACCCCGGCCATTGGCTGGGCCGCCATCGTCGGTGTTTACGGCGCAACACTGCTGCCGGTAGGCCTGGCTGCCGCGCTGGCGGCCATGCTGGCCGAGATTGGTTTGCGTTACGGTCTGGTGGCCTTTTCCCTGCTGCTAGTGGCCGGTTTTTTCGCTCCGCCGCCCTATCAGGCAGAAGGGCCGGCGCACCGTGTGGCGCTGGTGCAGGCAAACATTCCGCAAAGCTTGAAATGGGATGGCGACTTCCTCAACGACACCATGGCCCGCTATGCCCGGCTCAGTGCCGAAGCGGCACAAAAGGCGGAGATTATCGTCTGGCCGGAAGCGGCCGTGCCGCTGTTTCTCGAACGCGCTCCCGAGTGGCGGCAATGGCTGCTTGAGCAGATGCAGGGCTGGGACAGGCCGCTACTGTTCGGTGGCCTGAAGCTGGCGGCAGATGAAAGTGCGGCGCACAACGGATTGTTTTTATTCACCCCCGGCAGCACCGAGTTGCAGTTTGTCGGCAAGCGCCATCTGGTGCCATTCGGCGAATATGTACCGGAGTGGATTCCCTTTCTGCACAAATTCGTGCCCGGCATCGCGGATTTCCGGCCGACTGCGGATAACGGCGTATTGCAGCCCGATGGGGGGCGATACGGCTCTCTGGTTTGCTATGAGGCAATTTTCCCCGAGCAGGCGCGACAGCGGGCGCAAACAGCGGCGGTGCTGATTAATGTGACCAACGATGCCTGGTACGGGCACACACCTGCCTCCTGGCAGCATATGCAGGCGGCACGCATGCGTGCTGTGGAAACCGGCCGCTATCTGCTGCGCGCCGCCAATACCGGGGTGTCGGCCATCATTGCCCCGGACGGGCAAGTGGTGAACAGCATGCCGTGGTTCGAAGAGGGCGTGGTGTATGGCGAGTATCGCGATGCCTCGGGGCAGACGCCTTACCTGCAGCGTGGCGATACCCCGCTGCTCTACCTGCTTATTCCCCTGTTGATTATCGTGCTTTATCCACGGAGGCTGACGCTATGAGGGTGATGATATGGCGGTGATGCGATGACCGGGGCGGTATGTGTAGTCGGTGCAGGCTCCTGGGGTACGGCCCTGGCCATGGTGCTGGCGCGCCACGGGCGCGAGGTGCGCCTGCTGGCCCGCGATGCATCGCGCGCAGCGCTTATGCAGCAGGCGCGCTGCAACAATGATTATCTGCCGGGCATCAACTTTCCGGCATCCCTGCGCGTAAGCGGATCGACGGAGGAGGCCCTGCATATGGCCGCTGCGGTGGTGGTGGCCACGCCCTGTTCGGCAGCGGAAGCGATTCTGCCGGTGATTGCCGCAGCAGTTGACGGGCCGGTGATTGCCGCCTTCAAGGGATTGGACCCGATGACCTTCGAGCGTACTGACGAATTACTGCTGCGCTATGTCGGCCGGGAACGTGCTGCGATTCTTTCCGGCCCGTCGTTTGCGCTGGAAGTGGCGCGCGGCCAGCCCACCGCCATCACCATGGCCGCAGGCAGTGAAGAACTGGCGCGTCGGGCGGGGATCTTTTTCGACGATACGGCCTTTCGTATCTACAGCAGCGACGACATGGCTGGCGTGGCACTGGGCGGTGCCTTGAAGAATGTGATTGCCATTGCCGCCGGTGTTGCCGCAGGGCTGAAGCTGGGGCATAACGCCGAGGCGGCAGTGGTAACCCGCGGCCTTGCCGAACTGATGCGCCTGGCCGGGGCAGCCGGGGCGCGGCGCGAAACCCTGATGGGGCTGTCCGGCCTGGGCGATCTGGTGCTGACCTGCACCGGCGAATTATCGCGCAACCGGCGGCTGGGCATAGCAATGGCCGAGGGGCTCAAGCCCGATGCGGCGCAGGCGCGCATCGGGCAGGTGGCCGAAGGGGTGCGCACGGCAGCTGCGGCGCATGCCATGGCCAAAGCATTGCAGGTGGATGTGCCGCTGATGGAGTCGGTGCATCTGGTGCTGCAAAACAAGCTGGATGCGGCAGTTGCCGCAAAGCAGCTGATGGCGCGCCCTGAACGCAGCGAGTTCTAGCTGGCTGAAGGCCTTCGATGAGCGGCGAAGAGGACGATCTGTTCGGCAAGGCGATGCAAGATGTGCGGCGCATCGAAAGCGAGCCGCGCCGCGTCGCGGAAAAACCCAAAGCACAACTCAGACAGGATATTCACACGGGTCGCATTCAATCCGCAGCGGCTTCGGCACCCATGCATCGGCCGGAGCCTGCTGACGAACCCTGGATTTTGAAGGCGGACGGTGTTTCTTCCGAACGCCTGCGCCAGCTCGGCGCGGGGCGCCCGTCCATCGATGCGGAAACCGATCTGCACGGCATGACCCGCGAAGAGATGTACCGTTCGCTGTCTTATGTCATGGAGCAGGCGCTGGAGCGGGGCTGGCGCGTTTTATCTCTGGTGCACGGCCGCGGTCTGCATTCGGAAGATGGCAAGGCGGTGCTCAAGGAAGCGGTTTACGCCTGGCTGCGCGACGGCCCGTATGCCGGCTGGATTCTTGCTGCCGTCCCCAAACCCGGCACAGGTGGTGGCTCGGCTCTGATTCTGCTGCGCCGCCGTCGCTGAACGTTCTCCTAGAACCAGGTGGTGGTGGCGGGGAGTTCCACACCGAACTGCGAACCGGCATATAACAGCAGCGCTGCAAGTGTGATCAGCGACAGCATCATGACAAAAAAGGCACCGAGAATGATGAGCAGGGCAGGGCCGGCTCCGATGCGGCCGTGCGAGACCAGTCCCTGCCAGTTAAGATAGAGATTCCACAACCAGCCGAGCAGACCGATGAGCGGTATCCATGAGAAGACCATCGGTGCGCTGCTGTAGGCACAGATCTGGAATGCCCCGACAGTGGATAGTTCAGAACTGCAAAAGCGGCGTGCCGCCCAGCCGAGATACCAGGCCCACATCCATGTGCCGATGAGGCCGAACATCAGCGAGATCGGCAGGATGAATATCATGGTGATCACGCCGGTTGCGATGCTCGCCACCAGTGCCGGAATGGACAGAAAGATGCACAGCAGCATGAAGCTGTCGCGGTAGTCGCGCGCTTCGGGCATGGCGGTGAAGAATTCATTGGGCGATCCCATCACCCCCTTGAAGGCTGGCAGCAGCGTGTCGCCGATGCGCTCGGCGGAAAAATAGCGGTTCATATCCATCATCCTTTCCGGGCTCTTTGTCTCCGGCGAATCAGAGCAACGTATGCAAGGGCAAACATTCCCTTTGTGCAAGCCCTGAACATTTTCTATAGTGAGCCCATGCAACGTACCCTGTTCACCTTTCTGTTCATGCTGCTTGTGATCGGCATCCCTGCCGTGCAGGCCGAAGATTCTGCTCCTGCCCTGCCGCCGCCGACCGGTGTGTCGGACACGCACGAGGCGCTGGAAACGGTCGAGCCACCGGCGGCGCCGCAGGATGAGGGCTTGCGTGGCGAGCTGTCCCCGCCCGCGGATGACAGCAATGTCGGGGTCTATTCCACCACGCGTGAAGACGGAACCAAAATCGAGGAATATTCACATCATGGCCGTGTTTATATGGTCAAGGTGACGCCGCCGCACGGGATGCCACCTTACTACCTTTACGACAACAATGGTGACGGACAATTCGAGCGTCGCCTGCCCGGCGGCAACAAGCGTCCGAGCCCGCCTGAATGGGTGATTCATCGCTTCTAGTCCGGCCTGATCCATTATGCCTGCGCATCGTGAAGCATCAGATCACCCGGACTTTCGTCCCGGGCTATTACTGATTACCGACCACACCCGCTATACCGGCGAGGCCTTTTTTGCCTCTGTCGAGGCTGCGTTGAAAGGCGGTGCGGATGCAGTTCTGGTGCGTGAAAAGCAGCTGGACAGCGCCCGTCTGCTGGCCTTCTGTTCCAGGCTGAGAGAACTGACCAGCCGTTATGCCGCCCACTTGCTGGTACACACGCAGGCCGATGTGGCGCATGCCGTGGGCGCGGATGGCGTGCATGTGGCCTCAAGCGACATTGGCGAACTGCCCGCCATGCGCCGCTGGCTGAACAATCCGGACATTAGCCTGTCTGCCTCCTGCCACGATGCGGGGCAGCTGCAGCAGGCAAGCGATGCCGGAGCTGATTTCGCTCTGCTCTCGCCGGTGTTTCCGACCGCCAGCCATCCCGGCGAAGCGCATCTGGGCGTGGAAAGGTTCTCGGAACTGGCCGCAGCCTCGCCACTTCCAGTCATCGCCCTCGGCGGTATCACACCGGAAAATCGTGCCGAGCTTGCCAACTATCCTGTCGCAGTGATCAGTGCCTTGTTGGGAGCGGTGAACCCGGAACAGGCGGCAGGCCTGTTGAGTTGCGGTCGGGCACGCTGAGGAGCAGGCAAGCTTACCGGTTGATTTCACTCTTCAGGAAGCTTTTGAGCAGGTCCGGCTGATCCCTGTAGCTATCGCTGTTGCAGATGGTTTTTTGACCGCTCTTGATCATGCAATCATCGTCATCGCGCGGTCGCTTGTACACGATATCCACATCGCCGCTGCTATGGCAGGTGAACTCCATAACCTCGTTGGCCCAGGTGCCGGATTTCGAGCATACCTCCCGCCCGTGTCTGAGGGGAATACAGTGACTGGAATGATAGCGTTCGTCATCGAGGGTGATCGTGTTGCCGCTGGTTGAAATATTCATCGAGCTGTAGGTGCTCGCCGCCATGCGCCGCACGGTGTCCTTGCAGTATCCGGTGTCCCCTTTGAATTCTGAAAAATGATAGGAATGGCTGAAGCGAAGGCCGGCTTGCGCAGGCTGCGCAGCCAACGGCATGGCGATCAGCAGGCAGATCAGCGACATAAGGATTTTCATGGGTGTCCTCCCAGGATAAGTCGATTGGCAAACATTATGAATGCGGTCTTGTCTGTAAAGTTTTTTGTGGGGCTGTCAGGGCATGGGTGGCCCCATGCATAAATGCAACAGGGGCTAGGCGGACTGAAGTTTTTCCAGCATGGCGTTGACCGCCTGCACGGCCAGTTCGAGCTGTTCATGGTCTTGCGAATTCAGGCAGATCTTGCCGCAGGGCTTGTGGCCCAATGTGCCGGGATAGGAGCCGATCTCAACAGCGGGGAACTGAGCCTGAATACGGTCCAGCGCAGCTGCAAAGCTGCTTTCCGGCAGGCACACCTCGACTTCGCGGCGCAGAAAGGCTTGTCCACCGAAGTCGCCCAGGATCACCTCAAGCTGTGATGCGAAGATGCCCGGAACCCCGGCCAGCACATAAACGTTGGCGATGCTTGCCCCCGGGGCAATGGTCTTTTCGCAACGAATCAGATGTGCGCCCTGCGGGACGCGAGCCATGCGCCGCCGGCCATCATTGAGCCCGTCCTTGCCGTAATACTCGGTCATGGCCTGCACGACGTAGCGATGTTCGATCAGCGGCACATCAAAGGCACAGGCGATCGATTCCATGGTGATGTCGTCGTGGGTC
This sequence comes from Zetaproteobacteria bacterium CG1_02_55_237, assembly GCA_001871195.1. Lineage (GTDB taxonomy): Bacteria > Pseudomonadota > Zetaproteobacteria > Mariprofundales > Mariprofundaceae > UBA1543. Next base: position 13,162 of record MNXA01000020.1, read on the forward strand.
GGTCCGATGCCGCCGCTGGTAATCACCGCATCATAATCTGAGCGCAGCCGGTTGAGTGTGGAAATAATGCGCTCAGCGACATCAGGGATTACAGCGATCTCCGCCAGCCGGCAACCGCGTTCAAACAGCTTTTCTGCGGCCAGATGCGCATTGGCCTCTCGCGTACGTCCGGAGAGGATTTCATTGCCGATCACCAGAATGGCGGCGGTCTGATGTTTGCGCTGCGGCTCGTTCATGGGCGGATAGTCTAGGCAACTGTGCAGACCTTCGCCACATCTTCGCCCTCCGGAAGCGATAAAAAAATGGCCGCAGCGAACATGGATCGCTACGGCCCTGACATGCGCTGCGTTTGGCGCTTTAGTTTTGTTTTTGACCGCGCAGTGCGGCGATGCGGGCTGCCGTCGGCGGATGGCTGGCGAACAGGCTGCTGATCTTGCCGGGCCGGCCATGAATCTTCATCGTGGCCAGGGCATCCTGCGGGGCCAGACCACCGCCGGTGGATTCCTCTTCGACCGGTTCAGTGCGGCTTGCGATGGCCTCGATCTTCTGCAGGGCGCGAATCATCGGCTCGGCACCATAGTGCCTTGCGGCATGCGCATCGGCACGGAATTCACGGCGTCTGGAATGCCACATCACGACAATCATGGCCAGAATCGAGAACAGGATCTGCAGCACCATATTGACGATGAAATAGAGCATGAAATTCATCTGGCCGTCACGCGAGCCGGCCGAAGCGACCATGCGCGCAATGACACCGGCGAGGAAGTAGACAAAGGTATTCATCAAGCCCTGCAGCAGGGTGGTGGCCACCATATCGCCATTGCTCACATGGCCCATTTCATGGGCCAGCACGGCTTGCACCTCATCGTCGCGCAGGTTGTTCACCAGGCCTGAGGATACGGCGACCATCGAATGATTGCTGCCCGGGCCGGTGGCGAATGCGTTGGGGGTGTCATCCCAGTAAACCCATACCTCGGGCATCTTCACGCCATCGCGTCGGGCCAGTTCCTGCACCGTGTTATAGACCAGCTTTTCCTTCGGGGTGACAGGATCGGTGACCTGCTGCATCTTGTACATGCGCTTGGCCATCGGCTTGGACAAGAGCAGGGAAATGAAGGCGCCGCCGAAGCCGAACACCATCGCCCAGGCAAACTGCATCGATGTGATGCTTTCACGCAGGTCGATGCCGAAGGCCGGCAGGACAAAGGCGATCAGGATGTTGCCTGTAATAATCAGGGTGAGAAAAACCAGCAGGTTGGTAAGAATGAGCATGAATATGCCCTTGAATGCGCGCATCGGGGTCCTCCGCAAATGGTTTATAATGTATTGCCAATCAGGGCGTTTATAGGGGCGATCAATCGATTGTTCAAGCTGCTTGTATGCCCGTTTTTGATTTGGCGCAGCGCAGCGAATGATGCTTTAGCCCTTGAAATGAGCGCAATAGTTGATTATATATAGTGAATGACAGATGAAGTTCACGTTCCCGACGACATTACCGATGAAACCCTGATGGAAGAGGTGCAAAACGCCGGCCTGGTGGTGGCCAAAGAGATGCTGCCACCGCTGCTGAGCATCCTGCCATTATCCAACCGGCCGCTGTTTCCCGGGCTTATCGTCCCGCTGGTTTATGAGGGTGATGAGCTGATCAAGGAGTTCCGCGAGATAACGGCCGCGGAGGAGAAGTATGTCGGCCTGCTGCTGGTGCGTGATGAAGATGCATCTTTTACCACGGAGAATCTCTACGAGGTCGGGGTGGCGGCCAAGGTTATCAAGGCAGTGGAAATACCGGGCCACGGCCTGCATATTATTTTTGAATGTCTGGAACGTTTCCGGATACGCGATTTTGCCTCCGGTCCGCCGCATATCAAGGCGCGGGTGCAGTATCACGAGGAAACCAGCTACAAGGATAATGTCGAGCTGAAGGCTTATACCGTCGCCATCATCAACACCATCAAGGACCTGCTCAAGCACAATCCGCTGCATGAGGAAGAGCTGCGCCTGTTTCTGTCGCGTTTCGGCCTGGATGAGCCCAACCATCTGGCCGATTTCGCCGCCAGTATGACCACGGCAGGGCGGGTGGAATTGCAGGAGGTGCTGGAAACATATCCTATCTTCGACCGCATGAAGAAGGTGATGAGCCTGCTCAACCGCGAACTGAACGTCAGCAAGATACAGAATCGCATCCGCAACAATATTGAGGAGCGCATATCCGAACAGCAGCGCAAGTATTTTCTCAACGAGCAACTGCACGAAATCCAGCGCGAACTCGGTATGGAGGAGGAAGCCAGCGATCAGGAAATAAGAAGGCTGGTGATGCGGGCCAAGAAGCTGAAGTTTTCCGATGAGGCCAAGGAGGTTTTCGACGAGGAGTTGCGCAAATTATCCATGCTGGACGAAAGCTCGCCGGAATTCGGTGTGGCACGCAATTATCTCGACTGGCTTACCGCCCTTCCCTGGGGACGCTTCGGCCGTGACCGCTACAATCTCAAGAGGGCCGCACGCGCACTGGATCGCGACCACTCGGGGCTTGAGGATGTGAAACAGCGCATTCTTGAATTTATCGCCATTGGTGGACGCAAGCAGGAGGTGGGCGGCTCGATCATCCTGTTTGTCGGTCCTCCGGGTGTTGGCAAGACCAGTATCGGGCGGGCCATTGCCGAGGCAGTCAACCGGCCGTTCTTCCGCTTTTCGGTTGGCGGCATGCGCGACGAGGCGGAAATCAAGGGCCACCGGCGCACCTATATCGGCGCCATGCCGGGCAAGATTATTCAGGCGTTGAAACAGCTGAAAGCGGCCAACCCGGTCATCATGATCGACGAGGTGGACAAGATCGGTAACGATTTCCGCGGCGATCCGGCCTCGGCCCTGCTTGAAGTGCTCGATCCCGAACAGAATCGGGATTTCCTCGATCACTATATGGATGTGCGCTTCGATCTGTCGCGCGTGCTGTTTCTGCTCACCGCCAATCAACTGGATACTGTTCCCGCACCGCTGCTTGATCGCGCCGAGATTATCCGGCTGCCGGGCTATATTGCCGATGAAAAGGTGGAGATTGCCCGTCGCCACCTGTGGCCGCGCCTGCTCAAGCAGAACGGGCTGACGCGCAGTGATATCAGTCTTGCATCTACCGCCCTGCGCCATCTTGTCGAGGATTATGCGCGCGAGCCGGGCGTACGCCATCTGGAGCAGCTGCTGAAAAAGATTCAGCGCAAAGCGGCTATGCAGATGGCGCAGGAGGAGAATGCTCCGGCCCTGCCGCTGGTGGTGAACACGCGCAATCTGGACGACTTTGCCGGCAAGCCGAAATACCGCGAAAAGAAGCAGCGCTGTGGCGTGGGTATGGCCACAGGTCTAGCCTGGACGGCCATGGGCGGGGTCACGCTTGATCTGGAGGCTGCCCGGGTTCACGAGGATCGACGCGGTCTGAAGTTGACCGGCCAGCTGGGCAAGGTGATGCAGGAATCGGCCGAAATCACCTATTCCTATATCACAGCCAGGTTGACGCGTTACGGAGCGCCAGCTGACTTTTTCGAGAAGGCCTTCGTGCACCTGCATGTGCCTGAGGGCGCGGTGCCCAAGGATGGACCATCGGCCGGTATCAGCATGGCCACGGTGCTGCTATCGCTGGCTCTGGGTAAAGCGCCGGCTGCGATGGCCATGACCGGCGAGTTGACGCTGACCGGCGAGGTTCTGGCTATCGGCGGCGAACGCGAGAAGCTGCTGGCAGCCAAACGATTGGGCATCAAAGAGGTGATTCTGCCGGCTGCCAACCAGGTGGATGTTGAGGAGCTTGCCCCCTCCATCATCGAAGGTGTGACGGTTCATTATGTGAAGCATTTCGATGAAGTGGCCAAGCTGATGTTCGGAATCCGGTCTCAGCGTCAGCCGTGAAACAGGGCATCGGCAAACAAACTCTGCGTAACAGGTTGCCCGCGGCATCGGATGAAAGTCTGGATGCCTTATTGTCCATGCTGCGACAGGGGGGCGGGACATCAAGCGCACCATTTACAGCTCTTTTGCAGGAAGACTGTTCCCCGGCCATGATTCAGTCGACACTCAATGAGCACAGGGATGAACTGCTCGGCGACGGGAGTCTGAATGCAGACGAGGTGCAGGCGGCCATCAGGCAATGTGATCGCCTTGGCCTGCTGTTGCTGCAGGCAGTGGCCAAAGCCTGGCAGGCAAAGGTCAGCGAACTCGAATCCCGGCTGTCGCATGCCGGCTCTGAATTAGAGAAGGCTGCTACACGTTTACGCTGGGTCAGAGAAGGTGAGGTGACCCTTTATAATTACTTTCACGAGGTGCCGATCATGGCACGCGTCGCAGTTCATAACGTGCGTGAATCCGGCTTCGGGGTTGATCGCAGCAGCGATCTGGTGCGTGTCGTGGCAGCAGGCCAGCACGGTCGCTTTGCCCACATTCGTCTGCCTGATCTGGCTTCCTGCCTGCGTCTGGAGGTGGAAAGCGTGGTCGGAAAACATGTGAATTTCCGCTATGCAGGCGCTTTTGAAACGGCGAAGGAAAGGCGGCAACATATTCGCGTGCAGTGCGGAGATGTCCTGCATATGACCTTAAGCGGTGCATCAGGCCAAATCATAGAGACTGCCGTGCGGGACATTTCCGAATCGGGCTTCGGTCTGAACATCCTGCGCGGGGGAGAAGTTTTGAACGGCGAGACCTACGCTTTTGATCTAAGTCTCCAGACAGGCGAGTTGAAAGGTTCCTGTCAGGTGCGCTGGCTGGACAGGGCTGGAGGAAAAAGCACACCGGACAAGGCCGACCATGGGCGATGCGGTGTCGAAATTGATCTGAGGCCGGCGCTGCTGCGCAGGTTGCAAATCGAGGTATCCCAGAGAAAGAAGCGGATACTTAATGAGCTGCGGGCCCTGGGCACGCCGGACAGCCTTTCTTAAAGCGGAGAGCAGGCGTCGGAAAGCTTCAGGAAAGCGGAAGCCCGATGTCTACCGACAGGCCGCCATCGGGGGCATGCGATGCACGAATGCTTCCGCCGTGCAGCTCGACTACCTGCCGGGCGATGGCCAGTCCAAGGCCGTAGCCGCCGCTGTTGCGTGAGCGTGATGCTTCGACACGGAAAAAAGGCTCAAAAAGATTGGCCAGTGCATCATCCGGCACGCCGGGGCCGTGGTCGCGCACAGTGATTCTCACCTCACCCTTCAGGCAACGCATATCAATAGCAACGGCTGTGCCCTCATCCGTATGGCGCACGGCATTGCGCACCACATTGTCCAGTGCTCGTCCCAGCCATAAGCGATCGCCAGCCAGCTGGCATGCTTCAAGTGTCCCTGTCTGTACAAGTTTAGCGGCTGCCTCAGCCTCAAAAGCCGCATCAGCGGCGACCTCGCGCAGCAGGGCGGTAAGATCCAGTAGCTTCATTTCGCTTGCAATGGCGCCCTGTTCGAAACGGGCCAGCGTCAGAACCTCACCGATCAGCGCATTCAAGCGCTCCGCTTCCAGCCCGATGCGCGATAATTCTTCCTCCGCCTTGTCGCCGGCGGCATTGCGCGCCAGCTCCAGAGCCACGCTCAGGCGGGCCAGCGGTGAGCGCAGTTCGTGCGACACATCGCGCAGCAACTGCTTGTGACTGGCCATCAACCCCTCCAGCTGCCTGGCCATGGTATCGAAGCTGCGCGCCAGCTCACCCAATTCGTCGCCACGTGCAGCCAGACCTTGCGGCGCGCGCGTATCCATGCGACCGCTACCCAGCAGTGCTGCGCTTTGCTGCAGCTGGCGTATCGGTCGGGTGAACATGCGGGTAAGCAGCCAGCTGACCAGAAGGATGGCAAGCAGGCCCAGCAGCAGTCGGAAGATCAGCGTGTACTGCCGGTTCTGCTGCATGGCATCGGGAGCAATGCGACTGTTGGCTACCCAGAAGTAGCGGCCTTGCGCCGTGGTAACGGGCACCACGGCCAGCATATGCGGCGGTTGCACCAGCTGTAGGGCTCGCTGTTGCGCAACGGCATCCGCGATAAGTGCTGACAAGCCCGGGGGGAGTTTACGGTTAAGAATATCGTGCCCTTCGCTGTCGAGCAGGGAGCCCCGGAAATGCTGTTGCTGCATACTATTGCGCAGCCAGCGACGCAGCGCGTCGGGGCCTTCCTCAACATACAGATTGGCAGCGGTCTCGGCATATCCGGAAAGTTGCGCAAGGCGTATGTCGGTCTGCCGGGTTTCCAGCAGCCAGCGCTGGCTGAACCATGACGACGCTGTGGCAATAGCCGACAGGCTGAGCAGCAGGGCGAAAAAAAGCTTCCAGAACAGGCTCATTGCGCTAGTCCAGCGCCAGCAGCCAGCCGACACTGCGCACCGTCTTGATGCGCGCCTCGCCGTTATCCAGCGGAGCCAGCTTTTTGCGGATGCGACCGATATGCACATCCAGCGTGCGATCGAAGGGGCCGTGCCGCTTGCCCAGCGCCTGCTCGGTGAGGGCGTTCTTTTCCACCACCTCGCCGGCATGGCTGAGCAGCACGCTTAATATATTGTATTCGCTGCTGGTCAGGACAAGCTCGCTGCCGTTCTCCATGATGCGACGGGATTGCGGATGCCATTCAAAGGATGCGATGTGCTGTACCTGATGGCTGTCTTCGGCCTTTGCCCCCTCCGGACTGCCGGCCTCGGAGCGGCGCAACACGGCGCGGATGCGGGCGGCCAGTTCGCGCGGATTGCACGGCTTGGCAATATAATCGTCAGCTCCGAGCTCCAGACCGATGATGCGGTCCATCTCCTCGCCGCGCGCTGTCAGCATGATGACCGGCAGGCGCGAGAAGGCGCGCAGTTCGCGCAACACATCCATACCGTTCTTGCCCGGCATCATCACATCGATCACCGCCAGATCGAACACCTCGCTGCGCATGCGTTCGAGCCCGGAAGCTCCCTCGGCTGCGGTATCCACGGAAAAGCCCTCGTGCCCCAGAAAACGGCGCATCAGGTCGGTGAGTTCGATATCGTCATCAATCAGCAGGATGTTCATGGCCTTATCCTGCCATGAAATGTATGCTGTAGAATATCCTGCGGCGAAAGCATGGACGACTTTTACACGTTTGTTACAATGTTTTTCGCTTTGCTTGCAGTATCAACGCACTTGTTTGCATGCTCCCTGTCAGGCTTCGTTGTGTACGGCGCAGATATGCCGAATCGATTAGGAAGGAGATCACCATGAATAAATCACTGATTGCAGCAGGATTGCTTATTGCCACATCGCTGGCAGTTCCCGCTTTTGCCTGCCCGGCAGGAGGGCAGTGCAACGGACAAGCCGGGGCTCAGGGCATGCAGCAGGGCATGCAACGCATGACCACGGATTTGAATCTGAGCGCAGAGCAGCAGGAGCAGGTCAAAAAGATTCATAACGACTCGCGTGAAACGATGAAAGCCATGCGCGATGCCATGCTGGCCAACCGCGATGCCATGCAGAAGCTTGATCCGGCGGCCAAGGATTACACAGCCAGGGCGGACAAACTGGCCGAAGAAAAGGGTACGCTGGTTGAGGCGATGATGAAGGAAAATGCCCGGGTGCGCGCCGAGATGTCTGCTGTTCTGACCCCTGAACAGCGGGCCAAGGCAGCGCAGCTGCGCAAGGAGCGCAAAGCAAAACGGGATGCAAAGAAGGGTGAGCGTCGTGGTGACTGGGGCAAAGGACGCGGCGGCCCGGATGGCCGGGGGCCGGGAAATGGCCCCGGAAAATGCACGGGGGATTGCCCTCAAAACAAGTAAGACGCGACCCGTCTGAGTAGAACAACGCCTGCCGATCCTCCCCGGCAGGCGTTTTTTTTCTTGTTTGGCTTTGGCTGTCCGGCCTGATCCGGCGTAGGCTGCGGCGATGCCGATCATGACCCTCAACCATATAAGCAAAGCCTTCGGACCGCAGGTGGTGCTCGATGATGTGTCGTTCTCCATCACACGCGGAGTGCGCATCGGCCTGATCGGGCGCAACGGTGAGGGCAAGTCCACGCTGCTCAGGATCATGGCCGGGCAGGTGGAGACCGATGAAGGCGACGTGACGCTGCGCGGCAACGCACGGGTGGCCTACCTGCCGCAGGCGCCGCATTTCGATGCCGGAGAGACGGTGTTTCAGGTGGTCGCCGGTGGTTTGGGCGAGGTGGCTCAGGCGCTGGATGATTATCATGATGCCCTGCACGCGCTGGAGGCCGACACGACGCCTGCTGCCATGCGGCGACTGGATGAGTTGCAGGCGCATCTGGAAAGCATTGGTGCATGGCAGTTTCATGCGCGTATCGAAACGGCGATTTCCAAATTGAAGCTGGACCCTGATCGCGATGTCGGCGAGCTCTCCGGCGGCTGGCTAAGAAGGGTTGCTGTGGCCCGCGCCGTGGTGGCCGAGCCGGATGTCCTGTTGCTCGATGAGCCGACCAACCATCTGGATGTCGCCTCCATCGAGTGGCTGGAGGATTTCGTTGCCTCCTTTCCCGGAGCTGTGCTGTTCATTACCCATGATCGCTACTTCCTTGATGCTGTGGCCGAGGAGATTATCGAGCTCGATCGCGGCCATCTGGCGCATTTCCCCTGTTCCTATGCCGAGTATCTGGAGAAAAAGGCAGAGATGCTGGCGGTCGAGGAAACCCAGCATCGCAAGTTCGACAAGGTGCTGGCCAGTGAGGAGCGCTGGATCCGCCGCGGCATTCCTGCGCGGCGCACGCGCAACGAGGGTAGAGTAAGAGGGCTGGAGGATTTGCGTCGCCAACGCGCAGCACGACGCATGCGCGGCGGTGATGTGGATTTGCGTGTGGCCAGCGGTGTGAAGCCGGGCAAGATGCTGATGGAAGCCATTGAGGTATCGCATGCTTTTGGCGAGACCTGCATTGTGAAGGATTTCAGCCACAAGATTATGGCCGGTGACCGGGTAGGGCTGGTTGGCCCCAACGGCATCGGCAAGACCACGCTGCTGCGCATTATGCTTGGCGAGATGAAGCCGGATAGCGGAAGGGTACGGCACGGGGTGCGGCTGGCGCCCGCCTTTCTTACCCAGATGCGCGAACTCAACCCCGAACTGAAGATAAGGGACGTATTACTGCCCCTGGGCGGCCAGTATGTGCATGTCGGCGGGCATGAGCCGCGCCATGTGGTCAGCTATATGCAGGATTTCCTGTTCGACAAAGAAAGATTGAACTCGCCCGTATCCGCACTCTCCGGCGGCGAACGTGGCCGCCTGATGCTGGCCAAATTATTGCTTGAACCTGCCAATCTTCTGGTGCTTGATGAGCCGACCAATGATCTGGATATCGGCACGCTGGCCATGCTGGAGCTGGCACTGGCCAAGTACGAGGGAACGGTGATTCTGGTCAGCCATGATCGCGCCTTCATGGATCGTGTCGCCTCCCGGGTGCTGGCCTTCGAGGGCAAGGGCCTGATTGTGCCGGTGGAAGGCGGTTATTCGGATTATGCCGCATGGCGACAGCTGCAGGCCGAGAAGGCTGCGCTTGAGGTCGCTGAACAAAAGGCGCGTAAGCCCGCACAGGTCGAGGTGAAGCTTGCCAAGAAGGCCACCAAGCTGAGCTACAAGGAGAAGCGCGAACTCGATGCCCTGCCTGCCGGCATCGAAAAGCTGGAGGAAGAGAAAGCCGGCATCGAAGCAAACTTCTGCGACAGCGACTACTTCAACAATAATCCCAAGGCATTCCAGGACGATCAGCAGCGCCTGACCGTTCTGCAAAGCGAACTGAGCACGGCCTATGCTCGCTGGGAAGAACTGGAAGCCAAACAGGAATCCATGGCGTCTGCCTGACACAGCAGAGATATTTGGCGCGTAAGCATGCGCCCCCTTCAGAAAACAGATAACGCGAATTGTTGCTATAATGAACGGGTGAATACAGGAGAGTTGTTATGGCTATTTCCAATACACTCAGACGTTATCTCGACAGTTCAGGCATAGCTTACGAAACCGTTAAACACCCCTTCTCCACATCCAGTCAGAAAATTGCAGAGGTGGCGCATGTTTCCGGTCTGCGCCTGGCCAAGGGCGTGTTGCTGCGCGACGGGCTTGGATACCTGCTGGCAGTGCTTCCTTCCCCACTGCATGTGGAGCTTGATACACTCAATGAACTGTTTGATCGGGATTTCGAGCTGGTGGAGGAAGAGGAGATAGCCCAGCTCTTCCCCGACTGCGATGTCGGGGCAATTCCTCCCATTGGTGTTGCCTACGAGATTGAGGTCGTGCTTGATATCCGCCTGTGTGATGAGCCTGATATCTACTTTGAAGCGGGCGATCATGTGGAACTGATCCGGGTTGGCGGCACCGATTTCCAGACCCTGCTGCGCGGCGCCAGACAGCTCCGTTTTGCCCATTAGACTTTAAGCATAAGGGATGACCGGCTCGGGCTGGCCAGCATGTTTAATCTCTGGGCTCTCCCCACCTTCTGTGCTGGGATTGGGCCATGAATTTCCGTGACAAGCCGCTTGATGAATTGAGTGATGATGAATGGGAGCTGTTGTGCGACGGATGCGGGCTTTGTTGCATGCACAAGTTTGAGGATGAGGACACGGGCGAGATGCTGTACACCAATGTCGCCTGCCGCTTATTCGATCCCGAGACCTGCCGCTGTACGGGTTATGCGCAAAGGGTCGAGCAGGTTCCCGAATGTATGCAAATCCGGCACTTCACGTCTGAGCAGTTCAGCTGGCTTCCGGCCAGCTGCGCCTATCGCCTGCGTTTTGAGGGTAAGCCATTGTTCGACTGGCATCCGCTGTTGTCCGGAGATATGGCGTCGGTGCATAGCGCGGGGATTTCGATGTTGGGCCGATGCGTACCCGAGTGTGAGGTGGATGAAGATGATCTGCCGCTGCACATTATCGATCCTGCCGACCATTAATCAAAATCATTTACCATAGCGCTGCCCCAGGGGTTTTCCCTACATGTCCGCGGAATAGACCTTCCACAGGGCTTTGCCCACCTTCTGACTATCACTGAGCCCGCTTAGCGTGGTCTTGGGCAGGAGATACTCCCAGGAAGCATGCGGCAGTGTCTTGCAGGGGTTGCCGCCGGGGAACTTCAGATGGATGGCCAGCAGGTCGGCGAGGTAGACGGCGAACACCTCGCGGCGTACATCCTCAGGCACGTTTTCTGCCTCGTCGAAGGCTGGATCATGATGGTGGTGAATGGCCTTGATCAGTTGTTCAGGAAGTTCCCATGCCTGAGCCAGCATAACACCAGCCTCGATATGGGAGCAGCCGGCCACCTCGGACTCCCAGCGCAGAAAGCCGCGTTGTGTGAGGAGCTCCGTGGAGGGTTCGCTCTGTGATGTCTTGAGCACATGGTTAAGCAACATCCGCCCCAAATCGTGCAGAAGCCCCAGTGTTGCGGCTTCGCCTGCATGGCATTGCGGCACATCCCGGGCGATGATTTCGGCCAGCGCCGAGACGGCCATGGCATGTCGCCAGAGTCCCTGCTGCTCGAAGAATGCAGGCCTTTGAAATAGCGCGACATCCAGACAATGACGGGTGGCAACGCTGCGCACCAGATTGCTTCCCAGATGGGTTACAGCCCGTTCCACATCAACGATCGGTTTAAGTAGTCCGTAGGCGGGCGAATTGGCCACGCGAATGATCACGGCGGAGAGGGCTGTGTCCTGGGCGATGATACGGCCGATGTCGCGCAGTGATGCGTGTCCGGCAAAGGCTGCCTGTATTTCATGCCAGACCCATGATGGCTTGGGCATGCTGGCAAGGCTGTGATGCAGGTGCTCAAGGGCCTCCTTGTTGGCTGGCTCGGGCCTGATGCAGGGAGCGGCAACACCTTCTCCCTCATCCAGCGGGAGGTCGAAAGGCTGATGCGTGGCCTTCCCCTTTTGACCGTTCATGACTGCGCTTATCCATGATCTCATGCCTGTACCCCTTGCGATGGGTTCTGTCTGCGCAGTTCAACCGCCATTAAAGGCCTGCTGCATTTCTTCGAGGCTGTCATCCAGCTCGATTTCGATGGCTGCGATATGCGATTCGCTGATGCCCAGGCGCTTGATGGCACGACACTGCAGTGGATCGACATCCTCGGGCGCCGCATCAAGCAGCGGCTCATGGCCCAGATGCTGGGTGATGTAGCTGGCGGCATCGACAAAATCAATCAGCTTGTCGCGCGGCCGGTCATCCGATTCGATGCCCTGATGCAGGATTACCTGTGAGAAGATGTCGGGAAGGTTCCAGTAGTGGAACAGGCGCGCCCCCATTTCGCGGTGTAGTTTTTGCAATATCTCGATGCGCCGGCTTGTATCGCAGGCCATCATGTCGTCCGGTACGGCACAAATGACGGTCGGCACGCCAATCTTGTGCAACAGGCCGGTGATAAAAGCATCTTCCGGAGACACCTGCGGGATCATCTGGGCCAGATGCTGGGCAGCCACGGCGACGGCCAGCGAATGGTTGAAGTTGCGCCGGATGGCATCCTGCAACTCGGGTTGCTTCACCTGCATATACAGGCTGCTGGCAATAGCCATCAGCAATTGCAGCACCTGGCGGGAACCGATGCGCTGGATGGCCATAGGCAGGTTGCGTATCTCGTTGCGCGAGGGATTGAAGCGGGGGCTATTGGCAATGCGCAACACGGCGGCGGAGAAGGCGGGGCTCTCGGCAATGGCTTTAGCGATGTCGGTGCTTCCCTTGCGATCGTCGGCGATGATGTTGCGCACCTTCAGCACGGCATCTGGCAACACAGGCAGCCGGGCTTCCCCGGCATTGAATTTCTGCCTTATGCGGGCGGCGATTTCGTCAGCATTTGCACTCATTTTACCACCTCATGCGGCAAAGACCTGTCGCAACGTTTCAATCTGGTCTTCGATATCCATGACAATACCGGTCAACTGGGTTTGGGTCAGGCGCAGCCGCTGTGCAGCCGGATGTGCGGCAATGTTCGCCTCTGTGTCATTCTCCAGGCTTTGTACGATGGCATCGGCGACATCAACGCAGTCGAGCATGCTCAGCCGCGGTCGATCGGAGGATTCAATGCCATGGTGCTGTGCTACAAGAATAAAATCTTCCGGTAGCGACCACTTATGCAGCAGGCGCGCGCCCATTTCGCGGTGAAACATGGTGATGAGGTTTTCGCGTTCGACGGAGGATGCTTTTTGCAGCTCATCGGGGACGAGTATCACCAGCACATCGATTCCCTGATCGTGCAGCAATGCGGCCATGAACGTGTCGGCTGGATTGGCCGCCCGGCTGATGTGTGCGACCTGCTCTGCTGCTGCCGCTGCGAGCAGGGCATGATCCTGGGTGGCCTGGATGATTTTGCGCAGTTCGGGCTGACGGACATTGAAAAGCATGCGACTGGTCACGCTGATCAGCAGTTTCAGTATGGAATTGGTGCCGATGCGCTGGATGGCCGTGTTCATACTGCGAATCTCGTGGCCGGTGTTGTTGAAGTAGCTGCTGTTGGCCATGCGCATCACCACCGTGGCAAAGGCACTGTCCTGGGTCAGGATGTCCGAGATATCCTTAATCGCATAGTTATCGCTGGCCATCAGTTGCTGTACCTTGATAACGGTGTCGGGCAGCGAAGGGAGTTTGATATTGTCTCCATTCAGCTTCTTCCTTATTTCTTGCGCCAATCCTTGCTGGATACCGGTCATGATTCATCTTCCTCCATAAGCCGGACCACTTCGTTGACCGTACGATTCGAATGCGAACGCGGCGTAATGCGATACACCTCTTCAACGGTTGTCAGGCCCTGCAGCACCTTGTACATACCGTTTTCCATCAGCGACACAAGTTTGGTGGTGGCGCAACTGATATCGCGCACCTCGTGTGATGTTTTGCGCGCCAGAATTGCCTCGCGCACCGGGTCATTGAGCACCAGCAGCTCGTGCAGGCCGGTGCGACCAAAATAGCCAGTGCCGTTGCAGGTTGCACAGCCGATGCCGCGATGGAAGGCATGGTTGTTCAGGGTCTCCTTATCGAGCCCTATCATGCGGGCGATGCGCGGGTCCGGCAGATAGGCCTGCCGGCAGTCGGGGCAGATGGTCCGTGCCAGACGCTGGGCCAGAATGCTGACCACGGTGGAGGAAATCAAAAAGGTTTCGATACCCATATCGATCAGGCGAAGCAGGCCTCCGATGCTGTCCTCGGTGTGGAAGGTGGTTAGTACCTTGTGGCCGGTCAGCGCCGCCTGCACGGAGACCTCGGCCGAGAGTTTGTCGCGAATCTCGCCAAGCACAATGATATCCGGATCCTGCCGCATAATGGCTTTGAGTGAGGCGTTGAAGTCCCGCCCGGCCTTCACATCCACCGAGCACTGCATGATGCCGTCGATGGCAAACTCCACCGGATCTTCGAGGGTGATGATCTTGGTGTTGGGCTGATTCAGGTAATCCACACCGGCATACAATGTGGTGGTCTTGCCGCTGCCTGTCGGGCCGGTGATGATAATAACCCCGGTTGGCACCTCCAGCGCTTCGTACTTGAAACGGTTCAGCATGGCTTTGTTCATCTGCAGCTGTTCCAGCGATTTCAGACCGCCGTCACGGCGCAGAATACGCATCACCAGATTCTCGCCATACAGCGTGACATAGGTGGAAACGCGAAAATCTACCTTCACATGCCCAATCTCCCGGAACATGCGCCCATCCTGGTGGCGGCGGGTATCGGAGATATCCAGCTCGGACATCACCTTGATGCTGGAGATCACCCGTAGAGCCAGATCGGGGTGCATCTCTGTATGATTGATCAGCACGCCATCCATGCGCAGGCGAATCCTCACCCGGTCGGAAAGGGGCTCGATGTGGATGTCACTGGCCCGGTTGCGGACGGCGGACAGGAAAATCGCATCCACGATATCCAGTACGCTGTCGCGGTTATCCTTCGCAACGCGAGAGCCGGCACCCTGTGCCAGGCGGTTAATCAGGGTTTCGATCACCGAGCGCACACCGATGGCGATGACCGCTTTCTTTTCCGTGCGCTCCTCAATCTCGCGGATGGCGGTGCTGTTCAGCGGGTCAGCACAGATGACGGAAACAGTGCGCACACCCTCCTCGTAAGGGATAATCAGGTTCTTCTTCAGGAATGAGTGGCCAAGCTTCTTTACCACTTCGAGGTTGAGCATTTCCAGATCGATATGCATCAGCGGCAGCGCGAGCTGGTCGGAAAGCCCCTGTGCCAGCTCCCGTTCGTTAATGAATTCACGCTCCAGCATAATCTCGCCGATGCGCTTGCCGGGCTTGCGCTTCATGATGGCGATGGCCTCAAGCAGTTGCTCCAGGGTGATATGACCCATTTCGCATTCCAGGTCACCGAAACGGAAATTCTTGCCGTGTTTGCGCAGAATGCGCCGGTGGTCGTCTTCGCTGATCAGGTTCAGCTCAAGCAAGATGGAGGAAAGTAGTTTGTTATTACCGAGGCGTTTCTGCACGCGGCAGGCCTTGTCCAGCTCGCGCTCACCAATGATGCCTTCCTGCAACAGGATGCGTGCAAATACCCCGCCGGGCACATCATCAAGCTGGGTGTAGGCATCCGTCGTATGCGTCGGTAGCCGTGAAACGGGGGTCGACATCGCACCTCCTGCGCGCCGGCTGTTTAATCATGTGAAGACAGCCGTGGCAATGAGGCAGCAATTTCAATGCCATTTGAGGCTGACATATCTTTTGTCCTGCACTGTTCTCCGTGTGGTGAAATGCGGCTGTTTTTGGCATGGTTCCGACCCTTGCAAAAGCAGGCTTAACGGAGCTACCCCCATGAACAGTCAAATTGTTGTCGCAGCGCTTTACCATTTTGCCAGATTGGAGGATTTCCGTGAGATGCGCGGGGTCATTCAGGGGGTATGCGATGCCGCAGGCATCAAGGGGTCGCTCCTGCTGGCTCGCGAAGGCATCAACGGTACGGTGGCCGGTAGCCGGGAAGGGATTGATGCGTTGCTTGCCCACCTGCATGCCGATGCGCGCCTGACAGCGCTGGAGCACAAGGAATCGTTCACTGATGCCATGCCGTTTTACCGCATGAAGGTGAAGCTGAAGAAGGAGATCGTCACTTTGGGCGCACCCGAGGCCGATCCGAATGTGTGCGTCGGGCAATACATCGAGCCGCAGGACTGGAATGCGCTGATCTCCGATCCGGAGGTGCTGCTGCTGGATACGCGCAACGATTACGAATACGTGGTCGGGACATTCAAGGGTGCGGTCAACCCTGATACCAGGACCTTCCGTGAGTTCCCTGAATTTGTGCAGAGTCATTACAATCCCGAGCAACACAAGCGTGTGGCGATGTTCTGTACTGGTGGGATTCGTTGCGAAAAGGCTTCCGCCTATATGCTGCAGCATGGCTTTGATTCGGTGTATCACCTCAAGGGCGGCATACTCAAATATCTGGAACTGGTGCCAGCTGAAGAAAGCATGTGGGAAGGCGAGTGTTTTGTGTTCGACGAGCGGGTGAGTGTGGGGCACGGGTTGATTCCGGGCGATTACACCATGTGCCGCGGCTGTCGTTATCCGCTAACAGCCAGTGATCGTCAGGCTCCCGAATATGAAGAAGGCGTAAGCTGTGCGCACTGCATTGATGAGCTGACTGAAGATAAGAAGGCCCGGCTGCGCGAGCGGCAGAGGCAGACGGAACTGGCCGAGGCGCATCACCGCGAGCATATCGGTATGAATATTGAAGCGCAGCGGCATGCCAAGCTCGAGGAGAAACGCAAGGCGGGCTTGAAGCCGCCGCGCTACCTGCGCGAAGCTGCCTGACGATCACGCACGAAGTCGGAATAGAATGCTTTCTTCTTTCTTGGGCGGCCAAGAAAGAAGCAAAGAAGGCCGCCCACGGGTAGCTGTGAATTCCCGGCCCGTTCACTTGCCCGGCGGGCGCAAACCGGGAGAAAGGCCCCCTTTATTTGCGCAAGGCTTCGCCGGGCATGCGCCCGAGCCGGCACAGCCACAAGTGGGACCCAAAGTCAAAATATAAGCAAACAGTCTGCTTTGCTGCTCCGCGTGTTCGTGGTTAAGGGGGCGAGCTAGTCCAGCCAGCCGCAGCAGTGTTGTTTGACGATGCCGGCAAGGGCGAGGATGTGATCGTCGCGGTCGTTCAGGGCTGTGATGTAGCGATAGGACTTGCCGCCGGCATCGATAAATACGGCGCGGTTTTCATGCTCGATTTCTTCAAGTGTTTCCAGACAATCCGCTGAGAATCCGGGGCAGGCGATAGCTACGCTGCCCACACCCCTTCCGGCCAGTGATTCCAGCGTTTTATCGGTGTAGGGCTGCATCCATTCCTCGCGGCCAAAACGGGACTGGAAAGTGAGCATCCATGCATCGTTTGTAAGCTTCAGTTTAGCAGCCAGAAGTTCTGCGGTGGCACGGCATTCGTCGGGGTAGGGGTCACCAGTTTGGTGAAAGCGCTGGGGGATGCCGTGGAAGGAGAATAGCAGTTTTTCCGGATGACCGTTTTTTGCAAAGTCCTCGCGGATGCTGTTGGCGAGGGCAGCGATATAGGCTGGGTCTTCATGGTAATTGCGCACAAGGCGAAGCTCGGGCATATCGCGACCGGCTTTAAGCGCCCCGGCAACGGCATCGAGGGTGGATGCGGTAGTGCTCGATGAATACTGCGGATACAGGGGCAGGACGAGTACGCGCAAGCAACCGGCGTTTGCCAATGCCTGCATGCCGGAGGCGATGGACGGGTTGCCGTAGCGCATGGCCAGCTCAACGCGGAATGTTTCCGGATCAGTATTCTCCAGCGCAGCCTGCAAGGACTCCTGCTGCTTGCGGCTGATAGCTAGCAGCGGCGAACCTTCATCTGTCCATACCTTGCGGTACAAGGCGGCCGATTTCGGCGAGCGGAACGGCAGGATGACGCAGTTCAGGATCAGCCACCAAAGCGGGCGCGGCAGATCCACGACACGCCTGTCCCAGAGAAACTCCCCGAGGTAGCGACGCAGGGAAGCCGCATCCGGAGCATCCGGTGTGCCGAGATTGGTTAGCAGGATGCCAATGGGGTGTGCTTTGGCCATAACTTAACCCTTGTCCATACTGATCAGTTTGAACAATTCCAGGCGTGAGGACGGGTTGTTGCGGAATGCGCCGGACAGTTTGGACGTCGTGGTCCAGGCATAGGGCTTTCGCACGCCGCGATGGCACATGCAGAAATGCCGGCACTGGATGATGACGGCCACACCCTTGGGTTGCAGTACCTCTTCAATCACCTGTGCAATCTGCATAGTCAGCTTTTCCTGCACCTGCAAGCGGCGGGCATAGACATCAACCACGCGCGCCAGCTTGGACAGGCCAACCACGCGACCGTCGGGGATGTAGGCGACATGTGCCTTGCCGACAAACGGCGCCATATGATGTTCGCAATGGCTGTGCACATCGATATCGGAGACCAGCACCATTTCATCGTAGCCCTCGACTTCCTCGAAGGTTTTTTCCAGATGCTCGCGCGGGTCTTCGTTGTAGCCGGAGAAATACTCCTCGAAAGCTGCAACTACGCGTTTGGGCGTTTCCAGCAGCCCCTCACGCGTCGGGTCTTCGCCAATATGTGTGAGCAGGGCGCGCACGTGCTCCATGGCGGCCACGGAGTCGGTGCCGGTCGGATTCGGGTCAGTCGGGTCAAATTCTTGCATGGGAACCTCGGGGGTGCATGATGCACACACGTTAGCGCATTTATTGCCGGCGAAAAACCCCAAGCGGTGTCAGGATCGGATATGACAGAGACAACCATAGATTTATTGAGGCATGGTGCACTGGTGGGTGGTGTGCGCTATCGCGGCAATATTGAGGCAGAGCTGACCGCTGCCGGCCGGGCGGATATGGATGCGGTGTGGGCGCAACTCAATACACAAGTGGGCCTCATTGTCAGTTCTCCCCTCGGTCGCTGTCGCAAGCCGGCCGAAGAATGGTCAAATCAATCGGGTATTGCCTGCGAGATCGTGGATGATTTCAGGGAAATGCATTATGGCGAGTGGGAAGGCTTGGGCGCCGATGAGATTGAACAGCGTTTTCCAGGCCAATTGGCATGTTGGCGGGAGAATCCGGTCGGCATGCAGATTCCCGGCGCTGAAAGTATCGAGGATTTTGCCGCAAGGGTGGTGCGGGCCTGGGGTGGCATGCTGCGTGCACATGCAGGGCATCATCTGCTGGTGGTGGCGCATTCCGGAACCTTGCGGGTCATTCTGGCCCATGTGCTTGGTGCCGGCCTTCCCTCGACCCGTCGATTTGCCATGCCCTATGCCGCATGGAGTCGGGTGCATGTGAGTCATGATCGCTGCCTGCTTACAGAATTGAATCGCAAGCCCTGAGCAGCTGCAATTGTAACCGTGTTCCGGTGCTTCATGCGCCTGTGTAGAGGCTTGCGGATGTCTTATAACTTATCTGAGATATTCAAATCCTCGAAAATCACGGCCGGATGGGTATAGTTGCGCGCCCGAGGCAAAGGATGGCGACACAAGTGACATACGAAACCGATGATTTGCGCATTATTGGCGTGCATGAGGTAGTTGCTCCAGAGCAGCTGCATCGCGAGCACCCGATCACTGAGAGAGCGTCTAAAACCACGTTCGAAGCACGACAGGCTATCCATGCCATTTTGCAGGGCGAGGATGATCGCCTGCTGGTGGTTGTCGGGCCGTGTTCCATTCACAATCCGGATGCGGCGCGTGAATATGCCCGCAATCTGATAGGCGCTCGCGCCGAATTGGGCGATGCCCTGCTCATTATTATGCGCTCCTACTTCGAGAAGCCACGGACCACGGTTGGCTGGAAGGGCTTGATTAACGACCCCAATCTCGACGGTACCTATCACATCAATAAAGGCCTTAAGCTGGCTCGGCAGTTGCTGCTTGATATTAACGAGATGGGCGTACCTGCCGGCACGGAATTCCTCGATCTTATCAGCCCGCAGTATGTGGCCGATTTGATCAGTTGGGGGGCGATCGGTGCCCGTACCACTGAATCCCAGTCACATCGTGAGTTGGCAAGTGGCCTGTCCTGTCCTGTCGGGTTCAAGAACGCCACCGATGGCGGTCTGCAGGTCGCCTTGGATGCGCTGCGTGCGGCATCGCATCCGCATCACTTCATGTCACTGACCAAGCAGGGGCGTTCGGCCATTTTTTCCACCTCCGGGAACAAGGATTGCCATGTCATTCTGCGTGGCGGAAGCAAGCCCAACTATGATGCAGCCAGTGTGCAGCAGGCATGTGAAGAGCTGCAGTCCGCCGGCTTGCCGGCGCGCCTGATGATTGATTTCTCACATGCCAACAGCAGCAAGAAGTACGAGCGACAGATCATTGTAGGGCATGATGTAGCCGGGCAGATTGCGCTGGGCAATAAGGCCATTACCGGCGTGATGATTGAAAGTCACCTGAAGGAAGGGCGGCAGGATGTGGTTCCCGGACGTGAACTGGTTTTCGGTCAGAGCGTTACCGATGCCTGCATCGGCTGGGATGATACGCGAGCCCTGCTTGAGGAACTTGCCGCTGCAGTCCGCACCCGCCGCAGCCAGTAAGAATATCCGCGCCAACGACAAAACAGGCTAAATCAGGATACCTCTGTAACAATGCATTGCCCCGCAGGCCATACGCCTGCGGGATATCAATACATAAAACCTATCTAAGCATTCATTTCCTTGAGCCAGCGCTCGAGGAAGTGAATATTGAAATCACCGCTCTGAAAAGCGGCGTTGGCCAGCAGGCGGCGATGCAGCTCCTGATTGGTGGTAATGCCGATAATGGCCAGTTCATCAATGGCTCGCTGCATGCGGCGAATGCATTTCTGCCGGTCGCGGGCGTGGGTGATGACCTTGCCGATCATTGAATCGTAGAAGGGTGGAATCGAGTAGCCGGAATAAATCGCCGAATCCATGCGCACACTGCGTCCGCCGGGGGCGTGATACAGTGAAATGGTGCCCGGAGACGGGGTAAACTTGAACGGGTGTTCGGCATTGATACGGCATTCGATGGCATGCCCTTTCATCTTGATATCACTCTGTTTGAAGGCGAGTTTTTCTCCATTGGCCACGCGAATCTGCCATTCAATGAGATCAACGCCGGAAATCCATTCGGTAACCGGATGCTCCACCTGAATGCGCGTGTTCATTTCAATGAAGTAGAAGGACTTGTCGGGATTCATCAGGAACTCGATGGTCCCTGCGCCGACATAATTCACTGCAGCGGCTGCGGCGACACCTGCATCACAGATGGCTTTGCGGGTTTTTTCATCGACAAAGGGGCTGGGGGCCTCCTCCAGAACCTTCTGGTTCTTGCGCTGCATGGAGCATTCGCGTTCGAACAGATGAACAATATTGCCGTGCGTGTCGCCCAGAACCTGTACTTCGATATGGCGCGGTTCTTCAAGAAACTTCTCGATGAACACCATATCGTTGCCAAAGGCAGCCGCAGCTTCGCTCTGACACATGCTTATGGCACTAGCCAGGGCCGGGTCCGAATGCACAACCTTCATGCCGCGCCCACCGCCACCGGCTGAGGCTTTGATGATGACGGGATAGCCGGCCTTGTGGGCGATTCGTTTGGCATCCTCAAGATCGGTCACAGCACCATCCGAACCGGGTACCAGCGGCACGCCTGCTTCGCGCATCTTGTTTTTGGCGGAAACCTTGTCGCCCATGATGCGCATGGATTCGGGGGATGGTCCGATCCACGTGTATCCGGAGGTCTGTACGATGTCGGCGAACTCGGCGTTTTCAGCCAGAAAGCCGTAACCGGGGTGAATGGCTTCGGCATCGGTGATCTCGGCGGCGGCCATGATAGCCGGGATGTTCAGGTAAGACAGGTTGCTGGGAGCAGGGCCAATACACACGGCCTGATCCGCAAGACGGGTGTGCATGGCCTCGCGGTCGGCTTCGGAATAAACGGCAACAGAGGCGATGCCCATTTCCTTGCAGGCGCGGATAATGCGGACAGCAATTTCCCCGCGGTTGGCAATCAGAATTTTATTAAACATGCGTAGTCCCTAAGCCGTCGGAGTGATAACAAACATCGGCTGACCGTATTCAAGCGGGGTGGCGTTTTCGACCATTATTTTTTCCACAATGCCGGCATACTCAGCCTCAATCTCATTCATCAGCTTCATGGCCTCAATGACGCACAAGGTGTCGCCCTTCTTAACCTTGCTTCCTTCGCTAACAAAGGGTGCGGCATCAGGCGAAGATGCACGGTAGAAGGTGCCGACCATTGGCGAGCTTACGACATGTAAGGGTTCATCTGCAGCAATCGGAGCTGCTGGTGCAGGCGATGCTGCTGGTGCAGGGGCCGCCGGGGCTGAAAAATGCTGAGGCTGGGGCATCATATAGTGCTGCACATCGGGGGCTGCGCCTTTGCGGGAAATGCGTACCGTCTGGTCGCCCTCTGTGACCTCAATTTCAGTGATGTCAGAGCTCTGGATCAGCCTCATCAGTTTACGAATCTGGTTAATATCCACATGTATCTCCTTGTTTAAGAATGATCGGTTTGCTGGCTGCGCAAATGCTCGCACAGACCACGCAGGGCCAGGGTATAAGAACTTGGTCCGAAGCCGGCGATAATACCGGTGGCAATGTCGGCCAGCAGGGATCGCTGACGAAACTCCTCACGACGATGAATGTTCGACAGGTGCACTTCGATAAACGGGATATGGCAACCAAGCAGTGCATCACGCAGTGCCACGCTGGTGTGGGTGTATGCGGCGGGGTTGATCACGATGCCATCCACCTGATCCGCGGCTTGATGCACGCGTTCCACAAGCTCGCCTTCATGGTTGCTCTGGAAGGTGGTTATCGCACAACCCAGCGTATCGCCAAGAGCAATCAGTGATTGGTTAATGGAGGCCAGATTTTGCCGGCCATAATGCTCCGGCTCTCTTGTGCCGAGCAGATTCAGATTAGGGCCGTGCATAATCAGGATATTGAGCGGCGTCATTCAGCGGCCTCCAGAAGCATTTCGCCCTGCCATTCCTGCCGCATGGCAAGGAGTGACATATCATCCGGCTGGCGCATCAGCAGCAGGTCGAGCATGGAGCGCGCCCCATCTTCCTCTCCCTGATCCCACATCAGGCGGGCCAACCTTGCAGATGCAGGTGGCATGTCGTTGCTATTCTGATTGGCGTAGCAGCAGGCCGCCCGCTCAAAGCATTCGAGAGCTTTGGCGTGGCGTTGCTGTTCCTGATGGCAGCGGCCGAGAAGATGCCACGCTTTTCCTTCCATGGGGGCGAATTCAAGTAACTGTAGTAGGGCATCTTCGGCTTTGGCATAAAGATGAAGGCGTAACAGGGTTCCCGCATCCTTCAGGCCCTGTGCGACACCGCGCCAGTTTTGCGGCGTTGGCAGAACCCTGTACGGTGGCGTCGACGCCCTGTTATCCAGCCCGTCTTGCGGGGGATTGGGCATGGTCACTGATGCTGCTAGCATAGCCCCAAGCTACGCAGTGAAAAAATGGCGGTCAATTGATATTGAATAAAAATACCGCATATTTTGTAGAAACCGGCTAAAAACAGCTTCTTTTTTGCTGTAATGAATATCGGGGTTAACCTTCATGCATATTTATTTGAACGGAGAAGAGCGCAACACGGATGCCGCCAGCATCAGCGAGTTGCTTGTCGAGTTGGGCATGGAAGGGCGCATGATCGCCATTGAGCGCAATCTGGAGGTGGTGCCGAAGAGTACCTATTCCAGCGCAGCTCTGGCGGAAGGTGATCGCATCGAGATTGTACATATGATCGGCGGCGGCTGAGACCAGGAGCAGAAATGACTGAAGATGTCTTTAAAGTAGGAAGCTACACATTCACATCCCGATTGATCGTCGGTTCGGGAAAGTACAAGGATTTTGCCACCACCAAGGCTGCGACAGAAGCGGCGGAGGCGGAGATGATCACTGTGGCTATCCGGCGCGTGAACATCACCGATCCGGGCAAGGAAAATCTGCTCGATTATATCGACCCGAAGAAATATGTGATTCTGCCCAATACAGCCGGCTGTTTTAACGCCGAAGACGCCGTACGCACCTTGCGACTGGCACGCGAGGCCGGCAACTGGAATCTGGTCAAGCTTGAGGTTTTGGGCGATACCCAGACCCTGTATCCGAATGTGGTGGAAACCATCAAGGCTGCGGAAACGCTGGTTGCCGAGGGCTTCGAAGTGATGGTGTACACCAACGACGATCCGATTGTGGCCACGCGGCTGGAAGAGATCGGTTGCGTAGCCGTGATGCCCTTGGGCAATCCGATCGGTTCAGGTAGAGGCTTGGCCAATCCGTTCAATATCCGCGTGATTAAAGAGCGGGCCAAGGTGCCGATTGTTGTCGATGCCGGGATTGGCACCGCCTCGGATGCAGCCAAGGCAATGGAGCTGGGAGCGGATGCGGTGCTGATTAACACAGCCATCGCCGAGGCAAGGGATGAGTGCATGATGGCAAGGGCCATGCGTGATGCCGTCCGTGCCGGGCGTGCCGCCTTTCTTGCCGGCCGCATGCCCAAGCGGGCATTTGCCTCGGCCAGTTCACCGACCGAAGGTTATATCTGGGATTAATAACTAAACCACAGAGAACACTGAGTTTGCAGAGAAAAGGGAATTGAAATGACTGAGCTGAAGAATGATTTATTTTTGCGAGCCTGTTTGCGAGAGGACGTTGAGCGCACACCGGTTTGGATGATGCGCCAGGCCGGACGCTATCTGGCCGAGTACCGGGCAACGCGTGCCAGAGCCGGGGGCTTTCTGAATCTGTGCCGCTCTCCGGAGCTGTGCAGTGAAGTGACCTTGCAGCCGATTGATATTCTCGATGCTGATGCGGCCATCCTGTTCTCCGATATTCTGGTGGTGCCGGAGGCGATGGGTATGGAGCTGACCTTCGGCGTGGGTGAAGGACCGAAGTTTCCAGATCCGATCACCTGCCTTGCCGATGTCGAGAAGCTGCCGATTCCCGATCCGATGGTTGAGCTGAAGTATGTCATGGATGCGGTGAGCACCATTCGCAGAGACCTGAATGGTCGCGTGCCCCTGATTGGCTTTGCCGGCAGCCCCTGGACCCTGGCTACCTATATGGTGGAAGGTGGCGGCTCGAAGAATTTCTCCAAGGTGAAGGCCATGGCCTTCAATGAGCCGGCGACCATGCACCTGTTGCTGGAGAAGCTGGCCGACAGTGTGGCTGCCTATCTCAATGGCCAGATTGCCAGCGGCGCTCAGGCTGTGCAGATATTCGATACCTGGGGCGGCATTCTGACCACCCGCGATTACAACGAGTTTTCTCTGCAGTATATGAAGAGGATAGTAGAGCAGCTGACGCGGACCAGTGAGGGCCGCCGCGTGCCGGTGATTCTCTATACCAAGGGCGGCATGGGCTGGCTGGAGGCGATTGCCGATACCGGTTGCGATGTGGTGGGTCTTGATTGGTCCATTGATATCGATGTGGCCAAGGCGCGCATCGGGCACAAGGTTGCGCTGCAGGGTAATATGGATCCGACCATGCTGTATGCCAAACCCGAGCGCATCCGCGCCGAGGTGAAGGATATTCTGGCCCGCTTCGGCCACGGTAACGGCCATGTGTTCAATCTCGGGCACGGCATTACGCCGGATGTGCCACCCCAGCACGCGATAGAATTCTTCAAGGCTGTGCGCGAAGAGTCAGTTCGTTACCACGGCTGAGTGAGTGAAGTAATCCTGAATCGGCATAGCCGACAGGCAGAGGCAGGAGATGCCGATGAACGGTAGAAATGATTCCCACAATATGGCGCTGTTTTGCGATTTCGAGAATGTCGCACTCGGCGTGCGCGATGTGAAGCTGGCGGCCTTCGATATCCAGCGGGTTCTTGAGCGCTTGCTGCTGAAAGGAAACATTGTTGTCAAAAAAGCCTACTGCGACTGGGCGCGCTACAAGGATTTCAAGGCGCCGATGCATGAAGCAGCCTTTGAGTTGATCGAGATTCCGCATGTGCGGCAGAGTGGCAAGAATTCAGCCGATATTCGCATGGTCGTCGATGCACTCGACCTGTGCTACACCAAGGCACATGTCGATACCTTTGTGATTATTTCCGGTGATTCGGACTTCTCGCCTCTGGTTTCAAAGCTGCGTGAGAACAACAAGCTGGTTATTGGCGTGGGTGTGAAGCAGTCCACCTCCGACCTGCTCACCTCCAATTGCGACGAGTTCATCTATTATGACGATCTGGTGCGCGATTCGGAGAAGCAGGGTAAATCGCGCCGCCGCCGTTCATCCGGCAGAGCCAAGGTCAAGGCTGTCATTGCCGAGGGTGGCGAGGTATCAGTCGATGAGGCTGCTCTCAGGCAGGAAGGCCTCGATCTGATGCTTGAGACGGTTGAGGATCTGTTCAAGGAGCGCGGCGAGGAGGACAAGGTCTGGGGTTCGATGGTCAAGCAAACCTTAAAGCGTCGCAAGCCCGGGTTCTCCGAGGGTTATCACGGTTTCAGCAGCTTCGGCCAGATGCTGGAAGAAGCCGAAAAACGCGGTCTTCTCGCCCTCGAGAAAGATGAAAAATCCGGCGGTTATATTATCAAGGAATTCACCCACGAGGAGTGATTTGGGTGTGGGCTTGTTTTTCTTCCTGCAGGAAGATGCTCTTATTTGTCTTTTAACAGTTCGCTCAGTCCGGCAAAGGCCTTGAATGTTGAGTGTTTGTTTTCCTCCGGACGAAGCGGGCCGCGCGCATCCGCTTCAAGAAACCGCTGATGTTCATTGTCATGGCAATACACACACAACAGCTCCCAGTTGCTGCCGTCCGGCGGATTGTTGCTGTGGTTGTGGTCTTTATGGTGCACCGTCAGCTCGCGCAGTTTTTTGCCTGAAAAGTCCCGACCGCAGCGACCACACACCCAGGGAAACAGCTTGAGCGCTTGCTCGCGATAACCCTCATCTCCACTTTTTCCTGAAACCATAGCTACTCCCGTACCCGAAGAATCAGCCTTGCAAACCGGAATGGCGCAGCAGTGCGTCTACAGATGGCTGGCGACCCCGAAAGGATTCGAATGCCTGCATGATGTCCCTGCTTCCACCAACCGAAAGGATTTCCCGCCTGAAGCGCTGCGCCGTTTCCGCTGAGGTAATCCCTTCTTCTTCGAAGGCGGCAAAGGCATCGGCCGACAACACCTCGGCCCACTTGTAGGCATAATATCCCGCCGCATAGCCGCCGGCAAAAATATGCGAAAAGCTGTTCTGGAATCGGTTGAAGGCAGGGGGAGTCAGCACAGCTACCGCTTCGCGCACCTCATCCAGCAGTTGCTGCACACTCTGCCCCTGATGCGGTTGATAGCGGCTGTGCAGGTCCAGATCGAACAGGGAAAATTCAACCTGTCGAAGTATCTGCAGGCCTGACTGGAAGTTTATTGCCGACAGCATGCGTTGGAACAGATTATCAGGGATTTTGTCGCCACTGATATAATGCCGGGCGAACATATCCACTACTTCACGCTGCCAGCAGAAATTTTCCATGAACTGACTGGGCAGCTCCACGGCATCCCAGGGCACGCCACGAATACCGGATACTCCCAGCTCCTCAACCTCGGTCAGCATATGATGCAGGCCGTGGCCGAACTCATGAAACAGGGTGGTTACTTCATCGTGCGTCCACAGGGCCGGCTTGTTGCCGACTGGCGCATCGAAATTGCATACCAGATATGCCACCGGCAATTGCAGGCTTCCCTCCCCACGCCGCCAGCGCACAATGCATTCATCCATCCATGCGCCACCGCGTTTGTGTGAGCGGGCATAAGGATCAAGGTAAAAAGCCGCCCGCTTTTCCCCATTACCGTCGAGGATTTCAAAATAGCGGACTGTTGCATGCCACTTGGGAGCCTCGGCCTCGCGAATGCGTATGCCATAGAGCTTTTCCACCAGCGCGAACATGCCCGTCAACACGGCCGCTTCCGGGAAATACGGCTTCAGCTCTTCCTGCGAAATATCGTAAAGCTTCTTGCGCAGTTTCTCCGATGCATAGGGGATGTCCCAGGCGCATAGCTCGCTCATACCCAGCTGTTTGCCGGCAAATTCGCGCAGCTCCTCCAGCTCTTTTTCGGCAAATGGCCTGCTCTTTTCCGCCAGATCCAACAAAAAAGTCCTGACTTCTTGGGTTGATGCGGCCATTTTCGTGGCCAGGGAAACTTCTGCATAGTTGGCATAGCCGAGCAGCTGTGCCGCTTCCTGACGCAGCGCCATGAGCTCATCAATGATCGGCGCATTATCCAGAGCCCCGTCGGATGCACGGGTTACATAGGCTGTGTACATCTTCTCACGCAGTTCTCTTTTATCGGCATACTGCATAAACGGGATATAGGATGGTGCATCGAGGGTGATCAGCCAGCCATCCTTGTTGTGCTGTTGTGCCCGCTGCTGCGCTGCGTCGCGCACCGACTCGGGCAGTCCGGCGATATCCTGTTCGTCGATGAGATGTAGTTCAAAAGCGTGCGTGGCATCAAGCACGTGTTGCTCAAATGTGGTGGCAAGCTCGGAAGAGCGCATGGCAATCGCCTTGAAACGTTCTTTTGCCTTGCCGGTAAGCTCTGCCCCGGCCAAACGAAAGTCGCGCAGGGCGTATTGCACAACCTGCTTCTGTTCGGCATTCAGCGCCTCATAGGCGGCGCTGTCTCGCAGACGATGGATGGCAGCATAAAGCCCTTCATTCTGCGCCAGCTCTGTTTGCCATTGGGCCATCATGCCCACACCTTGCTGATAAACCGGCCGCATGGCATCGCTGTCCTGTACGGCGTTCAGATGTGTTACAGGTCCCCACAGACGGGACAGTTGTTCGTCCATGGTTTCCAGCGGTTGCATCAAAGATTGCCAATCAGTGGGTCTTTCCTTCAACAGTCCGGCAACGGTCTGACGAGCTTCTTGCAGCGTTTGCTCCAGCGCGGGAAGCACATGTTCCGGTCTGATGGCTGAAAAGTCCGGAAGCGGGGCCGAAAGGGCCTGGATGAGGGGGTTGTTATCTGTTTGGCTTGTTTGTTTGTTCATGCGGCGAACCGTGCTGGCTAATCGCCCGGCTGGCAACAAAGAAAAACGGCGGAGTGCCTGAAGCTCCGCCGTTTGCCATGTTGATGAGGATAAACCCCATGAAGAATGATTTTTTCTACTTCTGCTGGGACGGACGATACAGGCCATTCATGTCAGGCATGTGACACAGCTCTCACTCAGCGCAACTGTCTTCCGACTTACTTCTTTGCCGCTTCGGCGGCATACAGGCGGGCCAGTATTTCACGCCCACCGGCATCAAGCACCTCATCGGCGAGGCTAATGCCCATCGTCTCGGCCTGATCCCTGGGGCCGGATATTTCGCGGCGAATAATGCGCGAGCCATCAACTTCTCCTACCAGCCCCTTTAAGTGCAGCATATCGCCATCGAGTGTGGCAAAGGCCGCAATCGGCACCTGGCATCCGCCTTCCAGCCTGGCCAGAAAGGCGCGCTCGGCACGGGTGCGGTCCACGGTATCCTTGTCGTTCATGCGACCAACCAGCGCGTTGATGGCGGCATCGTCATCGCGCGTCTGGATACCCAGTGTTCCCTGTGCCACGGCAGGCAACAGAATGTCGGTGTTGATAAAGTCATGCATCTGCTCTGCCATTCCCATGCGTTTGACGCCCGCAGCTGCAAGAATGACCGCATCAACCTCCTGCCCCAGTTTGGACAGGCGTGTCTGGATATTGCCGCGAATGGAAACAAACTCGAAATCGGGAAAGGTCTCTCGCAACTGGGCAATGCGCCGCAGGGACGAGGTGCCAATGCGTGCCTTGGCAGGCAATGTATCAAGCGGGCCACCGGTAATTGTTGCCACCGCATCGCGTGGGTCTTCACGCAGGGGATGGGCACATATACTGGTTCCTGCCGGGAGTTCGGTTGGTACATCCTTCATCGAATGCACAGCAACATCGGCCCGGCCATCAAGCAGGGCCTCATCAATCTCCTTGGTAAACAGCCCCTTGCCGCCCACCTGGGCCAGTGGCACATCGAGAATTTTGTCGCCGCGCGTCACAATCTTTACCAGTTCGGTGCTGACCGAGGGGTCAAGGCGCTTGAGTTCAGCGGAAACATATTCCGCCTGCCAAAGAGCCAGCGGCGAACGACGTGTCGCAATCTTAATATGCATCAGAGCTTCCTCCTGTGGCGGCATGAAGGGGCGCATGCCTGCCACGACATCTGTAGAGCTGGAAATTGAGGGGGAAAACTAGCGGTGTAGCGGACACAATACAAAGCCGCTTTGCGCATGGGTAATAATTGTTCGCGCTTTCCGCAGCTTTTGCGCACTGCTGGCCAGCAGTTAAGTGTCCGACCGCCCAAAATTCTTGTGCAGCAGCTTGGTCAGGGTCTGATGCAGGGTTTCCGAATGCAGTGGCTTGCTCAGCGAGACAATGCCCGGCAGGCCTTCAACACCGCGTAGAACATGCTCGCGGTCGTAACCGGTAGCAAAGATGATCGGAATATCCGGGCGCACCTCACGCATCTTTTGTGCCGCATCCACACCGCCCATACCCGGCATCACCACATCGAGAATGACCGCATCATAGGCATCCGGACGTTTACAAAACTGCTCCACGGCATCAAGCCCATCGTCGACCACATCCACAGTAAAGCCATCGATGCACAGCATTTCACTAATGGTGTCACGCACGAGGGGTTCATCATCGGCGAGCAGCAGGCGCTCACCATTCCCACGCCATACCTTTGATTTATCAGGCATGTCATGGATTGCGCTTTTATCCGATATAGGGAAGAAAAGTCGGAAGCTTGAGCCGAGGCCGGGTTTGCTTTCCACCTCAATAATGCCCTTGTGGCTCTGCATGGTGCCGAACACCATGGAAAGGCCGAGTCCGGAACCGTGGCCGACGCCCTTGGTGGTGAAGAATGGTTCGAATATCCGTTCGATCACATCATCGGGAATGCCGCAGCCGTTATCCTTGATGCTGAGCATAGCATAACTCACCGATGTGGCTTCCGGGTGTTGGGAGATGAAGGTTGCATCGGGTTCATAGGGCTGCAAGTCGAGGATTATTTTCGGTTCGCTGACATTGCGCAGCGCATCGCGCGCGTTACCCAGCAGATTCATGAGCATCTGCTGCACCTGTGTGGCATCGCATTCAATACAAAGGGGGTCGTTGCTAACGTAGGATAGACAAGTGATATCCTCCGGCACGGCAACGCGCGCCAGTTTGTACGCTTCCTTGATGAAGGATGTGAGGTCGAGGGTCTTTAGCTGCACCGTGTCTTTGCGGGCAAAGGCCAATAATTGCTTGATCATATCGGCAGCTCGGAAGCTCAGCTTTTCGACCCGGGCCAGTTTTTGCGTGATCTCCGGCAGATCCTTGGCAGCCTTGCGTGCCATATAGAGATTGCCGACCATGCCGGCCAGCATATTGTTGAAATCATGTGCAATGCCACCGACCAGGATACCCAGAGACTCCATCTTTTGTGCCTGCATCAGTTGCATTTCCATTTTCTGTTGTTCGCTGATGTCCTCATGCACGCCGACATAGTGCGTGATCCGGCCATCGGCACCGAGCAGTGGCGCAATGGACACCGTGGCAAGATACAGGGAGCCGTCCTTTTTGCGGTCGGTCATGCGGCCCGTCCATACCTTGCCTTGAGAGAGATGCCTCCAGAGAGCCTTATAGAATTCAGTCGGATGTTTGCCGCTTTTCAGAATGCTCGGATTTTGCCCGATCGCTTCTTCGGCCGAATAACCGCTGATGCGTGTGAAGGAACTGTTGACGTACTCAATGACCCCTTTGGCATTGGTGATGAGCACACTTTCGGCCATGTTTTCCACAGCGTGGCTCAATTGTCGCTGGCGCATGGTTTCGCGGCCAAGTCGTTCAATCATGGAGTCAAAGGCTTTGCCGATTTGTGCCAGTTCGTCGCTGCCTTCCAATCCGGCGCGAGCTGAGAAGTTGCCTTTACTGGCTTGGTTGGCTGCAGCAATCAGTTGGTTCATGCGGCGAGTAATGGCATAGCGCATGGCCAGCCAGAGGAGAAAGGCACTGCCAAGCACCAGGGTGGCAAACAGACTCACCCATTGCTCAATCCGGTGTCTGGCGGCCTGCTTGGTAAGTGCCAGATCGAATTTGCCGATCAGTTCCCCGAAATCCCGCGAGCGAAGCGAGTCGTTTTCGGGAGGGTAGGTTATTAAATAATGAGCCCAGACCGTCATGCCGTCTTCGCTCACGTATACATGGTTCTGTTTTCCCTGTTTGCGGTGTTGTAACAGGACTGGCAGAACAGGCTCTTCCAGCGCATCGGTTTTTTGCCCAACCCAACCCAGCCGCGAAGCGGCCAGGATGTGTCCATCTGGACGGGTCAAAAGGATATACTGCATGTTCGGTTCGCTGCCGAAGTCACTTAATTCCGAGGCTATGTTCTTTAACTCACCATTTAGCAGGAGGCTTTGTAGATGACCGACAAGGCGATGCATATCCTGAAGCTGAAGACTCACCACTTCACGCTCGATAGCTGCCATCTCGCGTTTCACCTCGAACCACCAGAAGCCGCCGATGATGGCGCCACTGACCAGCAGTAATGCGAATGGCAGCAGCATGCGTATGGGTAGCCATTTCAGCGAAGCCAGAGATATCATGGCCTATGCCCCCCGTGGCCAGCATACATATTCCGCGCAGCGAACAGACGATTCAAATCCAGATCCCGGTGCAGCAAGCCATCGCTGCGCATGACCTGAGCCAGATGTTCGGCTTTTTTGACGGGAGGGTTGGTCGCATTATTAAAGAAGGACAGGTTCATCTGGAGAGTTCCCAGTTGCAGTCCGGCATATTGTTGTCCGAGCTGATCAAGTGACACCCTAAGGCGCGGCTGCATGCGCCGTGCCGCATCATCGGGTTGGTTCTGCATATACGCCAGAGCCTGAAACCACTTTTCGGTCAGTTCGGCGAATGCTTCCGGGTATGCATCGAACACTTCCGAACGTACCGCCAGCACATCAATAATTTCGCCGGGAATCAGGGATGAATCGAAAATCACCTTTCCGCCATTCGCCAGCAGGTGACTTTTGATGGGCTCGAAGGTCACGATGGCATCGACCCTTTTCGAGGTAAAGGCAGCCTTATGCGCATCGAGTGTCAGGGGGAGGATATGCACGTCCTGCAGGGTCAGGCCCGATTTTTCCAGCATGCGATGAATGATGTAGCCGCCGACAGCGCTGGATTCGACGCCGATGGTCCGTCCACGCAGCTTTTCAGGATTATCAATGCCGGATTGGGCAACCACCGCGTCCGCGCCGTTCGATACATCCAGCAACAGAACCACACGCAGATCGACACCGTCTTGTGCCAGGCTGAGCACCTCGTCGAGGGTGAGTGCCCCTGCCTCAATACTGCCATGGCTCAGGGCGTTCATGGTTTCCATGGATGAGTTATATTCGACGAGGCGGACACCGCTTTCTCTGAACCAGCCCAGATTGCGTGCCAGATACAGCGGTTCGTAGCCCGGCCAGATATTGGTGCCGATGCGAATCTCCGGCTTTGGTGCCGGGGTGCAGCCGCTTATCAGCAGCGTCAATAAAAGCGTGGCAAGAGCCATTCGAGCGAACATGCGGCAATTGGCGAGCTGAAAGCAGCAGGGGAATTCAGCTATCAATGTTAAAGGCCGTGGTCACTATGTTCTGCTCCTGTTGCATTAATATCGACGAATGGCGGGCAGGATTCATAAGCAAGAAAAAGACCATTTCAAGGGGAGATGGGCAGGAAGGTGCTTGAGAAGACTCCTCAGAATGGGCGAACCACCACCAGAATCACAGCTCCCATCAGGGCAAAAACAGGTGCTTCGTTGAACCAGCGGTAAAATATATGGCTACGCGTGTTGCTGCCTGCAGCAAACATTTGCACCAGTCTGCCGCAGTACAGGTGATAGCCGATCAGTAGGGCTACGATGGTCATTTTAAGCCAGAACCAGGGCTCATCGTTTAGAAAATCCCATTGCAGCCAGACCAGCCACAGGCCGGTGAACAGGGTCAGCCACATGATGGGGGTGACGAAACGGTACAGCTTGCCCTCCATCATACTCAGGCGCTCATGCACCGGCCCATCGGGAAATTGCGCATGATTGACGAAGATGCGCGGCAGATAGAAAAGGCCCGCAAACCACGAGACCATCATGATAATGTGAAATGATTTGATCCAAAGCATGTGCAGGATTGTAGAGCGTCGGAACAGCGATGACTACCGTAAGGAAGATGTCTCCTCGATGTTTTGCATTACCTCAGCGCATGCGACAAAACTGCGGCGAGGAATTAGCCTTGCCTGATGCGACGCATCGATAAGATCGAACCCTTCCGCGTAATGCAACTGCTCGAGCGAGCCCGGCAGTTGGAGGCCGGAGGCCGGCACATCGTGCACATGGAAATCGGCGAGCCGGATTTTTCCACGCCAGAGCCTGTGCTGGAGGCCGCCCGCAGGCGTCTTGATTCAGGGCAGAACTTTTATACCCCGTCCACCGGCGCGCCTGAGCTGCAACAAGCCCTGAGTACGTGGTATGCAGGGCAGTATGGCCTGGATATTGCGCCAGAACGGATTCTGATTACCCCCGGAACATCGGGTGCTTTCAGCCTGATATATGCCGTGTTGCTAGAGGCGGGCGAGTCGGTACTGCTGTCTGATCCGGGCTATCCCTGTCAGCGTAATTTCATCCGTCTGGCCGGTGGTGAGCCGCTTAATATTCCGGTTGGCCCGGCAACCCGTTATCACCTTTCAGCCGAACTGGTCGAAACCAACTGGCAGGAAAACACCCGTGCCGCCCTGATTATCAATCCGTCCAATCCGACGGGCACGCTGATTGATGAGGAAGAGCTTGCTCTCGTTTCCGCTGCCTGTGCCAGGCACGGTGGCTGGTTGATTTCCGACGAGATTTATCATGGTCTGACCTACGGTGTGAATCCGCCTTGTGCCCTGCAATGTGGCCATGCGGAGAGCACCATCGTTGTAAATGGCTTCTCCAAACACTGGGCCATGACCGGATGGCGTATCGGCTGGGTGATTGTGCCCGAGAACCTGATCGATCCAGCGCGGCGCGTGATGCAGAATATTTTTATTTCAGCGCCCACCCTTTCACAGTTCGCCGGCATTGCCGCCCTTGGCGCGGAAAGGGAGGTGGAGGTCATGCGGCAGGCCTATGACGAACGTCGCCGCTACCTGCTGGATACTCTGCCGGGACTTGGCTTCGATATTGTGGTGGAGCCGCAGGGGGCATTTTACATCTACGCCAATGTGCGCAGCCTGACCGATGATTCACGCGCGTTCTGCTGGGATATACTGGAAAGGGCGGGGGTGGCGATCACACCGGGTGAAGACTTCGGGGTCTATCAGTCGGTACAGCACGTGCGCTTTTCCTATGCCACCAGCATGGACAATCTGAAAGAAGGGGTGCGTCGCCTCGAACAGTACCTCAGGAAATGATTTCTTCCTGAGATCATGCCGGGAGTTAAGTGTCTCTGGCGGGTATATTAAGCGTTGGCCATGCGCCGGGAAGAGGGGGTTGAGCGCTCTTCCGGACGCAACCCAAGGCGGGCGAACAGGGCCTGATCGTTCTCGGCATCCTTGTTGCCCGTGGTAAGCAACTTTTCCCCGTAAAAAATCGAATTGGCACCGGCAAGGAAGCACAGGGCCTGCATTTCATCGTTCATTTCTTCACGGCCGGCCGACAGGCGGACATGCGAGGCAGGCATGGTGATGCGAGCCACGGCGATGGTGCGAATGAAATCGAAATGATCGAGATCGGCTACGTCCTGCAAGGGCGTGCCTTCCACCTTAACCAGCATATTGATAGGCACGCTTTCCGGATGCGGATTCATGCGCGCCAGCTGGGCGATCATACCGGCGCGGTTCTTGATTGTTTCACCCATGCCGACGATGCCGCCACAACAAACACTCATGCCCTCCGAGCGGACGTTCTTCAATGTGTCCAGTCGCTCTTCATAGGTGCGTGTGGTGATGATTTCCTTGTAGTACTCGGGGTCGGTGTCGAGGTTGTGATTGTAATAATCCAGTCCGGCGTCGCTCAGCTTTCTGGCCTGCTCTTCATTGAGCATGCCGAGTGTGGCGCAGGCCTCCATGTCCATGGCCTTAACCTCGCGGATCATATCCAGCACCAGATCGAAGGCCCGGCCTTTCGGCTCGCGCCACGCAGCGCCCATGCAGAAGCGGGTGGCACCCTTTTCCTTGGCGATGCGGGCAGCTTTCATCACCTCTTCTTTTTTCATCAGCAATTCTGATTCGACCATGGTGGAGTGATGTGACGACTGCGGGCAGTACTTGCAGTCTTCCTGGCAGCCGCCGGTTTTGATGGACAGCAGCGTGGAAAGCTGCACCTCATTGGCATCGAAGTGTGCGCGGTGCGTCTGCTGCGCGCGGAAGATCAGGTCGTTGAAGGGCAAGGCAAACAGCCCCATGATTTCTTCAACACTCCAGTCGTAACGCGTACCCGATTTCAACATGCTGCCTCCGGTTAACCAATTGGTGGCGAAGAGTAAACCCGATGCGGCAGAAGCGCAAAACCCGGCTGCTGGTGCGGGGGTGATCAGTTATCGGGGCGGTAGTTGAGAGAGGCGAGGTGTTTACGCACCGGGAGAATATGGTGCAGACCCATGGACAGCGAATCGAAGCCCATATTCATCAACAGCTCGGTCCATTTGGGATCGGCAGCCAGTTCGCCGCACATGGCAATCGGAATGCCGGCCTTGTGTGCTGCGCGCACACTTTGCCGCAGCATCGGCTCCAGCGCCGGATGAGCCGTGTCATATAGATAAGCAACCTCTTCATCAGCGCGGTCGGCAGCCAGGGTGTACTGAATCAGGTCGTTGGTGCCGATAGAAAAGAAATCGCAAATTTCGGCCAGCGAATCGGCAATCATGACCGCAGCCGGGACCTCAATCATTGCCCCCAGAGCCGGCAACTTGGTGATGCCAAGTTCATCGGCGCAGGTGGTGAGCTGCCTGCGTACTTCCTGCATTTCTTCCACGCGGCTGACCATCGGAACAAGAATCTGCAATTCGCCATGCACTGAGGCTCGCAGCAGGGCGCGAAGCTGCTCCTGCATCATGCCTTCGTTGTGCAGCAGCAGGCGTATGCCACGCAGACCGAGTGCGGGGTTGGTGGCAACGACGCGGTGGCCGGTAAATTGTTCAAAGAGCAGAGGTTTTTCACCGCCGATATCCATCAGTCGGAAGGTAACCGGCAAGCCCTGCATGGCGTGCATGACGCGGGTATAATGCTGATAATGCATGTCTTCACTGGGTAATTTTTCAGAGACGCTGAGCAGAAATTCCGTTCGGTACAGACCGACACCTTCAATGCCATGTTCCCGTGCCTGAGGCAATTCCTCTTCAAGCTCAAGATTGGCCATCAGCCGCAGAGGATGGCCATCGCTGCTGCGTGAGGCGAGCCCGGCATAGGCTTGCAGATCACGTTCGATATTTTGCATGCCATGCGCCAAGGCGCGAAATTCCACCTCGGTGGCTGGGGACGGATTGGCCAGCCAGAGTCCTTGCTCGCCATCAATGATAATACGGTCACCATCGCTGACCTGACGCAGGATGCCATCGGCACCCATCAGCGCTGTCATGCCTACCCCGCGGGCAACAATGATGCTGTGTGAGCTAGGGCCACCTTTTTCAGAGATAAATCCGGCGACTCCCCGGCGCCAGAGTCGCAGGACATCAATTGGCGTAAAGTCTTCGCCAGCGACCACCAGCGGTTCCTCATTCGTATTGGCAGGCAAGACCGCATGGTCAAAGCCAGTGAGATGGCTGAGGATGCGTTGCCCGATATGCTGGATATCGCTCTTGCGGGCACGAAGGTAATCGTCATTGATGCGATCGAAGACGCTGGCAATGTCCTGTATCTGCCGATGTACCGCCCATTCGGCATTGATGCATTCCGAGCCAATGCTGTGTATGACTTTGCGGGCCAGATCGGCATCAAGCAGCATCAAGCGCTGGGAATCGAGAATGTGCAATGGCTCCTGACTGTCCAGCCCAATCAGATGATGGCGCTCACGATCAAAATCGGCGACCGAGTCGGCTACTGCCTGCTCAAAGCGGCTAATTTCAGTAGCTACGCGTTCAGCTTCAATATGTCGTTCAGGGATCGGGAATTCCCCGCTGCTTACCTTCTGTATCTTCCCGATCACAATGCCCGGGCTGCATGCAGCCGCTCTGCCCTGAATCAGCACGTCGGAGGAATTCATTCGGCCTCCCCGAAGCGCTCTTCGATCAACTGCACGATGGCATTCAGAGCCGCCTTGTCCCCCTTTCCCTCAGTGCGAATGGTGATGATGGAGCCTTTACCGGCAGCCAGCATCATGATGCCCATGATGCTTTTGCCATTAACCTCAACACTGCCCTGAGAAATGAACACCTCGCAGGGGTAGGCGGCAGCCGTGACTGCCAGCTTTGCCGAGGCACGTGCATGCAGGCCGAGTTTGTTGCAAATGGCAACAGCCTGCTCAGCCATGATCACTCCCTTTTTCACTCAGCAGTTCGGATGCGATATGCATGTGCTGGCGCCCTGATTCACGTGCCTTGTGTGCCAGAAGGTGCAGATCGTTGATTGTCTGACGCAGGCTGGCTGCCTTGACCAGCATCGGAAGATTGAAACCGGAAAGGACCTCCACCCGATATTCCTGCATACAGGCCAGAGCCAGATTACATGGCGTGCCACCGAACATGTCCGCAAAAAGAAGCACTCCGTTACCGCTGTCGCAACGCTTGATCAGCTTGCCAAGGCGGCTTCTGAGTTCGCTCATATCGGCATCGATATCGGCATCCACACCAATGCTCAGTGATGCCGTCAGGGATTGCGGGCCCATCACATGATCGAGTGCAGCGAGCATGGCCTCGCCGATGCGTTCGTGGGCTACAACAACGAGGCCGATCAATGTCCCGACTCCGTCGGTGAGGAAAGTTCGCGGTGGCGAATGAGTGGCTCTACGCCCATGGCATGGCGCACAAACTCAGCCATCTGTTCGGTCATGTACACCGAACGATGCCTGCCGCCGCTGCAACCGAAAGCAAGGGTGAAATAACGTTTCCTTTCCCTGAGCATTTGCGGCCATATAAAGGTCAGCCACTCCTGCAATTTCAGCCTTGCCTCATCAACCTCGGCATGGCCTTGCAGAAACTCGATAACCGGGGCGTCGCGACCGGTCAGGGCGGCCATGCCGGGTTTGTAGTGCGGGTTGGGCAGGAAGCGCATATCGATAACCATATCGGCATCAGGAGGAAGGCCGAATCGGTAGCTGAAGGACATCAGGGTAAGCGTCAGGCTGGAGCCCTTATTGTCTTTCTGCATTTGCTGGCGTCGCCAGAATGTTTCCACCCTGTCGGCCAGTTCGTAGGGATTCATCGCGGTGGTGTTGAGTACCAGGTCAGCGCTGTCCCGCAGAGCCAGTAAGGACGCTCTTTCCAGGCTGATGGCCTGCGGTAAATCCTCCCGCGGGGCGAAGGGATGACGGCGCCGCACGGTGGAGAAGCGGCGCTGCAGTGCAGCATCATCCGCCTCAAGAAACAGCAGCTGCCAGTCGGGGTTGTTTTTGCGCAGCAGGGCAAGCTCGTCATGTAGCTCCTGCGGAGATGCGCTGCGCACATCGGCGCATACCGCCATCTGCCTTCCCTGACGCTGTACAGCTTCGGCCCAGGCACCGAGCAGGGTCAGCGGCAGGTTGTCGGTGCAAAAACAGCCCACATCCTCCAGTGCATGCAGGGCTGTGCTTTTACCAGACCCCGACAAACCGGTGATGATTATTCCCATAACATTAAACCCATAAGGGCCCCGGCATCAGGCTAGCCCTGCCCCTGCTGTATGCGGTTTTCCAGCTCCAGCATAAAGGCCTTGCCGCTCTCGATACCGCGTTGTTTGAGGAGCTGATTGCGCGCCGCAACTTCGACCAGCACAGCAAGTGAACGGCCAGGGCGGACCGGGAGAAGAGCTTTGGGGATTTTTACATCGTGCAATACGATACTGGCATCCTCGCCGAGCAGGCGTATCTGTTCGGACATATCGTCCCAGTGGACGATCTCAAGAACCAGCCCGACACGCTTGGCATCGGTAATGGCTGCAGCGCCGAACAGGTCGCGAATATTGAGTATGCCGATACCGCGAATTTCCATGTGATACTTCAGGGCTTCGGGGCTGCGCCCGACCAGCACATCCGTGCCGACGCGCGATAATTCGACCATGTCGTCGGCAATCAGCCGATGGCCGCGCGATACCAGTTCAAGGGCAATTTCGCTTTTGCCGATACCCGAGCCGCCAGTGAGCAATACGCCGAGCCCGAAAATATCCATATATACGCCATGCTGAAAGGTGCGCGGCGCAAGTCGCCGGCTCAGATACAGCATCATATTGGTCATGAAGGTCTGGGAATCCAGCGGCGTGGAAATAAGCGGTGTATCGGTGCGTTTGGCTGCTTCCAGCACGATGTCCGGCACATGCATGCCGTAGGTAATGACGACGGCGGCCAGACGCAGATCGAACACAGCATCAACCGCTTTCTTTCTCTCCGCTTCCGGACGGGTGGCCAGGTAGCCGAGCTCCGATTTCCCCACCACCTGCAGGCGGTAGTCGTTCAGTTTTTCAAGGTAGCCGGCAAAGGCCAGTGACGGCTTCTCGACGCGCGGGTGATCGATGTATCGCCCCAGGCCGGCCTCGCCGGTCAGTACCGTCATGCCAAGTGCTTCGCCTTGTTCCTTGAGAACGTCGGTGACGGAAACGCGACTATAGTCTTCGTGCATGATGGCTATCTCGCCGACGTGGCCTGAACGGTGAACAGTGCGGAAACCTCTTCGGCTGTTTTAGCCGCCATCACTGCACGTCGCACTGATTCCTTTTGCAAGGCACGGGCCAGGCCGGCCAGCAGTTCAAGGTGCGAACGATCTTCATCTTTTGGTGCCAGCAGCACAACCACGATATGCACAGGCTGGCCGTCGATGGCATCGAAATCGATGCCACCGGCATGCCGGACCAATGCCGTGATCGGCGTATCAAGTTCGGGCAGTCGACCATGCGGAATGGCAATGCCATGCCCGATACCGGTACTGCCCAGCTTTTCCCGTTCCATGATGACGGACATGGCCAGATCAGGGTCTATCGAGGGAAGGGCCTCAAGCACCTCCGCAATGATGGCCGTCTTGCTGCCCGATTCGGAATGCAGCAAAACGGCATCAGCAGGGATAAGAGAGATGGTGCCGGTCACGCCTGCTCAGGGGCGATCCAGCCCAGTTTCCCATCCTGTCGACGATACAACACATTCATGCTGTTGGTCTCCTCATTGGTGAATACCAGTAGCGGCTGGCGATCCGACAGCTCCAATTGCATCACAGCCTCGTCGACACTCATCGGCTTGACAGACATATGCTCCAGCTCCAGCACGCCGGGAAGATGATCGGCAGGAATTTCATCCTCATGTTCGGCCATTTCCAGCACCCTGTGCGAAACGGAAATAGATGACTCATTGAGGGGGACGCCCTGATGCTTGCGCATTTTTGCGCGGTAGCGCTTGAGCTGCCGATTGAGTTTGTCGACCACGCCATCAATCGATGCATACATATCCTCGGTTTCATGGCTGCCATGAATGGTCAGCCTGTTGGCCTGAATGGTTACCTCACAACGCTGGCGGAATTTTTCAACGCTCAACACGACATGCACATCCACCACCTGGTCGAAGGAATGCTTCAGATGCATCAACTTCTCTTTGGTGTATTCCTTAAGTGGTTCAGTTAATTCGACATGTCTTCCCGTAATCGATACTTGCATTTGCTACCTCCTGGTGTGTCGCGTTGTACCAGCCTGCCTGCGGCGTTGGCTGGTGGGCGGAATGCCCAAGTTCTCTCTGTATTTCGCCACCGTACGGCGGGCGATTTCTATACCTTCTACGCTCAGGCGATCAGCAATCGCCTGATCTGAAATGGGGCGGCCTGCGGGTTCGGACTCGATCAGCGTCTTAACCCGGAGTTGTACTCGACCAACTGAGATTGTGCTGCCATCCCGGGTTGGCAGGCCGGCAGAAAAGAAGCGTCGCATCTCGATCAGACCAAGCGGTGTTTCGGCAAACTTGCCTTTGGTGACCCGCGAGAGGGTCGATTCGTGCATACCTAGTTCCACGGCCACAGCCTGCAAGGTTAGAGGCTTCAGGCCAAGCGGGCCGTATTCAAGGAAGGCGCGTTGGTGTTTAGCAAGATATGTACCCACCTTATGCAGGGTTTCGCGTCGTTGATCCAGTGCGTGCAGCAACCATTTCGCCTCGCGCGTGGCATTGTCAACAAATTCGCGGTCTGCACCCTGCCAGGTGCGCCCCTGCCATTGATCGCTCATGCGAATGCCCTGCGAGCTATAGCCCGGGACCTCGATTTGGAACTCACCTTGCGGTGTGCGTCGGAAGATGATTTCCAGACGGATATAGATATTTTCATCCCCGTGAAACCCGTGTCCGGGGTAGGGGTCGAGCCTGCGCAATCTGGCGCGGGCCTCGGCTATGGCCTGCTCGTTACAATCTGCCAGCCTGGCCAGTTCGGCATCGCCCTCGAACAGCGCATCGGGGAAATTCAACAGCAGTTGGCGGGCCAGGGCATCGCTTGCCTTGCTCTCATCGAGTTGCAGCAGCAGGCATTCGGTCAGGTTTCTTGCGCCGATACCCGGGGGATCAAGCTCGTGGATAATTCCGTGCAAGGCTTGCTCCAGAGCGTCCGCTGCGCAGCCCAGGTCGGCAGCAGCCTCATCCAGATCGGTGCGCAGATAGCCATCATCATCAAGCATGTCGATCAGGGCATGGGCCATATGACGCATGTCGTCCGCCATCGGCTGTCGGTTAACCTGTTCGTGCAGCGATTGTGCAACACTTTGCTCATCTTGCCATTGTTGCTCGCGCAAGTCGGGGTTTTCACCACCGCTGGATTGGGCATACATCGATTCCCAGCGATTGTCTCCGGATTCGCGCCATTCGGCCTGC
Source organism: Zetaproteobacteria bacterium CG1_02_55_237 (assembly GCA_001871195.1). Taxonomy (GTDB): domain Bacteria; phylum Pseudomonadota; class Zetaproteobacteria; order Mariprofundales; family Mariprofundaceae; genus UBA1543. The sequence goes on from MNXA01000020.1 coordinate 56,028, forward strand.
GCCTCGATTTCCTGCGCGTTTGCCTCGTGTTCTGCTATGCCCATGTCCACTGGGTGTTCAGCGGCCTCCAGCACCGGGTTGCTTTCCAGACATTCCTCGATATAGGCATCCAGGTCCATCGCATTCATGGCCAGCACGGTCAGGCTCTGGGTCATCTGCGGAGTCAGGGCCAGATGCTGGCCAAGTTTCGGCGCCAGTTTAGTTTGCATGTGCCGGTCTGATCTCTATCAGGGTATGGAAGATTGCCGAGTAGGCAGAGTTAACGGAGAACATCATCGCTGGCATATTTATAGACCAGCAGACGACATTGCACAAGTTATTTATGCGCTCGGCAGATCGGTTTCCTCAGGCTGGCCGGAGCGGGGCGAGCAGTGCCTCCAGCTCTCCATTGGCGGACATCTCGGTGACGATATCACAGCCGCCGATGAACTCTCCCTTGATGTAGAGCTGTGGAATGGTCGGCCAGTCGGCATAGATTTTGATACCTTCCCGGACGGCAGGATCGAGCAGGACATTCACTGCAGCGTAGGGCACGGCCGTCTGATTCAGAATGCCCACCACGCGCTGTGAAAAACCGCATTGTGGAAATTCCGGTGTGCCTTTCATGAAGAGCACCACATCGTGGGCCTTTACCAGCTTATCGATACCTTGCTGGATCGGGTCGGACTGCATTGAGTCGGTCATATTTTCTCCTGTGAGTGCTACTGCGGCGTGCTGGTTGTCAGAGCCAGCGCATGAACGCGCTGGCGCATATGATCACCCAGAGCTGCATAAACCATCTTGTGCTGTGCTACGCGGTTTTTGCCCGCGAAGGCAGCCGAAACCACGTGCATCTCGAAATGATCGTCGCCGGCAAACAGCCCGACTTCAACTTGCGCATCCGGAATGTGCCGGCGTACGAGCTCAGCCAGTTGTTCCGGCTTCGGTATGGAGGTCTCCGTGGATGCGTGTGTCATGAGCCGTATGCTAACCCGATGTGCGGACAAGAAACACATCGGCGGTTTGGGGGCTTTTGTCCGGGCTAAGTCTGAGGGTGCTGTATGTTTGCACAGCCCTGTTTAAGGGATAGGATGGCTTAAAATGTGACGCATATCACTAAAAAGTGTGCATTGGGCTCAAAAAAGCGGGGCTTTTTAAGCTTGGATTCAGTTTTCCCCATCAGTGTCTCGCTGGATTCAGAAGTAGAAACTTTGGTATCAGGGGGTTTTATGTTTTCATATTTACGAATTTTCAGTGCTGTTCTGAGTATTGCCTTTACAACGACGCCTGCGCTGGCTGCGCGCATGCAGGCCGAACCTGCGCTCTATCCGGTGAGCAGCGTCGTGGCCGACAAGCGAGCCGACATTGTTTACCCTTCAATTGCCGGCCACAGCCTTGTTTATAATGTGCGCACATCCGATGCGTACAGCGTAGTGCAGGCGGATGTATCCAACCCCACCAGTGAGGTGAGTCGCATCAAGGCACGCTATCTCAATGAGGCCCTGCGTTTCGGTGTTGCTCTGCAAGGCGGGGGCATCGGTTATGTCAGTAATCGCATGGGCCCTGTGTCGGCATGGATGCGGCAGGGACATGGTGACGGGCATGTGCTTATTGCCAATATGGGTAGTTATTTCGGTGGTGTGGTGCCTATGAATCTGCATGCCTCCTACGATGGCAGTATCTGGTGCTTCGATACGCCCATGGAGAAGGTGTTGCAGTCACGTGCCATAAACCAGTTTGAAGATCTGGCCAAGCACCCGGAGCTGCTTGCCCAGTCCTGGCGTTTCTATGATTCCAACAGCTTTAAGCATCAGGCGGGTTATGCGGCGACAGAAAGCGGCACTCGTAATAAATTCGAGAATCCCTCGCTGTTCATTTTTGAGCGCAGCAATGGCCAGATGACCATGATTCCCAACGCCGTGAGTGGTGCTATTTCGCCGGATGGCAAGCGTGTTGCCTTTGTGCGCAACACCGGCGGCAACTATGATATCTGGATGCAGAACATCGACGGCAGTGATCTTGTGCAGCTGACCGATTCGAAATACGGCGAATTCGAGCCGGCCTGGAGTCCAGACGGCAAGCGCATTGCTTTTGCATCCAATCGTGACAGCAAGGGCGAGGTGCTGGAAACGTCCATCTATGTGGTGGATGTGCAGGGCGGGCAGGTGCAGCGCTTGACCAATGCGAAGTCTGCCACCGATGGCGCCCCTGCATGGAAGGATGAGCATACCGTTGTCTTCCATTCCAATCGTAATCCGACCGATCCGCAGAACGATACACTCTCCCGCTGGAGTCTGTGGCAGGTTAGCTATTAAGACATGTTTAATAAATCTCAAAGGAGTTTGAAAATGCGTAAATCAATATTTGCAATTGCTGCCCTGATGGTCTGGAGCCTGCCGGCTCAGGCCGAAGGCGTGCTGGGGTGGCTGGAAGAACATGCTGCAAGCTCGGGGTCACTTTCCGATAAGCAGGAGGTGCAGGCGGATGCTGCCGCCCTACTCACCCTGGAGCCGGGAGAGAATGAAATGTATGCCAAGCCATCGCCGGATGGGCGATACCTGCTGACTGTGTCCAGTAAGGGCAAGCAGACCTGGGTGTCACGCCGCTATGTGGAAAACGGGGATCCGGCAAGCGTGGTCACCGAAGATGCACATGCCTTCGATTCTGTTAATTGGCGTGATTCAGGGCATGTCTATTTCCTCTCGGATCGGGCCGGTGGTCTTGGCCTGTGGGAGAAGATATCCGATGGTGAGGGCATGCAGCGTCGCCTGATGGATATGCGCGGCAGCTTCACAGAGCCTGTTCTGTTACCCGATGGCTCGGTGGTTGCCGTTCACCTGAGTAACACAACGCCGTCAGGCAAACATCAATCCGGCGGGCACGTTAGAAGTGATGACTTCGACAACTGGACTCTGGCAGGCTACCGCAGTGAACTGGTTCGCATTGATGCGAACGGTGGAACCCGCACACTTGGCGAGGGTGTGAATCCGGCCCTGTCGCCGGACGGCAAGTGGATTGTGTATTCCATGCCGGTGGGTCGCAGCTATCATCTTTTCCGCATGCATCCCGATGGTTCGGAGTTAATCCAGATTACCGATGCGCGCAGTGTGGATGTGCAACCTTCATGGAGCCCGGATGGCAAGTGGATTGTTTTCACCTCCAATCGCGAGCATGCGGATATGCGCAATAAAAAGGCCAGCAACTGGGATATCTGGGCGATCGATGCAACGGGCCGCAACTTGACCCAGCTCACCATGGATGAGGCGCGCGATGGTGGGGCGCGGGTGGGAACGGATGGACGGGTTTACTTCCATTCTGACCGCAAGGTGGATAAAGAACTGGCCAAGGGGCGTGATGTGAGTCGGGCTCAACAGGGATTCCACATCTGGACTCTGCCGCTACCATTGGCGGCTGCGACAGGTAGCTGAGGCATTAACAGCAAGTAGTTGAAGGAGGCGCACATGGATGACATGGCAATGGATGATGATAAGCCGGTAAACATGTGCGCCTGCCTGAATAGACGTTTCAGCGAGCTCAAGAAGCTGGGCAGCCTGGAGGCTGCCCACGCCGCTGGTGCGGGTGTGGAGTGCAGTGGCTGCGTACCCTATCTCAAGCTGGTGTTCGAAACCGGCGAAACCGAATTTGCCATTGATGATCCGCGCATCCCCGAAGAGGATTTCGGTCAGTAAGCTGCTGGCTTGCCCGCTCAGGCCGGTGCGGTCTTTAGCGCATGTCAGGGTATGACATGCAAAGCTCGATGGTGAATACTCCGGCGCATGCAAAGCCCACGTCACATCCTTAAATCAGTTTTTGGTTACGACGATTTTCGCCATCATCAGGCAGAGATTATCGATGCCTTAATCAAGGGTCAGGATGTGCTTACCCTGATGCCCACGGGCGGCGGCAAATCGATTTGCTACCAGATTCCCGCCCTGTTGCGTTGTGGCACTGGCATTGTGATTTCACCATTGATTGCCCTGATGCAGGATCAGGTGGATGCCATGCGGCAACTGGGTGTGCGTGCCGCTTTTCTTAATTCCACGCGGCTGCCCGGAGAGCAGCGGGCAATCGAGCAGGATTTGCTTGCTGGCGAGCTCGACCTTTTATACATGGCCCCCGAACGCCTGCTGAATTCCCACATGCTAGACCTGCTCGATCGCTCTCAGCTTGCCCTGTTCGCGATCGATGAGGCGCATTGCGTGTCGCAGTGGGGGCATGACTTCCGCAAGGAATACCAGCAGCTGTCCATGCTGCACGAGCGTTACCCCAAGGTTCCACGCATTGCCCTCACCGCCACGGCGGATCAGCGCACGCGCGATGAAATTATCACACAGCTGGCCCTGCAGAAGGCCAGGGTGTTCATCAATAGCTTCGATCGCCCCAACATCCATTATGCCATTGCCGAAAGCGGTAACAGCCGTGATGCCCTGTGGTCTTTTCTCACACAGAATCATGCCGGGGATGCCGGCATTGTGTATTGCCTGAGCCGCAAGGGCGTGGATGCAATCGCCCAGTGGCTGAACGATAAGGGTCGGGTGGCTTTGCCTTATCATGCCGGACTGACGCAGGACGAGCGGCAAAGAAATCAGCAGCGTTTTCTGCGCGAGGATGGATTGATTATCGTCGCCACCATCGCCTTCGGCATGGGGATCGACAAGCCGGATGTGCGTTTTGTGGCGCATATGAATCTACCCAAAAATATCGAGGCCTATTATCAGGAGACGGGCCGCGCCGGACGCGATGGTCTGCCAGCCAACGCATGGATGAGTTATGGCCTGAAGGATGTGATCAACCTTCGGCTATTCACCGAAAACAGCGATGCAGAGGAGCAGTTCAAGCGGGTGATGCACCAGAAAACCGATGCCATGCTCGGCCTGTGCGAACTCACCGGCTGTCGCCGGCAAGCCCTGCTGGCCTACTTCGACGAAGCGCTTGAGCAGCCCTGTGGCAACTGTGACAACTGCGTAAGCCCGCCTGAGACCTGGGATGCCACCATCGCCACCCAGAAGGCGCTGTCTTGTGTATATCGCACCGGGGAGCGTTTTGGCGCACAGTATCTGATTCACGTGCTGACCGGCAAAGAGGATGAGCGCATCCAGCGTAACGGTCACGATCAGCTAAGCACCTGGAATATCGGGAGCGAGCACAGTGGTGCAGAATGGCGTGGCATCTTCCGTCAGCTCATTGCGCACGCATATCTGGCTACCGATGCTGAAGGTTACGGTGTTCTCAAGCTCACCTCAAAGGCCTGGGGCCTGCTCAAGCGCAGTGAGCCCCCGCAGCCGGTGATGCTGCGTAAATTGCGCAAGCCTTCCAAAGAAAAGGCGAAAAAGAAAAAATCAGGCGCTGCCGGTCAGCAGGATTTATCAGTGCAGGATCAGTCTCTGTTCGAGGCCCTGCGTGCCCTGCGCAGCCAGCTGGCCAGAGAGCAGAACGTGCCGCCTTATGTGATCTTCCCGGACAGAACCTTGGTCGAAATGGCCATCGTCAGACCCGTCACGCTGGCTCAAATGCTCGATATTTCCGGTATTGGTGAGGTCAAGCGAGCTCGATATGGGGAGATATTTCTGGCAGGGATATGTCAATTCGGGAGCTCATCTTAATATTACAGTGCTGGAGGAGTGGATATGCATACGACCATTGTCCATGTTCATGTAAAGGGCGACGACATTGTTGCTTTTATCGAGGCTTGTCGGGCCAATCATGAAGCGTCGGTGCAGGAGCCGGGGAACCGCCGTTTCGATGTGTTGCAGTCAGCCGACGCCCCGACGCGATTCGTGCTCTACGAGGCGTATGCCACGCCTGAAGATGCGGCAGCCCATAAGCAGACCGAACATTATCTGCAATGGCGCGATGCGGTTGCCGACATGATGGCTGAAGCGAGGCAGGGCATACCTTACCAAGGGCTGTTTCCGGCCGATTGATTGCCCTTGCCGCCTCCTTGATTGGGCTTCTCAGAATCTTCGCCAAAGTTGATTTGCAATAAGGGCTTGAGTTTCGCTGAATGGTCCGTAAGATGCGCCGCCCGCTGGCCGGTGTAGCTCAGCTGGTAGAGCAGCTGATTTGTAATCAGCAGGTCGCAGGTTCGACTCCTGTCGCCGGCTCCAGTTTGAGCAGGCAAAGGCATGAAAAGTTGACAGCGGGGCGCAATTGGAGACAATCGCGCGCCTTCCTTGAGCCGGCGCAACCGGGCTTGGAAGGGAATGGAGAGGTTCCAGAGTGGTTAAATGGGGCAGACTGTAAATCTGCTGGCTCAGCCTACGTTGGTTCGAATCCAGCCCTCTCCACCAGTTTGTGGGTTTTGGAACGGCTTGAATGGGATTGCTTTAACGGCTTTGAATGCGGGTGTGGTACAATGGTAGAACCTCAGCCTTCCAAGCTGATGATGCGGGTTCGATTCCCGCCACCCGCTCCAGGCGGAAGGCCAAGAGCGCAGAAAGAAGTGCAAAGGCCGCACAGGCCCAAGTAGCTCAGGGGTAGAGCACTTCCTTGGTAAGGAAGAGGTCACGGGTTCAATTCCCGTCTTGGGCTCCACTTCAGGGTGGTGACAGAGTTTGAGTATGGCCCCGGCACTGGCCGGTAAATTTGAAAAAAGCAGATTGTAATATCTGAGTTGCAAAGGAGCGGAAGATGGCTAAAGCAAAATTTGAGCGGACGAAGCCGCACGTCAATATCGGAACGATTGGTCACGTTGACCATGGCAAGACGACATTGACTGCAGCAATCACCAAGGTTCTGTCTGAGACCGGCGGAGCTGTGTTCAAGGACTACGGCGACATCGACGGAGCTCCGGAAGAGCGCGAGCGCGGTATTACGATTGCCACGGCACACGTTGAGTATGAGACGGCAGCCCGTCACTACGCTCACGTTGATTGCCCGGGACATGCTGACTATGTGAAGAACATGATCACCG
>MNXA01000019.1 GCA_001871195.1 Zetaproteobacteria bacterium CG1_02_55_237
TCGGTGAGTCGCAACACCTCGTCCACCGGGGCACACCGGCTGGATGCTTGCGTCAAACGCTTGTCCATCAACCCAGCTTCGCCTTCCCCCTGATAACGCTCTACATAACGCCGGAAGTTACGCTCGCTCATGCCGAGCAGTCGTCCCGCCTCTTCCTGGGTCAACTGGCCTCTCTGCCAACCACCATATGCCTCATCAAATCTCATCTTCCTGACCTCCTGTAACACTGTCGTTCGTCTCATCTCTGATTACCTCTCGGGTAATCTTCAGACCGGACAACTTATGAGCTACTGATGAGGACAGGTTATGTGCTGCCGACACGCTGATTTCCCGCTGCTTGCCTGAGACGGGGGCAAACCGTACTATGCGCCGCCTCCGGTTTTGGCCGGATGTTGTTTGACTGGAGAGATGTCTGAGTGGTTGAAGGAGCACGCCTGGAAAGCGTGTGTGCGCGAAAGTGTACCGAGGGTTCGAATCCCTCTCTCTCCGCCAGTTTAAATAAAGTCAGGTAGCACGCCGTTCGGCAGAGCTTCTGATTAAAAAATGTAAGAGAGAGGGCATGAGAACCCTCGCGGGTTCGACAATGCGGAAAGCATTGAACGCCGGAGCGCAGCGAGGGCGGTACAATCTTTCCAAGCGTTGAACGTCTGAGCAAAGCGAGGACGGCCCGAAGGGCGAGGGGCGCAAGCCCCGAGTAATCCCTCTCTCGGTTAGATTTCCGCCGGCGATTATGCCTGCGGACCCATGTGTCGCCCGGGTCGGGCCCCGCACGGTGGAGCCCCGTGAACCCCGTCAGGTCTGGAAGGAAGCAGCGGCAGCGGATGCACCGCGCGTTGCGGAACCGTCCGGTCCGGGCGGCATCTTTTTCATTCAATGCATTGTTCCAATGACCCATCCACCGTAAGGTTCGCACCATGAGTTATATGGTGCTCGCCCGCCGTTGGCGGCCGCAACGATTCTCCGATCTGATCGGTCAGGATGTGGTCGTTCGCACCCTGCAAAATTCACTTAAAAACAATCAGATGGCCCATGCCTACCTGCTCAGCGGCATTCGCGGCACGGGCAAGACGACCATCGCCCGCCTGCTGGCCATGGTGGTCAACTGCCAACAACCGGATCACGGTGAGCCATGTGGGCAATGCACCCCCTGCACCTCCATCGCCACCGGCAGCAACCTCGACGTGCAGGAAATGGATGCCGCCAGCCATACCGGCGTGGATGATATCCGTGAAATTCTCGATGGCGTGCGTTATCCGCCCAGCACCCTGCAGTACAAGGTTTATATCATCGATGAAGCGCACATGCTGTCCAAGAGCGCCTTCAATGCCCTGCTGAAAACGCTGGAGGAACCGCCAGCGCGGGTTCTCTTCCTGTTGGCTACCACAGAAGCCGAAAAACTACCGATCACCGTGCGCTCGCGCTGCCAGCGCTTCGATCTGCGCAGGCTGGGCAGTGATGAAATCAGCCATTATCTGGCACAGGTACTGGGCGAAGAAAAAGTGGCCTACGAGGCCGAGGCGCTGCATGCCATTGCGCATGCCGCTGACGGAAGTGTGCGCGATGCACTGAGCCTGACTGAGCGCGTGCTGGCCTATGGTGGTGACACCCTGAGCAGTGAGCATGTACGCCATGCACTCGGTCTGGTTGGCCCGGACATCATTCGCAGGCTTTCCGATGCCGTACTATGCGGCAATGCACAGGCAGCCATCGACGCCTTGCGTGATGCCAGCGGCGGTGGACATGCGCCACGCAGTATTCTGCTGGGCATGAGCGAATTATGGCACGACCTGGCCTGCATGATGGTCGATGCCGACCTGCTGCAACACGAACCGGGCGAGGTCGCGCGGGCATGGCTGACCGATCGCCTGAACTGCTGGGACACGCAGGCGCTCGACTTGCGCTATCAGGTGCTGATCCAGGGTCTGCGCGATCTGATGCTGGTAGACGAACGGCAGGCTGCAAACATGCTGCTTATCCGGCTTTGCTCACTCAATGGCATCAGCCCGCCACGCCGCATGCCTGAATTGGACTTGTCTGCGCCAACACGACAGCAGGAAAACCCGGTTCAGGACTCTCCGCGCGCGGAATCCAGACCCGTAGAACCACTCATCCAGGCTGTAGCAACAGACAAGCATCAACCGGATGCGCAAGCATCCCCCGCTATCCCTGCAGCAGCATCTTTACCTGCCAAGGCAGAGACCGAACCCGAACTGACGACAACGCAGCAACCCGCTGCCTACGCCAGTTGGGAAGAAGCCGTCGAGGCATATGGAAAAGTCCGCGCCGGTGTAGCCGCCCTGCTCGAGCATGTACTCTGTCTCGGCTTTGGCGACAAGGTACGACTGGCATTGGATACACATCAGGAGCGAGCCATTGTCGCGGCCGAACGCATGTCCTTTGCCGAATGGCTGGGGCGCGAGATCCACTGGGAACCCAAGGCCGATCAGCAGGGTGAATCCCTGTCCGCACAACGCGCACGTCAGGCCGAGGCGCGGCAGCAACAACTTGAGAAATCCGCCGAAGATGACCCGCATGTGCAGGCGCTAAAGCAGGCCTTCGATGCCAAAATCGAGGCCGTGCGTGCGCCTGGAGCAGCCGGCACGGATGAAGGCGACGATATACCGCTGGAGGAAGAAGTATCATGAATCTTGGAAAAATCATGCAGCAGGCCCGCAAGATGCAGGAGAACATGCAGAAGATGCAGGAAGAGCTGGCCGCCATGGAAATCATCGGCGAGGCCGGTGGAGGCATGGTGCGCATCCGCATGGGTGGTGATCGCAGTGTGCGCGGGGTGGAGATCGACCCGACCCTATGGGCTGAAAATGACAAGGGCCTGATCGAGGATCTGATGGCCGCTGCCGCCAATGCTGCGCTGCAACAAATTGAAGCGCTGAGCGCGGAAAAGAAAAAAGACATGATGGGCGGGCTGCCGCTGCCACCCGGCTTTTCACTGTGATAAGGCCCTCTCTGTGATGAACTTCCCCGGTATGCCGGCACCCTTGGCGCGCGCCGTCGAAACCCTGTCCTCGCTGCCGGGCATTGGTCCGAAAACAGCACTTCGCCTGAGTCTGAGTCTGCTGCATAAGCCTGCAGCCGATGTGGCCGATATGGCTGCGGCAATCAATGCCCTGCATCAGAGCATCGGCTTCTGCGAACGCTGCGGCTGCTTCTCCGAGCATGGGCATTGCGGCATCTGTGACAATCTGCGACGCAGCAGCGAAACACTGTGCGTTGTCGAACAGCCGGTGGACGTGCTGATGCTGGAGCGCAGCGGGCATTTTTCCGGCCAGTATCACGTGCTGCATGGGCGCTTAAGCCCCGTGGATGGCATCGGCCCGGAACAGTTACGCATCAAGGCGCTGGATAAACGCATCAACGAGGGCGTGAAGGAAATGATTCTGGCCACCAGTGCAACGGTGGACGGCGAGGCCACGGCCCACTTCATCGCCCGCCGCTATCAGGCTGAAAAGGTTCGCATCTCGCGTATCGCGCGCGGCGTACCGGAGGGAAGCGAGCTTGAATACCTCGACGAGTTCACCCTCTCAAGAGCGATGGATCAACGCGTCCTCTGGGAGCAGATGAGCTGAAGCGGCAGGTGTATAGCTGTAAACAATTCGCCACAGTAAACGGGAGAAAACACTGATGCCGCACCTGGTTCTTATCGACGGCCCCAATTATGTCTTCCGCGCCTTTCATGCTGTGCGCCATAATCTGACCAATTCGAAAGGCGAGCCGACCAATGCCGTGTTCGGCTATGTGCAGATGCTTAAAAGCGTGCTCAAGGATCTGGGGCCCACGCATGTCGCCGTGGCCTTCGACCCCAAGGGCGGTACCTTCCGCAACAGAATTTACACCGACTACAAGGCGCACCGCCCTCCCATGCCAGAAGACCTGGCAGCGCAGTGGCAAACGGTCCTCGATATCACCGATGCCTTCCGCCTCAACCGCATCTGCATCGATGATTACGAGGCCGACGATGTGATTGCCACGCTGGCCAGGCAGGCCGAGGCCAGAGGATGGGACGTTACCATTGTTTCAACCGACAAAGACCTGATGCAGCTGGTTGGCGATCGCGTCTGGATGCGCGACACGATGAAGGGCATCGATTACGGCAGTGTGGAGGTGAAAGAAAAATGGGGCGTGGGCCCGGATCGCATCCACGACCTGCTGGCCCTGACCGGCGATTCCTCCGACAACATTCCCGGTGTGCCCGGCATCGGCCCGAAAACCGCTGTTGAATTGCTCAACACCTATGGTGATCTGGAAGGAGTGCTCAACCATGCCCCCGAGATCAAACAGAACAAACGGCGCGAGAATCTGATCGAATTCGCCGACGATGCCCGCCTTGCCTACCGCCTGGTGGCACTCGAAGAGCAGGTTCCGCTGCCGCTTGGCCTCGACGATCTGGCTGTGCGCGATGGCGACCGCGAACACCTGAAGGAACTGTTTACCCGACTTGAATTCCGCCGTTTTCTCACCGATCTGGATGGCGGTAATCATGTCATAGCATCCACTTCCAGGGCTGAACCCCCTTCCCGACCGGCAGTTCCAGAGGCTGAGGCGCAAGCCATGCCTGAAGACCTGCCGCGCAGCGATATCCTGGTCGATGACGAGGCAGGGCTTAGCGCTTTGCTTGCGGTGCTGAACAGCGCTGAACTGATTGCCGTGGATACGGAAACCACCTCGCTGAATTGCCACGATGCCGAGATTGTCGGTCTGTCGTTCTCGGTGAATGCTACTACCGGCTACTACGTGCCCATTGGGCATCGTGCCCGCGACCTGCTGGATAGCACACCGCAGCAACTGCCTGCCGAAACAGTGCTGGCCGCGCTTAAGCCCATTCTTGAAGACCCCGCCAAAGCCAAATGCGGCCACAACCTGAAGTACGACAGACAGGTCTTGCGCCGCGCCGGCATTGAGCTGGCCGGAGTGCGCTTCGATTCGATGCTGCTGGCCTATGTGGATGCACCGGGGCAATCGGCCAAGATGGACAATGTATCAGTCAAATACCTCGGCCATGAATGCATCAGCTTTGAAGAGGTGGCCGGCAAGGGCGCCAAGCAAATCAACTTTGCACATGTGTCCATTGCAGAAGCACTGCCCTATGCGAGCGAGGATGCCGAGGTAACCCTGCGCCTGTCCCGCCATCTGGCTGAGCGCCTGGGAAATCGACTGACCCGTCACGATGATATCGAACTACCGCTCTCTATCGTGCTGGCTGATATGGAGTGGAACGGCGCCTTTATCGATGCTGCACAGCTCGGCGCGCTGTCCAAACGCTTCGGCGACGCCATTGCTGATCTTGAGCAGCGCATCCACGCAGCAGCCGGTGAGGCATTCAACATCCAGTCGCCGAAGCAGCTCGGAGAACTCCTGTTTGATCGCCTCGGCATCCCCGGTGGCAAAAAAACCAAATCGGGACAATGGGCTACCGGTCAGGAAGAACTTGAGAAGCTGGCTGAGGAACACGAAGTTCCGCGCCTGATTCTTGAGGTGCGTCAGTTGAGCAAGCTGAAATCCACCTATACCGATGCCCTGCCGAGGCTGATTCATGCCAAGACCGGCCGCGTGCACACCTCCTACAATCAGGCGATAACCACCACCGGACGTTTATCCTCCACCGATCCGAATCTGCAAAATATCCCCATCCGCAGCACCGAGGGCCGCGAAATCCGCAAGGCATTCACTGCCGAGCCGGGCAATGTGCTGATTGCCGCCGACTACTCGCAGATCGAGCTGCGCCTGATGGCGCATTTCTCCGGAGATGCAGCCTTGCAACGCGCCTTTGCCAATGGCGAGGATATTCATGCCGCAACTGCTGCCGCGGTGAATCAGGTGGCCTTACAGGATGTGAACGGTGATATGCGCCGGGCCGCCAAGATTGTTAATTTCGGCATCCTCTACGGCATGAGCGCCTTCGGCCTAGCCAAGCAGCTCGGCGTGGAGCGCGGAGAGGCACAGAGCTTTATCAATGGCTATTTCGCACAGTATCCGAAGGTGCGCGATTTCATGGATAGCACCCTTGAGGCCGCGCGCGTAAATGGTTACGTCGAAACCCTGCTTGGGCATCGTGTGATGCTGCCGGAGATCAACGACAAGAATGGCATGCGCCGGCAGTACGCCGAGCGCACCGCCATCAACGCCCCGCTACAGGGCTCGGCTGCCGACATTATTAAAGTCGCCATGATCCGCCTGCATAACCGCCTGCAGAACGATGCCCCCGAAGCGCGCATGACCCTGCAGGTGCACGATGAGCTGGTGGTCGAATGCCCGGCAACTCAGGCCGACTCAGTGTCGGAAATCATGCGTCAGGTAATGGAGTCTGCGGCAAGTCTCAGCGTCCCGCTGACCGTTGATATCGGCATCGGCCCAAGCTGGTTCGAAGCCCACAAGCTTTGATGTCTGCGCATGCGAAAAGCCCGACTGATTTACCTCTGCAAGTATTTGAACGCCATCTGACTGTCGGGCAGAGTTAGCTACATGCTGCAATCGCCTGATCGCCTTCCGTCCCAGATACTTTGGGGGCTGCTTCTGGCTTGGGGCCTCCTGACACTGGCCACCCTTGGGCTGGCACCCCTTTTTGATTACGACGAAACCATCTACGCACAAACCGCCATCGACATGATGCACCACAATGAGTGGATTGTGCCCACCGCCAACGGCATGCAATTCTTTGAAAAGCCGCCTTTCACCTATTACATGATGGACTTGTGCTTTTCCATCTTCGGGGATAATGCCTTTGCTGCACGCCTGCCTTCGGCGCTGTTCAGCTTTGCCACCGCCCTGCTGCTACTGCATTTCGGCACCCGCCTGCACAGCCGCCGCCTAGGATTCGCTGCAGCAGCCATATTCCTGAGTATGCTGGAGGTCGGATTTCTGGCCCATGCCGCCATCCTTGATGCTGTTCTCAACTTTTTCATTGCTGCATGCCTGCTCAACTTCGCGCTGTGGTTGATGAACGGCGAGCGCAGGCACGCGCTGTGGTGCGCTGCCATGATGGGTGCGGCGGTCAGTATCAAGGGACCTGTAGGCGCGGTTGTTCCACTGATGATCATCGTCGCCGAGCGCCTGCTTTCCGGCAACCTTCTCCGCCTGCTCAAGGACATCCCATGGCTGAGCGCTGTGCCGATCTTTCTGCTCACCGCTACACCGTGGTATCTGATGATTCTTGTCATGCACGGACCACAATTCCTCTACGAATTCATTTGGGTACAGAACATCGGCAGAGCCATGAATCCGATGCAGGGGCACGGTGGGCGCTGGCATTACTATATCGTGGTTTTCGTCGTATCGGTGCTGCCGTGGCTGGCTGCCCTACCCTGGGTCTGCAAAGAAGCCTGGAGCATGCGCCGTGGCGACGACGCACCGGCACTGCTGGTACGCCTCGGCATGCTGTGGACAGCACTGGTCATCATCCTGTTCAGCATCGCCCAGACCAAGCTGCCGCACTACATTTCCTGTATCTATCCGGGTGTGGCCATGCTGATTGCCGCCGTCTGGGTGCAGGGCAGGCCGGAGCCGATCAAGGCAACGCGTATTGTCCGAGCCGCCCTGCTACTGCTGTTACCGGCAGCCATCCTGTTGCTCGCCTTCCCCCTGATTTATCCCTGGCTGCAACAGTTTACCCATCACCCGCGTGCACTGGCCATCCTCAGTCAGGACATTGCACCCACAGCCGGCATCTCTGTCTTCGGTCTGCTGCTGCTGGCGACCCTTGTCTGGCTGATGCTCAGGCGCAACGCATCGCGTCTGCTCTTCTCCCTGATTATCGCAGGCTTCGTGCTGCAATTTTCCCTGCTTTCCGGACTCGGAACCTTTGCCAGTCGCCTGATGCAGGCGCCAACCATGGCCATGGCCGATATGCTGCGCGAACTGCCTGCCGACCTGCCCTTCTACAGCTACAACCTCAATGCACCATCCGTTTCCTTCTATGCCGGACGCAACTACAGCCTGCTGCTTAATGCGGAAGGTTCCGAGCAACTTGCCGGAACCCGGCGCCCCTTCGCCCTGATGCTTAGGGCCGAATCCCGTCCGGAGCTGGCCTGGCTGGCCGATGCAAGGCCGCTGATCGATCAGGGCGGCTATCTGCTGTATGTGCTGACCACAGAGGACACCACCCCATGAAGCTCTCCGTCATTATCCCGGCCTTCAACGAAGAGGCCCGCTTACCCGATACGCTGCACGCCGCTCACGACTGGTTAACGGTGCATGGCGGCGAACCCTTCGAGATTCTGGTGGTGGATGACGGCAGTAGCGATGCTACCTGTGATCGGGTGCGTGAACTGATGCCCGAAATGCCGGAAGTAAAGCTGCTGCAACAACCAGCCAATCGCGGCAAGGGCGCTGCTGTACGGCGCGGTATGTTGGAGGCAAAAGGTGATATCCGCCTGTTCATGGATGCCGACCACTCCACGCATGTCAACGAGGTGGAGAAGGTCTGGCCGGCCATTGCTGCCGGGGCCGATGTGGTAGCCGCTTCACGTCAGCACCCCGATTCGGACATCACCCAGCACCAGTCATGGCTGCGCGAGCACATGGGCCAGGGCTTCAATCTGCTGATGCGCACCATGGTCGGCCTTGATATGCAGGACACACAATGCGGCTTCAAGGCATTCACAGCTAAGGCCGCCCAAGCAATCTTCAGCCGTCAGAAACTGGAAGGCTTCAGCTTCGACGTGGAGGTTCTCTTTTTAGCCCACAAGCTGGGCTTTAAGGCAGTAGAAATCCCCGTACGCTGGATCAATGAACCCAATTCGAAGGTGCGTATGCTGCTCGATCCAATGAAGATGTTCGTCGACCTGATGCGCATCCGTCGCATGCACGCATCCGATGACCGCGATTGAGTTGAGCAAACCATCCCGCTGGCGCCAGCATCTGACCCTTGATTTGCCGCAAGGTGGTCATCGACCGGTCTGGATACATGCCTGCTCGGTCGGCGAGGTCTCGTCCGTCGCCCCCCTGATCATGGGGCTACTGGATATGGGGCACTCGGTTCACCTGACCGTCGTCACCGATACCGGCTTTGCCCATGCCGAACGATTGTTCGACGACTCTATCAGCATCGCCTATCTGCCCTGGGACTTTCCCGGCCTGATGCGCCGCATGATAGCCCAACTCAATCCGCGCCTGCTGCTGCTCACCGAAACCGAATTCTGGCCGGGCATGTTGCACAGCTGTCAAAAGCGGAACATCCCCGTTATCGGCATCAACACGCGCATCTCCGATCGCTCCTTTCCGCGCTATCGCGCCACGCGCTGGCTGTGGAAGCGCTGGCTGGCCGGTGTATCCATGTTTCTGGCGCAGAGTGACATCGATGCCGGGCGTCTGGCCTGCATGGGCGTCGACCCCTCGCGCATTCGGTCTGTGGGCCACCTGAAATACGCGGTCAGCCCACCGCAGGTGGACAGCGAGGAACTGCGACAACGACTGGATGCGTCCGCCTCCCGCCCGCTACTATTAGCCGGCAGCACACATGACAATGAAGAAGAACAGCTGGCAGGCATGCTGGGCGGCTGGAAGCGGCTTGCTCCCTCTCTGTTGCTTGTGCTGATACCGCGTCACCCGCAGCGCTTTTCTGCTGTGGCCGAGCGCATGGCAGCGCTTGGATTGCGTACCGCCCGCTGGTCGCAGGGAGCGGCAACAAAAGATGTTGATGCCGTGGTGATTGATGAAATGGGTGTATTGGGCCAGCTGTATACGATTGCCGACCTCGTCTTCATCGGTGGCAGCCTGATCCCCCACGGCGGCCAGAACCCGCTGGAGGCAGCGGTATGCGGACGCGGCGTGATCACCGGCCCGCACACGCACAACTTCATCAGTATCATGCAGGACCTGCGTCAGGCGGATGCCGCAGTGCAATGCCGTGATGCCACCGAGGTGGATTTGGCGGTGCAACGATTCCTCAGCCATCCGGATGAGCTGCGTAGCCTGCATGCCCATGCTGCGGCCTTTATGCAGGACCGTGCTGATGTTGCCAATCGCATGCTGAAGGCCATTGAACCTTGGCTGACCCAAACGGCAAAGGCGCCGGCATGAGCATAGCGACCCGAATCGAGGCCATGTGGTGGCGCAAGGATACCCCGCCCCTGCTGCTGCGCTGGGCCAGTTCGATCTATGATCTGATCAACCGGACAAATCTGGCAAGGCGGGCCGCGGGCGCGATGAGTCCTCCCCTGCCGATGATCTCGGTGGGCAATATCACCGTTGGCGGCAGCGGCAAAACCCCGTTTGTTATCTGGCTGTGTGGCGAGCTTATACAGCATGGCTATAAACCAGTGGTGCTGTGTCGCGGCGATGGCGGCAGCCTCAAACAGCCAAAACATGTGCTGCCTAACGATGCCGCATCCGAGGTTGGCGATGAGGCACTGCTGCTGGCCCTGCGCTGCAATGCACCCGTCATTGCCGGACGCGATCGCGTGGCGGGTGCTCGCCTGGCTGCATCGCTGGGCAATGTGATTGTTCTCGACGATGGCTTT
This sequence comes from Zetaproteobacteria bacterium CG1_02_55_237, assembly GCA_001871195.1. Lineage (GTDB taxonomy): Bacteria > Pseudomonadota > Zetaproteobacteria > Mariprofundales > Mariprofundaceae > UBA1543. The sequence continues at coordinate 10,476 of MNXA01000019.1, forward strand.
CAGTATCTGCAACTTACGCGCAGCTGCGACATCGTGCTGATTCCGGCTGAGGGCATCGGCAACGGGCAGCTTCTGCTAGCCGGCCCCCTGCGCGAGACTGTGGATGCCCTCAGCCGTGCCGATCTGGTGGTGCGTACAGGTAGCGAAAAGAGCCTGCCTCTAAGTGCACAGCGCGAATGGCGCTGGCAGGCCGAGGCGCAGGCCATTCAAGCGCTGCGCGGAGCAGAAACCCCTGCAACAGGCCCGTGCCTGGCACTTGCCGGCATTGCCCGGGCGGAGCGCTTTTTCTCGGCCGCTGCAAAGGCTGCAAATATCAAAGAGACGATGCGTTTTGCCGATCATCATCGCTACAGCGCGACAGATGTAGCCCGCATACTGAAACCAGACCTGCCTGTCCTGACGACAGAAAAAGATGCCGTCAAACTCCTGCCGATTTGGCCGAAGGACAAAGCCTTATCGGTACTGCCGCTCAGTGGTCGGGGGGAAGAAGGCTTGCCCGAGACCATCATCAAGACCATGCTTAGCCACCAAAAAACATAACGGGGTGACATTCACCCCCACTGTGGAGCAAAGCATGCTGGACAAAGAACTGATGAATATTCTTGCCTGCCCCAAATGCAAGGGCAAAGTCACCTATAACAAGGCCAAAAACGGTCTGGTCTGCGGTGCCTGTAATCTTGAATACCCGATTCGTGACGACATCCCGGTCATGCTGATTGACGAGGCCAAGTCCCTGGCCGCTTGATGGACGCCCTGAAGGCTGCGCTGCTGCGCGGCATGTTCCAGATTATCAATCTGATTCCAGTGCGCCTTGCCGGTGCCATTGGGGCAGGGCTGGGCAGGCTGGCTTTCTACCTCGACAAACGACACCGCTCGATTTCCATACGAAACGTGACGCGCATCTACCCACAACAGCCGCGCAGCTGGCGGACAAGAATCGCCCGCGAATCCTTTGCCGAGCTCGGCCGCTCGATGCTGGAGCTGCCGCATGTGTTTCTGCGCAGCAAAGAATTTCTTGCTTCACGCGTAACAGTCGAGGGCGAGGATGAGCTGCGCGCCGCCCTTGCCGGCAACAAGGGGGTATTCCTCGCCGCCTGCCACCATGGCAACTGGGAGCTTGGTGCGCTGATGTTCTCATTGCTTGGCTATGACATCGAATTCTTTTATCGCCCTGTACGCCAACCGTTTGTGGAGGCCTACATCAGGAAATGTCGCGGACGTTTCGGAGCAAAACTGCATCCGCGTCAGGAACCCCTGCGCTGGGTGATGCGGGCGCTGAAAAAGCAATCCTGCATCGGGCTCATGATAGACCAGCATATCGGTGATGGCATACCAGTGCCCTTTCTTGGACATATGGCCAGCACCCTGACCCTGCCAGCGGTCATGGTGCGCAAGTATGACGCTCCCATTCTAGGGGTAGGCTTGGAACGCGTGGGAAGGGGCTTCAATTTCTCCCTGAAGATCTGGCGCGTCGAAACACCCGCTGAATGCACGGATGCAGAGAGCTTTACCTATCGCATGACCCGGGATATCGGCAAAAGCTTCGAGCCCATCATCAATCTTCGACCGGAAATGTGGCTATGGAGCCACCAGCGATGGAAACTGCTGGAGGAACGCGAAAAGGAGATCAGCGAGGTGGTTTATGGCACGCCATAAAGCCATCAGCAAGGCGCGCTGGCTCGTCTCCCAGAAAAATATTATCGAACTCTGGCAAGAAGAGAATGTGCTTGCCGATGAGCAAGGCCGACTGGAGCGCTGCTATCTGCCGATCCTGCAGCGGCTATGCCCCACCATTAAAGACCACACACGCATACTGGAGCTATGCAGTGGCCCGGTATGTACTGTGCGCCTCCTAGAGGGTGGCGAGAAAACATATCTGGACCCGATGTTCGATGAATATCGCCGCATGTACCCCGGCAAGCTTCCCAAGGGCAAGTTTCTGGCCCTTGCTGCAGAAAAAGTTCCGGAAAAAGATCATAGCTTTGATCTCATTTTATGCATCAACGGACTGGATCATGTACTGAATCCGGAGCTGGTTCTCAACGAAATCGAGCGTCTGCTCAAGCCCTCCGGCGTACTGCTTATCGGCATGACAGTTTTCCCTGCGCCGATCGCCCGCCTGCGTTATTTCTGCGAACGTTTTTTCAGCCTGCTGCGTGATGAAGCCCATCCCTATGCCTATTCCCTACTGGCCCTTGCTCGCACGCTGTCACGGCATTTCGACATCGTTGAAGAGATTAAACTGGATGAATCCTCGCATGCGGATTCCCGCAGCATGCTCAGCGAGTATGCGTTTATCTGCCAGCCAAAAAAAGCAAGAGATAGAGACCGTTCCAAAAAAACCTCCGGGAAAGCCTGAAGGTGGACCTGCACTGCAAGCATCTGGTTATCCATGCACCCAACTGGCTGGGTGATGCGATCATGGCACAACCAGCCATGCGGGCCTTCGCGATGGGTGTGAATGCACAGCGCGTCTCGCTCATCGGACAGCCATGGCTTGCCGACATCCTCCCCTGGCTGGACCTCCCGGGCGCGGTCTATTCTCCCAATGGGGTACAGGACGGCGACGCATCCATCCTCTTCCCCAACAGTTTCCGCGCAGCCTGGCAGGCGGTGCAAAGCGGTTGTAAACGCAGAATCGGCTATCGGGGCCAGTGGCGCAGTCTGCTGCTGAGCGACGCACTAACCCCGCGCATCAGCATGCTCACCGGACACCACCGCGATTATTACAACGATCTGGCCACGCAAATGGGTATCAAGCTTGGCAGCCCGGATGTTCATCTCGTCTGCCCGGAGGAGTCCGTCATCCTCGGCGAACAAATGATAATGGAGCATGGGCTGGATGTCGGGAGAACACTGTGCATCGCACCCGGCGCTCAGTTCGGAGGCGCCAAACGCTATCCAGCCGAGAGTTGGGCGAAGGTAGCGCAGCTCCTGTCAGCACGCGGCTTCCACATTCTGGCGCTGGGTACCCCGGCAGAACGAGACATCGCCGCGCAGGTTCTGGCGGTATGCGATGGTCCCAGCCACAACAGCGCTGGAGCCACAACACTGGCCCAATGCCTGCAGCTTCTGGGAGCAAGCCGTGGCCTGTTATGCAACGATTCCGGGCTCATGCATGTCGCCGCTGGAATGGGTAAGCGCGTAGTCGCTGTCTTTGGTGCTACGGATCCGGAGCGTACGGCACCCTCCGGCAAACACGTCCACCTGCTCTACCAACCCGCGTCATGCAGCCCCTGCCTGCAACGCGAATGCCATGTGGCCGGACATCCATGCATGCTTAACATCTCTCCTGAACAAGTGGCAACGACCTGCCTTGAAGACCAACCATGAAGATTCTGGTCGTCAAACTTTCGGCCTTCGGCGATATCATCCATGCCCTGCCTGCCCTGCAGGACCTGCTGGATCGTCCCGAGGTGAAAGAGGTGCACTGGCTGGTGGATACGCGCTACGCCTTTGTCACACAGGTATTTCCACCACAAGTAAAAGTACATCAGGTCGATCTGCGCGGCGAGCACCCCCTGCATAGTGCATGGCAGACGATTCGCGCCCTCAGACAACAGCATTTTGACGCCGTGCTCGATCTGCAGGGACTGACCAAATCAGCTGTCATGGCAAGCCTTTCCGGCTCGCCGGTTTATGGCATGGATGTGAAACACCTGCGCGAAGGAGCCTCACGCTTCCTGCTCAGGCCCGTACCTTTCCATGCCGAAGAGCGGCATGTCGTGCAGATGTACCGGCGTGTGGCTGCGGCTCCTTTTGGTAACAGTGAGAAACCCATCCCCTACAGCCCACCACAAGCCGATCTTAATATCCACGTACTGCAAACCGGAGAGGCTTTGCTGGAGCACTGGAAGATCAGCGGCAAACGTATCGTCTGGTTACATATGGGCGGAGGCTGGGCAACCAAACAACTGCCCCTGCAAACATGGCAGCAACTCGCAGGGAAACTGACTGCTGAGGGTATTGTTCCAATTCTCGGTTGGGGCAACGAGGCAGAGAAAATCGTGGCCGGCAGGGTCAAGGAAGGCGCTCCTGATGCTCTGCTGCCTGAGCACCGGCTTAACATGGATGCACTGTGCGGCATCTTCGGATGGACCATGGCTGTGGTTGGTCCGGATACGGGTGTAGTGCATCTTGCTGCCGCCCTGGGTACACCGACCATCAGCTTCTGGGGCCCATCGGCCTCATGGCGCTCTGCCCCGCTGGGTGAGAAGCACCGGCATATCGAATCCAAACCGCATTGCGGCCCCTGCTTCAAGCGCGAATGCAACCAATTTATCTGCATGGATATGATACGAGCAGACGATATCATGTCAGCCATCCATGAAATTTCTCTTCTTAGCTGATATGTGGCGCACCACCTTCATTCTCCTGTTCTGTCTGGCAGGTAGTAGCACAGCAACAGCCGCGGCAGCAACACATTGCATGCCCTTTGGCAGCGAGCGCATGCTGTTCAGCGTCGGTTGGGAATTCATCAATGCCGGCACCGCCGACATGCGCATTGAATCGAGTGATAAGGGCTACCGCGTCACATCGTATGCCAACAGCAACAGCTTTCTCGATGCCTTTAAAATGGTGCGAGACATCATCATCTCCGAGGGTGACTGTGTGGACGGCAAGCTGCAAAGCACGCTGTTCAGCGTCGAGCAGAACGAAGGAACATACCATTCGCAGAAGCAGGTGCATTTTCTATGGAAGGAAAACCGCGTTACCCATACCCAGAACGGCCAGACCGACAGCTATCAGGTTCCGGCCGGTCACCTCAATGCCATCGATGCCTTCTTCCGTGTCCGTAAGATGGATTTAAAGCCCGGCATGAAGATTCGCATCCCCATCTTCGACTCGCGCAAGCAATACGAGGTCGAGGTGGATGTGATCAAGCGGGAAAAACTATTCGCGCCCTGGGGTAAACCGGTCGATTGTCTGGTGATTATCCCCAGGTTGAAAACCGAAGGTATCTTTTCCAGCAAGGGCACGGTCAAACTGTGGCTGAGTGACGACGCACGACACATCCCCTTGAAGATGACGGCGAAGATTAAATTCGGCCGCATTGTGGCCACACTAAACAACTATTCAGATGGACAAAACCAATGACATTGATGATTGAACGCTGCCCGGTTGGTTGCGACAGCACGATTGAAGAGTCCGATATTGCCCTTCCGGAAGGCCGACTACGCAGATGTTCCACCTGCGGGCAGTTGTTCAGTGCCTGCACGGTGGAGCGATACGAGCATAGCATGCAGGAGTTCGACGACGAGCAAGGCACCTTTGTTGCACCGGAAAGCGTTCTGCGACAAAAAAAACGGATCGGGCGTATTCTGAAAAACGGGGTAAAGCAGTTCCGTAACCCCCCTTCCCGTATTTCCATGCTCGATGTCGGCTGCTCAAGCGGTTCGGTACTGAATATCGCCAGGGAGATGGGCTTTGATGTGCATGGTGTGGAGCCGGCCCCCAAGGCTGCGGCAACCGCTACCGATAACGGCTTTGATGTGTTCAATGGCTTTCTGCATGAAGCAGAATTTCCGGCGGAAAGCTTTGATCTCGTTTCTCTCTTCGAGGTCATCGAACACCTCAAGCATCCACTTGAACTGGCCAATGAAGTGCATCGCATACTGCGTCCCGGCGGGGTATGGCTGATCGGCACAGGCAATGCCGATTCGTGGACGGCAGACTGCGAAAAAGAAACATGGGAATACTTCGATATTGATCTGCACGGCGGACATATCAGCTTCTTCAACCCAGCCAGCATAAGCCTGTTCGCTGAAAGGAGCGGTTTTGAAGTCGCCCACATCGAAGCACGCCGTGTACGCTTGGTGGAAAAGCAGCATGCCGGGCGGCTTGCCTATCAGGCCTCCAAGCTTGCTTGTGAGTTTCTGGAAATTCCGGCGCGCCTGCTGAACAAAGGGCATGATTTACAGGTCGTCCTGAGAAGGCGGGGATGAAAACAAGTCTTGCCGTTGTCATCTCGACCTACAATGCGCCGCAGATGCTGCGCCTTGTACTGGGCGGCTACGCACGGCAGACGGATACGGATTTCAGCATTTATATCGCCGATGATGGCTCAGGCCCAGCCACAAAGAGCGTCATCGAAGCATACAGGGAAAGCTCCGGCATATCCGTAAAACATGTCCGGCACGAAGATGCCGGTTTTCGCAAGGCTCGCATTCACAATGAGGTTTTCAGACAGGCCGGCGAGGATTATCTGCTACTGACCGATGGCGACTGCATTCCCCTACCGGGACTAATTGCCGCCCATCGTCGATTTGCCACTGACGGATGCTTTGTCAGCGGCAGTCGTATTCTCCTTTCCCAGACGCTGAGTACCAGACTGCAGGCTGCACAAACACCGGATGCCGCTTTTAATCTTGGACACATGCTTACATGGCGCATGCAGGGCGACATTAATCGTCTTCTCCCCCTGCTTCTTCCGCTACATGTCTCGGCAGCCCATGACCGACTGGACGGCATTCGCGGCTGCCACCTCGCCTGTTGGCGCTCCGATCTGCTGACCGTCAACGGCTTTGACGAAAGTTTTGAAGGCTGGGGCCGGGAGGATTCCGATCTAACCGCAAGGCTGCTGCATGCCGGCATCCGCCGCCGTGATCTGCGCGGCTCACCCGTACTGCATCTCTGGCACAGGGAAGAATCGCGTCACCGCCTGGACGCGAATGATGCTATGCTGCGCCAATGTCTGGACGAAAAGCGCATAAGGGCCAAGCAGGGCATCGCCGAATTATGAATCCCGTTTCGGTTTTTATTCCGGTATTGAACGAAGAGGACAAGATCGCCGATGCCGTGCAAAGCGTGCAATGGGCCGATGAGGTCCTTGTCGTCGATACAGGGTGCACCGATGGCACCATTACCATTGCACGCAAGCTCGGTTGCCGCATCGAATCACTCCCCTTTGAAGGCTTCGGGAAGCTGCGCAATCAGGCCGTTGCCCTGTGCAGCAACGACTGGGTTTTGAGCATTGATGCCGACGAGCGCTGCACCCCAGAGCTAAGCCTTGAAATTCAGGCTACACTCACCGGTGAGCCGACTTTCGATGCGTACTTCATCCCGCGCCGGAATTATTTCATGGGTCGCCGGATCAATCATTGCGGCTGGTATCCGGACTATTGCCAGCCGAAACTGTTTAAAAAGGGCGCGCTTACCTATCGTAATGACATGGTACATGAAGGTTTCGATATCCACGGCCGTCTGGGATATCTGAAATCCGATGTGCTGCATTATTCCTTCCGCGATCTGGACCAGGTAATTAACAAGATGAACCGTTATTCGACCCTCGGCATGCAGAAGATGCAGCAACAGGGTAAAACGGCGGGAATGGGCACCGCGCTGGCACGCGGCCTGTGGGCCTTTTTCCGCATCTATGTACTCAAGCTAGGGTTCCTCGACGGCTGGGCGGGTTTTGTGATCGCACTGGGTAATTTCGAGGGCACCTATTATCGCTACGCCAAACTCGCCCTGCGTGATAAACAGGCCGGCGTATCAGGCAGCCATCAGGCCTGAAACAGAGACAAGCCGCATCCTGCGTGTAACATGCGGGGTTTGGGTCTGTTAACACGAATGGAGGCACTGTGATCCCCGACTGGTACAATAAACTGGAAGTATGGTTTGCCAGCCACCGCATTGTGGCTACCGCCCCCGTCGCCGTGCTGCTTATCGTGATGGCAAGGCCGACACCGATGCTCTTGATCGTCGGCGGTATGCTGGTGCTGCTCGGCGAGGCCGGCCGCATGTGGTCGAGCGGGCATATTGATAAAAATGCCGAACTGGCCACTGCCGGGCCATATGCACATACGCGTAATCCGCTGTACGTCGCCAACCTGCTGCTGATGATCGGCTTCTGCGTCATGTCCGGCATCCTCTGGGTCAGCGTTCTGGCTCTGCTCGCCTTTGCCATGATCTACCGTCCGGTGATCCGCGAAGAGGCCGCGCACATGGACAAGTTGTTCGGCGATGACTACAAACGCTGGTCCACCGAAGTACCCCTGTTTTTCCCGCGTTTAACACCAGCACCACGTCAAAGAGGATCCTTCTCGTGGGCGCTCGTGATCCAGCATCGCGAACACAGGAATGCCGCAGCCTTTATCCCTGGCATCCTTCTTTTCGCCCTGATTTATTACTGGAGGCTGTGACATTCGCGCCCTGATGGTGGTCTGCCGTTATCTTGGCGATGTTCTTCTGGCCACACCGCTGGCGGCTTCGTTGCAGAAGGCCGGCTACGAAGTGGACTGGGTGGTGGCCGGCGGCACCGAATCCATTCTCGAAGGCCAATCCTGTGCCGCGAATGTCTGGACTACCGGCGCAAAAAACCCTTGGCTCGAACAGGTTTCTCTCGGCATCCGCCTCATGCGGAAATACGACATGGCCTTCGCGCTTCCTTCCACGGATCGCTCGATGCTGCTGGCGCTTGCCGCATCCAGCCGGGTGCATGCGCTGATCTCCGCCGACCGCTCACAGGAGGCATGGAAACGCCGCATCGCGAGTGTGTGGGCGGATTACACACCGGGCTCGCATATGGTTGGATTGGCCTGCGAACTAGCTGATGCCAGCAACCTGCCTGTGTGCCGCGATGTACAGATACAATGGAGTGCCTCCGATACGGACGAGGTCTTTGCCGCACTGCCATGGTCGCGCGGCAATGCATTCATCCATATTCACCCCTTCGCCCGCTGGCCGTATAAATGGTGGAGAAAAGCTGCCTGGAAACAGATTATCGAAGCTGCACTGAACAGCGGCCTGCGCGTGGTAATCAGCGGTTCGCCGGCAGAAGCGGAGACGGCGCGGGATATGGTCAGCGGCTACCCCGAAACGCATGTGCATGTCGCGGCCGGCCGGTTCAACTGGCGTCAACTTGCCTGCCTTTCACACCATGCCGCCTCCTATATCGGGCTGGATACAGCCAACACTCATCTGGCCGCAGCAGCCGGTGCAAATGTGATTGCTCTTTTCGGCCCGACCGATCCACGCATTTGGGGTCCCTGGCCGAATGGCTTTACCGGCACATCCCCCTGGCAGACGTCCTCACCGCAAGGTATCCAGCGGCAGGGGAATATTTCCTTAATGCAGGGACGTCAGGATTGTGTTCCGTGCCAGATGGAAGGTTGCGACAGGCGTCAGGACAGCGTAAGTCTGTGCCTCAAGGAAATGGAGGCTGATTGGGTATGGGCTGAGGTAGAAGAACGCATTCGCCATTTTCATGATTGACACTCGAACAATTAAAAGGAGACGATAACCGATGGCCAATTCCCTGAGCATAAAGGACCGTATTGAGCAAGGTGAGGTTGTATTACTGTGTATCGCGGCGCTGACTTTCCCCTTCTCGGTAGCGGCCTGCAATATTGCGCTTGGTACCTGCTTGATTATCGGTCTGCTTAACGGGGATTATATCGCGGGATTGCGCCATGTCTGGCAACATCATCGCTCACTGAGCATCGCATGGATGGCCTATCTTGCACTTTTCCCCATTGGCCTACTGTGGAGTCTTGATGTGGACAGAGGGCTGCAAATCATCGGCCGGCAATGGTTTTGGCTGCTGACCCCGCTGGTCATACAGCTCCTAGGTAGCACTGATCGGCGCAGGTTGTTCTTTCTAGCTCTAAGTGCAGGCCTCAGCCTGCATCTGGTTTTCTGCGTTGCGCAGTTCTATGGGTTGGTCACCCTCATCGGCAAAGGTGGTTCAACAGCCACCAATCCCACCGGGTTTATCGGCCACACCAGCTTTGGCTTGGTTTATGGTATCTGGGCTGCATTTCTGGTGCACTGGAGCCTCTTTTTGAATGGCTGGCAGCGCTGGACAACCCGCCTGCTGGCTCTATGGGCGGTCGGCATGATTTTCCTTTCTTCCGGACGAGGCGGTTATCTCGTTGTTGCCGTGCTTTTGCTGGTCATGCTGTGGAAGCTTGTTCGAGTGCGACCATTGTTGAAACTTGGCGCTGCTTCCCTCGCTATTCTTGCCATGGCGGCATTGCTGACCATCGGACCCGGGAAGGAAAGGATTATCAGCTCATGGAATAGCTTTCAGGCGATGGAAAAGGGGAATTTTCGCAACCCGGAAGCACGCTGGTCGCTGTGGTATGCAGCCATTTTAGGCTGGCAACAACATATGCCATTGGGCGTGGGTACCGGTGGCTATCATGTCGCGGCCGATGTGATAAAAGAACAACATCCCGATCTTTTTTACGGTGGTTTAGGTTCCTCACCTGCCCACCCGCACAATATGTTGCTTCAGGCGCTGACCCGCTGGGGCCCCCTCGGCATGCTATTGCTCGCAGCCCTGTTCTTTCTATGGATACGTGAAGGTTGGCGTTGCGACTGGCACTCAGGTCCTGCTTCCGGCTTGATCGCCCTGACGGGCATCGCCCTGTTCGTACAGGGTCTGACCGAACCAAGTTTCGAAGAACATTTTCCCGGCATTCTGGCCGTCATGCTGCTCGGGGCTGGGCTAGCCGCCCGACAGGCTACAACCGTGCCATCGGACTAACTCTTTCCCAAACGATGTGCCACCCAGTGCAAGAAGCGCTGGTGCATGAGATAAAAAGCCTCCCCGCCCTGAATCAGCCACATCGGAAGCTTCCCCTGCTCTGCCCGACGCCAAAGCAGAAGACCGAGAACAAGAAAAACAATTTGACCTGCCCACATAGCCCAGCCAGATACCGACCCCATGCTTACCTGTCGATGCAGCACAAGCTGCACATTGTACAACAGGATGAGCAGGCCGGTGCCAAACAGAAAAGATCCCGTCCGACCCGAACGTTTGGGGGCCAGCGATAGAGGCAGTGCAAAGGCACAAAGTACCAGAATCGTGGTGGGAAGAATGAGACGTCGCTGCCATTCAGCGATAGCCTCCGGCGCATGATCAAGCTGTATTTTCTGCCACAACTGGCCAGGGGTCATCATGATAACATGATCGGATGAGCGGGAATATTTCACCGCGCCAAGCTGACTGATAGGAATATCCACATCGTAATTGGTGAAGGTCAGCATGCGTTGATTGTCCGCTTCCCCCTCCAGTCGCGTCCCCTTATGCATATGCATACGCAGGCCGCTACTGGTGGAGATCAATTCCGCGCTCTCAGCCACATAAAACACCGGCCCGCCCGGACGACCATCCTCAAGCAAGACGCCGTGATAGCGTCCCTCTTCATCCTTGCCATCTACATAGAAGGAAATATCTTCAACCTCGCGCGAAAAACGCTGTGGCGTAAACTCGGGCGAACCCTTGAGGCTGTAAATCTCGCGCAACACATTGTTAAACGCCAACTGTCCCTGTGGCAACACATACATTGAGGTGTAAAAGAGAGCTGCGTAGAGAATCACGGCCGCACCTATCACCGAACGGCAGATGCGGGCGTAGGACATACCCGAAGCACGCATGACATCGATTTCACTGCCCTGCTGCAGGCCGGCAATCAGGTTCTGCATCGACAGAAAAAAGGCGATGGGCACGGTCAACAGGATGAAATAGGGCAATACAAACACCATCAACTCAGCCAGCAGCCCCCAGGGCGCACCGCTATCGGTAATCAGGGCAAGTAACTTGAGCGCCCGACCAAACAGCAACACACCGGTGACCAGAATCAGCCCGGCGGCAAACGGTGCAAACCAGAGACGCAACACATAGCGATCCAGAATCATACGTGCGACCCTAACACGCCCGACGACAATGTTTCATAGATTCCGCGCACCCCGGCAGGTTCGCAGACCAGCAGCGCATCGCAGCCGGCAGCCAGCGCCGCCTTCGCAGCAGCAGGCACATCCTCGCCCGCACCCTTCATACTCAGATCATCGCTCCATATATGGCCTGAAAAGCCAAACTGCTTACGCAGCACATCCTTAAGCCAGAATGGCGACAGCGTCGCCACCTTGTCATCCACCTGCGAGTAGACAACATGTGCAGTCATCACATGCTGCAACCCGGCCTCGATCAGCCGGGCAAAGCTTTGCGCCTCACACAGTAATACATCAAGTGGCATATCCACGGTCGGCACCGCAACATGCGAATCGGCATTGGCCCGCCCATGCCCGGGGAAATGCTTGCCCACTGCCGATATGCCAGCATCCCTTAAGCCCTGCCAGCAGGCAGTCGCCAGATACGCCACGGTATCCACATCGGAGCCATAGGCACGTTCGCCGATCACACCGTGCCCTTCGGGGTGAAACAGATCCAGCACCGGAGCGCAGTTATGCGTAAACCCCAGGCTTTTTAACGCCTCGCCAACCAGCATGTTTTCACGATAAACGGCCTGCCAGGCAGCATCGGCATCCTTGAGCATCAAGCTCCCGCCAGCGGCTGCCGGCTGACGATGGTTAAAAGGCACCCAGGGCATGCGGTTCACTCGCCCTCCTTCCTCATCAATTGCCGCCCAGCTTGCTTCACCAGTGGTCTGGCAAACATCTTCGATCAGCGCTCTGACCTGATCCGGAGATTCGGTATTGCGTGCAAAAAGAATCACACCGAGGGGTGGGCGCTCACGCAACACCTGTCTTTCCCATGCGCTCAAGGTGAGACCTTCGAGGCCAATCAGTAGATGCCTATGCATGGTCTGCTCCTCGTACATCCAGATGATCGCGCAAGGCATCCCCGAGCAGGTTGACGGCCATCACCAGCATAAACAGCACCACCCCAGGCCACACGACCAGCAGCGGCGAAACCAGCATCAGGCTCGTGCCCTCGCGGATCATCGTGCCCAGCGAGGCATCCGGCGGCTGTACACCGATACCCAAAAAGGACAGGCCCGCTTCACCGATAATCACTGCAGCCAGACCGAAGCTGGCCTCCACCAGCAGGGGCGCAGCGATGTTCGGCAAAAGATGACGCACACCGATATACACCGTGCCGGAACCACAGGCCACTGCGGCATCGACAAAGGGAGTGGCTTTCAGGGACAGCACCTGCGCCCGCGACAGACGGGCAAAACCAACCCAGCCAACGGCAACCAGCGCCAGAATCAACTTATCCACACCCGGCCCCAGCATGGCGGCCAGCGCGATGGCCAGCAGGATACCGGGGAAGGAAAGAACGATATCAGCCAAGCGCATCAGCAGGCTGTCGACACGCCCGCCGAACCAGCCTGCAGCGAGGCCGATACTGATGCCAAGAAAAGCGCCGATACCGACCACGACAAGACCGACAGCCAGCGACAAAGACAGCCCTTCCGACAAGCGGGCCAGCACATCGCGACCCAAGGCATCGCAACCCAGCGGATGTATTGCACTCATGCCGGCCAGCACTGCATCGAGATCGACTGCATGCCCATCTGTTCCATGCAGCAGAGCCGCCGACAACACCAGGATTGGCAGCAGCAGGCAGATCACTGCCAACTTCACCGCAGGACGTTTAAGCATCTGTTTCATGCGCTCCGCTGCCGAGGGTCAAGCCACATAGCAAGCACATCCGCCAACAGATTAGCCAGCACATAAAAGGAGGCAATCAGCAGCACACACCCCTGTACCAGCGGGTAATTGCGCTGTTGAATGGCCTCAATGGTCAACAAACCAAGCCCGGGCCAGTCGAACACCGTTTCCGTAATCACCGCACCACCCAACACCGCCCCCAGTTGCAGAGCAAACATGGTCAGCACGGGAATGGCCGCCATGCGGCCTGCATGCCGCCACCACAACATCGTGTCATGCACGCCCATGGCACGTGCCGTTCGTATCGCATCACTGCTCATTGCCTCAAGCCAACTGGATCGTGCCATACGCGACAACACAGCAGCCAGCGCCGTACCCAGAGTGATGGCGGGCAGGATGATACTGCCCGGCTGATCCATACCCGACACAGGCAACCAGCCGAGAAAAACAGAAAACAGCAGCATCAACATCGGCCCGAGCCAGAAATTGGGGATCGATACACCGAGCAGGGAAAAGCCCATCGCCGTCATATCCTGTCGCTTGCCTGCATGGCGAGCCGCCCAGAAGCCCAGCGGTAGGGCAAGGACTACAGCGAGCAACAGGCTTGCCCCGGCAAGCCGTGCCGTGGCTGGTAGTCGCTCGGCGATCAGACCCAGCACCGGGCGCTGATCAATCAGGCTTTGTCCCCAGTCGCCATTGGCAAGACCGGCCATGAAATGAAGGTATTGAGTCCACAACGGTGCATCCAGATGCAGGGCATGGCGTAGCGCCTCGCGGTCTGCAGGCAGCGCCATTTCACCGAGCAGGGCATCCACAGGATCGCCGGGCACCAGATGCAGCATCAGAAAAACCAGTGTGGCTACGCCGAGCAGGGTGGGAATGGCCTGCAACAGGCGATAAAGGATGAGGCGCATCAGCATGGCCTCAGGCTAACCGTCTTTTTTCAGGAAAACAGCGCAAAAAAAGAGGGGGCCGTAGCCCCCTCGGTGAATCAACCTGCATGCCCGCCTATTCGACGGTCACATGGATGGTCTCACACCAATCATTGCCGTAGGATTGATGCAGGCCATTGGCGAATTGCAGGGTCAACGTGTGTTCGCCCGGTGCAAGCGTCAGGGTGGTCTCCGTCTGTCCCTTGCCGAAATGCTTATGCGTTTCATCCTTGGGTACAGCTGCACCCTCAGCGATACAATCGCCATCGATAATCAGATGATGATGTCCTGTGCCCTCTATCGCCTCACCGGCAGGCTGGACCGACATGCCGCTAATTTTCATCTCCACCTTGAACTCGGCCGGAACAACTGCGCCGTCATGTGGCTCGGCAAACGAAACGCCACCATGGCTGACGCCCTCATGCGCTATGGCACTACCACCAAGCGAAAAACCGGCCAGCAACAGGGCAGAACATACGATGCTCGAAACTTTCATTGATATCCTCCTGATTATGCCTGCGGCATTCATCTTACGATCATGCTTGGCAAGCAGGTTGCGAACGCTAGTGTTGCCTCGGATAAAGATAAAGCGGAGAGAAAATGCAGGTATCGCAAATCCCCGAGCCGGAAAGGTTCCGTTCTCAGGACTATCTGAATGTACTGGATGATGTTCCTGCAGTGGAACGCTGCCGCGTCACAGCGGCAGCCATGCAGAGCATGCATGCTTCAGCCGCTCGCCACTATCCTCTGGAGGCGTGTGGCCTGTTGCTGGGCAAGCTCAATGCAACCGGATGGGATATTGATGAAGCACGCGAGGTGGAAAATCTGAACACCGAACGGGCCGCCGACCGTTTCATCCTTGATCCGCAAGCCTATCAGGCCGTTGATCGCGAACTGGCTGGCAGCGGGCGCGAAATCATCGGCATCTGGCACAGCCATCCCGATTGCCCGGCCAAGCCCTCACCGACTGATCTCTCTGCCGCATGGGACGGCTTCGCCTATATCATCGTCAGCACCTGCCAGGGCATCGCTGCCGATACGCGCTGCTGGGCGCTGAATGATAGTGGAGAGCGCTTTGCCGCAGTGCCTATAGAAGCATCGTTAGCGGACAAACAAGCACAAGAATCGACGGCTGGAGCACGCCCATGATGATGCGCAACCTGACCCTGCTGCTGGCTGTCATGCTAACCTGCTGCACAACGACAGCCCAAACCAAGGAACTCGACGGGCTTGCCGATAGCGGTGAGCAAAACCTTCCCATCTCGCAGATGAACACGGATTTCCTCTATCTGGCTGCGGTACAGGCTATGGAAAATGACAACCCGTCGCTGGCTGTCGGTTTTCTGAAGGCGCTGGTTGAAAAGGATCCCGAAGCCGTGCTGCCGCGCATGCAACTGGCCGAAATTCTGTTGCAAGCCGGCCGCGCTGCGGAAGCCAGAGCACCGGTCAATGAACTGCTTTCCATGTCGGACCTGTCGGCTGAAATCCGGAATAACGTGCGCATGCTGCAGGTGCAACTGCTGGTACTTGATGACAAGCAGGATCAAGCCATTGAAAGCCTGCAAGCCATTCTGCGCGACACCCCGGATGCCTACCCTGCCCGTCTGATGCTCGTGCGTCTGCTGACCGCCGGCAAACGCATTGCCGATGCGCAGCGCAGCATCGCTGATGGCCTTAAGTACGGGCAGAGTCCGCAGCTTTACCACATTCAGGCACAGCTCTACATCCGTGAGGGAAAATTCGATAAGGCAGAGAAATCGCTCACCACACTGATGCAGCTCGAACCGGACGAGTCGGGCCCGGTCCTGATGTTCAGTCAGCTGGCTCTTCGTCTGAATAAACCGGTTAAAGCTGAGAATGTGCTGCGTCACCACTTGGTGAATCATCCCGAAGCCCTGGGCGTGAGTAATGCATTGGGTCGCCTGCTGGTCGAACAAAACCGCAGCAAAGAGGCCATTGCCATCTATGAGGATATTGCCGAGCGCACAGGTGGCAACTCGGATGTGCTGATTGCCTTGGGCTTACTGCATTATCAGGACAAGGATTTTGAACAGGCTGCCGTCATCTTTCGCAGGGTGCTGAAACAGGGAAAGGATTCACGCGCCGCTTTCTATCTGGCTGCCTGTCTGGAATCGCTGGGGCAAAAAGACAAGGCGCGTGATATGTATCAGCGCATCAAGAATGATGATGAGAACTTTGCAATGGCGCAGTTGCGCATGGCAGCCATGGACCTGCGCGCCGAACGTATCGATGCGGCCCTTGTCGCCCTGCGCCAGCTGATCCGCAGTGAGCCGAATATGGCTGATGCCTACAGCCTTCTATCGGCTGCATTGATGCGCAAAAAAGCATTCCGGGCTCTACTGGATGAAACCGAACCGGCACTGTCCTTGGAGAATGTCCCCGTGCAGTTGTTGTTCAACCGTGCTGCGGCCTTCGAAGGCCTGAAGCAGTACAACGAGGCTGCAGGTCAGATTAAAAAACTCTTTACCATTGAGCCGGACAACATCGAAGCACTGAACTTCCTGGGTTATCTGTACGCCGAACAGGGTGTGCAGCTCGACGAAGCCGAGAAGCTGATCCGTCGCGCCTTGAAAGAGCACCCGGACAACGGCTACTACCTCGATTCACTGGCCTGGGTGCATTATCAGCGTGCCGAGTACGATAAGGCGCTTGCCGTGCAGCGTGAGGCCATCGGCCTTGTCCCGAATGACCCTGTCATGCGTGAACATCTGGGCGACATGCTGTGGAAAAGCGGCAAGCTCGATGAGGCGCGCGCCACATGGAAGGATGCCATCAAACTGGGCCATGAAGACAGGCGGAGCATGCAGAATAAAATAGATAAAGGTCTGTGATGCCGGCCAGTCGCTGCATTCTCCCCTGCATCGCTGCCTTACTGTTCCTCACCGCCTGTGCAACACTTCCTCAATCAACTGACACACCGGGAATCGGACCTTACCACACCATCAGTGCGCACCTGCTCGTTATGGAACCAAACCGGCGCTGGCAGGTGATGCTGGACTGGCAGGCCGACACGCCATCCAGAGGTCAGGCACGCCTTACACATGCCGCCAGCGGCATGGTTGTTGAGCTGCGCTGGCAGCGCAACGATATTCGTCTGCGCGACAGCAATTCCCCGGAGTGGCGCAAGGTAAGCACGGAGCAACTGGCCGAACACGGCATTGTCGTCTCCCCCTACACCCTGTCACAGTTTCTTGCCGGCCAGATTCCTCCCGGCTTCCGGAAAACAGGCCCGGACACCTGGGAGAGTAAACGCAGCGGCGGTCTGGTTCGCGTTGCCTGGCAAGCAGAGACACAGCGCCTGGAGCTCAGCGATATCCGGCATGGCAGGCGCGCCACCCTGATTATCATCAAGGGAGAAAAGACCCTCCCTGTTTCGAATACATCACAGGACAACTCTTCCCATGCATAAACTGCAAGCCCCGGCCAAAATCAATCTGCATCTGCACATCACCGGCCTGACGAAGCAGGGTTATCACCTGCTTGATACCAGTTTCGCCTATGTCGATGTGTGCGACATCCTGCATATCGATACCGCGCCTGATCTGCAGGTCAGCTGTTCGGACCCAGCACTCAATGGTGAGCACAATCTTGTATTCCGTGTGCTACAAGCCTTGCGTGCTGAATACAGTGTCGCCCAAGGCTTGCACGTGCATGTCGAAAAAAACCTGCCGGCGCAGGCAGGACTGGGTGGTGGTTCCTCTGATGCTGCAACGGCACTGATGGCGGCCAACAGGTTGTGGGGTCTGCATCTGACCAGCTCTGAACTTACCAGATTCGCCACCCCCTTCGGGGCTGATATCCCCTGTTTTCTGTTCGGCGGCGCCAGCATCGCCCACGGCATCGGCGAAAGGCTCGCACCCCTTGAGCTAGCGCCGGAGGATCAATACGTCGTACTGGCCCATCCGGGCGTCGGACTTTCCACCGCCGCTGTGTTCACATACTTCGACGAAGGGCATGGCATGGCCCCCGGTCAATTGCCCCCTGCTGAATTGACCCCACTGGGGGTGAAAGCTACCATGCGCGCCGGTTTGAAAGGTGGTGCAGAAGAGTCGCTCCCGCTTGGTGAAAACGTGTTGGAAACTGTATCTCTGCAAATGTGCCCCGAGCTTGCCCGCATGCTCGCAGCGATGAAGCAGGAACAGCCGTCCAGCTGGATGAGCGGCAGCGGAACTGCCTGCGTTTCCCTTTGCGACAGCGCGGCGCAAGCCGAAGAAATGGCAGAGCGTCTTGCAGCGGGTGGACTCGCCGCATGGACCCATGCCGGCAAACTGCTGGCCCAGCATCCGCTGCATAACAGCGGCATGCAGCCAGCCGACTGGGGCGTAGCCAAGCGGTAAGGCAACGGGTTTTGATCCCGTCAGGCGCAGGTTCGAATCCTGCCGCCCCAACCAGAACAAAACCGAAGCGAAAGCTTTGGCGAAACATGGGAAGGCAGGATGAGAACCTATAGGTTCGACCCGAGCACAGCGTGCGAGGGAACGGCGAAGCAATGCGACGCCGGCCCCGAAGGGGTGAGGCACGAAGTGCCGAATAATCCTGCTGCCCCAACCATATTGATCGCGTTGCGTTCCATACGCAAACAGGAGAGCGAGCTATGATGGAAAAACACATGCGTCTTTTCTCGGGGACATCAAACCCCATGCTGGCCTCCGATATATCGGATTATTTGCATATCACCCCCGGCAAGCTGGACATCACACGCTTCTCCGATGAGGAGATATTTATCCAGATCGGCGAAACAATCCGCGGCCTCGATGCCTTTATCATCCAGAGCACTTCTCAGCCGGCTAACGATATGCTGATGGAACTGCTGATTTTCATGGATGCGGCCAAACGTGCTTCAGCCCGCCAGATTTGCGCCATCATCCCCTACTTCGGCTATTCCCGGCAGGAACGAAAGAGCATGAGCCGCACCCCCATCAGTGCCAAGCTGGTGGCCGATATGATCACCGTGGCTGGTGCAACGCGTGTGTTAACCATGGATCTGCATGCAGGCCCCATTCAGGGCTTCTTCAACATCCCGGTGGATAACATCTATGCCGCACCCATTTTTCAGAAGGACATCCGTACTCGTCCGCTGGATGATGTGGTCATTGTCTCCCCTGATGTCGGCGGCGTGGTGCGCGCCCGCGCCCTGGCCAAACGTCTGCATGTGGATATTGCCATCGTCGACAAACGCCGGCCCGGTCCCAACCGCGCCGAAATCATGAATATCATCGGCGATATCGAAGGCCGCCACTGCATTCTTCTTGATGACATGGTGGATACCGCAGGCACTTTGTGCGGCGCCACGGAAGCACTGCTGGATCGCGGTGCGAGCAAGGTTTCGGCCTATGCAACGCACGGTGTTCTCTCCGGCCCTGCCGCCGAGCGTCTCGCCAACTCCCGACTGCATGAGCTGGTGATTACCGACACCATTGCCCAGCCCAAGGCCATCATGGACACCGGCAAGGTACGTATCCTGACAGCCGCCCCGCTGATCGGTGAGGCCATCAGCCGCATCTACAGTGCCCAATCCGTCAGCAGTCTGTACGACTAGACTGTTTCCGGCGCACCCCTTCGACAGGCCAGCCTTGGCCGTTGTTTTATCATGTCTGCCGGCTATACTCCCGCGCCCGTGCGCCAGTTGATTGACAAGGCGGACACACCGTAACGGGACGACCCGTCGGTGCATTAAAAAGGAGAGATACCTGTGACTGATTTTGTTATTGAAGCAGATTTGAGAGAAACAACTGGTCGTGGCGAAGCACGCCGTTTGCGCCGTGCCGGCCTGACGCCAGCCGTTATTTATGGTGGCGACAAGCCTGAACTGGCCATCACAATCAATACCATGAGCACAGCCAAGCTGCTGGATCAGGAAGCCTTTTACTCCTCCATCGTGGAGCTTAAGGTGAAAGGCTCACGCGGTAGCAACAAGGCTCTGGTCAAGGATGTGCAGTGGCATCCGGTACGCGACGAAGCCATCCATATCGATTTTTACCGGGTATCCTCCAGTGACATGGTGCACATGGAAGTTCCTCTGCATGCAGTCAATGCCGAGACCTGCCCTGGTGTGAAGAAGGGCGGCTTGCTGGAAATTATCCGTCATACGCTGGAAGTGACCTGCCGCGCCGACAGTATCCCGGAACATATCGATGTGAGCTGCGACGGACTGGAAGTCGGCGATTCTCTGCATATTGAAGATGTCGCCCTGCCGGACGGCGTGCAGATTCAGCATGAGGTGAATTTCACCGTGCTGACCATTGCCGCTCCTAAGGTTGAGAAGGCAAGCGAAGAGGAAGAAGAGGCTGAAGTCGAAACTGCTGCAGCTGATTCCGAAGCCGAGAAAGACTGACCGGTACGAGGATGCAACTGCTCGTCGGGTTGGGTAACCCGGGCAACAAGTACGAAACAACGCGTCACAATATCGGATTCCGATTTGTCGACACGCTGGCCGAAAAACAGGGGCTGCGCTTTGCCGCAGCCCCTCGTTTTAAGGCTGAACTCACCGAGTGGCAAACGGGCACCCACCGCGTGCTGCTGGTTAAACCACAAACCTTTATGAATAACAGCGGCGAATGTGTCGGCCCTCTGGCCCATTATTACGGGATTGAGAGCAGCGATATCTTCGTTGTTTATGATGATCTGGATCTGGCTTCCGGAAAATTTCGCATGCGCACCGGCGGTGGCCACGGCGGACATAACGGTCTGAAGTCGCTGAACCAGCACTTGCCAGATGGCAACTACCATCGCCTGAAAATCGGCATCGGCCGACCACCGGCCGGCATGGAAGTCACCCCGTGGGTGCTCGGGCGTGCGGATGCCACAGACCGCGAGCAGGAAGCGCGCATCTTCGCAGCACTGCTTGAGGAAATGCCCACTGTACTGGATGGCAATCTGGCACTGGCTGGCAATCATATGCACTTACATTTGCAGGAGAAGTAAACCATGGCTCTGAGTATCGGCATCGTCGGCCTGCCCAATGTGGGAAAATCCACGCTTTTCAACGCCCTGAACGGAGGCGGTGCGGAAGCAGCCAATTACCCATTCTGCACCATCGACCCCAATGTCGGTATTGTGCCGGTTCCCGATTCGCGACTGGATGCCCTTTCCACCATCGTCAAACCACAAGCCATCCAGCATGCCGTGGTTGAATTCGTCGATATCGCAGGACTGGTTGCGGGTGCGGCCAGCGGCGAAGGCTTGGGAAACAAGTTTCTCGCTAATATCCGCGAATGCGCCGCCGTAGCACATGTGGTGCGCTGCTTCGAGGATGACAATGTCACCCATGTATCCGGCTCGGTTAACCCTCTATCCGATATCGAGGTGATTGACACCGAACTGATGCTCAAGGACATGGAAACCATGGACAAGGCTATCGAGCGGGTACAAAAACAGACCAAAACCGGCAACAAGGATGCACTCTCCTTGCTGGCGCTGTATGAGAAGGTGCGCAAGGGACTGGAAGACGGGCATACGGTACGTCGCCATGGGCTTAATGCAGAAGATACAAGTCGCATTGCGGACCTCTGCCTGCTCACCGGCAAACCGGTGTTGTATATCGCCAACGTCGATGACGGTTCCCTGCCCGACGGTAATGTGATGGTGGATGCGGTGCGCAAGCACGCCGCTGAAGAGGATGCCCGTGTGGCCGTCGTCTCGGCCCAGATCGAATCCGAACTGGCTGAAATGGATGCCGAGTCGAAGATCGAGTTCCTTTCCGATTTGGGCTTGGTAGAGCCCGGGCTAAACACAGTTATCCGCGAAGCCTACACCCTGCTCAATCTGATCACCTACTTTACTGCCGGGGTTAAAGAGGTGCGCGCCTGGACCATCCATCGCGGCGATACCGCCCCTAAAGCAGCCGCTGTAATCCATACCGATTTCGAAAAGGGCTTTATCCGCGCCGAAACCATTGCTTATGCCGACTTTATCGCCGGCAAGGGCGAACAGGGGGCCAAGGAAGCCGGCAAGATGCGTTTGGAAGGCAAGGAGTACATCGTCAAGGATGGCGATGTGATGCACTTCAGATTCAATGTCTAGCTGGCGCTTCAACGTCTAATTCGCGTCTTTCTTCTCACAGACATAGTGGATTAAAAGGGGTGGTTATCTTTGCTGCATGATGTTCTGGCCCACCCTTTCTGGACATACCCTTCCGCACCTTACATATGGGCTGCAGGGCTGCTGTTCGGCGTAAGCCACTCCTTGCTGGCAACACAGATGTGTCGTCAGTACGCCGCCCGCCTCGGCATCAGGGCCACATCCTACCGCCTCTATTATTCCCTGCTGGCCACGCTGCTAACCGCTCTGTGGTTATGGATGGTGCATGCCTTGCCCGATGCGCCGCTGTATGCCCTTGAAGGCGGCACGCGCATCGCTTTTTTTGCCATGCAAGCCATCGGCATCGGTATCATCCTGCTCAGTTTCCGTGCCTTTAATGCTGCCATTTTCCTCGGCCTGAAAAACATGCCGGAAACAGGTGAGCCCTTTGTCGAAAAAGGCATCTACCGCCATATGCGCCATCCGATGTATAGCGGCTTCATGCTTCTCCTGCTGGCCAGCCCCGTGCAAAGCATGAACAGTCTGCACCTGAGCCTTGCCGTATGCGCCTACTTCATCATCGGCAGCTTATTCGAGGAGCATCGCATGCAACTCCTTCATCCAAGCTACGACAAATATCGCCGCTGCGTGCCGGCCTTTTTTCCACGTATCCCGTTATTTCAACGTAACACCGGGATGAGAAAATAATGGCCATCTATCGCCGCTTTCAGGACGGCATGCCATGGTATCTGGCGCGCTATTACTGGTGGGCCTACCTGTGGGATAAAAGCATCTGGTTCTTTGATCATCAGCCGATTATCAACGCCATCCTGTTCGGTAACTACCGCAAGCTGCAGGCCATGACCCTGCCGCATGTCACCACCAATCCGATGCACCAAGTGCTGCAACTGACCTGCGTATACGGTGAGTTGACCGGCAAACTTCTGGAGCGCCTGCCGCAGGGCATGTTCATCGCCGATGCCTGTGTGGATCAGTTGAAGTTGGCTCTGCGTAAAACCGCTAACCGCCCGAACCCCTTGCATGCCACACGCCTGAACGCTGAAAGCCTGTCCTATGCGGATAACAGCTTCGATCAGATCATTGTCTTCTTCCTGTTCCACGAAATGCCGCACGACGCCCGCGAGCGCTGCATTGCCGAGATCGCCCGCACCCTGCGCCCGGGCGGCAGCCTCATCCTCACCGAATACGCCCCACTTCCCGAAAAACACCTGCTTTACCGCTTTCCGCTCACCCGCTGGATCATCAGCCGGCTTGAGCCCTTCCTGCCCGACTTCTGGCGACACAATGTCCGCGCCTCACTTGAACATTCCTTACAGCAACATGGGAAATCCCTTGGCGCCGAGATACATGCTGACTGCTTCGCCAGTTTCTACCGCGTCACTTCGTTCACCATAAAATAAAAGAACCGCAGCAGATGCTGCGGCCCTTTTCCCTACATCCAGCCAAATGACTTCAGGCCAGAGAATCAGAACGCATACTGGGCCATCAGGTAGCCGAATTTCGCTTGGTCTGCCTTGCCGGCGTTACGTTCGGTAACCGCAGCGCCCGGATTGAAGATGCCGAACAGACCGACCAGTTTCAGGCCTTTAAGCGCTGCAACCTTATACACAAGCTTGAAATCGATTTCAGTACCAGCCTTGGTTTGTGCATAGGTCGTTGCGCCGGCAAAGACATTGCCTGTGCCCACAACATTCAGCCAGTCACCCTGTGCCTTATCCAGAGAAAGGAAATGAAAATCGCCGATGAAGGTCAAGCCATCCAGCGGAGATGTTTTCACAGACAGACGCATATCCTTCATGTTGGCCCATGAGAAGAAATCCATTTCGCCGTATTGGGCATGATTGGTGTGATACGGGAAGACAAAGTCCTTGTGCGTGGTCGCATTGGCCTTGTCATCGCCGGGACTGAAGTCGTATTCAGCACCGATGCGCGTTTTCCAGAAATCGAATGTATAACCCGCTTTCACGGCATAGGCCGATGCCTTCTGTGATACGCCATTGGACCAGGTTCCGCTCTGCATGGCTGCCTCGGCTGTACCATCAAAGCCACTCCATGCGCCGAACAGGCGGGCACCATAGGTATTCATATTGCGTCCCTTGCCTACAGCAGCCTTCTGATTGTGCTGCCAGTTGATCAAATAGGTATCGATGCCGCTGTTCGGCGCGAATGTGTACGTGCCATAAGCACCGATCAAACGACGATCCTCCCATGTCACCAGCGATTGCCCCTGAGGACCAGGGCTTGTGGCCGTGACAGTCGGTGTAGGCGTCATCATGCCGATATCCGCCGGATGTACCGCAAAGACATCGAGAGACAGCGGGCCGGATTTATACATACCCTTCACGCCGTCAAAGGTGCGGGCCACATCCTTCCAGCCCAAGTGACCCAACAGACGCTGATCACCATAGACCAGTTGCTGGCGACCAAGCCTGAGAGCAAAGTCAGCGATGTCGTACTGCAGATAGGCTTGCAGAAGATCGGCCTGGGTAAAGTTCTGCGTGCCATTGGCTACGGTATGATTCTTGATGATGACAGCCTGAGGCTGTAACAAGGCCGTCAATCCATAGCCCAGATCGCCTTGGGCTTTCAGATAAAGGCGGGAATCGAATTCCCAAGCGTTATTGTTGACCGTTGAATTAAAATCATAGTTATTGAACGACTGATAGCGCTCTCGCAAATCGCCATTCACCGTCCAGCTTGCAGCCTGAGCCTGTGCTCCAATCATCATAAAGGCCATGGACAGCCATACATATTTCATCATTCCTGATTTCACTTCGATCTCCCTGGAGTCCGTATTTACATGCTTATTCAGCGCCCTGGTGCAGCCATTGGCAGACACGGGGCTTGTGCCCGGTGCTGCAGCACATACGAGCATGGCCGCGTCTGATGCCTTGCAAGCTATGGGCGGCAGTTTTGTCTGCCACCCATGCTATGACAGGCTGTTATTGAATAGGCGTTGGCTTCTTAAGCTGCTGCATCAAATCATTGTTCCATTCGCCGGAGACATTGATATGAGCCACTGCGCCCAACAGAATGGCTTCGATCAGATTATGGCTCAAATACACATGCAGCCCCGGCTGCCTGAAGGTGTAGATGGCAGCACCCGCAGAACCTGCAGCGATTACCCAGCTTTCCAAACCGGTCATGGGTACATCCGAGAAGTTCCCGCGCTCCCAGACATAATCCCCGTGACCACCAATCAGATGTGGAAATGACTGGCGATTGGCCTGTTCATGAACAATCAGCACCGTATCACCAACCTCAGCTTTCAATGCATTATCCCCGGTCAGCGCGCCCTTCACACCGTTAAAGACAACATGGGTCGGGGTCAGGGTTTTCATCACCTTCATATCGTCACCATAGCTATCGATCGGCTTTGCATAACGCTTGTATACGCCGTTCTCATCCTTGGGGATGTAGTAGTCCTGTTCGCCGATATAAAATGCTTTGTTGTACTTGACCTGCTTCCCGGCCTTATCCTTCAGACCATCCCTTGGCAGCACCATGATGGCGCCATTCATGCCATGCACTACATGCCACGGAATCATCGCTCCACCCGGCGCGCAGTGATAAACAAACACCCCTGCCTTGACGGCCTTGAAACGCAATACCACCTCTTCACCCGGTTTGACGATGGTCAGCGCGCCGCCGCCCAAAGCACCCGTTGCAGCATGGAAATCAATGTTGTGGCTTAAGGTGCTGGAGGCTGAATTGACCAGTGTCAGCTCTACGTAATCGTTTTCATGCACCACGATGATAGGGCCGGGAACACTGCCGTTGAACGTAAATGCATGGATAAAGACACCCTTATCAATCTCGATCTCTTTTTCCTGCATGACCATTTTTACCTGAACAATCTTTGGCGCACCTGTGACCGCTTGCTCGTGTTCAGGCAGATATGGTGGGGCAACCAGCGTTTGCGTCACCCGCTCCAAACCATCAATCCCTGTTGCTTTCGCCGTACTGCCAAGCATAAAAACGGCTGCGAGCCCGACTCCCAATAAGCCGAGCATGTTTTTTGTTTTCATTTGTTTCCTCTCTTTATTTTTTCGCAGGGCGCGGAAAATAGATGTGCGCAACTGCAATGAGAGGATGGTAAATTAGCCGTTCAGAGATACCTTGATGTATATCAAAAAAAGAGACCCGGAATGTTAAATCAGTGTTTTTCCGGGCTTAGCGTTGCCAATCTTTATTAACATGAAGCGACTGCCTGCGTTTCGCTTGCTGTGAAAAATATAAAGGAGCAAAGAAAATCAGCATACACTCAAGGCCTAAAAGAATCTTGGAAGCACTCTTCACAAATTCGCTGATCGAATGCACATGAAAACCTACGCAAAAACCGGCCTGAACAACGATCACAGACAATCCGGTAATGAGTGTTGCCAGATAAATCACAAGGCGTGCTGTGCTGTGCTTTCCCTTGAGAAGTAAATAAAATCTGGTGGTTAAAAATACGATACAAGTCAGAACGAAGTTGCCGACTACAAAAACAAGTTGTGAAGGAAAGCCTGTACTGCCTGCCATCCCGGCAATCGACTGACCCATATGGAATAATGCCCTCAGGGTCGGCTCGGCCAACAGGCTGAGGAAATCCAACCCGTATTCAAAGAAAAACAATGCGGCGACAGCAATAAGGAAAACGATTGCGATATTCAAAATGATCTGCCGGCTACTTGTCATAAACTCAGAAACACCGGGCCAGATGGATGCCACACGAAAGAGGAACAAGGCCATCCTGAGCAAGGATGTTGAGGGGGGTGTTCATTGGTCACCCGGAAGTTGATCTGTATATTCATGATTCAAGGGCTCCGGATGCTTTCTACTTGCCTGCAGGGAATAATATAGAGGTGCATAGGAAATCAATACACCCTCAAGTCCAAACAGAACCTTGGAAACATCCGTCAGCCATTCGCTGATCACGTTCGGCGGGAAACCTCTACAAAAACCAGCTTGAATGAGCATCAGGGAAAAGCCGGCAATAAGTGTTAAGCCGGCAATCACAACCCGTTCCCATGTGTGCCTTCCCCTGAGGAGAGCGTAAAATCCTGTAGATAAAAAAATAACGCAGGTCAGCAGAAAGTTTCCAATCAGATAAAAGGCCAGTGCAACAACTGGTCCATTGCCCGCCATACCTGCAATCGCCTTGCCTATAGAAATCAGTTCTTTTAGAACCCATTCAAGATATTCACCCAGGAAGTTCAGTCCATATTCAAGAAAAAAAACCCCGCCGATTATCATCGCGAATATCGCTGTAATGAGCAAAATGGCTTTATGGTTCTTTCTCATGGCGTCAAAAATATCGTGCCAGTTGGATGCCAAGCCAGGTAAGAACAAGGCAGATGGCGACTTGCCCAAAGACATTGACGGCGGCAAGGCCGAACGCCCCCTGCTCCATCAGGCGAATCGATTCCATCGAGTAGGTGGAGAAGGTGGTGAAGGCACCAAGCAGGCCGACAGTAAGCATCAGGCGAAGCAGTTCACTGTAAGAGGAACGCTCCAGCAGATAGACGAAGAGGAACCCGAGAGCAAAGCTCCCCAGCGCATTGACTGCGAAGGTTCCCCATGGAAATGAACTTCCACTGGCGCGCTGAATGGCCCCGGCCAACAGCCAGCGCAGCGAAGCGCCAATCGCTCCACCAGCGGCCACAGCAAGCAACTGCCTCACTTCTTCCCGCCCTTTCCATTCTTCATGCCACGATGTTCCTCCAGCCAACGTATGCGTTCACCCAGCTTACGCTCAAAACCTCTGTCCGTCGGCCTGTACAGGCCCTGACCATCAACCCCGTCGGGAAAGTGTCCCTGTGTCACCACAGCATCCTCAGCATCGTGCGCATATTGATAACCTGCACCATGCCCCAACTCCTGCATCAGTTTAGTCGGTGCATTACGCAAATGCATCGGAACCGGTGCATCCGGGTATTCCCGCGCCAGAAGCCGTGCCGCCTTCTCGGCAACATAAGCAGCATTGCTTTTCGGCGCCAGTGCCAGATAGATCACAGATTCAAACAGGCCCTGCTCTCCCTCCGGTGAACCAAGCACCTCATACATGCGCCGGGCCTCAAGGGTGATACTCAACGCATGCGGATCGGCCAGCCCGATATCCTCCGTGGCCATACGAATCAAGCGCCGGGCTATATACAAAGGCTCCTCACCGGCTTGCAGCATGCGTGCCAGCCAGTAGGTAGCGGCATCGGCATCGGAGTCACGCACACATTTATGCAGTGCAGAGATCAAATCATAGTGGAAATCCCCGTCGCGATCATACTGCGCTGATTTGCGGCCCCAGTGCGTCTGCACCTCAGGTAACGTCCAGTGCTTTGCAGGGAATGCGTCGCTTAATGCCTCCAGTGCATTAAGCACATAGCGGGCGTCGCCGGACGCTGCAGAAGCCAGCCAGTCAGCAGCATCAGAAGCCAGAGAGAAACCATCATTTTCTTCACGCAGGGAGGCCACGCCGCGCTCGACTATCTGGCAAAGCCCGGCCGCATCAATGGGTTTGAGTACAATCACCCGACAGCGCGACATCAACGCATTGTTCAGCGAGAAAGAAGGATTCTCCGTGGTTGCTCCGACAAGCACCAGCGTCCCCTCTTCGATATAGGGCAGTAGCACATCCTGCTGTGCCTTGTTGAAGCGATGGATTTCATCGAGGAAAAGAAGGTAACTGCGTCCTTCGGCACGGGAGCGTTTGACCACGTCCTGCACCTCGGCCTTGCCTGCCGACACAGCGGAAAGATGCGCAAAGGGCATATCGGCCGCCTCAGCCATGATGTTGGCCAAGGTTGTCTTGCCCACACCAGGTGGTCCCCAGAACACACAGGAAGAAGCGTGCCCTTCCCTGACCAGTGCGGCAAACCAGGAATCTTCGCCAGTTAATTGCGGCTGCCCGACCACTTCTTCGAGACGGCGCGGCCGCAACCTGTGCGCCAGCGGCGCGGCGGCCGCAGTATCCTCAAAAAGCTCCCTGGTGTTCAGCAAAGCCTCAAAAATGTTTGCCGACAGATAACGCCAGGCTCTGCCGGCGATTTCTATAGGTGCCATCGAAAGCACTGGCATTATTGATGGTGCGCTTGGCGGCAAAGGAATACACATAGGCCAGATCGAAATGCACACCGATCATGTCTGCCCCTGCACCCAGCGACACACGATGCATATTGGCATCAGCAATCCGGGCGTTGAAACCACCATCCTTGCTTGCCGCCTGATCGAAGGCATAACCAAAGCGCAGTGTCGTATTCTCACGCCAGAACCAGGTCGCACCTGTCATCAGCGCGAAGCTGTCGCGCAGGCTCAAAGGATTGAGTTCGGCTGTGGAGCCCACCACATCAAGATTTTTCTGTCTGGACCAGCGGGTCCATGAGGTATCCACCTCAATACGCAGCTTATCATTAAACACATGCATGGCACCGATGCGTGCCACATCCGGTAGCTTGACCTTGACGCTGGCATTGCCATTCACGGCTCCGCTTGCTGTACCACTGAGCTTGATGGTGGCACCACTTTTAAGCATGGCGCCGATAGCCCAGGCCGGGCGCGGATGCCACAGTGCACTGATATGCCCGCCGAAACCGGCCTTATCCCTTCCGCTAAAGGTCGTCACCGTGCTACTCACTTCGCCCTTGGCCAAATACCAGTCGCCACCCACGGCAACGGCCAGACTGCTGCTTGCCGCATACACCGTATCCAGCCCCACATGCAGAGCATCAAAGGAGGTGCTTTTGGCCACCCCACCAAACGCCGTACCCCAGCCGGTACTCAGCGCATAAGGTGTATCGAAAGCAAACCCGAGACCCCAATTGCTGCCTTCGGGCATCCAGTTGCCGTACAGACCGGCAAGGTTGGCAAGTTTCTTGTCGTTGTACGGCGTGCCCCGTGCCGCAGTCTGCTGCACTGACTGATTCTCGAAACGCAAGGCTCCGGAGAAGGCCAGATTCACGCCCGGCTGCCAGGCCAGTCCTGCCGGGTTGTAGTGCATGGCGGTCGGGTCATCGGCCGTGGCCGTAAAGGCATTGCCTGCACCTGCAGCCCCGGCAGACATATCCAGCGCAGCAAACGCTGCACCCTGTGCCCGCTCCGGGCTTATCAGGCCTGCCGGTAACACTCCGGCCAGAATCAACAGCAGCATCCAATAACGTTTCATCAATTCCCTTCCATTTGTTTCGTCATTCCGGCCTCGTGTGAACAGAAACCGTTTCATCATATCGATAAGCGCTTAGCGCAGCGGCACCACATCCACACCCGCAGGTGGCACAAACACAAAAAGTCCTGCATCCGGCGCCTGCAAATGCATATCCAGCAGGCTGATACGGTTGGTATTGCCCAGCGCATCCTGCCCCTCGATATAATCCAGACGGCCGCCACGCACACCAAGCCAAACCTTGGTTGCGGCAGCAAGGCGGACATAATAGCGATGTTCGGAGGCCTGCGCCTCAAGCAGATGCACATCGGCAAGACCCAGGCGACCGCTGAGCAATTGCATCACAGCCGGGTCCACATCACGCATCTCTTCAAGCACGCTTACCTGCATCAGGTCCGGCTCATAGTGCCAGATGGAAAAACCATCGCTGATAAACAGCTGCTCGAATGGCTCGATATAACGCCAGCGGAAACGGCCGGGCGGCAACACATCAAGTTCGCCGCGATACTGCTGCCGGGAGCCATCGGAGAATTGCAGCGATTGCTGAAAGGTGGCGGAAAACCCGTGGGCATCCTTGAGATTACGCAGTACAGAGGATAGCTCTTCAGGCAGGGGAAGAGACACCTCAACAGGAATAAGCTCAGGCGCCGCAGCTGCAGGCATGGCAAATGCAGACACGATGCCAAACAGGAGGCCGGCGGCCAGTACCCATGTCCTACCGTGCAGCATGGCATACACAGGATTCATTCAATCCCTCCGCCGCCATCTTCCATCGAACGTGCCATGACCTTGCGCATGCCACCTGAGCCAGGCGGTGAAACCAGACCTTCGCGTTCCATCTGCTCAACGATACGGCTGGCCCGGTTGTAACCCACGCGCAGATAGCGCTGCACCATGGATACCGAACACTGTCCTTTCTGGATAACCAGATCGGCAGCTTCATCATATCTGTCGTCGGCCTCATCTCCATCCAGGCCGCCATCAGGATCGGCATCGGGTGCCTGAAACACCTCTTCGTGATACTCGGGTTTGCCCTGTGCCTTGAGGTGTTCAACCAGCCCCGACACTTCGGCATCGGAAACAAAAGCACCGTGCACACGCCGCAAATCGCGTCCGCCGGAAAGAATCAGCGAATCACCATGGCCAAGCAGCTGCTCGGCACCCATCGAGTCGAGGATGGTGCGTGAATCAATACGCGAGGACACCTGAAAGGAAATACGAGTAGGCAGATTCGCCTTGATCAGGCCGGTAATCACATCCACGCTGGGGCGTTGCGTGGCAAGAATCAGATGCAGGCCGGCAGCACGCGCCTTCTGTGCCAGACGACAGATGGATTGCTCCACTTCCTTGCCGGCCACCATCATCAGATCGGCCAGCTCATCAATCACAATAACGATATACGGCAGGCGCTCGACATCAGGAATCTTGCTGACGGCCTTATTGTAGCCCTCCAGATTGCGCACCTTGGCCTCGGACATCAGACGGTAGCGCCGTTCCATCTCATACACCGCCCATGCCAATGCCTTGGCCGCCTTGTGCGGATCGATCACCACCGGCACCAGCAGATGCGGAATATCGTTATACATCGACAACTCAAGCATCTTCGGATCAACCATGATCATGCGCAGATCCTTGGGTGAATAGGTCATCAGCATCGAGCAGATCATGCCGTTCACACCCACGGACTTACCGGAGCCTGTCGTACCGGCAATCAACAGATGCGGCATCTTGGCCAGATCAGCCACCACCGGATGACCGGAGATATCCACACCCAGAGCCAGGGGCAGGATGTGCTTCTTGTCTGAGAATTCCGGGCTTGCCAGCACCTCCTTCATATACACCATTTCCCGCTCTTCATTGGGCAGCTCGATGCCGACCACACTCTTGCCGGGGATGTTGCCCGCCACACGCACCGACACCGCACTCATCGAGCGCGCCAGATCATCCTGCAGGGCAACGATGCGGCTTACCTTGGTGCCCGGTGCAGGCTCAAACTCGAATTGGGTCACGACCGGACCGGGCTGCACGGCAATCACCTCGCCCTCAACCCGGTAATCCATCAGCTTTTTTTCCAGCATACGCGCCATGGCAGTCAGCGAGGCTTCATCATGCCCACGCGAGCGCTTGGCCGGCTTGTTGAACAGGGTCAGTGCCGGAAGCTTGAAGCCACCCTGCTTGGGCTCGTTCAGCGGCAATTCGGTCTGCTGCTGTTCACGCGCCTGTCTTGAGACCTGAATCTCGACCTTGGTTGCCACATCCGGTTCTGATTTCGGTGGCTTGGGCGGGGCTGCCCGTTTGACCTCAGCGCGCTGCTCTCTCGCCTGCATGCGCTCCTTGCGACCGGCAAGCCGGGCACGCAGACCACTGAAAAAACTCAGTAGTGTCAGCGACACAGCATGCAACATGGCAAGCAGGCGACGTGTCAGCGTAAGCAGGGAAATATGTGATGCTGCGACAAAACTGCTCAACACCAGCGCCAGCAACAGCATATCCCGCCCGACTGCATGCAGGGGCTGGCTTAAGGCATCGGAAATCATGCCGCCCAGAGCACCACCAGCCCCGGCTGGTAATTGTGTGGTCAAATGGGGAGAAATCGCATCCAACAGCGTGCTGTGCGCGGCCATCAGGCCACTGATGCCAAGCATCAGTGGAAGCCAGAACAGCGAGGTCCAGCCGCCCAGCACCGGCTGGCTGCCACGTGCCATGCGATAGACGGCAAAGATGGACAGCAGCAGCCAGAGCCATGCCGTATAGCCGAACAGCTGGTATAGAAAATCAGCCGCAAAGGCACCGAACAGGCCGACATGATTGCTGACTACATTGCCCGATACGGCATGATTGAACGACGGATCAAGCGGAGAAAAACTGTATAGCGCCAGACCCAATGCCAGCACGAATGCGGCCAGCAACATGGCTGCCGCCTCGCCCATCAGGTGCCGCACATTCACGCTTCGAGCACCACCGGCAATAACATCGGCCGTCGGCCATGGTTACGCTTGAACCAGCGGCGCAGGAACAGACGCACCTCCTCACCGGCAGCCTCCTCATCAGCCAACACCTCTCGACTGAGGGATTGCAAATGCTGTTCCATCTCGCGCGCCACGTTCTCCAGCACCTCTTCACCGACTTCCTGATGCAATACGCCGCGTGCCGCGATCTCCGGCGTGCGGGCCACCCTGCCCCGCGCCCGATCGATAAGCACAAAGGCTGTAACAATGCCGTCCTCGGCCAGAATGCGCCGGTCGCGCAGCACCATCCCGTCAATGGCATCGCGCTGTGTCCCGTCAACAAACACTGCTCCCGCAGCAAATGTGTCACCCAGACGCGCGCCTTTCTCGTCCACAATAAGGCTCTGCCCATTCTCGGCCATCAACACACGTTCGGCATCAATGCCGGTGGACACACCGAGAATCCCGTGCTCGACCAGATTGCGATATTCACCGTGTACCGGATAGAGATAGCGCGGCCGGGTTAGCTGAATCATGGTTTTGAGTTCATGCGCCTGAGCATGCCCGGAGACATGCAGGTTCGCCTGCCCGGAGTGCAATACGCGCGCACCGCGGCGATAGATATGGCTGAACAGGCCATGAATGACCCGCTCGTTACCGGGGATTTGCGAAGAAGAGAAAATAACCAGATCACCCTTGCCCAGATTAATGCCGGGAAATTGCCCGAAGGCAATGCGCCCCAAAGCGGCGCGCGGTTCACCCTGCGAACCGGTAGCAATAATAAGCAGATTGCGCTGCGGAATCTGACTCGACTGCTTGATGTCGATCAGTTGTCCGGATTCCACTTTCAGGCGATTCATGTCGCGGGCAATGCCCACATTGCGTTCCAGACTGCGTCCGGCCAGCGCCACACAGCGACCAGAAGCCACGGCGGCATCGATGATCTGCTGAATTCGGAACATATTCGATGAAAAAGTCGTGACGACAACCAGTCCGTTGCAGCCGGCTACGGCCTGCCTGAGGCCCGGCCCGACACTGGCCTCTGTCGGCCCGCTACCGCCGCGTGTGGCATTGGTTGAATCCGAGGCCAGCACAATCACGCCTTTATCCCCCAAAGCCGCAAAGCGGTGCAGGGCCGAGTGACGCCCATCAATAGGGGCTGAATCAAATTTGAAATCACCGGTATGAACAATCGCACCCAGCGGCGTATGCAGCGCAATAGACACAGCATCCATGATGGAATGGGTCACTGGAATCGCCTCAACCGTAAACGGCCCGACCTGACATGTCTCCGTTTCCGACAAGGGACGGAGATCGGCCTTAAAACCCTTCACCTCGCTGAGCCTTCCGCCCAGCAAGCCAAGCGTCACCTCGGTGCCGTATACCGGCACATTAAGCAGCGGCAGCAGATAGGGTAATCCACCGATATGATCCTCATGTCCATGGGTGAGTAATACCGCATGCACCTTGATACCCAAGGTGGAAAGAGCGGCGATATCTGGAATGACCACATCCACGCCGTATTGTCCCGGTTCCGGGAAACCCATACCGCAATCGACAATCACGCCCTCGTCACCCAGCGCGTAGAGCATCATGTTCTTACCGAATTCACCAACCCCGCCGAAGGGGAAGATTCGCAATGCGGTCTGGTTGGCTCCCGTATCCGTCATGCGGGGTGTCTGCTTCCCGGCTTCACGGCAGGCAGGATACCTTCACGACACAGCGGACATTCATCTGCTGCAAAGGACGGCACATTCAACTGCAGCAGGGTGCGATGTGGCACATCGAAACGACCGGTCATGTCCGGTGCACGATCCACCACGGCCAGTACCTGAAACGGTACACCGCCATGCTCACGCACCACTGCAATGCATTCACACACCGAACCGCCCGTGGTAATCACATCCTCAACCACCAGCACGCGTGCGTCCTTCTCGAAAGAAAAACCACGCCTGAGGCTCATTTTGCCTTCCTTGCGCTCGGTAAACACGAGCGGCTTGTTCAGCGCACGTGCCACTTCATGGCCGATAATCAAACCGCCAAGCGCCGGAGCTACAACCACATCCACATCGTCGGCGGACACAGAAGCTGCCAGCTCGCGACCCAATGCCTCGGCATGCGCCGGATGCATCAACACCAGCGCCGATTGCAGATAACGCGGCGAATGGCGACCACTGGACAAAATAAAATGGCCGGTAAGCAAGGCTCCGGCATCCTCATAAATGGCAAGCATTTGCTGTTCGTTCATCTCTTTCCCTGTGGCAACCCCGCGGCAAAATAAAGCATGGGGGCGCTCAATAAATTTTGCCGGAGTGTAGCAGTATTCGCCAAGCCCACAAACCGAAGGAAACGGGGCACAAAACACCCCCACCTTGCTTTTTCTTCTGCTAGCCTTGGCGCATGGACATGGAGAAAACACGCACACTGAAAGCCGTCCTGCTTGATCTCGACGGTGTACTCTATATCGGCGACAAGGCGCTGCCTGATGCGGCCTATGCCGTACAGAAACTGCGCGATGCAGGATACCGACTGGCAGGTGTCACCAACACGACCACCCAATCGCGGCGCAAGATTGCCGAAAAGCTTGCGTCCATGGGGTTTGCCTTGCAGCCACAGGATATCGATACGCCGGCAGCGCTGGCTGTGGCGCGCATCGGCAAACGCCGCGCTCGACTTTTCGTGCATGATGGCCTGCGTGAGGATTTTATCGGCATCCACGAGGATATAAAAAAGCCGGAAGTTGTCGTGATGGGTGATATCGGTGGAGAAGGATATCCACCCGATGTGCTGCGTGAAATCTTCGAGCATGTGATGCAGGGCGCGCAACTTCTGGCCTTGCACAAGAACCGTTTCTGGCAAAAGCCAGATGGCCTGCACATCGACCTCGGTGCATTCGTCACCGCCATCGAATACGCCACCGGACAACAGGCCGAAATCCTCGGTAAACCGTCGAAGGCTTTCTTTCACGGAATCTGCAAACGCCTTGGCATTGCAGCAGAGCAGGCACTGATGGTTGGCGACGATATCGAATTCGATATCGGCGGGGCCAGGGATGCCGGGCTTAAAACAGCGCTGGTAAAAACGGGGAAATACCGGGCTGAATTCGTCCGCCAGAGTGGCATTAAGGCCAACCTTGTCCTTCCCTCGATCGCCGATCTACCTGATGCGATCAGACTGCTTTAATCCTCGTTAATAGGAAGGAACCACATCGGCCAACAGGGCTGTAGCCAATTCATGGCGATGTTCCGGAAAAAAATGTCCCGCACCATTGATCGTATGCAATTGTGCGCCATGTTGTAAGCGCGTCGCAGCGGCAATGGCCGTATACGGCACGATCTTATCGCTGGTTCCCGCCACGACTGTCAGAGGTCGTGCATCGCCCTGCATGAACGAGAAATCCCACAGATTTACCGCCGGTGCAACTGCAAACAGCTGTTCAACGCGCTTATCGTGACGCGCCGCTTTTAGCCCTGCGTAACAACCGAAAGAAAATCCAGCCAGCCACAGCGGCACATCCGGATTCTCCGCATGCAGCCAATTAAGTGCAGCCGCGGCATCCTCGGCCTCGCCAGCCCCCTCATCCCAGTGGCCTTCACTCTGCTCCACGCCGCGAAAATTGAAGCGCAGCACAGTGCAATCCAGCGACTCAAAGGCTCGCGCCATCCAGTACACCACCTTATTGTTCATCGTGCCGCCGAACTGCGGATGCGGATGGCAAACAACAACCGCTGCATGTGGCTTGGAAAAAGGCCGATACAGGCCCTGCAAACGACCGCACGGCCCCTGAAAGAAAATGCGCTTATGCTGCATGCCGCGAAGAGAACACCCCGCAAGCGCAAAAGTCAAAACACATTCTTCACCACAAAGGCACGAAGGCACAAAGAAAGGCAAATATAAATAGTTTGGTTTTACTCTGGTTTTTACCCTGGGCCCCACTTGTAGCTGTGCCGGAACGGACGCTTGCTCATCGGAAGTTGCGCAAACAAAGGGGGATTCATTCCCGGTTTGCGCCCGATGAGCGAGTGCCCGGCCCGGGAATTCACAGCTACCCGTGGGCGGCCTTCTTTGCTTCTTTCTTGGCCGCGCAAGAAAGAAGAAACCCCTCTCCACGGATAACAAAAAGGGGCGGCTTCCGCCGCCCCTGTTCGATTCTATCAGGGTAAATCAGCCCCTATTGAGCAGGTACTCCGTTACCAGCCGAACACCGGCACCTGTGCCGCCGATGGGTGATATATCCGTCCCCTTCATATTCCAGGCTGTGCCTGCGATATCCAGATGCGCCCACGGAATATCATCGACAAATCGCGACAGGAAACAGGCTGCTGTAATCGTGCCGGCCTCGCGCCCGCCGGTATTCTTGATATCGGCGATCTCGCTCTTGATCTGCTCCTGATATTCCTCATACATTGGCAATTCCCAGACGCGGTCGGCAGCATGATCGCCAGCGGCCTTCAGACCCTTCTTCACCTTGTCGCTCGTGCCAACCAAACCGCTTGCCTGAAAACCCAGCGCAATCACGCAGGCCCCGGTCAGGGTGGCAAAATCGATAATCTCGGCAGGCTTCTGCTCGGCCGCATAAGCCAGCGCATCGGCCAGAATGATACGCCCCTCGGCATCGGTATTGAGCACCTCGATGGTCACGCCCTTGTAACTGGTGACGATATCGCCCGGCTTGTAGGCGGCTGCTCCCAACAGATTCTCGGTGGAGGCAATCACACCCAGAAGGTTGAGCGGCAGATTCAGTTCAATGGCCGCCTTGAAGATACCCAGCACAGCAGCCGCACCGCACATGTCGAATTTCATCTCATCCATCTGCGCTGCCGGCTTGATGGAGATGCCACCGGCATCGAAGGTCAGGCCCTTACCAACCAGTGCCACCGGTGCATCACCCTGCTTGCCGCCCGCATATTCAAGCACGATAAAACGCGGCTCCTTGGCCGAGCCCTGATTCACCGCCAAAAGGGCGGTAAAGCCGGCCTTCTCGATGGCCGCTTTGTCCATCACTGTCACTTTAAGCTTATCGTGTTTGAGACCCAGAGCCTGCTCACCAAGAAATTCCGGCGTGCACACATTGCCCGGCTCGTTACCCAGATCGCGGGCAAACAGGGTGCCGCTGCAAACGGCACGAGCACGGAGCAACGCAGCCTCCGCATCTTCCAGATCGCGCCGCGAGGCCACCATGATAGTGACCGAACGCAAGGCACGGGTGTTTTCCTCTTTCTTCGTCTGATACTTGTTGAAGGTATAAAGCCCCAACCAGACACCCTCAGCCACGGCCTGCACCTTGTCGCCCAGCGTCGTACCCTTCACATTCAATTCCGGCAGATAAAACGATACATCGCGCGCACCGCCCTTGTTCAGGGCACGCGCCGCCTTGGAGGCCAGTCGCCGCAAGCTTTGCAGCGTCAACTTCTTCTCGTCGCCAGCGCCAATCAGCATGACACGCTGAGTGAAACTCCCTTCCACATCGTACAAGGTACCGCTCTCACCGAAGGATCCGCTGATATCGAACTTGCGCAAAAATGCAGTCAGTGTCTTGCCGGTGGCCTGCTGTAAATCACTGCCCGAAGCCGTCAGCTTGCGCCCCTCCAGCAATGGCAAAACGACAGCGTCATCACGCTGTTTGGCGGCGGCTCCCGCCTTGACAGAAATGTCGATCATGAAAGTCCTCTCAGATGGTTGGTTTCAGAATTTTCTCGATATTCCCCGATTCCTCCGGGAAAGTCATCATTATGAACATTGCGTGTATTTTCACCACTCAATTTTTTTATGCGTTCAAGCCCCGCAAGAAAGAAGTTTGCAAAAAACCTGCCGGATCAACGTCATCTCACTGCGCAATGCCTGTGGCGTAGTAATATCGGCATGCCGGCGCATCGTCTCCCATTCTGTAGCTGCGGCATCTGCCGGCAGCTTGCTGATGGATAACCACAGCTCGACGCGCAAAGCATTCTCCATCTGGCGGTATTTTTCATAGGTTAAAGCAAGCCGCTCGGCTGCTTCCTTCCAGTCTGCAGGGGCGGAAGCCGGCAACTGACGCAGGATTTCGGCAGTACTGAGACCCTCTCCGCGAAAAGCCAGACGCGCAAACTGGGCGAGAAACTCGATATCCACCAAGCCGCCGGCATCATGTTTCAAATTGATAATATCAGCTGATTTACTACCCAGATGTTCGAGCATCTTATCGCGCATCTCCAGCACATCTGCAGCCAGTTTTTTCTTATCGCGGGGCATAGCGAGCATTTCGGCAATCACCGCCCCTACTGCCTGTTGAGCAGCTTCAGGACCGGCCACACAGCGCGCCCGGCACAACACCTGATGTTCCCAGGTCTGGGCTTCGTTTAACTGATAATCGTGGAAGCCCTTCAGGCTGGTGACCAATACCCCGCTGTGCCCGGATGGTCGCAGGCGCGCATCGAATTCGAACCCGGCGCCGAAAGGCGATTTGCCGGTTAGAAACTGAATCATGCGCCGCCCCAAACGCTGCGCATGCTCCCACATAGTGCGTCGCCCGATCATGTCTTCAGGGCTTTCATGCGCCAGCACAAACACCATATCAAGATCGGAGGCCAGGCCCATTTCACGGCTGCCGTGTTTACCCATGGCCAGAGCCACAAAGGGAAAATCTTCCGGCAAATCCATATGATGCAGGCAAAGCCGCAATACGGCTTGCGTGGCGGCATCCGCCGTGTCCGCCATCCAGCCGCCGATGGTTGCCGGATCAGCCTGATACGCATCTACAGACAGGGCGCAAAACAAACGGGAGCGATCAACCAGCGAACCGATGTCGGCCAGGAAATGTTCCTCATCATCCAGTGAAAGACGCCCCATGCGCCGCACAATGCTGCGGATATCGGTATCGCCACGTTCGTCTGCCAGCGGCCATTCCAGCCATGACGGATCGCGAACAACATGTTCGCGCACATAGGCCGATGCCGAAAGCACACCAATCAGCCAATCCAGCGCACCGCTATGCGTGGCCAGCAAATCAATCCATGTCGCCCGTCCGGCAATATTGTTCAGCAGGTCGGCCAGAGCCTCCACAGCCGTAACGCCGTTGATATCATCAAGCCAGCATGGCATGGCCCGCGACAAGACAATCTCGATACGGCTCCTGCTGCGCTCAGGCAGCACACCGCGATCCAGATGCAAATCCATGCGCCTCAATGCCTGCACGATGCGCTGTTGTGAAATCTCGTCGAGATGCGCCAATTCACCGATATGCTCACCGTGCAACCAGCTTTTTGTCGCACCCTCGACTGTATCCAGCGGCAACACATGTTCCCTGAATGCGGACGACACCTTGCCAGACCAGTTTTGCATCACTGCGCCGATATCGTTTATCCCCATCGCCCGTTCAAGATAGGCCTCAAAACCCTCGGGAAGTTTCTGGGTCTGTTCGCCACTGCGTGCCTGCACGGCATGCTCCACCTGTCGCCAGAAACAATAGGCATCGTGCAGCATCTTCGCCTCATCCTCATCAAGCGTTCCGAACTGACACAGGGCCTGCAGCGCCGGCATGCTGCTGCTCAAGCGCAATTCCGGATTGACGCCGCCATGCAGCAATTGCATGGACTGGATGATGAATTCGATTTCGCGAATGCCGCCGCTGCCGCGCTTCACATCAAATCCGGCGGCTATCTGATGAGCACCAGCCTGTGCATCAATCCGTCGTTTCATATCAGCCAGTGCGGCCACCGTCGTATAATCGAGGTAGCGTCGATAAATGAACG
The DNA here is from genome assembly GCA_001871195.1 of Zetaproteobacteria bacterium CG1_02_55_237. Lineage (GTDB taxonomy): Bacteria > Pseudomonadota > Zetaproteobacteria > Mariprofundales > Mariprofundaceae > UBA1543. The sequence continues at coordinate 51,649 of MNXA01000019.1, forward strand.
GGGACATCTCGTCGATGAATTCCTCACCAAGACGAAGAACGCCGGCTACCGAACGGGCCTTGATCAGCATGGCACGCTCCCATGTCTGGCCGTAGTTCTGATAATAATCGACCGCCGAATCCAGACTCAGGCAGATGGCAGATCCATCGCCCCCCGGCCTGAGGCGCATATCCATCGGCCAGACCATGCCATCGGAAGTCTGCTCCGCCATCAAGCGGATCAGCATGCGGGATAAAAGGCCGAAATACTCCTCCGCCGGCACCTGATTGCGCCCCCCCTGTGTCTCACCTTCCCCCTGCCAGATAAACAGGGGATCAACATCGGAGCCAAGGTTCAGCTCATGACCGCCCAGCTTACCCAGACCAAGCACACAGAAAGAGCCGTTCTCAAGCCTGCCGTAACGCGGCGCAATCATATTTTCGGCCATGTGCAGGGCCTCATCCAGCAGACCGGCAGCGAAATCGGCTATGGCCTGATACGAGGTCTGGATATCACCATGCACACCCATTTCCCACCAGATAATGTGTCGCATACCGCGCTGCTTGCACAGGCGCAGGTGCTGCATGCAATCACCTACATTATCGCTTTCGCAGCGGGGAACCCATGCCTTGCCAGCATCGGGCAATAAAGCCTCAGCCAGCGGCCTGAACAGATTTTCACAGCTATCCGCATCTGCTGTGCGCATCAGTGAGGCGAACAAGGGGGAAATCGTCAACAGGCGTCGGGCATCGCCTTGCATGGCTTCGGGGATATGTTCCAGACAGATGTGATCCATGGCTTCAATATAACCTGCGGACCCTGCAAGAAAAAGGCCGCCCTCGCGGGCGGCCCTGTTCATTCGCAATACTTCCCCTTTAGCAGGAGAAGTACATCTGCATTTCGTACGGATGCGGACGCATGTGCATCTGGTTCACGTCGTCCATCTTCAGATCGATGTAGGCATCAATCATGGCATCGTTCATCACGCCGCCGGCCTTGAGGAACTCACGGTCGGCATCAAGTGCTGCCAGGGCTTCATCCAGCGAACCACAAACCTGCGGAATGGCCTTGGCCTCTTCCGGAGGCAGGTCATACAGGTTCTTGTCGGCTGCCGCACCAGGATCGATCTTGTTCAGAATACCGTCCAGACCGGCCATCATCATGGCAGTGAAGGCCAAGTACGGATTCGCCGTAGGATCCGGGAAACGCACCTCAATGCGGCGACCCTTCGGATTCTTCACGACCGGAATGCGGATGGAAGCCGAACGGTTCCGATTGGAGTAGGCCAGCATGACCGGAGCCTCGAAGCCCGGCACCAGACGCTTGTAGGAGTTGGTGGACGGGTTGGTGAAGGCATTCAGCGCCTTGGCATGTTTGATGATGCCGCCGATGTAGTAAAGGGCTTCCTGCGACAGGCCTGCATACTTATCGCCCGAGAACAGGTTCTTGCCATCTTTCCACAGGGACTGATGTACATGCATGCCTGTGCCGTTGTCGCCATAAATCGGCTTGGGCATGAAGGTTGCAGTCTTGCCGTGCGCATCAGCGACGTTGTGCACCACATACTTGTACCACTGGGCACGGTCGGCAATATCAATCAGCTCGCCGAAACGCTGCGACAGTTCGCACTGACCTGCAGTCGCTACTTCATGATGATGCAGCTCCATCGGAATACCCAGATCGGTCATGACCAGCGACATGTCGTTGCGAATCTCATGCAGCGAATCAACCGGCGGAACCGGGAAATAACCGCCCTTCACGCCCGGACGATGGCCGGTGTTGCGGCCTTCGTAGTTCTTGTGCGAATTCCAGGCTGCTTCTTCGGATTCGATTTCATAACCGCAACCGCCCATGTCATTGTGGTAGCGGATACCGTCGAAAATGAAGAACTCAAGCTCAGGACCGAAGTAAGCGGTATCGGCAATGCCGGCGCTCTTCAGGTATGCCAGGGCCTTGTGGGCGATCTGACGTGGGCAACGATCATAGGCCTGACCGGTAATCGGATCGATAACCTGTGCAACCAGAACCATGGTCGAAGCTTCAAAGAACGGATCGATACGGGCGCTCTCAGGATCGGGAATCAGGGCCATATCGGAATTGTTGATTTCGCACCAACCGGCAATGGAGGAACCGTCAAAGGCAAAACCGTCCTCGAAAGAATCCTCGCTTACAGCGTGGGCCGGGAAGGTGACATGCTGCCACTTGCCCTTGGAATCGGTGAATCGGACATCAACGAATTCGCATTCGTTCTCCTTCATCATGTCCAATGCTTTTTTGATTGCGTCACTCATATTACTCTTTCTCCTGTCGGTCTCTTCGACCTTTTTAGTAAACCACCCTCAAACTCTTTCTGCCTGCCAATAACAGGCTAAACTGCATCCTCATCGCGCTCGCCGGTACGGATACGCACCGTCTGCTCGACAGGTAGCACAAAAATTTTTCCGTCGCCGATTTTGCCAGTGCGCGCAGCATTGATGATTGCTTCCAGCGCGGCCTCCAGCCGGTCAACGTTGACCACCACCTCAAGCTTGATTTTGGGAAGAAAATCCACCGAATACTCGGCGCCGCGGTATAGCTCTTTATGACCCTTCTGATGGCCGTAGCCTTTCACCTCGGTCACAGTCATGCCATCGACACCGATATCAGCCAGTGCGTCCTTAACGTCGTCAAGTTTGAACGGCTTGATGATGGCTTCAATCTTCTTCATATCCTCTCCCTGGCTTAAATCTATGCCAGATGCTCGCGAAACCCGTGGGTAATCGGATAGCGCCGGTCGCGTCCAAACGCCTTCTGTGTAATCTTCACACCCGGCGGTGCCTGCCGTCGCTTATATTCTGCAATATATAACATGCGGATGACACGCTCGACCAGTCCGGATTCAAATCCCCGCGCTGCAATGTGTGCCATATCCTGCCCCAATTCGATATAGGACTGCAAGATTTCATCGAGTACCGCGTAATCCGGCAGGGAATCGGAATCCATCTGATCGGGCCTGAGCTCGGCCGAAGGCGGTTTGCTGATGGTGCTCTCCGGAATCAGTACAGCATGGCGGTTGATATGTCGGGCCAGTGCAAAGGCCTGCGTCTTGTATACATCCTTAAGCGGCGCAAATCCGCCTGCCATATCGCCATACAGCGTGGCATAACCCACCGCCATTTCGCTCTTGTTGCCGGTGGTCAGCAGCATGCGCCCGGTTTTGTTGGAAACAGCCATCAGCAACAGGCCACGGATACGGGCCTGCACATTCTCCTCGGTTACATCCGCAGCACTTAAACCCCACATGGCAAACGACTCGGCCAGCAGCGCATCCACAGCCGCCACCGGCGATTCGATGGGCAGCATGATGGATTCAATACCCAGATTCGCCACCAGTGCCTCGGCATCGCTGATGGAATGATCGCTGGAATAGCGCGACGGCATCAGCACGCCGAGCACCTGTTCCGCACCCAGAGCCTCCACCGCCAGTGCTGCCACCAGCGCCGAATCAATGCCCCCGGACAGGCCGATTAGCACCTGCGAACAGCCGTTGCGCCGCACATAATCGCGTACTCCGAGCACCAGCGCGCAATGTATCTGACTCATTGTATCCGGCATTGGTGTTACCTCGCCACAACTCGCAGCTACATCCACCAGCACATCGGCACATTCGAACATTGGTGCCCGCGCCAGCAACACGCCACTCGCATCCATGGCATGACTGCCACCATCGAACACGATCTCGTCCTGCCCGCCTACCGGATTGACATAAACGGCCGGCACCCCGAAACGCACTGCACGCCGCTGCATCAGGGCCTCACGCTCGAGTTGCTTGTCGAGATGGAAGGGAGAAGCATTAAGGTTGAGCAACACATCGCGTGGTCGCGAGGCAACCGACTCTGCCAGTTCATCATCCCAAAGGTCTTCACAGATACCGACTCCGATGCGCCAGCCGTGCACCTCGAACACATCCGCTCCGCTGCCCGCTGTGAAGTAGCGCAGCTCATCAAACACACCGTAGTTGGGTAAAGCGCGCTTGTCGTACACCCCGACCAGCTTGCCGTTGGCTGCAAGCGTTGCGCTGTTGAACAAATCCCCATCCACAAGCCTCGGATGACCGAAAACAACCACTGCCTGCCTGGCATTGGCGACAATCTGTGCCACAGCCTCATCAACCTCACGCATGAAGGCATGACGCAGCAATAAATCTTCAGGGGGGTATCCGGTAAGCACCAGTTCCGGCAGGACCAGCATATCGCAGTGCGCATCTTCCGCGCGCTGCATGGCACCCAGCACCAAACGCGTGTTGAATTTAATATCGCCAACCCGCGGGGCGACCTGCGCCATCATGATTTTCAAGCTCTACCAACCTCCCACGCTGTTTTCACACAGTGTGTACACTGGCGACAGGCAGCAGCATACATCATTCGCCACGCGCGACGAACATCGCATCACCGTAGGAATAGAAGCGATAGGCAGCCTCGATGGCATGCCGGTAGGCCTGCATCACCTTCTCCTGCCCGCCCAACGCACAGACCAGCATCAGCAGGGTGGAACGCGGCAGATGGAAATTGGTCAGCAGGGCATCGGTCACGCGAAAATCATAGCCCGGCGTGATAAACAGTCGCGTGCGCCCGCTGCCGGCACACAACACACCACTCTCCCCCGCCGCTTCCAGCGTACGCAGGCTGGTGGTACCGACCGCCACGATGCGTCGCCCTTCAGCTCTAGCCGCATTGATCTGCTCCGCCGTTTCCTGCGACACGATGTAGGCCTCTTCGTGCATGGGGTGATCTTCCGTATGCTCCACCTGCACCGGCTGGAAGGTTCCTGGACCGACATGCAGCGTGACATGGGCAAACTCCGCCCCGGCTTCACGCATAGCAGCCATCAACTCAAGGCTCATATGCAGCCCTGCGGTGGGTGCGGCCACCGCACCCGCATGGCGGGCGAATACCGTCTGGTAACGTTGTTTGTCCGCCTCATTATCCGGCCTGTTGATATACGGAGGAAGCGGCATATGGCCGCAGGCTTCAATCGCAGCCGCCACATCCGGCGCCAATAGACGAACTTTGACCTCTTTGCCGTCGCGCCGCAGCACTTCGGCGCTGAAATCCGGACCAATATTGACGCGCGTGCCCGGCCTGAGCGGCTTGTTGGCTTTTCCCCAGGCCAGCCAGACATTGGCTTCCTGGCAAGGCTCAAGCAGCAGTATTTCCACCTGACCACCACTGTCCTTTTGTCCCAGCAGACGCGCCGGAATCACGCGCGTATCGTTGACCACCCAGACATCACCAGGCCGCACCAATTGCGGCAAATCGCGAATCATCCGATCCTCAATCGTCTCGCCAAGCACAAGCAGACGTGAGCCCTCGCGCTCGGCAAGGGGCTGTTTGGCAATCAACTCATCGGGAAGCCGGTAATCAAAGTCGCTGACACGCATGGCGCCGAAGCCTAGCAGTATCCATCCGTGCAGCCACATTCAGGAATGCAACATCAGAAAGCCTCATGACTGCCTTGCAAGGGCTTTGCTCGCCGAAAGGTGTGCTATAACTTATAACATGAGCAAAAAGTCCCTGCCCCCATCAGTGATCGGCTGTAATAGAGAGGCTCTTCTCAAGGCATTAGCTGCAACTGAAGAAGGAATAAGCAGCGCAGAGGCCAAAACACGTCAGCGGCGATATGGTAAAAACCAGATTGTTTTTCACCCAGCACAATCGCAACTGATAATGCTACTCAAGGAATTCACGGCACTCTTTCCGATGTTATTGCTGGCCGCCTCCCTGCTCGCCTTTTTTGCCCACTACCTCAGCCCCGGCGAAGGCTATGAACTGATCGGTATCGCGTTAGCAGTTGTCGTGATCCTGAATGCGCTGGTGTCTTTCTATCAGAATCACAAGGTCGAAAAACTGATGCTTTCCTTCCTCGACTTCATCCCCAAGCAGGTGGCACTGCTGCGCAATGGCGAGAAGGTCGTACTTGATGCCAATGAGGTGGTGCCAGGCGATATCCTGCTCTTGCAGGAAGGCGACAAAATCCCTGCGGACGGGGTCATCCTCGAGATGAATCAGCTACTGGTGGATGAATCGATTCTCACCGGCGAGTCGGAACCACTGAACAAATCAGCCCTCGATGCGGTTGTGGATGAGACATGTCTGGTCAGTTCGGGAGCCACGGTCCTCAAGGGCAATGCCATCATCCTGATCACCCGAACCGGCCGGGACACGAGCCTCGGCAGCATCTCCAGACTCTCGCAGGAAGTGAAGAACGATCTCACACCCATGCAGGAGGAGATACAGAACTTTGTCCGCAAGATCACCTGGCTGGCGCTGGGAATCGGCATCTCATTTTTCATTCTGGGCTTTTTCATCGGCAATCCATTCTGGACCAATCTTGTTTTCGCCATCGGCATCATCGTTGCCAACGTGCCTGAAGGATTACTGCCAACCGTCACCCTCGCCCTGACCCAATCCTCGCTGCGCATGGGTAAATGCAATGCCGTTGTGAAAAACATCCTCTCAGTCGAAACCCTCGGCAGCACGACAGTGATCTGTACGGATAAAACCGGAACCCTGACACGCAACCAGTTACACGTTGAAAAGGCCTACCTCGATTTCACCGAGGTCGATGCGGAGAATGCTGAGGGCTTCAAAAATAACCGTGCAGCACGGACCTTTCTTGAAATCATAGCCCTGTGCAACGACGTCATTTCAGTCAATCACAACGGCAATCACGGACAGGATAAATTTAAAGGCGACCCTACCGAAACAGCCATGGCAACCTATGCAGACAAACTTGCCGGATTCGATGCGCTGCGCAGCACCTTTGAACTCAAGCACAACCGGCCGTTTGATTCGGATAACAAGTACATGTCATCCACTCACGCCACGCAGGGCGGCACCCTGTTCATGACCGTCAAGGGAGCACCCAACAAGATCATCTCCCTCTGCACACAGGTGCACAGCGAGGGTCTGGTGAGGGCTTTGCGTGACGACGAGCGTGAACATCTCATCCAGCAGGCCAATCACTATGCCGGGCAGGGCTTGCGCCTGCTGGCACTGGCTTATCGCGTGGTCGAGCAAGCGGATGCTGAAGCCGAAGAACTGGTCTTTGTCGGGCTCGTAGCGATGGTTGATCCGCCCCGTCGCGAGGTGCCTGCTGCGGTCGCCGCCTGTAAGAGCGCTGGAATTCGCATTATCGTGATCAGCGGTGATAAAGCCGAAACCGTCAACTATATCGCCCGCAAGCTGGGCATCGTCAGCAATCCGCGCGTCATCGAAGGACCCGAGCTGGCTGCCATGAGTCCGGAAAACTTATGCTCAGCCCTGACCAAAGAGGTGGTATTTGCCCGCATTGCCCCCGAACAAAAGCTCATCATCGTCGAATCCCTGAAAAGCATGGGCGAGGTTGTGGCGGTCACCGGCGATGGCGTGAATGATGCGCCGGCCTTGAAGCGGGCCGATATCGGCGTCTCGATGGGTCTGCATGGCACCGATGTGGCCAAGGAGGCCTCCGACATCATTCTGCTGGACGACAATTTCGCCACCATCATCAAGGCCATTGAAGAAGGCCGCACGGTGTATGACAACATCAAAAAATTCATCACCTATATCCTGACCAGCAACATCCCTGAGATACTGCCATTTATTGCCTATGTGCTGCTGCCGATTCCCCTGCCCATCACCGTCATCCAGATCCTCGCTATCGACCTGATCACCGACATGATTCCCGCCATCGGGCTCGGCAATGAACCGCCGGAGGCCGATACCATGCAGCGGCCACCGCGCAGCAGAAATGAACGACTGGTCAGCTTCCGTACGTTTGTGCGCAGCTATGCCATTGTCGGCCCGGCCGAGGCAGCTTTGGCTTTTGCTGCATTTTTTGTTGTCCTCTCCAGCGGCGGCTGGAGCTGGGGGGAGGCGTTACCCAAAGATGCTGCGCTTCATCTGCAGGCGTCCGGGGCGTTTCTGGCCACCATCATTTTTTGCCAAATCGGCAACGTGATGGCCTGTCGCACCAATCGCCAGAGTGCTCTGCCCTATCTGGCACGGCTCAATGTCTGGATCACGCTGGGAGTACTGGTTGAAATCAGCTTTATTCTCGCCATCGTCTACATTCCATTCCTGAACCCCATCTTCTCCACGGCAGCCATTTCCATTCCCACATGGGGAATGATTCTGCTGTCGCCATTCGTGATCTTCTTGATTGAAGAAATGAGGAAACTATTAGTACGCAGGGGATTAAACTGGCTGTCCGTATAAAGCTTAGTTGACGAATTCCTTCATCTGCTGCATGGCCCGCGCTTCAAGCTGGCGTACACGCTCGATGGATACACCGAACTCCTCGGACAATTCCTTCAGGGTGGCCGGGGTTTCGGACAAATGACGGCGCTCAACGATCACGCGGTCGCGCTCACTCAGATTGCTCATGGCCGCATGCAACACCGAGCGGCGATGTGCCTGCCAGTCATCCTCAATCACTGCCTCTTCCGGGCTTGCCTCTGGTGCGGGCAAAGCGGCCAGCACAAGCTGCCCTTCCTCGCTTGCATCCAGCGACATATCGCGCTGGGTAAACGCGGCAGCGGCTTCCTGATACTGATTGCCCGACATGCCGTACTCGGCACCCACTTCATCGGCATGCTCGCCATCAAGTGCGGCAATGGCATTCTTCGCCTTCTGCAGACCGGCAAAAATCTTGCGCTGCAGCTTGTTGGTACCAAGCTTGACGATACTCCACGAATCAAGAATGAAGTCGTGAATAGCGGCACGGATCCACCACGAAGCATAGGTCATCAAACGGAAGCCACGCTCCGGATCAAAACGTTTAACCGCCTGCATCAGGCCAATCGTGCCTTCCTGAATCAGATCCATTTCGGGCAAGCCGAAATGGCGATATTCGCGGGCAATGGCTGCCACAGCATAGAGATTGGCACACACCAACTGGCGCGCGGCATCACGATCATGATGCTCACGCCAGCGGCGGGCCAGATCGGCCTCCGACTCGCGGTCCAGGCGGGGCGAACGACGAATATCCCTGTAAAAAAGGGACAGACTGTTCATTTCCACTCCAGCTAGCATCAAGCACATTCCTCCTGAAACTGTTTACCTGCCTCAATCATTGTAGATTATCTGGCACTTATCTGTAAAGAGTGCTAATGCTGGAGGCCTCCGGCCGGTGCGTCAAGCCGCAGAGGTGTTCTCTGAGGCCATGCGGGTGGTGGCCAGCAGGGCGCCAAGCCAGCCGACCAGTGCGCCGCCAAGCAACAGGGGCAGGAAAAGAGCAAAGCCGCTGACATCGGCATTCAACTGCTGCAGCCAGTCCCCGACAGCGATTAAAGGCGGCCACAACAACAGCCATGCGAACATCCCCGCGCCAGCGCCAAGCAAACCGCCCTCAAGCAGAAACGGCATGCGCACAAACCATTCGCCAGCCCCCAACAGGCGCATCAGTTGCACCTCATCGGCCCGCGCCAGCAGGGTCATGCGCAGGGTGTTGGAGATAATAATGATCATGGCCAGGCCAATAATCAGCGTGCCAAACCACAATAAACTTTCCACACGCGCTATCACGCGTTGTGCCTGCACCAGATGCGCCTCGCCCTGATTGATGCTCGCTCCGAAGGCCTTGGCCGTGTCGGCCAGATCGGCATAGAGAAATTCCCCGCCATGCAGACCCGGGGTTACCTCAATAGTTCCAGGCAGTGCAGCCAGCAGCTCCCGGGCCACGCCTGCAGAACCGCCCAGCCATGTATCCAGCCATGTGCGGGTCTCTTCAATAGGCACGATACGTACCCCGGCTACGCCCGGCACCTTGGCCAGTTTATCGGCCAGCGCCTGCAGGCGCGGTGCATCGGCCTGTTCTAGGTAGATATGGAAACGAATGTCCTGCCGCCAACCCTGCGTCCACGACGAGCCGGCCTGCAGGCCCAACCAGAGCAGGCCGACTGCCCACAGTGCAATGCAAACAATGACCAGCGCCAACCACTGATGCAGGCCAAACGGTGGCAGGGAAAAGCCGCCGGGCAGGCGGGGCATCGTGCGTTCCTGCAAGCCGTTGTCAGATTTCCGGAACATAGGACTCTTCCTCTTGCGCGCGCACCTTGCCCTGCACGAAATGCAACTCCTCGGCCAATGCGCCGGCATGCAGGCGGAAAATGTCGCCCGGATGCGTATCCAGCAAATGCAGATCGTGGGTGGCCATGATAACCGTGCTCCCCTGCCGGTTCAGTTCCATCAGATAATCCATCACATGCCTTGCCGTGCCGATATCCAGATTGCCGGTTGGCTCATCGGCCAGAATCAACGAAGGCTTGGTGCTCATGGCACGCGCAATAGCCACACGCTGCTGCTCACCGCCGGATAACGCCTCGGGAAAAGACCACAGGCGATCCTTCAGGCCGACAAATTCAAGCACCTTTTCAGCGCGCGCCACCAGCCTGTCCGGTTTCCAGCCCTGCACGCGCAGCGGCAGGGCAACATTTTCGAACACGGTACGCGAAAAAAGCAGGCGGTGATCCTGAAAAATGATGCCGATATCACGCCGCAACTTGCGAATCTGGCTTTGCCCTGCGCTGCGCACGTCCACACCCTGCACCGTCAGCTGTCCAGAACTGGGCCGTACCCCGCCATACAGACAGCGCAACAGCGACGACTTGCCGGCGCCGCTTTCGCCTGTCAGATAGGCAAAACGCCCTTTTTCAATGTTCATGGTCATGCCGGAAAGCGCTGTTTTACCGGTCGGGTAACGGAGCATCAGACGGTTCATTTGAATCATCGGGCAACGGTAACCGGCAGCATGCGGGTTGTCAGCATCGCAACTGTCAGCATCTCAACCGCCAGACACGCAATCGTTCACCACTGTGTTGGCAACAAATAGAGTTGTCCGGTTTTAGAGCACAAGGGTTGTCCGGTTTGGTTTTGGTTCATATTGCTGCCTTCAGCCTTGGTAGTGGTAGTTCCGGCTTGCTGGCCTTGGGCTTCAGAAGAGGCTGAAACTCGGCGAGTTTTCTTGGCCCGTGGAAGATGGCCATGCTGCCATCGGTATAGCAGTGAACACGCACTCTGGCTTTGACATAATGGTGTCGGTATTCATTGCTGGGGATTTGCAGGGTTCTGCCCTCAAAGCTGACGGTGTTGTCTTTGTTGACTGTGCGTTCGTGCT
>MNXA01000043.1 GCA_001871195.1 Zetaproteobacteria bacterium CG1_02_55_237
CCAGCGTCGGCATTCTACGATTCGTTACGAAGCTCCGTTGGCTTTCGAAGCAACAGAAAAACGACTAATTGGGGTGTCCACCGTTCGTGGGTAAGATCACTCTGTTCCAAGAAGACCTATTGCACCTTCAAAGTTGGCGTTGTGCAATTTGGTTTTGTGTAAGCCTGTCAGCATTGTCATATTCGTATTTTTCAGGTTAGCCCCAAATAGGTCTGCCCCTTCCAGGATGGCGAATTCCAGATCGGCCTCTGTCAAATCGGCCTCTGTAAGATCGGCCTCTGTAAGGTTGGCTCCTATCAGGTTGGCCCCTGTCAGATTGGCTTCTGTAAGGTTGGCTTCTGTCAGATTGGCCTGTTGCAGATGGGCCCCTTGCAGATTGGCTCCTTGCAGGTCGGCTTCCTGCAGATTGCTCTGTTGCAGATCGACCCCCTGCAGGTTAGCCCCTTGCAGAAGGGCCCCTTGCAGGTGGGCTCCTTGCAGGTGGGCTCTTTCCAAGAGGGCCCCTTGCAGGTGGGCTCCTTGCAGATGGGACTGTTCCAGTTTGGCCTCTATCAGATTGGCCCCTGTCAGGTTGGTCTCTGTCAGTCTTGCTCCTGTCAGCTTGGTTCCTGTCAGATTGGTCTTTGTCAGATTGGTCTTTGTCAGATTGGCCTCTGTCAGCTTGGCTCCTGTCAGATTGGCCCCTGTCAGGTTGGCCTCTGTCAGGTTGGACTCTGTCAAATTTGCCTCTGTCAGATTGGTTTTTTGCAGATTAGCCCCGTGCAGATTGGCCTTTTTCAGGATGGCAGCTTGCAGATAGGCCGCTTGTAGATTGACCCCTTGTAGATTGGCTCCTTGAAGATTGGTTCCCAGTAGATTTGCTCCATGCAAATTGGCTTTCTGCAAATTGGCCTCCTGCAGATTGACCTCCTGCAGGCTGGCCCCTTGCAGGTTGGCTTCCTCTAGATTGGCTCCTTGCAGATTGGTCCCTTTCAAATTGGTCCCTTGCAGATTAGCTCCTTGCAGATTAGCTCCTTGCAGGTTGGCTTCCTGCAGATTGTCCCCTTGCAGGTTGACTTCTTGCAGATTGATCCCTTCCAGATGGGATGCTGTCAGGTTGATCCCGTGCAGATTGGCTCGCTCGCCAGCTGCACCTTTTGACTTCAACCATGCACGATGTTGGTCGAGGATTTCTTCCAGTTGCGTTTCCGAAAGTATTCGAAGCTCTTTGTTATCCATTCAACTCTCCCTAAATTCAACGCATCACCCATTGTAGCTTACTTATCACTTTGTTGAATTGGAGTAATCTTTGTCAATTGCGCAACCCATCCGGATGGCTTGCTCGATAGTGAAGGGCTTTCCGCCACAAACAAAAAAACCACCTTTCGGTGGTTGTCTTGTATGGTGGAGGCGGCGGGAGTACTCGGGCTTACAGCCCTCGCCCTACGGGCCGCCCTCGCTACGTTCGGGCGTTCAATTTGATTGAAATTGTACCGCCCTCACATTGCTCGTGCGTTCAAACGCGCCGATCCCCGGCGCTTATTGTCGAGCCCGCTACGCGGCTTCTCCTCCCGCTAAAACAAAAAAACCACCTTGCGGTGGTTGTCTTGTATGGTGGAGGCGGCGGGAGTCGAACCCGCGTCCGGAAACCATCAGCCTATGGATCTACATGTTTATTCCGTTCGAACAGCACCCAATGAAAACCAAACGGACAAAGCCATCACCAGGTCGGTTCGTAATTGTTTAACCCAGGTGCCACGAGCCTCCAGCAGTCTGAGCGGTCCCATCTTAAGGGCCCTGGACGGCTAGGCGATGGGCGACCTATCCGGCAGGGTCACTTACGCAGCGTAAGCGAGTTCTACGTCGTCGTTGGCAGTTAATGCCGTTGGTCTTTTTAACGAGAGTACCATCCCGACATGCCCCATAGGGTTCAGCATCTCCGTCGAAGCCGGGACGCCCCCATAAGAAGCGCAATGCTAGGGCATTGCGGGGAAACGACAAGCGCTGTGAATATACGTCGCTGCAGCGGGTTGGATTGGGAGATATTTATACAGATATGTGCTGGCGAATTTTTCAGTCGAACGCTTGCCCGCCGGGGAAAGCTCAGGTGCGCCGCCGTTCTGTGACGGTGTCGATGCGCTTCCACATATCGGAGCGAAATACCTCGACGACCAGTGCACGTGTGCCGGAGTCCGAACGCAGCACCGAGCGGCGTGCCCAGCATCCGTGGAAACGCCCTTTCTCAGTGAAGCGCGCCACGCTCAAATCCGAGCGCGACAGCGACAGACCGCGGTCGAGCAGCAGGTTGCCGAGTGGCTTTTTCCCTTCCTGCAAGTCCTGCATCAGGTCGGTGGGCAAGGTATCGAGCGGCAGCACCGATTCGGCATCAAACATCACAGTACCGCGGTGCAGCAGGGAAACATTACGGCGCAGGGCAGGTGCGCCGGGTGTGCAGTTCAGGGTTTTGGCTTCTTCCGGGGTGGTCTTATCAACGAGCTGCTCATGCAGTTGCACATCCAGATGGATTTGATGATGCCGCGCAAGAAAACGGGTCAGCGAACCGGCCACAGTGAGTACGCCGGCCACGGCGGAAGACACGCCATGTTCTGCGGCACTCCAGTGGCGCACGGGTTCCCAATGCGGTGATGTCAGCGGTCCGAAAAACATGTCCGCATCATGGCGACGGATGAGTGCAGGTCAAGGGACTTGCGCAGCATCCTCTTTTGCGGCCGAATTGAGCCATGTCGAATTCATCCCCGGATAGTTCCCGCAATACCCGTTGTCGTATCTTTCTTGATAGCGAACTGCAAACCGGTCAGGAGGTTGTTATTCCCTCCGATCAGGCGCATTACCTGCGTCATGTGATGCGTTTGAACAACGGCGATGCGCTTACCGTATTCAATGGGCGAGGTGGCGAGTGCCTGGCAAGTATTAGCAGTCTTACCAAAGCGCAAGCCAGTCTGCGGGTTGATGCTTTTGTTAATGTCATCCGCGAATTGCCCATGGCCGTGCATATTATCCAATGCGCCAACAAGAGTGAGAAAATCGAAACGGTTCTGCAGAAGTGTACCGAGCTTGGTGCGGCGGGCTTCCAGATTGCCGATAGTGAGCGCAGTCAGTTCAAATTGCCTGAGGGTAAACGCGAGGCCCGACTGGAGCGCTGGCGCAAAATTATTATCGAGGCTGCCGAGCAGAGCGGGCGAACCATAATTCCCGACTTGGCCTACCGTGCTTCGCTCAAAGAGGTTGCCTTGCAGCCGCAGGCCTATGTGCTGCATCCCGAGGCGGCCACGCCATTCTCCGATATCAGGGATGGAATCGCATCGGCTGCAGGTATCAGTTTGGCCATTGGCCCTGAGGGGGGCTTCAGCGAACGGGATTTGCAGCTCCTGCAGGAGGCGGGATGCCGCTCTCTGTCTTTTGGTCCGCGCATTATGCGTACCGAAACGGCAGCGCCGGCCTTGTTGGCGGCGGTTGCTGCTGTTCTTTAGGCGGTAACTGTCAGGATTTCCCGGGTTGTGAAAGGGATTTGTCATGCTAATATTTGATGTGTCGGCGGTGAATGTTGCGATGCTAATTGGCACCTTTTAAACTGTTAGCAGCTTGTTACACTTCGCCCCGCGCCGTAGCAGGCGCATGCCGATGTAGCTCAGTTGGTAGAGCAGCTCACTCGTAATGAGCAGGTCGACCGTTCGATTCGGTTCATCGGCTCCATTTTTTCAGTTCCGGCGGCACGTCTCCCCCCTTTTATACGTGCCGCCGGTTTTTTTTCTCAACCGGCTTTATCTATGAATGATTCCCGCTGATGTTGACCTGTTGCAGGCGCTTGAGTAACGCAGGATCGGCGCTGGCCAGGGGCAGGCGCATACGAAAGGTCGTGCCACTGCCGATTTTACTATCCACCCCGATATGGCCGCCATGCGCTTCGACAATGCGCTTGCTGATGGCCAGCCCAAGACCCGCGCCGCCGGCCTCGCGGCTGCGCGCTTCATCGGAGCGATAGAAGCGGTCGAAGATATACTCGAGGTGTTCGGGCGCGATGCCCGGGCCCGTATCGCACACCTCAATGACTGCCTCACCACCGCTGGCGAAGGCCTTCAAGCTCAGGGTGGAGTTGGACGGCGCATGCTTGTATGCATTGTTCATCAGATTGAACAGCACGCGACTCAGACGATGCTCATCGCCAATGACCGTAAGGCCATCAACAACCTGCATATCAAGACGTACATCCTTGCTGGATAACAGTGTCAGGTGATGTTGGCCGACTTCTTCTACCAACAGGCTCAGATCCACCTCGTCATGCGCCAGCTCCAGCAGGCCGGCATCGGCACGCGCCAGTTCTAGCAGTCCATCGACGATACGCTGCATGCGATCGATGATATCGAGTTGCTGCTGAAGCACTTCCGCATACTCCTTCGGTTTGCGCGGGCGCAGCAGGGCGACCTCGATTTCACCGCGCAGAATGGTCAGCGGAATACGCAGCTCATGCGAGGCATCGGCGGTGAATCGCTTTTGTGCCTGAATGCTGGATTCCAGATCGCCGAACATATTATTCAGCGTGCGCATCAGGCCGAGTATCTCCCTGTCCCGGCTGTTGATGTTGATACGGCAGGATAAATCACCCTCGGCGAAACGGGTTGCTGCCTGGCCGATTTCATCCATCGGTTTCAGGGCTCTGCGCGCCATGACAAAACCGGCGTAGCCGCTGGCCAGAATGGATATCAGGCCCAAAAAGCCACCGAGCAGGTACATAAGCTCGAAGAAGGAATGAATTTCAGCCGTACTGCGGCCGAGAACGATGGCTGCCACGACCCGGTCGCCGCGATGCACCGGCATACCGATGATACGCACATTGCTTTTACGCAGCAGGGTGCCTGTCGATATGATGGCAGTTTCACCCTCAATGGCTTTTTGCAGCACCTCGGTTACTTCACTGCCACCGCGCCCGATTAGCTCCTGATCAGAAGCGAAGAGCAGTACGCCGTTGGCCCCGACCAGCGTTACCGAACCGATGAAATGGGTGGAAAAGCTGATGATTTCCTGATTCCAGTATGGGTAGCGGGTGGTTTCAAGCTCCTGCACGATGGTGTTGGCCTGTTGCACAAGCTGTTGATCCACAGAGTCGTAGATCTGGCGGGTGAGCACGGCATAGAGCAGTACAGCCGCCAGCAGCAGGAGAGAGAACTCCACGGCCATGTAGAGCAGGGCAAGCCGGCCGCGGAAGGTGGAAACGAGTTGGATGAGTCTATTGGACAGCGAATGGCCGCCCGGTCGCAGCAACGTCATAGGGAGGACCGGCTCACGCCGGAGGAGCATCCTCGGTCAGCATGTAGCCCTGACCACGCAGGGTATGAATCAGCGACACGGCAAAACCCTTGTCCACCTTGTTGCGCAGATGGCTGACGTAGACATCGATCACATTGCTTTCAGGGTCGAAGTTCATGTCCCAGACATGTTCGCCGATGCGTGTGCGCGACAGAACACGATCCGGGTTGCGCATCATGTATTCAAGCAGGGCATATTCCTTGGTGGTCAGGCGAATCGCTTTGCCTCCACGCGTCACACGCCGGCTCATCGGGTCCAGTTCAAGATCGATAATCTTGAGAATCGGGGCCTTGCTGTCGGAGCCTCGCCTGAGCAGGGCACGCACACGGGCCAGCAATTCATCGAACACGAAGGGTTTGGTCAGATAATCATCGGCACCGGCATCCAGACCGCGCACTTTGTCCTGTACCGCGTCGCGCGCGGTGAGCATCAGCACGGGCGTGGTTACGCCACGTTCGCGGATTTCAGCGCATACGCCAAGGCCGCTTTTCTTGGGCAGCATCAGATCGAGAATGATGAGATCGTATTCGTTGACCTCGGCCAGAAAGCCGCCTTCCTCGCCATCATAGGCGCAGTCCACGGCGTGCCCTTCTTCCTTCAGCCCTTTTTGGATAAACTGGGCGACGCGCTGTTCGTCTTCGACTACGAGAATCTTCATGGCGCCAGTGTAGCAGTATTTTCTTGTAGGGCGAAAGAGCCGAGGGGGAAAAAATATGCGCCGCGATGTGATTGTTTTTGATATCGAAACCGTACCGGATGCGGATGCCACAAGGCGTCTGCTGGGGCTGTCCGATTTGCGTGACGCGGAAGCCCGCGATGCGCTTAGCGACTATTTCCTGGAAAAAACCGAGGGCAGAAATGATTTCCCCCGCCAGCCCTTTCATCAGGTAGCTGCCATCAGTTATGCGCAGCTGGTGTTCGAGCCGGGCGAGGAAGGCCCGGAGCTGGTGATTCGTCGCCTGGGCAGCGGCGGCGATACCAAAAGCAGTGAACGCGACCTGCTTGAAGGCTTTTTCGGCCTGATCGAAAAGCGTGCGCCGCGGCTGGTCAGCTTCAATGGTCGTGGTTTTGATATCCCCGTGCTCAAATACCGCGCCATGGTGCATGGTCTTTCCTGCCCGCGCTGGTTCTCCGAGGGCGATCGCTGGAACAGCTACGATTCCCGCTACTCCAGTGAATACCATGTCGATCTGCTCGAGGTTCTTTCCGATCACGGTGCTTCGGCACGCTGCTCGATGCATGAGGTAGCCAGTGCCTTCGGCATACCCGGCAAGCTGGACACGGCGGGTGACGATGTGCGCGGCATGTTCGAAGCAGGCCAGATTGAAGCGATTCGCAACTATTGCGAAACCGATGTCTGTACGACCCTGCTGCTCTTCCTGCGCTGGCAACTGTTCAGCGGCGCGTTAAGTCAGGGTGCCTATGCCCGCAGTGTTCTCGGTCTGCGCCACTACCTCGAATCCGAAAGTGAAGCCCGTCCGCATCTCGGCGAATTCCTGACAGCGTGGGGAGAGGAATAACGCTGTTGAAGATCGTTACATGGAACTGCAATGGAGCATTCAGGAACAAATATCAGCTCCTTGAAGAGATGCAGGCAGACATTCTTGTCATTCAGGAGTGTGAAGACCCGAGTCGATCCACTCTCAAGTATCAAGAATGGGCTGGTGAATATTTATGGAAAGGTGAAAATAAAAATAAAGGCGTAGGTGTTTTTTCAAGAGGCGGTTGCACGTTAGAGGCCTTGAACTGGATTGATGACGGGCTTCAGTTGTTTTTGCCCTGCCGGATCGGCAACAAGTTCAATCTTCTGGGCGTATGGACCAAACATGCCAACTCACCAAACTTTCGATATATCGGTCAATTGTGGAAATATATCCAGCTGCATAGGTCCAGATTGGCCGATGACAAGCTGGTTCTGTGCGGAGATCTAAACAGCAATAAGCAGTGGGATGAATGGGACAGGTGGTGGAATCACTCTGACGTCGTTCGGGAGTTAGAGGAGATTAACATCTATAGTCTCTATCACCGCCACACTGGAGAGGCGCAGGGGAAGGAGAGTTCGCCAACATTGTTTATGCATCGAAAGATCGAGAAGCCATATCACATTGATTATGCTTTTTTATCAGCAAGCATGATAAACCAGAATAGCATCGAGGTCGGAAAGCCCGAGAAGTGGCTTGAGTACAGCGATCATATGCCAGTAATTTTTTCGGTTAGCAGCTAGATGAAATTGGCCAACTGCCGAGTTTGATCAGGTAATGTCGACCTGATTCACCTTGAGGCCTGTCATGCGGTGCTGCTCGTCCAGTTCTATCACCGCATCAGCCATGGCCGGAATCTTTTTAAGACAGTGTTCTGTCAGGCGCTGGTAATGCTGGATAAAGTGCGCCAACTGCTTTTCATCGAGCAATGCGCTGGCCTGCGCAGCGCTTTGTGCCAGCTTCTGTTCCTGCAGTAGCCGCCACTCGTAAACCACCGCGAAACCCGGTGCTTTCAGCATCAGCAACCAGTCGATGCAGTCGAACAGTTGCTGGTATTCGCCTGCCAGAAAACGGCCATAGGTCCTGCGCCAGATGCTTTCTGCATCCTCAATCCGCTCCAGCGCATTGATCGGCTTATTCAGGGCCGCCTCATCGAGCGGCGGTGCGCCTATGCACCAGCCTTCCAGAATGATGGCCGAAAAAGGCCCTTGCAGTTGTTCCCACTCTGCCCGCGGCCTGCGCTCATCATGTTCCTTGTCGAAGCGTGGCACCTCGACATATTGACCATCAGCAGCATGTTTCAGCGCTTCAATGGTTTTCAGCGCCAGGCCGATGTCATGTGTTCCGGGTACACCACGCGTTGCAAACAGCGGATGCACAGTGCGTGACAGTTCATGGCGTCTGGCCCTGGTATGGTAGAAATCATCGATGGAAAGCACGGCAATGCGATGGCCGTAGATGCTTTCCAGAAGCAATTTAAGAAACAGCGCGGCGGTTGATTTTCCCGAACCCTGCGAGCCGTTAATGCCGATAAGCGAGGTGCCTCCCCGCCGGATGCGCGCATCGAGTGTGGCGGCAAGGGGTTCCAGATAAAGGGATACGAAGCTTGCGTATTCGTCAGGCAGGGCAAGGAGTGTGAGAAGATGCTGAAGTCGTTTGCTTTGCATAAAGCCTCACATGTACGGTGTAGTTATCAAACGTAACAGGGCGACCCCGCTTGGCAAGAAACAAAAACCTTCCGGCACGGACAAGGCCTGCGTCAGCGATGCTGCAGGCGGGGTTAAATGCGTTTGGTTTATTTGCTGTTGGAACTGCTTGTTGATGTGGTGGGTATCCACATGACTCGACGTTTTGACGTCGCTTAGATACCGCCGCCGCCGAGGAAACGTTCGAGATCCTTGTGTTCCTTGCGCATATCCTTTTCGGCCTCTTTCATGCGCGCCGACTTATCCTGCTCGCCATGCTTTGCCTCAGGATGCAGTTCATCCACCCGTGCATTCACATCATCCACCAGTTTGAGTACATGGCGAATCGCTTCGGCAACAGGGTTGGGCATGGTGTGATGATCGAGATTGATGCGCCCGCCCTGAATGATGGTTTCTGTTTTGCCGACCACCGTGCCGGGGATGCCGATCACCGTGGAGTGCGCCGGAACATCGCGCAGCACCACCGAATTGGCGCCGATACGGCTTTGCTCGCCGATGTTGATGGCGCCAAGCACCTTGGCTCCGGCACCGACAACCACGCCATTGCCCAGCGTCGGGTGGCGTTTCTCCTTCTGCCAGGTCGTGCCGCCCAGTGTTACGCCGTGATACAGGGTTACATCATCGCCGACTTCGGCTGTCTCGCCGATAACCACACCCATGCCATGATCGATAAAGAAACGGCGGCCGATGGTGGCGCCGGGGTGAATTTCGATACCAGTCAGCCAGCGGGCCAGATGCGAAACAATACGGCCCAGCCACAAGAAATTGTGCAGCCACAGCCAGTGTGCCAGGCGATACATCCAGATGGCGTGCAGGCCGGGATAGGCTGTGACGACCTCAAGGGTCGAACGCGCTGCCGGATCGCGAACAAACGCGACGGCGATATCTTCCTTGATATGGCTCCAGATGCTCATGGGGGCGGGACTTTAGCCTTGTGGGCTCAGGCCTGCAAATCCTTTGCCAAATCCTGTGGCAGTTTGTCCAGGGACGAAGCAGGCCCGCTACAGGTCCACAGGGCGGGCATGGCGATCATATGCTGCGACCATGCACGCGCTTCATCGAGCGTAACGCGGCGAATGGCATCCACCCATGCATCCTGTGTCCGGATGTCGGGCTCATCCATACGCGTGCCGAGATGCAGCATATTCGATTCGCTGGAATCCATGCCCATGCGCAGTGATACCTCAAGCTGACGTACGGCGCGATGCAATTCGGCCTCGTTCAGGGAGGCAGCAAAATCGTGCATCACCTGATGCACCACGCGCATGCATTCCCCGAGCCGGTCGCAATCGGTGCTGCCGCTGATGCTCCAGGCTCCGGTATCGCTTAAGCCCGAGAGGTGCGAGGCAATGCCATAGGCCAGGCCGCGCTTTTCGCGCACCTCGCGGAACAGGCGCGAACTCATGCCGCCGCCAAGAATCTGATTGACCAGCCAGGCCACCGGTCGATCTTCGGATGCAGCGGAGATGCCCGGCAGGGAAACGAAAAAATAGCCCTGCTCATCATCGCGCTCCAGGCATTGCATACCGCTGGCCATGCGTGCTCCGCCCCGTACGAGCTGCGCCTCACCCTTTGGCCAGTCGCGCTGCTCAAGGAAAAGCAAAAGTTCGTCGTGCGTAATGCAGCCGGCTGCGGCAATCAGCATATGCGGCGGGCGATAGTGGGAAGAAAGAAAAGATGAGAGATCGGCAATGTTGAAAGCAGAAAGGCTTTCGCGGCTGCCCAGCACCGTGCGGCCCAGCGACTGGCCGGGGTAAAGTGCCTCGACATGGCGATCGAAGACCCAGTCCTCGGGCACATCATCGGCCATGGCCATTTCCGAGAAAATAACCTCGCGCTCACGCTTCCATTCATTAGCAGGCAGTGCCGGCTCGATGACCATATCACACAATATACCCAGCGCTTCCTGCCAGTCCTCGCGCAGCACGCGCATGTGAAAACAGGTGCGTTCTCGCGCCGTAAAGGCATTGGCTGTGCCGCCAAGCTGATCAAGTAACTCGGCGAGCGCATCGACATCGAGACGCCGCGTGCCCTTGAACAGCATATGCTCAAGCGCATGTGCCATGCCGGCCTGCGCGTCAGTCTCATCGCGGCTGCCGATGTTGAGGAAAATGCCCAGCGATACCGTCTGCGCAGCCGGCATTTCGTGACTGATGAGCAGCGGTCCGTTACTTAATTGTGTTTCCCGGATGGGGTTGATGTGAGTGGATACGGTCATAGTGCCTCTTACAAAAAGAAGGAGGCGGAAAATCCGCCTCCCTCACCAAACAATCGATGCATTGAATCAGGTGCGTTTCGAGGCGCCTTATTTTTCCACATCTTTCATGGACAGGCGAATCTTGCCGCTGCGATCCACTTCAAGCACCTTGACGCGAACCACCTCACCCTCTTTCAGCACATCGGCAACCTTCTCCACGCGCTGGCTGGAAATCTGCGAGATGTGTACCAGGCCGTCGGTCTGGCCGACCAGACGCACGAATGCGCCGAAGTCCATGATCTTGACGACCTTGCCTTCGTAGACCTTGCCGACTTCAACCTCGGCAACGATGTCCTGAATCAGCTTCTTGGCTGCTTCACCGGCCGCAGCCGTCACAGCAAAGATCTTGATGGTGCCATCGTCTTCGATATCCACCTTGGCGCCCGATTCCTCGACAATACCGCGAATCACCTTGCCACCGGCACCGATCACTTCGCGAATCTTGTCCGGATGAATCTTCATGGTGAACATGCGCGGAGCATGATCGGCAATCGCAGCACGCGGCTTGGTAAGGCACTTATCCATTTCATTGAGGATATGGATGCGGCCATGATGCGCCTGAGCCAGGGCTTCACGCATGATTTCGCGGGTCAGACCACCGATTTTGATATCCAACTGCAGCGTGGTCACACCATCACGGGTACCGGCCACCTTGAAATCCATATCGCCCAGATGATCTTCATCACCCAGAATGTCGGTCAGCACGGCATAGCCGTCCTTTTCCAGAATCAGGCCCATGGCCACACCGGCCACAGCAGCCTTCACCGGCACACCTGCATCCATCAGGGCCAGCGATGTGCCGCAAACAGAGGCCATCGAAGAAGAACCGTTGGATTCGGTAATCTCGGAAACCGAACGAATGGCATAGCCGAAATCATCCAGTGACGGAATCACAGCTTCCACACCACGGCGAGCGAGCCTGCCATGACCGATTTCACGACGTCCCGGAGGGCCGAAGCGACGTGCTTCACCCACGGAGTACGGCGGGAAGTTGTAATGCAGCATGAAACGCTGTTTCTGAACACCTTCCAGCGATTCGGTCATCTGCATATCGGATTCGGTACCCAAAGTAATGGTCACCAGGGCCTGGGTTTCGCCACGCGTGAACAGGGCGGAGCCATGCGTACGCGGCAACACGCCGACCTGACAATCAATAGCGCGTACATCCTTGGTTGAACGACCGTCGATACGCGGGTTGCCGGCGATAATCGAACGGCGAACCACATCCTTCTCCAGACCCTTCATGGCTGAAGAAACATCGTTGGAGGAAAACTCACCCGGCTGATCAGCCGTGCCGGCCAGTTTTTCCTGTGCGGCCAGACGGAAGGCATCGATCTTGGCGGCACGCTCGGACTTGTCCTTGATGCCATAGGCGGCGCGTACATCGGCCTCAAAAGCTGCCTTGACGGCGCTCTTAACGGCATCGTTACCGGCCAGCTCAATCACCATCTTTTCCTTGCCGGCCTGACGGGCCAGCTCTTCGATGGCATCGATGACAGGCTGGTAGCCGTTCTGACCGAAGATAATCGCATCGATCATCTGCTCTTCGGAAAGTTCCTTGGCCTCGGATTCGATCATCAGTACGGCATCGCGTGTGCCGGCAACAACCAGATCCAGTTTGGATTCCAGCAACTGCTCGTAGGTCGGGTTCAGTACGAACTCGCCATTAATCAGGCCAACGCGGGAAGCGGCAATCGGCTCGGCAAATGGCACATCCGAGATGGCCAGTGCTGCTGATACGCCATTGATGGCAACGATATCGGGATTGGTCTGCTCATCGGCGGAAATCACCGTGGCAATAACCTGGGTCTCGTGGAAATAGCCCTTGGGGAACAGCGGGCGGATTGGACGGTCGATCAGACGGCTGGTCAGGGTCTCTTTCTCGCTCGGGCGTCCTTCACGTTTGAAGAAGCCGCCGAGGAAACGTCCTGCTGCGTATGTCTTTTCCTGATAGTGCACGGTCAGCGGCATGAAATCGACACCCTGAAGCGGGGTCTTGGCTGCGGTTGCAGCCACATGCACGACAACGTCGCCGCACTGAGCCAGCACAGAACCGCCGGCTTGACGGGCTACGCGCCCGGTTTCAAATGATACTTCCTGACCGCCCACATTGGCGGTGGTTTTCTTTATATTGAACATATCTCTTCCTTTTTTGCCGGATCCATGCGTGGGTTGGTAGAACAGAATGAAAGCGAAACAGAGGTGAAACGAGGAGGGGCAAAAAAGAAGGGCGAGCCCGAAGGCTCGCCCTTGCAGTAATTAGCGGCGCAATCCCAGGCTGTCGATCAGCGTGCGATAGCGGTTGAAATCCTTGTTCTTCAGGTATTTAAGAAGATTGCGGCGGACGCCGACCATCTTCAGCAAACCACGACGGGAATGATGATCCTTGTGGTTATCCTTGAAGTGCTCGCTCAACCCGTTGATACGGGCGGTAAGCAGCGCAACCTGCACTTCAGGCGAACCAGTATCGCCCTCGTGGGTTGCATATTTATTAATAACTTCGTTTTTCTGTTCCAAATCCAACGCCATGAATCCAGCTTCCTTTTGTATATCCTTGTTATAGGGCGGCGGAATATAGCGGCAAGGCAGCAAGCATGCAACGCCCGGATGTGTGACACTGGAAGTGCATCGCGAATCCCCTTGCCCGTATGCCGTGCGCTTGGCAGCTTGGCAGCTGTGAATAAGCCAATATCCAGCGGATTTAAGTATCCTTGATGCCGACCATTGAACCTACCGAAACCTTTGTGATTGCCGTGCTATTGTCGGTAGGCGCACAGGTCCTCGCGGCGCACTGGCGGCTGCCGGCCATCGTGATCTGGTTGGCTGGCGGCATGCTGCTCGGTCCCTTCGGGCTACATTTGCTCAACATCGCTGCCATTCAACCGGCCATGGAAACCCTAATCGAGCTTGGGCTGGCGGTTATCCTGTTCGAGGGCGGACTGAATCTGAATCTTCGCGCCCTGCGCGAGCAGGGCTGGGTGGTCGGTCGTCTGGTATTACTTGGTCCGCTGCTTACCATGCTCTTGGGTGGTGGCCTGCTGCACACCTTCAGTAGTCTGCCCTGGGATATGTCGCTGCTGTTCGGAGCGCTGGTCGCTGTCGGTGGCCCGACTGTGATTATTCCCATCGTGCGTCAGACCCGGCTGGATAGAAAACTGCGCCATATCCTGATGGGCGAGGCCATGCTCATCGATGCCGTTGGGGCCATGCTGGCCATTGTCATGCTGCAGATTGTCATCTCGCCGAGCTTCAGTGTTGATTTCATCCTGCCCGAGTTGTTCGTGAAGTTCGTGATCGGCATTTCATGTGGCTGGGCCGGTGGTCGCCTGCTGACCATGATGCTCAGGAGTCATTGGCTGAAGGATAATGAATTGCGTCCGACCGCCACGCTGGCCGCAGTCTGGGCGCTGTTTCATCTGTCCAATCATATCAGTGATCAGGCCGGTCTGATGGCGGTGCTGGTGGCCGGTGCCGTGCTGCAACACAAGCATCTGCCCGATATCCAGCGTCTGCGCAATTTCAAGGGCAGTCTGTCCACGCTGCTGGTCGGCATGCTGTTCGTGCTGCTGGCTGCGGGTCTGAATCTTGGCATTATGGTCAACTATCTCGGTCAGGGTGTTCTGCTGTTCCTGGCTCTGGTATTCATCATTCGCCCGCTGGTTGTGGGCAGTTCGGTGTTCGGTTCGGGATTGAACGCCGGGCAAATAAAGTTTCTTGCCATGATGGCGCCGCGTGGTGTGGTGGCGGCCGCCATTACCGCTCTGTTCAGCGTTGTTATTACGCGTATGGGTATTCCTGATGCCGAGGTTCTGGAGGCTCTGGTATATATCATTATCATTCTTTCCGTGCTGGTGTACGGCTTGCTTGCCGAACCGTTAAGCCGTGCCTTCAAGGTCGAGGGTAGCGATGAGCGCTCGGTGCTGATTGTCGGTGGCGGTCAGATCGGCGCGGAACTCGGCCGCGCTCTGAGCGATGACCGTGAGGTGCGTTTTCTTGATCTCAATGCCGAGGTGATCGGGCATTTGCAACGCTCCGGTTTTCAGGCTGTGCGCGGCAATGCGCTGGACCCGATATACATGGAAGTCGTGCATGCCGAGGAAATCGGTGTGGTGGTCGCCATGACCGGCTCATCTGATCATAACCTGCTGATCGGCCAGATGGTGCGAGAGAATTTCCATGCGCCGGAAATCTATGTTGCCCTGCAACCGGGCGACGAGCAGAAGCAGGCGCGCATGATTCAGCATCTTGGGGCCAAACGTCTGTTCGCCAGAGCGTACAACTACACCTACTGGAACGATCAGGCCTATCGCAAACGGTTGATCTATGAGACCCGCCTCATCGAGGCCGATTCTCCGCTGATCGGCGTACGCATGAGCGATGCACGCATTCCGCATGGCGTGCAGCCCATGGTGATTATCCGCGACGGACAAACGCACCTGCCGTACGATGATTATACCTTTGCCGCGGGCGATGAAATCAAGATGCTGTTGCGCCCCGAGCGGATACAGGAAGGGCAGGCACTGATTCTTCCGCCCGCCGAACATTTAGAAGCGGCGGCGCAGGTCAGCTGAGCCTGCGGCATCATTCCCTTGCTGCGTACCCGCTTTGCTCCCAGCCCGACCGGACATCTGCATGTCGGCAATGCCTATTCAGCACTGCTCTGCCAGCAGTGGGCCGAGTCGCATCAGGCCGAACTGTTGCTGCGTATCGAGGACATTGATTTCAACCGCTGTCGCCCTGATTTTGCGGCTGATCTGATCGAAGATCTCGAGTGGCTGGGCATCCGCTGGCAGGGAGATATTCTCTATCAGAGTCGATATCTTGAAACCTACACACAGGCGCTGGAACAGCTGCGGCAGGATGGGTTGATCTATCCCTGCTTTTGCACACGGCGCGATATCCAGCGCGAGATTGAGAATGCCGGGCTTGCCCCGCATGCCGAGGATATGCCTGAGGTTTACCCCGGCACTTGTCGCATGTTTTCTGCCGAACAACGTCGGCAGCGCATCGCCGATGGCTCCCCCTTCGCATGGCGGCTGGATGTGCAGGCGGCCATGCAGTGTGTCGGTGATGTTAGCTGGCAGGACGGGGAGGGGTGTTGTCACGCAGTTCATCCCGGTCTGAACGATGCCGTCATCGGCCGCAAGGATATCGGCATCAGCTACCATCTGGCCGTGGTTGTCGATGATGCCGTGCAGGGGATTACGCATGTCATCCGGGGCGATGATCTGAGAAGCAGTACCGGTCTGCACCGTCTTTTGCAGGCCCTGCTCGGCTTCCTTACACCGATTTATCTGCACCATGCACTGCTGTGCAATGAGGCTGGCGAGAGGCTGGCCAAGCGCAACGGCGCCCCCAGTCTGCGCGAACTCAGGACAAGCGGCGCCTCCGCCGATACACTGCGCCGCCTTCTGCTGCAGCGTGGCAATGAAGCACCTGCCCCATGGGCAGGCTTGGCAGGTTGAGTTGATTGACGCATGGTTGGACGTATTATGATAACGGGTGGAGACGCAATTGGCGGGTAAGAACAAAAGTATCCTCGATCTGATCGGCAACACGCCGCAGGCCCGGCTTACCCGTATGACGGCGCATCTGCCGGATAACATCATCATTGAGGCCAAGCTTGAGCGCTTCAATCCCGGCGGCTCGGTCAAGGATCGTCCGGCTTTGAAGATGATCCGCGACGGCATTGCAAGCGGCGAGCTCGCGCCCGGCAAGACGATTCTTGATTCCACCAGTGGCAACACCGGCATCGCACTGGCCATGATCGGCTCAGCCCTGGGTTATCCGGTACGCCTGGTGATGCCGGGCAATGTTTCGGATGAGCGCAAGCGTATCTGCCGTGCCTTCGGGGCTGATCTTATTTTCTCCGATCCACTGGAGGGTTCCGACGGCTCTATTCTTAAATGCCGCGACATCTACGAATTGGATAAGGAATATTATTTCAAGCCGGATCAGTACAACAATCCGGCCAATCCGCTGGCCCATGAAGAAACCACCGGCCCCGAAATCTGGCGCGACACCGATGGCAAGATCACCCATTTCATCGCCTCGATGGGCACCAGCGGCACGCTGGTCGGCACCGGCCGTTTCCTCAAGCGCACCAATCCCGATGTGCAAATCGTTGCTGCCGAGCCGGATTCCCCTTTTCACGGCATCGAGGGCTTAAAGCATATCGAATCGAGCATTGTGCCGGGGGTGTACGACGCCTCGGTGCACGATGAGAAAATCGGCATCTCGACGGAGGACGCCTACGATTTCACCCAGCGCCTGGCCCGCGAAGAGGGCATCCTCTCCGGCCTGTCCTGCGGCTGCGCCCTGGCTGCCGCTCTCAAATTGGCCGAGCGTCTGGCCGCTGCAGGTAAGCCGGGCTATATCGTTGCCATCTTCCCCGATGGTGGCGAGAAATACCTGAGCACGCCGGTGTTCTCCGGCGAAACCATGCACTACGCCGACGGCATCTAAACACCCGCTCTTTCTAAGCTATTCATACAACGATAAGCTTTTCTCCTTGTTTTATGGGGAGCTCACAATGAAACATTCAACGTTTTCCGCCGGCTTGTTGCTGGCGTTGCTTGTCATGTCGATTCCTTTTTCTGCCGAGGCCAATCTGTGCCGGGGGAACTATCTGAAAAGCGAACATCACACCGAAGCCATCGAACTCGAACTGGCTCAAATCAATGCCGGGTCTAACTGTGCGGACGGCAGCAAGACTTGCTACGCCGGCGTTCGCTCGTTCAATGAAATGATTCTGGGCTGCAACCGGCAACGCGACTTCACTGTCATCAATGGAGAGCTTGTATCCAACGGTGCCATCCTTGACGGCAGGACAGTCGGTCAGCGCAATTATCCGGATAATCTGACGGCACGGCCCATTACCGGCGAATTCAGCTACCTAGGATCTTTCTTAAAGCGCTACGGATACATGCTGGAGCGACAGAATGGCACTTGGATCATCACCAGCATCCTCGACTTCCAGTTCCCCAATGCAGAGAAAGACAAACTGCATATCCCGCTGGATCTTACAAAACTGCTCTCCGAAACACAGCGAGGTCAACCGCTAAGCGAGACGGTCTGTCAAACCAATGCGGTGGACAACAACAGCAACGGCATCGTCACAGACAAGGATGGCAAAGACAGGGCCTGCCGCGTGGACAGAAACAGTCAGTTATTCCTGCGCGCTGCCGGCCTGCACCTGCCGTTGAATACTGCGACGCGGCTTCCCGACATCCATAAAGGGAAGCAGGAATGGACGCCACTGCCTGTTGAGTTGGGACAAAACGGAAGCAGACCTGTGGCGGAATGGCTGATGCTCTATTGGCGCGGCTATATCGAGCATTACTGGTCGCGCCCCAATGGTAGCTTCCGCATGAAGGTTGAGATCGCCAACTTAGCTGGCAGGGCCGGCGAAATAAGCGAGGCTCAGCTGGATTCTTACAAGCACATGGGTGTCGTCTATCCTGTCGAACTGCATCATCACGAACAGCGCACGAACAACATGTACCGCCCCGTCGAGGTGCTCGGTATCAAAGTATACAAGGCCATTTATGCCGGAGAGGAATACAAGAACTTCCTGCATGAATTCGGCCATTCGCTGGGGCTCGGTGATGATTACTGGACGAGTAAGAAACCGCCGACAAGAAGAGATTGCATGGTATTAAGCGGTTACAGGGATTTGAGCACCAATCCTGATAGCTGGCACACACAGAAAAGATACATCATGTGCTATGGCGGAGCCGAAGCACAGCACGTCAAATCCGTATACCTTTGGATCGTCACGCAGCGATATCCGGTAGAAGCTGTTGCATCCGTGCCGCAACCCCGCCTTTTCTGCCTGAATGGACAATGCCCGAACGGCTATTACTGCAAGAACCCAGGCAACCGTTGCGAAGCGAAGAAGGGCGTTGGCGAGCGCTGTTCGAAAGACGATGCCTGCGCTTCCCCGACGGTCTGCGCCGGCAAACCGCGTGGTAGATGCGTTATCGAATCGGCCAAGGCTGTGGACGAAACATGTTTCAAGAACGGCGAGTGCGCATCCGGACGTTGCACCAATTCAGTTTGCGTATGCACATCTAATACCGACTGCACGGCAAAATACGGAGTCGATTTTGCCTGTTCAACCAACAAACTGAAAATCAACATGTGCGTGCAAACTTGCAACGTGGATACCGACTGTACCGGCACAAAGAAATGCAAAAAACCAGTCGGGGCATCGTTCCGGCGCTGCAAGTAAGCAAGCAGCCTGTCCCGGCAACGCCTGCAAACCTTGCTCCAGCAGTATATGCTTAAAGGCATGAAAGGCTTGCGCATGCCGGACGGGTTTCATCCTGCCTGACATGCCGGGGAGAGAGAATCCGATGATCGATACCTCGAAACGACTGACGTTGCGCAGCTTGGCCATCGTCACCTATCGCGAGAACGTCGCATACATGCACCGCGACTGGCCGTTTTACCGCGCGGAGGGCTTTCAGACGCTGACCAAGCTGCGGGTTAGTGGCAGACACAAACAGATTCTTGCCGTGCTGAATGTGGTCGATGATGAAGGCATCGTCGACGTAGAGGATATCGCCCTCTCCGAAGAGGCTTTCGCCCAGATGGGCCTGTCCGAGGGAGCGATGGTCTCCATCGGTCATGCCGAGCCACGCTCATCGATGGAGGCGAAAAATACCGGAGTACACCGGTGTTCTCCGGTGAAACCATGCACTTCGCCGACGGTATTTGACGCCCGCGTTTTGTCCTGAAATGAAGCAGCAGCCGGACATTGGCAGGCAGAGCACAGCGCCTACGCCGTCTTATATCACCCTGCCGAATCTGCAAAAGCCCTACCCATCTCTGCTCGATTTCCTCGACCAGCGCTTCCCCTTTGTCGGCAGAGAGGTTTGGCAGCACAGGCTGGAGAGCAACAAAATAAGCGATGAGCACGGCAATCCCGTGGATATGACCACCCCGTTCCGGCGCAATGCCCGCCTGCGCTATTTCCGCGAGGTGGAGGATGAGCATCCGATACCGTTTCAGGAATACATCCTGTTCCAGAATGATTCAATACTGGTTGCCGACAAACCGCATTTCTTACCGGTCACACCCTCAGGCAGCTATGTGAATGAATGCCTGCTACATCGCCTCAGGCGCAAAACAGGGCTTGATCATCTGGTGCCCGTGCACCGGCTGGATCGGGAAACGGCAGGGCTGGTGCTGTTCTCCTGTGATGCGAAGAGGCGCGGTCCGTGGTTCGATCTTTTTCGTCAGGGGAATATCAGCAAGCGATATGAAGCCATTGCCACCTGTCCAGTCGATACCGGGCAGAGGGAATGGCTGATTGAAAGCCGCATCGAGCGGGGTGAGCCCTGGTTGCGCTTCAGGAATGTCGAAGGGGAGATCAATGCCCGCTCGCGCATCCGCCTTGTTGAGGCGCGCGGCGAGTTAGCGAAGTTTGAACTCGAACCAATCACCGGCAAAACACATCAACTGCGTCTGCATCTGGGTCTGATCGGCGCAAATATTGTCGGCGACCGCTTCTACCCCGATTTCCAACCGCCGCAGAATCCCCCGAACTACGACAACCCGCTGCAACTGCTGGCCAAAAATCTGGCCTTCACCGATCCCCTGTCCGGCGAAGCACGCAGCTTCGAGAGCCGTTTCACGCTCGACTGGTAACAGGGCAGCCCAGAAGGCCTCCTATTTTATTCGCTGCATGTGGATGTTGGCAACAAATAGAGTTGTCCGGTTTTAGAGCACAAGGGTTGTCCGGTTTGGTTTTGGTTCATATTGCTGCCTTCAGCCTTGGTAGTGGTAGTTCCGGCTTGCTGGCCTTGGGCTTCAGAAGAGGCTGAAACTCGGCGAGTTTTCTTGGCCCGTGGAAGATGGCCATGCTGCCATCGGTATAGCAGTGAACACGCACTCTGGCTTTGACATAATGGTGTCGGTATTCATTGCTGGGGATTTGCAGGGTTCTGCCCTCAAAGCTGACGGTGTTGTCTTTGTTGACTGTGCGTTCGTGCTTCT
>MNXA01000013.1 GCA_001871195.1 Zetaproteobacteria bacterium CG1_02_55_237
CGTGCCTTGCTTGCCAGACATGCGATTCGTCAAAGCATGAGTCGCAAAGGAAATTGCTGGGACAATGCGCCTATGGAAAGCTTTTTCCATTCGCTCAAGACAGAATTGGTTATGCACTGTGATTACAAAACTCGTGATCAGGCTCGTGCAAGTTTGTTCGAATATATGGAAGTGTTTTACAATCGCCAGCGTCGGCATTCTACGATTCGTTACGAAGCTCCGTTGGCTTTCGAAGCAACAGAAAAACGACTAATTGGGGTGTCCACCGTTCGTGGGTAAGATCAGTATTGGTCATTCGATCAAATAAGATATCTGATCATTGGAAAGAAAAGGTCGTGCTGGTCTATGCCAAGAAGATTGCAGTCAACAGTGTTATGTTGGGCGTCTACTTTGCAGTTATTGCAGGCGCTATTTATATAGCTATTTTGTTGGCAGATGTGATTGCAGTGAAAGATTTAAGTGTGGAGGAGTTCTTTTTATCATCACAAGGATTATTGCTGGTAAGTATAACGTCTATGTTTTACTTCTATGCGCGAGTCCGCTTTGTCAGAAACCAACTATAGTTTTATCGAAAGAAAACTTCATTATCTTGCCCTAGGATTGGAGTCTGTGGCAGAAATGTCCTTCGCGCTTGAAAAAGCGCTGTGGAGGCCAAGTGAGTCAAATGTCTCAGAAAAACCTCATGTTTTTATAGCTGGCTTGGCACGTGCAGGGACTACAATATTAATGAAGGCCTTTTACGATACTGGGAGGTATAGATCCTTAACGTACCGGGATATGCCATTTGTTCTGATGCCTGGAACATGGAGCAGGATATCCTCATCTTTTCGCAAGCATAAAGATGAGGAGGAGAGGTCTCACGGCGACAGTGTCATGGTCAATTTCGACAGCCCTGAGGCTCTAGAAGAAGTTTTTTGGCGGATATTTACCGGTGATGCGTACCTTTATAAGGATAGGCTTAAGCCATACCAAGCCACTTCTGAGCAGTTGCGGCTTTTTCGACAATATGTGAATGCAATAGTGCATAGCTCCGGGGAAAATCAAGGTGTGAGCTATCTATCCAAAAACAACAACAACATCCTTCGATTACCATCAATAAGAAAAGCATTTCCAGAAGCGGTAATATTGATCCCTTTCCGTGACCCGTTGCAGCATGCGTTTTCCCTTAGAAAACAGCATGAGAATTTTCTTGCCAAGCAAAAGGAAGATGATTTTTCAGTAAAATATATGACTTGGTTGGCCCACCATGAGTTTGGCCTTGATCATCGCCCATTTCGGTTTAACAAAGCTGAGACGGGACTCCCATCTAATTATAAAACGGAAAATTTGGAGTATTGGCTGCTTATTTGGATTAACACATATAAATATCTTCTTGAGAATAAGCCTGAGAATGCAATCTTTGTGGCTTATGAAGCTCTCTGTAGAGCGCCCGACAAAGTATTGGGGGACCTTTTCATGATTGCTGGTTTCTCGCAATCGGATGCCAGCAATAATACGGATATCAACCTGCGCAATTCAGTTGTTCCAGATCAGGTAGTCCAGCACCTGTATATACTTGCAAGAGACATGTACGAAGAGCTTTGCGCACAATTTGAAGTGGGCCTCAAAAACAGGACGGTTTGCTAAGGTGGATTAAGGTGTACTTTTTCGGACAAAGGAGAGGCGTATGCCACGGAAGAGTTACAGCAAGGAGTTCAAGGCTCAGGTTGCACTGGATGCGTTCAAGGGGCAGAAGGTGGTAGCCGAGATTTCGTCGGAACATGGGGTTCACCCGAATCAGGCTGGTCAGTGGAAGAGTCACGCACTAGCCTGGCTGTCGGAGTCATTTTCACGAGGCAAGAGCCACGATGTTGAATCGCTTGAGCACGAGCGTGCCCGGCTATACTCACAGGCAAGGCGTTCACTGGTGTGCTGAAGGTGGTGAATGACATCAGGATCAACATGGACGGCAAGGGTTGCTGGATGGACAACGTCTTCATTGAGTGGCTGTGGCGTTCTGTGAAGTACGAAGAGGTGTACATCAAGGAATACGATTCAGTAACCGGGCTGGTTCAGTTACTGAAACAGTATTTTAACTTCTTCAACTTCGAGCGGCCATATCAGGCGCTGGATGGAAAAACGCTCGCCGAGCTATACTTTCGGCATAGCGGCGCCCCTGAAGGCCGCATGAGATGGATAAGACAGTGAGGAGTACACTTAAATGACCGCTCAAGCTGTCCCACTGATGGGATCCACCTCAGTTTATCAAGAAATATGCGGAGAGGGGATTTGAGAGACAGCTATTCCCCCGATCGCCATTATTTCTTTTCCCATCTTAAAAAACCTGTTTTCCTAAGCAGGCATATCGGTTTTCTGCTGTCTTCTGTGCTTGGCAGGTTTCTGACTCGCATGCGACTGTTGCGTCGTGCGCCGCATCAGGGAAGTAAACAATGGCCGGCGAAGATACTTCGCAAGCGGACCCTGAACGTTTCCGCCCCTGAATGTGGATTGCTATTACCCCGCTATGTCATTGCAGGAGTTTCCGGGGAGCTTGCCCGAAAAAGGGCCGAGGAATTACAGGAAATCACAGCTGCTGCAATATTGGATCAACACCAAGATGCCGAGGTGTATCTCTCGGAACAACGCTGGAGTTGGCTTCTGGACAGCATGTTAAACATGGATGCAGAGCCTGAGGTGGCTTTGGAAAGAATCGAGGGCTGGATAAGCACTCATCAGGATTACGAGGACAGCGCGTGGGAGACATATTCCACCTGTGAGCGGGTCGTCAACGCACTCACGTTTCTGGCGATGCTGCCCGATAGTCGGGCCGCGGTCTTGGTTACCCCTCAATTCTCCTGTTTTCTTGCGCATTCCCTGACATGGATATATCAGCATCTGGAGTACTATGGCGAGCAGAAGACGAATAATCATCTGCTCAATAATGCAAGGGCGCTGATCGTTGGTGGGGTTGCTCTGGGCCATGATGAGTCCATTGAAGCCGGGATGAACCTGTTGCATGCCTTCCTGCCCCGATTGGTCAACGATGAGGGGTTTCTAAGGGAACGATCCAGTCATTATCAACTGGTTATACTTAACTGGTTGCTTGATGCCCTTAAGTTTCTCGAATGCAGGGAAAGCAGCGACTCTTCACATATATGCTTTCTGTCTTCCTATGTGCAACGCATGTCGGATGTGGCAAACATGTTATTGGATGGTTCGGGGCAATTGCTGGCGACCATCGGCGATGTATCCCCCGATTTTTCTCCGCTTCAGTCTGCTTTGCGATATCATCTGCTTTTTCCGGACTATGCAACAGGGGAGAAGACTGCTGAATCCGGGGTGCGGGGAGGCTGGTATCGTCTTAATTCCGCTTCGGGTGCAGTGCTTGGTAATTGTGCGGTCGGTTCGTTTCCTGCCAGTTTTCCGACGCATGGTCATAATGACATGGTTTCTTTTGTTTGGTCAGAGGATGGGGATATTGTTCTTACCGACCCGGGGCGTGCCCGTTACACACCTGACGCTGTTTCGCTGTTCCAGAAAAGCGCAGCCGCTCACAATGTGCCTTTGATAAATGGGTTTTCGCCTTTTTGCGAGACCTTGCTTCCCAATGGTCAGTGGTGGCCGGTTCCATATGCCAGGGCAGGTGTTGATGTAAGCAGCGAAAATGGAGGCATAGTAATCTCACATAATGGTTTTTCGCGTTCGACACCTGTCCTTTGTCACAGACGGTCCATCAACCTGCAACAGCATGGCCTAGTGGTGGAAGATGTACTGGATGGGGTGGGAACTGTCGACGCTGACTTTTTATGGCACTTCGGTTCCTTGTTTGACACCTTTGATGAGGAGCAAATGATGGTTCGTGGAACTCAGGGTCGATCGGTTAGCATAAGTGTTGCGGGTTCACAGAACCAACAGGGAAACCTGACGGCCGAATGGCAGGCAACACCTCTTATCGAATCACCCTGTTACGGATTGGAGAAGGCATCATTGGGTGTGTGTTTTAGCCTTCGGCTTACCCTCCCTGCAACGATAAAAACGAAATTCGTGGTATCAAAATGTGCGGAATAGCCGGAATTATCAGATTTGATGGCAGACCTGTAGAGGTCGATGGTATGACCGAGATGTTGCGCAGGCTGGAGCATCGAGGGCGGGACCATTGCGGCATGGCCGGTGGCGTTTTTGATGCCTCCGGAATATCGAGAAAGGATGTCGCCTTAGGGCATAGGCGCCTGTCAATTATCGACCTGTCGGAAGAGGCCGATCAGCCGATGAGCTATGATGCTGGGCGACTTTGGTTGGCCTTTAACGGTGAAATATATAATTATCTGGAG
Source organism: Zetaproteobacteria bacterium CG1_02_55_237 (assembly GCA_001871195.1). Taxonomy (GTDB): domain Bacteria; phylum Pseudomonadota; class Zetaproteobacteria; order Mariprofundales; family Mariprofundaceae; genus UBA1543. The sequence goes on from MNXA01000013.1 coordinate 4,311, forward strand.
CTTCGGGCGTCCTTGAAAGCTGAAGGGTTTGCATTCAAGACTGACTCGGACACTGAAGTGGTTCTGGCTGCCTATGACTGCTGGGGCGATTCCTGTGTGGAGCATCTTAACGGCATGTTTTCTTTTGCTCTATGGGATGTTGCCAGAGAACGGTTGTTTTGTGCGCGTGACCACCTTGGTATAAAGCCGTTTTATTATATCCATACTGACGAGTATTTTGTTTTTGCTTCAGAATCGAAGGCTTTGCAGCCATATCATGGAAATCGAATCAATCAGGACAGCCTGGCTGCCTATCTGCTTGCCCTGTATATCCCGTCTGACTGGAGTATTTTTGCGGGTGTAAAAAAGCTTCTCCCCGGCCATTTTGCAGAGGTGAAGCCTTCCTCCGAAGTTGCGATTCGACGATATTGGTGTGTGGAAAAGTTTGCAGATGTGGCTGATACATCAACGAACAGGGAAGCTTTGGAACGTGTTTTGAGGCAATCAATCTCCAGGCAACTCAGAAGTGATGTTCCTGTGGGAGCATTGCTTTCCGGGGGAGTGGACAGTGGCATGATTGTGGCGCTTGCCTCCCAGGAGAGGCCTGAACTTCATACCTACAGCGTGGGATTTGAAGGTCTGGCAGTAAATGAGCTTTCGGCTGCTGCAGATGTGGCAGCAAGATATAAGACGCAACATCATGAAGCCCTGATTACCGGCCGGCAGGCCATTGATTATCTTGATAAGGCGATTGCACATCATAGCGAGCCAATTGCGGACCCGGCAATTGTGCCGTCCTATGTGCTTTCTGGCATGGCGGCAGGTGATGGTGTAAAGGTTCTTCTTAGTGGAACGGGAGGGGATGAAATATTCGGAGGGTATGAGCGATATGCCGGTGGTGCCACTATGCAGCGGCGCTTGCTTAGTCGGTTTCCTGAATCGGTTCGAAGGATGGCAGGTTGTTTGTTTCCTGCATCATCAAAAATGGGTGCAAGATTGAAGAATTCCTATCTTGATATGATGTTTACCACATCGGGAAACTTCGACCTATGTGCAGGGAAGCTTGCAGATGACCAGCGTCTGACGGAGTTTCTTGCTCGTCTGGCAGCTTCATTTCCAATACCTTCCGGGCATGAAAAGCGGTCTCTTCTGTATAAGCAGATGGGTTTTGATATGCATGTCTATCTTCCCGATGAGCTCCTGTTTCTCTTCGATCAGATGACCATGGCCCACACCATAGAGGGGCGTGTTCCTTTGCTTGATGTGCAGGTTACCGAACTGGCTTTCCGGTTTCCCGAGTCCAGTCACGTGAGGGGAGAAGGAACCAAGATTCTCTTCAGGGAGATAGCCGAGGATTTTCTTGGCCATGAGCACGTCTGGCGTAAAAAACAGGGTTTCGCAGGGCCGGTTCCATGGTGGGTCGGGGAGAACTCCCGTCTTTTCAGTGAAGTGGCTCTTTCGGCATGTGAGATTCCGGGAATGGAGATGCTTCGCGGCATGGCAACCCGACTGGCTGATCAGCAATCGGGCCTGGGGCTGATGGACTCTCATGCAGTCTTTATTCTCTACTGTCTGCGTCGCTGGTACGACAGTCTGCAGGGTTGATGAGAGATGAATTTGCCGAAAATAAGTGTTGTGATTCCTACCAGAAACAGGCTTCCTCGATTGATGAAGGCCGTTGATTCAGTGTTGTCACAAAGCGAGAAATCTTTTGAGGTTATCGTTGTTGATGATGGGTCGACTGATGGGACGAGGAAGTTTCTTTCCGAGTTGGCGCTCAGGGATGAAAGGGTGCGGCCAATATTTAACGAGGTGTCTGCAGGGGGGGCTGGTGCGAGAAATATTGGTATCGGCGCATCACTGGGGGAGTTGATTGCATTTCTTGATGACGATGATGAGTGGCTTCCCGACAAACTGGAAAAGCAGCAGTGTCTTTTACAGGCGAATGTTGATGCTGTTGCCTGCAGTTGTAGCTATTGGCGATGCTATCCATCGGGAAAAACCATGCTTGCTAACGTCCCTTCAGAAATCACATTTGAAGATCTGCTGCGGGGGAGTGTAATGGCCGGTGCCTCCATGTGCATGTGCAGGGCGCATACATTAAGGTCTGTGGATGGCTATGATCGAATTTTGAGAAGCGGACAGGATTGGGATCTGTGGACGCGTCTTAGCCGGGTTGGCAAGGTGATCAGTTGCTCCGAGCCGCTCGTTTTATACCATGTTCATGAAGAACCGAGAATTTCGACCGATATGAATGCCCAATATCAGGGGGCGAGAAGGTTTTATTTCAAGTACAGGGGGGATATGAGTGACGAAATTCGTAATTTTCGACTTTCTCACCTCTACTACATCATGTCCAGACAGAGGAGAAAAGTCCGCTACCGCCTTAAATATCTCAGCTATTCGTGGCATTTCGGTCGTGGCATGAAGGCAATGAAATTGGCTCTGAGCGGATGTTATTACATTGTAAAGGAAGCCTTACGATCTTTTACGCATAGGGAAGGGTGAAATGGTAGTGACTTCATTGCTTAGACGTATCAGAGAGGCTTCATGGGCGGAATGGCTTTTTGCTTTGATCGTCTGGTGCTTCGTACTTGAGTATGCGACCTATCTTATCCGTGATGACTTGGCTGACAAGCTGATCAAATTAGTGATGTTTTCTTGTATGTTTCTTATGGCTTTCTCCTGGCGGGCTTTATTCGAGTTCAGGGAGAGACAGTTGTTGCTTATTTTCAGCATCCTGTTTGCATCTGTAGCGCTGCCCTCGCTTGTCGGTATGGATGCAACCGGATTGCTGCAGTGGGGAAAACATGCCTTCATGGCCATGGTTCTTGTTTTTGTCCTGATGCGCGAGGAACAGGTTGAGGGGCAGATTTCCCTGGTTATTGGCCTCTACCTGTTTATTGCTGCACTTTTTTCCCTGCAGGCGATTTCAGGGTTTTTGTTGGTTCTCTTTGATGGGCTGGATATCAACACCTTTGTCGAGATTGGCAGAAGGCCGGGGCAGGTCGCCAGGGATTTAGGTTTGTTCGGTTATGCCAATGCACTTCAAAACCCAGTTGAGGGCGTTTGGGTGCTTCGCGCCCAGGGATGGTTTGTTGAACCCTCTATTTTGGGGGCTTTCCTAGTTTTTCCTGCCTTTGTGAGCTATGGAATCTTTCGCGATGATAAGCGTTTTTCGTTCCTCTTTCTCGCGATGATTGCTTTCCTGGCAATCATCCTCACTTTCTCTTTGGCTGGGTATTTTGCGATTCTTGCCGGTGTTCTGTTTTTACTTCTCTCCAAGCCGCTTTATCGACTCCTGAAGGGTTCTCGATTTTCTGTTTTCCTTTATGCGACTATTATTCTGGCGGTTTTTGGTGTGTGTGCGAAAGGCATGTTGCATGCCGGTGTGATTATGAATGAAATCAATCTTGCCCTTGTTCAGGAGATAAGTACTGAGTCGGAGACAATGAGTTCTCACGATCCGGCGTCTCGTGATGTGGCGTCTCGTGATGTGGCCGCGTCCATGACCAAGATGTTTGCCCGAGATACCCATGGACAAAGTGGGCGTCTTTTTCGCGAAATTTATGCAGCCAATTACTATATCTCGAGCATTATAGAACACCCTCTCGGTATTGGGCTTGGGCGCACGCTGGGTACCAGCAGAGAGAATAGTGCGAATGCGCTTTTCTTCTGGGCTATCTCCGGAGGCTTGTTTTCATTGCTAGTGCTGATTCTTTTTTTCTGGCACATTTTTAGCCGTTATTGTCATCCTTTATTGATGAGCCAGGTCAGTATTCAGCGTTGTGTGGCGGCATCCTTTGTCGGGCATGCCATTCATGATCTGTCCTATGGCAACTGGCTGGCTCCGTTTTTTCTGATTCACCTTGCTGTTCTTGTGACTCTGTCCTGGAGAATGGATCAGGATGCATAAGGGTTATGTTTCTGTTCAGTCAGGTTGCTTGTTTGCACATGCAGTTTGCTACATAACGGCAAGTTGCGGGTCGTTTGATTTCTGATGGCGCATCAAGAAAATATTTCCGGCAGAAGCGTTTCCCGAATTGCCGTTGTGACCGGTGCAAACGGAATGATAGGGCGTCACATCATCGGCCTGCTTCTTCGCCACGGTTACAGGGTCAGGGCGCTTGTTCGTAACAAAACCCAATTGATAGATGGCGTCGAAGTTGTCGCGGGCGATCTTTCTTCGCAGGATTCTCTGCGACGACTGCTGGAAGGCGCGGATATCGTTTTCCATTGTGCGGCAGAGTTGCGCGATGCTGCGAAGATGCAGGCTGTGAATGTGGATGGGACCGAACGGTTTGGCCGGTTAGCCGTTGAAGCGCGGGTGAAGGTTTTCTGTCATTTGAGTTCTGCCGGGGTCGTGGGTCCTTTACAGGATAGGTGGATTGATGAATCCACACAGTGCCATCCAGCCAACCCTTATGAACGAAGTAAATGGAGGGCGGAGTCATATGTTCAGTCTCTTTCGGGCGGTGATATGCGCATATGTATATTGCGCCCGACCAACGTGATTGATGATGATGCTCCCGGCATTCTGGCTTTGGCATTCCAGAACGGCTGGCGTGGTCGCGTTTCTCTGCTCATCAAAGGTGATGAATGCGCGCATATCATTCATGCCAGAGATGTGGCTGCCGCCGCCCTGTTTGTTGTAGAAACAACACAGTGTTCCGGTTGCTATGTAGTGGGCTGTGATGAAGATGAGCGAAACAGTGTTTCTGCTCTCTACAATATGTGCAGGCAGGGATTGGGCTATCAGGGCTTGAGTCGGATTCACCTGCCTGCGGCCATTCCTTATTGGCTGCGCTGTATGTTTCGAGGGCAGAGTCTTCACGGGCATTCCCGGTTTTCATCGAGTCGGTTGCAGGAGGCTGGTTTCATCTGGCCTCTTGGGCTGGATGGAGCAGTTGATCGTATCTGCCAGTTTCACCGTGGGGCGACTGGGTGAACATCCTGCATGTGAACATGAGTCTTGATTCGGTTAATGGAGGCACAGTCGAGCGCATACGCCAGTTGCATATAAGTATGCAACAACTCGGAGGTGTTTCTTCCCATGTTTTGTCGATTGCGACTGGCGAAAGTCCGGCGCTGTCGCCATCTGATGATGTGACCTTACTGCCGTGCTGGAATAGGCGCTGGTATCTGCCGGCGCCGAAATTTTTTACCATGTATAGATGGGTATGCTGGGCCGATGTCATTCACATTATGAATCACTGGACGATTTTCAATGCGATTATCTATTGGATGGCTCGTATGATGGGTAAGCCTTATGTTATTTGTCCGGCCGGGGCTCTGCCTCTATTTGGCCGGTCGACAGGCTTTAAACGCTGGTATAACAGACTGGTCGGGAAAGCTTTGGTAAAAAATTCGGCTGCAGCTATCACCATCGCCGCTGATGAAATTAAAGAATTAAATAAATACGGGGTGCCGGAAGAGCGCATTCAGCACATTCCAAATGGTGTTCGATTCGATGATTTTAGCTGCAGTGATGGACAGGCGTTTCGCGATGTTATTGGGCTTGGAAGTGCAGATTTTCTTTTATTCGTGGGGCGATTGAATGCAATCAAGGGGCCGGATATTTTGCTTGATGCATTTGTTGAAATGTCATCGCGATTTCCTTTGCTTCATCTTGTATTTGCAGGACCGGATGGTGGTCTGCTTGAGGATATGAAGTCTAAAGCGGTAAAGGAAGGGGTGGCCGACAGGGTTCATTTTGCCGGTTTTGTTGCCGGACACTTGAAGGCTTCTGCCTATCATGGCGCTTCGCTGTTGGTAGTTCCTTCCCGGCAAGAGGCCATGTCGATCGTGGCTTTGGAAGGGGCTGTTTGCGGCATTCCTGTGCTCCTAACTGACCAGTGCGGGTTTGATGCTCTGGCACAACACGGGGCCGCAAGGTTGACTCAAGCCAACCCTTCATCGATAGCCGAAGCGATAATTGAACTTATGGCAGATTCAGAATTGCGCAAGGAAATGGGACGCAGGGGGCGGTGTCTGGCTATCGAATGCTATACATGGGATATAGCCGCCCGCAGGTGCGTGGACATGTTTGAGTCTGTTTTAGGTGCCACCCGGCGATGAACGTACTCATTGTAAGTCAGTATTTCTGGCCGGAAAATTTCCGAATCAACGATTTGGCCCAGGCCCTGAGTGGGCGTGGGCACTCGGTCACCGTACTGACGGGGATGCCTAATTATCCAAGCGGAAAAGTGTATGACGGTTACCGCTGGTGGACGAAGCGCTATGACAGCATGCATGGTATACCAGTGGTACGTGTCCCGCTTATTGTTCGACGTGAAAGTAAGGCATGGCAACTTGCCCTAAACTATATTTCCTTTGCTCTTTCCGGATGTCTGTTTGCTCCGTGGCTGCTTCGCAAGCAGTGCTACGATATCATCTTTGTTTATGAGCCTTCGCCCATTACCGTGGGAGTTCCCGCTGTGTTGCTGAGTAAGCTCAAACGAGCCCCGATGTTTTTCTGGGTCCAAGACCTGTGGCCCGAGAGCCTGCAGGCTGCAGGGGCAGTTCATTCGCAGCTTGTGCTCGGATTGGTCGGCAAGATGGTTCGCTGGATTTATCGGCACTCTGACCGTGTGCTGGTGCAGTCGGAGGGTTTTGTTCATTCGGTTGTGACTGCGGGTGCGTTACCCGAGCGTACTTCGTATTTTCCTAACTGGGCTGAGAATTTGTACCGTCAGCTCAGCCTGCCCGCTGATGCCCCGGAATATCGGGAGCTTCCTGAGGGCTTTTGCATCATGTTTGCCGGTAACCTCGGTGAGGCTCAGTCGTTGGGAACAATTGTTGATGCTGCAGCGAAGTTGCAGTCGATAGCTGACCTCCATTGGGTTATTGTTGGAGATGGTCGTCGTATGAATTGGATGCGCGAGCGCGTGGCAGCATGCGGGCTCGACAGAAGTGTGCATTTTCTGGGGCGTCGCCCAAGTGACGCGATGCCACGTTATTTTGCCGCAGCCGATGCATTGCTGGTAACACTTAAGGACGATCCGGTGTTCGCTTTGACAATACCGAGCAAGGTTCAGTCGTATCTGGCTTGTGGCAGACCTATTGTAGCTGCATTGAATGGTGAGGGTGCAGAAGTGATCCGACTGTCAGGTGCTGGGATTGCTGTGCAAGCCGGGAATGCCGCTTGTTTGGCTGATGCGGTTAGAGCACTCTACCTTAAGTCTGCAGATGAGAGAGAGATTATGGGTCATAAGGCACGAGCCTACTTTGAACAGGAATTTTCTCTCGAGATGCTGGTTTCCAGACTGGAAGGCTGGATGGAAGAAACGAAGATGGAGGCGATGTGCGCATCCTGATTTTGGGTGGTGATGGCATGCTTGGCCATCAATTGTTGAAGTCTTTGCAGGTCCGTCATGAGGTCAAGGTCACTTTGCGCCAGGAAGCTGATGCCTACAAGGCTTATGGTTTGTTCACGGCAGATAACAGTTATTTCGGTTTGGATGTGCGCAATGATGGAAAACTAATCGATATCTTGACTGATTTCCGGCCGCAGGCAGTTATCAATGCTGTGGGTATCGTCAAGCAGAGGCAGGACGCGACTTCGTCTATCCAGAGTATCGAGATCAATTCCTTGCTGCCACACAAGCTGGCTATGCATTGCAGTCAGGTCGGCGCACGCTTGGTGCATATGAGCACTGATTGCGTGTTTTCAGGCAGGAAGGGGGGGTACTCGGAAGACGACGAACCCGATGCTCTAGACCTTTACGGTCGTAGTAAGCTGCTCGGTGAGGTACATGATGCTCATGCAGTGACGCTGCGAACATCGATTGTTGGGCTGGAGCTTGCCCGCAAGAAAAGTCTGATTGAATGGTTTCTTGATCAGCAAGGCGAAGTTTCCGGTTTTTCCCGTGCTGTATACACCGGTTTTACCACCCAGGAAATGGCGCGAATTATTGAAAAAATATTGATTGAGCAGCCTGAATTGCATGGTGTTTGGCAGGTTGCCAGCCAACCTATCGATAAGTACACATTGTTGAGAAAGCTGCAGGGGCTTCTCGCCGATGGGAATCGAAGCCTTGTAAAGGATGAGAAGTTTGTTTGCGACCGTAGCCTGGTTGGTCAACGATTTAATGAAGCGGTAGGGTATCGACCGCCTTCATGGGATGTCATGCTTGATGGGCTTGCAGCCCAAATTATTGAAAGGGGTCATTGATGTTAGAGGGGAAGAAAATTCTGGTTACCGGCGGAACCGGATCGATGGGCAAGGTGTTGGTACGCCGTATTCTGGCCGGAGAGTTGGGGACTCCAGAGAAGGTAATCGTATTCTCGCGCGACGAGGCCAAACAGCACGATATGCGTATGGCCTATATGCACCGCACGGTGACTACCGACGAGGTGATATTTAACAACTTTCAGCAGGCACTGGAGTTTCGCATAGGTGATGTGCGTGACTATCGGGATGTTTGCTCCGCTGTGAAGAGCGCAGATATTGTGATTAATGCGGCGGCCCTCAAACAGGTTCCAACCTGTGAGTATTTTCCTGATCAGGCTGTGTTGACCAACTGCATGGGTGCGATGAATATCGTTCAGGCCATACGCGAGAATGGTTACCCTGTCGAGACCGTGGTTGGTATCAGTACCGATAAGGCTGCCAAACCCGTCAATGTAATGGGGATGACCAAGGCAATTCAGGAACGCATCTTCACTTCAGCCAACGTCCTGAACGAGAGCGTGCGCTTTATTTGCGTTCGTTACGGCAATGTTCTGGCTTCGCGTGGTTCGGTGATTCCCCTGTTCCACGATCAGATTCTCCATGGTGGTCCGGTTACCCTGACTGTTCCAGAAATGACTCGTTTCCTTCTCAGTCTTGAGCAGGCTGTGGATACGGTGTTTGCTGCGCTGAAGGTCGCCGAGCCTGGCGAAACCCTGGTGCCTAACGCTCCTGCTGCGACTGTCGAGAATATTGCCAAAGCCTTGATAGGCGACCGGTCGATTGAATTGAAAGTAACGGGTATCCGGCCGGGTGAGAAGATGCATGAGATCATGGTATCCGAAGAGGAATGTCATCACACCGTTCGCCGGGGAGACTATTTTGCCATTCAGGCGATGCTGCCTGAGTTGGCCGCCAAGGATGCCGGGCCGAATGCTTTATCCAAGGAGTTCAGCTCGGCCGATAACGTGTTGTCTCTCGAAGGCACGCGGGAATTGCTGAGAGTTAACAACCTGCTTCCCGGGATGGTGCATTTGTCAGAAGGCGGGGAATTACTGGCATGAAACAACTGAAGGTGATGACCGTCGTTGGTACGCGGCCGGAGCTGATCAAGCTCTCTCGCGTCATCTCCGAACTCGACCGTTGCATGGAACATGTTCTGGTGCATACCGGGCAGAATTACGATGACGAGCTGAACAGGGTGTTCTTCGAAGATATGGAGATACGTCAGCCTGATTATTATCTGGATGCTGCAGGTTCTACAGCCGTTGAGACCATTGCACAGGTGCTGTCGAAGATCGATCCGGTTATGGCTGAAGAAAAACCAGATGCGCTACTGCTTTACGGCGACACAAACAGCTGTATGGCTGCTATTGCAGCCAAGAGGCACAAGATACCCATATTCCACATGGAGGCAGGCAATCGTTCGTTTGATGATCGTGTTCCAGAAGAAATAAATCGGCGCATTATCGACCATATCAGTGATATCAACATGCCGCTCACCGAACACGCCCGTCGTTATTTGATTGCTGAAGGGATTAAGCCCGAGACCATTATAAAGACTGGCTCCTGTATGCAGGAGGTGCTTGAATATTATGCTCAGAAGATTGAAAAGTCTGATGCGCTTGAAAGGCTGGGCCTGAAACACAGGCGGTATCTTCTTGTCAGTGTGCATAGAGAAGAAAATGTCGATACGCCGAGTCGTTTAACCAATGTGTTGGAGTCCTTGAATGCTCTGGCTGGAATCTATGATGTGCCGGTGATTTTTTCTGTTCATCCGCGTACACGGAAACGGCTCGATGACCTGGCACATGGCAATATCGATCCACGCATTAAGTTTATGAAAGCCATGGGTTTCCTCGACTATATTCAGCTGCAGAAACAGGCCATGTGTGTGGTCTCTGACAGTGGCACCATTGCAGAAGAAGGCTCGCTTCTGAATTTGCCAGCGGTCACATTGCGTCAGGCGCATGAACGGCCCGAAGGTATGGATGAAGGGACAGTGATAATGTCTGACGTGGATCCCGAGCGTGTGTTACAGGCTGTGGGGATGGCGCTGGCTCATTTTGATGCGACGAACCCCGCCATTCGACAGGTTGTCGATTATGGTGGTGGCAGGGTTTCCATGAAGGTGGTCCGTATTATCCAGAGTTACACTGATTACATCAGGCGGACCGTCTGGCGAGAGAATTGATTTGAAAACGGTTCTGGTAACCGGCGCAACTGGTTTTATCGGCCAGAATCTGTGCCGGTTATTGTCAGAAATGCAAGTCGATCTGCATGTGTTGGGGCGGACTCGCCCTGAATTTAGCGCTAAATTCCATGTTTGGGATATGGAGGGGTGTCTGGACTCTGATGTTCTGTCCGGCATCGATACAGTATTTCATCTTGCAGGAAAAGCACATGCTTTGGAAGAAAGCAGACAGGATGCGAGGGAGTATTTCCGGATCAATACCGAGGCAACTGAAGAGCTTTTGTTGGCCTGCAAAAAGAGTGGTGTTAAAACATTTGTTTATTTCAGCAGTGTCAAGGCAACTGGCGACAGTGAAGTATTGACGGATGAATCATGCCTGAGTGAATCTGATACGCCCTACGGCCAATCAAAAAGGGCATCGGAGAAGCTGGTTCTGAAGGGGGGGTATGTGCCGCATCCGGTTGTGATCAGGCCCTCGATGGTTTACGGAAATACCGAAAAAGGGAATCTCCCGAAAATGATTCGGGCTGTTTGGGCAGGAAAATTTCCACCGTTGCCGGAGACACACAACAAACGATCCATGGTGCATGTTGATGATTTGGTTCGTGCGGCCATATTGGCTGCAGAAAAGCCGGAGGCCGCCGGGAAGGTGTATATCGTGACCGATAGTGAGGCATATTCGACGCGACAGATCTACGAGTGGATCTGTGAAGCACTACATAAACCGGTACCAGTCTGGAACATCCCTTTCTGTGTGATGAAATTATTTGCAAAACTCGGGGATATGATTGGGCTGCTTCGAGGACGCAGGTTTAGCTTTGATTCCGATGCCTTGGGGAAGCTGACAGGTTCGGCTTGTTATTCATCTGAAAAGATTGCCCGGGAGTTGGGTTTTAGGGCCAAACGTAATCTTCGTGATGCACTTCCTGAAATCTCCCGGTTTCTGGGCCTGACAAAATGATCTCGCTGCGCATCTTTGAATATGTCTGATGCCGGCATATCTAATCAGCTATCCTCGTAATATCGCGCCGAATGACATGAGGATGGTTTTGATGAGTTCTTCCATAAGATGACCGTGAAAAGAAACATCCTTGCCAACTATGTTGGAGCCGGATCGGTTATTCTGGCGCCGATTCTTGCTTTGCCCTGGTACCTTGACGCGCTTGGGCCAAAGCAATTTGGTTTGATTGGGATTATTATTACTTTGCAGGCAGTCCTCAGTCTGCTTGATGCAGGTATGAGCCAGGCCCTGATCAGGGAAATCAGTGTGAGGTTGGGGCTGGAGCGCGAGGCTCAGCGACGCACGGCGGAATTGTTGTTCGGGTTTGAACGTGTTTACTGGATATTTGCCCTTGTATTAGCATTGTTGACAGCACTTCTATCCGGAGTCATCGGTCATTACTGGCTTAATCTCGGTGATATGCCTGTTGCGCTGGGAGAGCAGGCGGTTCTGGGAGCTGCGGCCTTGTTTGCTGTTCAGTTCCCCGGTTCAATCTACAGAAGCATGATGGTTGCAGGCCAGGCTCAGGTTACCTTGAATATCATTGTCGGCACTGCAGCTATACTTCGCCATCTGGGTGCAGTGCTGCTTCTCTTTGTGTGGCCGTCGTTGCTGACCTACCTTCTCTGGCATTTCTTTGTTGGTTTGCTCGAAACGCTTATGCGAAAATGGTACGCGTGGCGATGTTTGTCGGTTGCAAGGCGGGAGGTTGGCTGGTCTGCATCGGTGCTTAAGACAACGTGGTTAATGGTTGCTGGTTTGTCAGCGGCTACATGGTTAGGGGCGCTGACAATTCAGATGGATAGAATTGTTCTTAGCCGAATGGCACCAATTGATCTGTTTGGGTACTACGTTATCGCGGCCAGTGTTGCGGGCGGAGTCTTGCAATTGGTTTATCCGCTGGTGCAGGCTGTATTGCCACAGGCTATTCAATTGAGGTCGAATCCCGAAGCGTTACGTACTTTAAGTATCAGGTTGTTTGTTGCTATTGGTGCGCTTGTTGCAGTTGGTGGTCTGGGTTTTGCGCTGGCAGGCCACTGGTTGCTTGATTTGTGGCTCGGCCATGCTGAGGCAGAAGCGGTGGTATATCCTCTGCTGGCAACACTCCTGGTTGGGTCGGCGCTAAATGCATTTTACAATGTAGGGTATATAAACTGGATTGCACATGAGAAGATTCGCCGAGTTTTGCAGGTGAATGCGACTGCATTTGCTCTGTCATTGGTGTTGATTCCGCTCTTGGTGTACTTCAATGGAGTTATCGGCGCGGCCTTTGGCTGGATTATTATTAATTTGATCGGGTTTGTGCTGAGTCTGGAGTGGATGAAACGGAAGGAATATGGTGGATCTAGTTAAAAGACTATATTGGTTTGTCAGTGATCAGTTTGGCGTCGATGTGCGGCGGTTTGCCCGGTTCATCATGGGAATTCCCCGCTATGTCCGTGACTGGAGGCGTTTTCGTCGAAGTTATTCCGGCCAACTGAGCCTGGTTCCTTGCCTGCAGGATTGGCATGCAGCAGGAGGATCGGTTGGGACCGAGTATTTCTTGCAGGATCTTTTTGTGGCCCAGAAAATTTTTCAGGCAGGACCGGAGAAACATGTGGATGTCGGGTCCAGGATGGACGGCTTTGCCGCGCACGTAGCCAGCTTTCGCGAAATCGAAGTTTTCGATATTCGCCCGGTGCATTCAACGCTTCCCGGTATCGTGTTTCATCAGGCTGACCTGATGAATGCGGATGACCTTCCCGAAGGCCATTGCGATTCGCTTTCCTGCCTGCATGCCTTGGAGCATTTCGGTCTGGGACGCTATGGCGATCCGCTGGATGTGAACGGGCATGAAAAAGGTTTGCGGAATATGGCCAGGCTTCTCAAATCGGGAGGCACATTTTATTTGTCGGTCCCTGTCGGCAAGGCACGGTTGGAATTCAATGCCCAACGCATCTTTAATCCGCTAGATTTGGTACGTCTGGCTTCGGATAACGGGCTGACGCTGGAAGGTTTTGCTTCGGTAAGGCAAGGTGGTTCGCTGCAGGAAGCAGATGAAGCGGAACGCGAGATGGCGGCGCTGCAGAATGTACGCTACGCGCTTGGAATTTTTACCTTTGTGAAACAGTAAAACCGAACGGGTTGGACGGGGCAATAAGTATTTATCAACGATTGTACGGAGGAAGGATGAGCGGTAAGGGACAAACATACGATGCCATGTTTTTTCGGCGGGCCTATCGCTACCTGTGCAAAAGAATCGGGATTTATTATCAAAAGTCCTATGCCCAATGCGGCGAGGATCTGATAGTCGATTACATTTTTCACTCCCTGAACATTGCACATCCCAGTTATCTCGATATCGGTGCGCATCATCCCCGTTTTCTCAGCAATACCTATTTCTTTTACCGCCAGGGTGGCCGGGGTGTATGTGTCGAGCCGGACCCTGTTCTGTTTCGTAAAATTAACCGTGCTAGGAAAAGGGACTGCAACCTTAACGTTGGCATGGCAGCTCGACGTGGAATATTGCAATTGCACGTTTTTTCGAGCCGTACATTGAATACATTCTCTGCTGAAGAGGCGAAAAAATATATCAGCGAAGGGCACGATCAGATCGCTTTGCACGATATAGAGGTGCTGACGTTTTCCGATGTGATACAACGACACTTTGATCAGGATCCGGATTTTGTTTCGCTGGATGTTGAGGGGATGGACCTGGAGATTCTGCAATCGATCGATTTCTCAAGCTGTCGGCCGACGGTGTTTTGTATTGAAACCATCACCTATTCGCGCAGCGGAGAAGGGGAAAGGTTGACACAGATTGATAAGATTATGGCTGAGCACGGCTACATGAAATATGCTGATACCCATATCAACAGTATTTATGTTCTTCGAGAGCGGTGGCTTGCGAGGGCTGGAAACTCAAAATTATGCGCGGATAATGGCGAGGCGGATTGATGAATATATTGCGTAGCCTGAAAGACTTTTACCAAAGATCGTCCATCCTTAATTTTAACGTTGTCGAGCGTGATTCATGGGTGCTCCGGCAGGCCACAGACTTGCCTGCCGGCAGCCGAATTCTTGATGCTGGGGCTGGCTCTTGCCCATATCGCGCGCTGTTCGCGCATTGCGACTACAAAACCCAAGATTTCACTTCCCTGCAGGGTGAACAGCTCAGCGGCGGTCAATACGGCAGCATTGATTACGTTTGCGATATCGCCTCGATTCCAGTCGAAGACGGCACCTTCGATGCGGTACTGTGCTCCGAGGTCATCGAACATGTACCGGACCCTGTTGCTGTGATGGTTGAATTTTCCCGAATTCTTAAGTCTGGCGGCCGATTGCTTCTGACCGCGCCGCTCGGTTCGGGCATTCATCAGGAGCCGTATCACTTTTACGGCGGGTATACGCCTTTCTGGTATGACAAGGTATTGTCCGAGGCAGGCTTTACCGATATCAATGTTCAGGCCAATGGCGGTTCGCTGAGAGCCTTTTCTCAGGAGGCATTGCGTTTTATGCAGATGACGATGCCTTTTTCCGGCATTCTGCCTTTCTTCCCCAGCCTTCTTTGGCTACCTGTCTGGCTGTTGCTGCTGCCTGTGCTGGCAGGCGTGATTCCTCTTGCCGCACATCTGCTCGATCGCTTCGATCACAAACAGCATTTCACTGTCGGGTACTTCATCACTGCGGTGAAAGGCTGACGGCTCGCAGCTTTCCTGTGAAAATCGTATGTGCTTTCGGTAAACACAATTATGGCAGTGCGGTGCGCGGTCTTGGCTATGAATACGCCAATTTCCTGCCTGCCCTGCAAAAGCTTGGGCATGAGGTGGTTTTCTTTGAGCTATGGGATCGCACGGTCTATTCAGATTTTGCCGATCTGAACCGGCAGTTCCTGCAAACCATTGAGCATGAGCAGCCTGATGTCGTGCTCTGTGTGACTATGACCACTGAGTTGTGGCTGGAGACTCTGCAACTCGCGCGGCGGGGTGGCCGGGCCATATTTATTCACTGGAATCCCGACGATTCATGGAAATATGAGCAAAGCTCTCGTCTGCTTGCATCTGCCTTTGATGTAATGGCGACGACCTATCCCTCGATTGGAAAGCGAGCGGCAAAGGAAGGCTTCGAAAATTTTGTGCTGACGCAGTGGGCCGCGAACAGTGCGGTCATGGCAGAGCCTCTACCCGCAGAACAGTGCAGCCATGCGGTTTCCTTTGTCGGTTCGGCCTACGGCAATCGGATAGAGTGGATTGCAGCACTGAACGAGCGCGGCATTGCGGTCGAATGCTTCGGCTATGGTTGGCCGAATGGTCCTGTTGCTGCGGAGGAGATTCCCCGAATCATGCGAGGTTCGTTGCTTAGTCTGAATTTTGGTGATTCCGGAGTGGTGATACAGGGTGGGGTGCCAAGGCGTAGCAGACAGATCAAGGCGCGGGTATTCGAGGTGCCAGGTGCGGGCGGGCTGCTCTTGACCGAGCCGGCCGAACATCTGGATGAATATTTTCTTTCCGGCGAGGAAATCGTCGTTTTCGAGAATATTGAGTCGCTGGCCGACACCATCCGCGCCCTGCTGGCGGACCCGGAGAAACGCGATGCCATTGCCCGTGCCGGACATGCAAGATGCAGGCGCGAGCATAGCTATGAGGCTCGTTTCTCGGCTCTTCTGGATGCGGCCTTTGCCTGTCGCAGGAAAGACTCCGCAGCGCAGATGGGGATTGATTTTGTAGCTTTTGAAGGCCTTGCCTCCCGGTACAGGTCTGGCCATGCACTTAAATTGTTGCGCGGTTTTTTGCTTCTGCCATGCCGGCTTGTTTGGGGCAGGGAGCGTGGCCCGAGGGCGGCCAGACGCTTGTTGTTCGAGCTGAGCTGGCGTTTGCTTGGCGATAAAACCTATCGAGCCAGCGGTTTGCCGGGCAGACTATTCTACCATGAAAGCTGATATGCTGGCCGGCATGAAAGAAGGCTCCTGAGATGTGTGGAATTTGTGGCTTTGTGAATCTGGATGGTGCAGTTGCCGATAGCGGTATCATCGAGGGCATGAATACAGCCATGCATCATCGTGGTCCAGACGATGCCGGGGTGCGTATCGATGGCGATACGGCCATGGCCATGCGCCGCCTGTCCATTATGGATGTGACCGGCGGGCACCAGCCTATCAGCAATGAAACCAGTGATGTGTGGACGGTATTCAACGGGGAAATCTATAACGCCGGCAGCCTGCGTGGCGACCTGCAGCAACGCGGGCACCGCTTTGTCACCACTACCGATACCGAGGCCATTGTGCATCAGTATGAGGAAGACGGCCTGCAGGGCATGCATCCCCTGCGCGGCATGTTCGCCTATGCTTTGCACGATGTCCGCCCGGGAGGGGATCGCCGGCTGTTGCTTGTGCGCGACAGGCTGGGCATCAAGCCGCTGTTCTATTATCTCGATGACAAGTTGCTGGCCTTCGCATCGGAGCTGACCAGCCTGCTGCAGCATCCGGCAATCAAGCGCAGTATCGATCCGCTGGCTCTAAACCAGTATCTGGCTACCGGCATTGTCGCCTCGCCGCGCACCATGTTCAGCAATGTCCGGCAACTGATGCCCGGCCATTACCTGTTGCTGCAGGGGGGGGAAGTGATCGAGAAGCCCTACTGGCAGCTGCCCTGCGTGAGCCCCGTGCAGGCAGACTTTCATGAAGCCGTACAGACGACGCGCAGCCTGCTGGAATCTTCGATTGAGGAACATCTGATTTCCGATGTGCCGGTCGGCGCCTTTCTGAGCGGTGGCATCGACTCTAGTGCGGTGGTGGCCCTGATGGCACGGGCCTCCGGCAAAAAGATTCCCACCTTTTCGGTGCGTTTTCAGGGCAGCGGCTACGACGAGTCGTCCTATGCCCGGCGGGTCGCCGATATGTATGCCACCGAGCACCATGAGTTCAACGTGCCGGATCAGAGTTTTGATGAGGGTCTGCTGCGCGGCATGATCAGCCATCATGGTCAGCCGACTGCGGATTCCTCGGCCTTGCCTACATTCATGGTGTCTTCTCTGGCTCGCAGGCATGTCAAGGTGGCGCTTTCAGGCGATGGCGGCGACGAATGTTTCGCAGGCTATTCTCATTACGGCTGGTTGCTCAAAATAAGGCGGCTGTATGCCTGCCCGAGATCTTTGCGCAAGGCTGTTCTGGGTCTGCTGAAACAGTGCGCAAGCACGGCTTCTTTAGGCCGGGTTTCCGGCCTTCGCCAACCCATCAATGCCCTTGAGGCGTCCATGCACGGAGCGCAACGACTGCCTCTTGAGGTGCTCCGCCTGAACGATGTGCATGCTATCGATGGGCTGCTGCTACCTGCGTGGCGTGCTGATGATGCGCAGGTATGGGATGAGCTTGATCAAGAGCTGGCTCATACATCTGGTTTGGATGCGATTGCATCAGCCCAACGTTTTTCCTGCCGCTACTTCATGCCCGATGCCTATCTTCCCAAGGTGGATCGCATGAGTATGGCGGCCTCGCTTGAGGTGCGGGTCCCGTTTCTTGATCACCGCTTGGTGGAATATGCGCTTTCCCTGCCTGGCGATTTGCACTGGCAGGGGGGTATCGGCAAGCGCGTGCTGCGTGCTGCAGTGGCCGATCTGCTGCCCGAGGATATCTTCACGCACCGTAAGCAGGGTTTTTCCATTCCGCTACACACATGGGCGGACGACAACTATTACAGGCTTGCCGAAGACCTGCTGAACGAAGATGCAGTTGACCGCCGGGGTATTTTCGATGCACGTGCCGTGCGTCGGCTAATCAATCGCTGTATGGGAATTGAGCTGCGTCGTCCGGCGTTGGAGAGCGAATACCGTCTGAGTCACAGGTTGTTTCAACTGATAGTTCTCGAGTTGTGGTGTCGGATGTATCTGGATGATTTGCCTTCCGCACCGACATTAATGGAAATGGAGGGCATGCTGCGTCATGGGTAAGCCCCCCGTCATCAGTATTGGTATGCCGGTATACAATGCTGCGCGTACCCTACGTACTGCTGTGGATTCTATTTTGCAACAGGACTTTGCCGACTGGGAGCTGCTTATTATCGATGACGGCTCCAGTGACGGTACGGCTGATCTGGCTCGTTCCTTTGCGGATGGTCGAATACGGGTCTTTTCCGACGGGTACAATCGCGGGTTGGCGGTCAGGCTCAATGAGGCCGTGCAGCAAAGCCGTGGCGAGTATTTTGCGCGTATGGATGGGGATGATATCGCTTATCCGCAGCGACTGACGCTGCAACTGGCATATCTGCAGCAGTATCCTGAAGTCGATCTGGTGGGCGCTTGGGCTCTGGTCTTTGATTCAAATTTTTCAGTGCGCGGGAGGCGTATGACGCCGGAATCTCATGCCGACATTTGCGCTGCACCATGGGCAGGGTTTCCGTTACTGCACCCGACCTACATGGGCCGGAAGGCATGGTATGAGAGTTTCCCTTATGATGAAGGTTTGAGCAAGGCGCAGGACCAGGTCTTGCTGGCCGGTAGTTGCATAAGCAGTCGTTTTGCCAATGTGCAGGAAGTCTTGCTTGCCTATCGCGAGGATATTCCCACATTGTCCAAACTCTGGGCCAGTCGAGGTTGCATGCTGCGTGGCATGTTCAAAGTCTATATCCGTCAGGGACGGACGGGTCTGGCATGCAGGGTAGTGCTGGCGCAGGGTCTGCGCATGTTGGCGGACCTTGTAGCCACCGTGCTGCCGCTCAGGACATTTCAACTGAGCAGGCGCTCGGGGCCTCTGGGTGTGAACGATGTGCGCCGCTGGGAGGAGTTGCTGAAGAACATCCATGCGAAGGATACGCTACGTGCCTAGGGCAAAAATCTGTCTGGTGGTGGCCAGCGAGATCACGGTCAAAGCATTCCTGATCGGGCATCTGCGCGCCCTGTGTGAACATTACGATGTTAGCGTAGTGGTAAACACCGACAATCCGGGATTTCTCGATTCCTATGGCTTGAAGCTGCGTGTTATTCCTCTGGTTATTGAGCGAAGTATTGTTCCTGGCCGCGATCTGGCGGCCCTGTTTGCGCTGATTCGTCTGTTTCGCAAAGAGCGGTTCGATGTTGTACATTCTGTTACGCCTAAAGCCGCCCTGCTCGCTATGCTGGCTGCATGGATTGTCCGATTGCCACGTCGTTTGCATATCTTTACCGGACAGGTGTGGGCAACGCGCCGCGGTTTGTCTCGTCTGATTCTCAAATCCATGGATCGGCTGTTGGCTGCATGTGCAAGCCATTTACTGGCCGACAGTGCCTCGCAGCGCGAGTTTCTGATCACGCAGGGGGTTGTGGCGGCGGATAAGGTTGTGGTTCTGGCGCATGGCTCGATCTGCGGTGTGGATACGCAGCGCTTCAGGCCCGATGCGGCTAGTCGTCAGGGCGTGCGCGAGGAGCTTGGCATCGGGGCAGAGGAAACGCTTTTCCTGTTTCTTGGGCGCTTGAACCACGACAAGGGAGTGCTCGATCTGGCGCAGGCCTTTGCACATCTGCCGCTTGGCTGCCGGTTGTTGATCGTAGGCCCCGATGAGGCGGGCATTCAGCCGGAGATTGAGAAACTTTTATCCGCCAAGAGAGTACACTTTATTTCCTATACCGATGCACCTGAGCGTTACATGGCTGCGGCCGATGTGTTTTGCCTGCCGAGCTATCGTGAAGGCTTCGGCAGTGTGATTATTGAGGCGGCTGCCTGCGGCATTCCGGCTATCGGTTCACGCATCTACGGGCTGAGTGATGCGATTGAAGAGGGTAAGAGTGGTCTTTTGTTTCCTGCCAGAGATGTCGCAGAGTTGAGGCGTTGTATGCAGCATATGCTTGGAAACGATGCCCTGCGCAAGCAGATGGGTGAATATGCCAGAGAGCGTGCCGCGCGTGACTTCTCCAGCGCGAGGGTGACGCAGGCATGGCTGGAATACTATGATGCGCTGCTGTGAAGCGTCTTTTCGATTTTTCCGTGGCCCTGTTGTTGCTCGTGGCCCTGTGGCCACTGCTCCTGCTGTTGGCTGTAATGGTGCGCCTGCATCTTGGCTCGCCAGTGTTGTTTCGCCAGCTGCGTCCCGGTTTACATGGTCATCCATTTTATATCTGCAAGTTTCGCACCATGACTGATGCATGCGATGTTGACGGCGTTTTACGCGCAGATGCCGAGCGCCTGACCCCGCCGGGCCGTTTCATGCGCCGTTTCAGTCTCGATGAACTACCGCAGTTGTTCAATGTGTTGCGCGGTGATTTGAGTCTGGTCGGGCCACGACCGCTGCTGATGGAATATCTGCCTTTGTATTCTGCCGGGCAGGCGCGCAGGCATGAGGTGCGTCCGGGCATTACAGGCTGGGCGCAGGTTAACGGACGCAATGCGATCAGTTGGGACGAACGCTTCCGGCTGGATGTTTGGTATGTGGAGCATCACTCCTTTCTTCTCGACATGAAGATTCTCTGGATGACCCTTCTCAAGGTGCTGCGTTCTGAGGGTGTGAGCCAGAAGGGGCATGCAACGATGGAAAAGTTTCGCGGTTCGGCACCATGAGCAGTCTGTTGATTATCGGTGCCAGCGGACATGGAAAAGTTGTAGCCGAGACGGCTGAGGCCATCGGTTCTTGGGAAACCATTGCCTTTCTGGATGACGACTTCGCCACATTGAATGGAAAGTTGCGTTGGCCTGTAGTTGCCAGCTCCAAGGATGCTATAACCCTGAGCCGACAATATGACGCTGTCGTGGTTGCCATCGGGCATGCTGAAATCCGACTTCGTTTTATCAACGAACTTGCGGCAGCTGGTTGCGTATTACCCGTACTTCTACATCCGGCCGCATGGGTCAGTATGTCGGCGAATCTGGGTGTTGGATCGGTGGTGTTTGCCGGCGCGGTGATTCAGGCCGATGTCCGGCTCGGGAGGGCTGTGATCGTCAATACATCGGCAAGCGTCGATCATGATTGCCAGCTTGCCGACGGGGTACATGTTTGCCCCGGCGCTCATCTGGCCGGCAATATTGTGGTGGGTGAGGGTGCTTGGTTGGGTATCGGATGTGTGGTTAAGCAGGGTGTTTGCCTTGGCAAGGGCGTGACGGTCGGGGCCGGCGCCGTAGTGCTGAAGAATGTGACGGATGGCTTGACCGTGGCAGGCTGCCCGGCACGGGCCATTTGAGAGGAAGGGTAATGGAGGAACGGATGGAGTTTCCAGGTTGGCCTGTTTATACCCAGGATGAAATAGATGCTGTGGGCGAGGTGCTTGCCTCCGGTAAGGGGAATTACTGGACTGGGCCACATGGAGGAGCCTTCGAGAAGGAGTTTGCCGCCTATCATGGCAGCGAGTTCGCAGTGGCCTTGGCCAATGGTACGTTGGCCTTGGAATTGGCTTTGCGTGCTCTGGGTATCGGTCCTGGCGATGACGTTGTGGTTCCCTGCCGGACTTTTATTGCCACGGCCAGTGCAGTAGTTGCGGTGGGTGCGCGGCCTATTGTGGCAGATATTGACGAAGTTTCGGGAAATGTTTGTGCGGCTACGATAGAGGAGGCATTAACCCCTGAGACACGCGCGGTTATTGTTGTGCATCTGGGTGGCTGGCCTTGCGAAATGGATGCTATTTTAGAGTTGGTGCGTGTGCGTGGCGTGAAGTTGATTGAAGACTGCGCTCAGGCCTTGGGTGCAGAATACAAAGGGCGAAAGGTCGGCACATTCGGGCATGTCGCGGCTTTTTCATTTTGTCAGGATAAGATTATCTCGACCGGTGGCGAGGGGGGGATGCTGCTGACCAATGATCCAGTGCTTTGGCAGCGAGCGTGGGCGTACAAGGATCACGGCAAAAATCCGGAGAAGGCATTAATTGTAAACAATGCTCAAAGATTTATCTGGATGCATGATGAATTTGGTAGCAATGCACGGATGACGGAGATGCAGGCTGTCATTGGTCGAAAGCAAATGGAGAAGCTTGATGGCTGGCTTGAACGGCGATTGGCGAACGGGAGCTATATAGCGAATGAACTGCAAGACGTTCGAGGTTTATATGTGCCCATGCCCCCACAGCATATTCTGCATGCCTATTATCGGTGCTATATTCGGGTCAGAGAAGCTGAGCTGGCTGAGGGTTGGAGTCGGGATCGAATTGTAACGGAGATCAGGACCCGAGGGGTCCCATGTTTCCAGGGGGGGTGTAGTGAGATATATTGTGAGAAAGCGTTTCTGAATGCGGGGTTCGAGCCGAAAAAACGTTTCCCGATTGCGCAACAATTTAATCAAACAGCACTTTGTTTTCTGGCTCATCCGACACTCAAGAAGGACCACGTGAAGAAGGCTATGGAGGTGGCTCGCCAGGTGATGCAGGTGGCTGTAAAATCATGAGTGTCTTTATTATGGGAGTGCTTGCTGCCTTTGTTGTGGCCTATGTCATGAACGGGTGGCTGTATTCCGATAGAAGTCCGATTAAGGCGCTCGATATCCCGAATCATCGCTCCATGCATACAACACCTGTTGCGCGTACGGGGGGGATTGGCCTTCTGTGTGGCATTGCTTTTGGCTGGAGTATTGTTTTGCCCTATGATTCGTTTGCGGAATTGTCATGGCTGGTTGCCGGGATGATTCTAATCGCTGCCGTTTCCCTGTGGGACGATATAAGGACCCTTCCTGCCTCTGTCCGCCTGTTAGTTCATTTACTCGCGGCTGGCATGCTCGTCGTGGGATGGGGAAATGCTGAGTTAACGACGTGGGAAATGTTTTTAACCGTACTTCTCGTTGTTTGGATGCTCAACCTTTTCAATTTTATGGATGGGATGGATGGATTGGCTGGCAGCATGGCCGTCATAGGTTTTGGCGTTCTTGGATACGCAGGTTGGCTTGCGGAAGATTGGGTTTTTGCATGGTCTTGCTGGGTTATCACGGGCGCAGTACTTGGTTTTCTCAGGTATAATTTACCTCCCGCCAAGATTTTTATGGGTGATGTTGGCTCTGCCTCATTGGGATTTCTGGTCGCCGCGTTTTCACTGCATGGTTTTAGTAAAGGCTTGTTTCCCCTTTGGTATCCCGTGCTGGCTTTTTCACCGTTTATAGTAGATGCGACAGTTACATTAATTCGCAGGGCCTTACGGGGTGAGGCAATTTGGCATAGCCACAAGGAGCATTATTATCAGCGGCTTGTCGAATGTGGATTGAGTAAGCGGTGTGTGTTGTTGACGGAGCTTGGTTTGATGCTTGTTGCTGGCTTCAGCGCTGTCTTCTTGCAGCAATATCCCGCCTTCCAATTTGAAGGGCTGCTCACATGGGCTGTGCTCCTGATTGTCCTTATGGTGATTGCAGAAGTTCGGTATAAGCGCTTTGTAGCGCGTTATAAGTGTCAGACAGAGTGATGCAAAATCATGTAGGTCCTGGGTTAAGAAGAAGCTT
Organism: Zetaproteobacteria bacterium CG1_02_55_237; assembly: GCA_001871195.1. GTDB lineage: Bacteria > Pseudomonadota > Zetaproteobacteria > Mariprofundales > Mariprofundaceae > UBA1543. The sequence goes on from MNXA01000013.1 coordinate 28,004, forward strand.
GTTTTAATGGAGGCTGGTGGCCTTTTGCTACTATTGATTGAGGGCAGTCAGCGCTTCCCGCGGGTGCAATATAATCGAGAGGTATTAATTCTATGAAGTCGTTGTTCTGGTGGAGAAATCAGTGGGCGGTGTTTACCCATGATTTGATCTGGATACCTGTTTCTATTGTGCTGGCCTTTTGGGTGCGTTTCAATTTCGGCTTGATCCCGCGTGAAATATTTTCAGGCATGTTGTGGATGCTGTTCGTCATGCTACCGGTGCAGGCGGCGGTGTTTTATGCATCTGGGCTCTATCGTGGCATTTGGCGTTTTGCTTCCCTCCCCGATCTCAGGCGTATTTTGAAGGCTGTCGCCATTGGTGTGGCTGTTGGGTTTGCCTTGCTCTTCGTGCTGCAACGGTTGGAGGGAGTGCCGCGCTCGGCGCTGGTATTTTATCCACTGTTTCTTGTCTTGGGTCTTGCTGCGCCACGTTTGGCCTATCGAAGCTGGAAGGACCACTCACTGCATTTCACTGAAGCGCGTCAGCGTGCGCTGATTATTGGTGCAGGTGATGCAGGAGAACAGCTTGTACGCGAACTACTCAAGTCGGGACCGTATAAGGCAATTGGTTTTCTCGATGATGCAAATCGGCGACAGGGACAGGAGTTGCATGGCGTTCGTGTGTTCGGCCGATTGGATGACCTGGAGCAGACGATGGTTGAGCATGACGTTGAGGTTGTGCTGCTGGCCATTCCCACTGCACCACATCAACTCGTAAGACAGATCAACGAGCTGTGTCGTGGGCTGGGTGTCCCATGTCGTGTATTACCCTCTATTGCCGAATTGGCAGATGGGCGTATCACAGTCAGTCAATTGCGCGAAGTCACCATTGAGGATGTATTGGGCCGGGAGTCTGTGACGCTGGATGATGCGGCTATTGCGACCTTTATCGCCGACAAGTGCATTCTGGTTACGGGTGCGGGTGGCTCCATCGGCTCCGAGTTGTGCCGCCAGATACGTCGCGCAGGCGCGTCCCGACTGGTCATGGTGGATCACTCCGAATTCAATCTGTACAACATTGAGCAGGAGTTGCGCGAGGGGGCCGGAGCGATGGCTGTGAATTCCTGCGTGCCTTTGCTAGGCGACGTGCGTGATACAACGCGCATGCGCTGGGTTTTCGAGGCTTACCGACCGCAGGTGGTGTTTCATGCTGCAGCTTACAAACATGTACCGCTTGTTGAGGAAAATCCTGCTGAAGGTACGCGTACCAACCTGCTTGGCACGGCGCAGGTGGCCGATCTGGCCGTTGAGTTCGGGGTTGGGAAAATGGTGCTGGTATCCACCGATAAGGCGGTGAATCCGGCCAATGTGATGGGAGCAACCAAGCGTGCGGCGGAGATCTATTGCCAGAATCTGGCTGGACGCAGTCCCGGCACAGCCTTTATTACCACCCGCTTCGGTAATGTGCTTGGGTCTGCCGGAAGTGTAGTGCCCAAGTTCCGCAAACAGATTGCCGAGGGTGGTCCAGTGACCGTGACCCATCCGGATATGACGCGTTATTTCATGACCATTCCCGAGGCCGTCAGTCTCATATTGCAGGCCGGTGCCATGGGGAAGGGCGGGGAGATATTTGTTCTGGATATGGGCGAGCCGATTCGTATTGTCGATCTGGCCGAGCAGATGATTCGCCTTTCAGGTTATGAACCGGGCGTGGATATTGCGATTCAGTTCACTGGCCTCAGGCCGGGAGAGAAGATGTACGAGGAGCTGTTTCACGATGCGGAACCTCTGCAGCCGACCAGCCATGCCAAGATCATGCTTGCCCATTCGCGGCAGGTTGAGTGGGATGAGTTCACGCGCAATGTCGGTGAGCTTGGCGATGCCTGCGCGCGTCGTGAGCTTGGCGAGGTGCGCCGGTTGCTCAAGGTTTTGGTGCCCGAATACCAACCGGATGAGTCCTTCTCACCAACTAAACACTGAACGCCACTATTGCCTCTATGACGTCAGGCGATAGTCCACATCCATGACAACGAAGGTTGATGTAGCGGTATTCTCGCCGATGCGTGGTCTGTTTACTTATTGCTGGCCCGCATCGCTGGGTGAGCCTGAGCCCGGCCTGCGTGTTCGTGTTCCTTTTGGACGCAGTGTGCGCAGTGGTTTGGTCGTGACTGTTGCCATGGGTGGGGAAGGGGAAGGTCTTAAGGAAGTGATCGACCGCCTCGATACGCATCCGCTGTACGATACAGCCCGTCTGCGCTGGCTGGAGCGGGCTGCCCGTTATTACGCAGCGGTACCCGGCGAGATGGGTGAGGCCGCTATGGGCTGGGCAGCCCATGATGATAAACGCAGTTGGCGCATTACCGATGCAGTCAGGGTGGGTGATTTTGACGCAGCGCTAAAAGAAGCATTCGGCAAGCGCAACAAGCTGTCGGCTGGTTCCCTGCGGCGCAAACTTCCCCACGAAGGTTTTTTCCATCGCCTTGCCATGGCTGCCGAGCAAGGCCTGATTGAGGAAGTTACACAGCAAGCCGCTGCCAGTGAAGATATGGCAGATGGGAATGCGAAACTCGAGGCGATTCCCGAACATCTGAACGGAGCTCAGCAACAGGCGTTGGAGGCTATTGTCGCCTCGAAGGGATTTGCTCCATTCCTGCTTTTCGGCTGCACCGGTTCGGGTAAAACAGAAGTCTATTTGCGAGCTGCGGCCGAAAGGATTGCCGCGGGCGGGCGGGTGTTGATTCTGGTGCCGGAGATCGGTCTTACCCCTCAGTGGCTGGCTCGCCTGCGTGCCCGTTTCTCGCGTGTTGCGGTATGGCATTCCGGTCTTGCCGATGTTGAGCGTCTCGCCATGCGCCGCGAATTGCATCAAGCCGAGGTGCTGGTCGGCACTCGCTCGGCGCTGTTTTTACCACTACCGAGTCTTTCCATGATCGTGGTCGATGAGGAGCACGATACCTCATTCAAACAGCAGGAAGGTGTACATTACCATGCCCGCGATCTGGCCGTGCTGCTGGCGCAGGAATGTGCCATCCCCGTAGTGCTGGGCAGCGCCACGCCAAGCATGGAGAGCTGGCAGCGCGCTGCAGAAGGTCGATATACCCTGCTGGAGTTGCCCGACCGTATCAGCCCGCATCCGGCTCCCGTCATCGAGCAGGTGGATATGCGCGGTGTGGAGGCCCCGCTCTCCGAAAAACTGGTCAAAGCCTTGTCCTCGGTACACGATAAGGGACAACAATCATTGCTCTATCTGAACAGGCGCGGTTATGCGCCGGCTCTGATGTGTGGCGCTTGCGGAGATGTACCTCAGTGTCCGGCCTGCTCCTTGCGCCTGACCCTGCACCGCAAGCGACGCCAGTTGCGTTGCCACGCCTGCGGTTTCCTGCGCCCTGTGCCACAGATATGCGAGGCCTGCGGTGAGGATGCGTTGCTCCCCATGGGCGAGGGCACGGAGAAGGTTGAGGAACAGTTGCAGGAAGCCTTGCCGCAGATCAAATTCGCCCGGCTGGATCGGGACACCGTGCGTGGTGCCGGACGTCTGATTCAGTTGCTGGATGATTTTGCCGCCGGAAGACTGGATTGCCTGATCGGCACGCAGATGCTGGTTAAAGGGCATCATTTTCCCAATGTCACGCTGGTTGGCGTGGTCAATGCCGATCTTGGTTTGTCGATTCCCGATTTTCGTGCCGGCGAACGCTGGTGGCAGCAGCTTACTCAGGTGGTCGGGCGTACCGGGCGCGGCGAATTCCCCGGACGGGTGGTGGTGCAGACGCGCAATCCGGGTGCAGCCTGGCTGGAGCGCATCGGTGATGAGCAGGCGCGGCAGACCCTGAATGATGAATTGGCGTTGCGGCAGGCTCTGCAATATCCGCCCTTCGCCCGCTGGGTACGGTTGACGGTGTCGGCCGTGCGCGCCGAAGCTGCGCGCGAGGCAGGTGAATTACTTGCCGCACAGTGCCGTCGCTTGCCGGAAACAGTGCGCTGTGCCGGCCCCATGCCCTGCGCCATCGAACGCCTGGCCGGCCGCTATCGTTTTGAACTGGTGTTGCGTGACGTGTCCGGCAAACACCTGCCCTGGCAATTGGCTCCCTTGCTGTCTGAAGTGAAACTTCCTTCTAGCGTGCGCCTCAAAGTCGATGTCGATCCGTTGGATATGATGTGAGGGGGGGCGGAAGAAAGACGCGCCGCGCGTGCTTCACTCTTTACCCCTTGCCGCTATGATTGGCAGCTATGGCCATCCGTGAAATTCTGACCTATCCCGACCCCGCCCTGCGTGTGGTGGCCGAAGCTGTGCAGGATGTGCACAGCGAGGTAGTCCGTCAGTTGGTGCAGGACCTGGCTGATTCCATGTACGACGCCCCCGGCGTTGGCCTTGCGGCTCCGCAGATCGGTGTGTCCTTGCGCGTTGCCGTGACCGATACCCGTTGGCGCGAAGAAGACGGTGTGCGCGATCTCAAGGTATGGATTAATCCGGTAATCAGTCGCCGTGCGGGCGAGGTGGTGTACGAAGAAGGCTGTCTTTCCGTGCCCGGTATCTATAAGGACATCAAACGCGCCGCCGAGATCACCCTGAGCTGGCAGGACCTTGAGGGCACCAGGCATACGGCTGACTTCGAGGGCTTTCAGGCTGTTGCCCTGCAGCACGAATTCGATCACCTCGACGGCAGGCTGTTCATTGATCTTCTGCCGCCGATCAAACAAAAACTCCTCAAGAAGCGCTTGCACAAGCTCAAGAAACAGCAGATGGAGGGCTGATGCCCATGCGCGTTGTTTTTGCAGGGACGCCTGCATTTTCTGTCCCCTGTCTTGAAGCACTACTCAATGCAGCCGATGTCGAAGTCGTCGGTGTTGTGTCCCAACCCGACCGGCCGGCAGGGCGCGGCATGCGACTTACGCCATCCCCGGTGAAGCAGGCCGCACTTGATGCCGGTTTTGATGTGATTACCCCGGAGCGTCTGCGCGGCGATGCGGCAGCATTGAATTGGCTGAAGGAGCGGCAGCCGGATGTGCTGGTGGTGGTGGCTTTCGGCATGATTCTGCCTGTGGAATGGCTGGAAACTCCGCGTATTGCGCCACTGAATGTGCATGCCTCGCTGCTTCCCCGATGGAGAGGAGCCGCGCCTATTGAGCGCGCGCTGCTGGCCGGGGATGCGGAGACAGGCGTGTGCATCATGCATATGGAGCAGGGGCTGGATACCGGCGGGGTGTATGCCGTACGCCACCTGCCCATCACGTTTTCGACAACCGGCGCATCCCTGTGGACAGAGCTTTCGCAGATGGGAGCGTCCTTACTCATCGATAGCCTGCCGGGCATTGCCAACGGCACTTTGCAGGCTGCATCGCAGGATGAAACGCAGACCACCTATGCCGCCAAACTGAGCAATGAAGAACGGATCATCGACTGGACGGCAGGTGCAACGCACGTGGACCGGCAGGTGCGCTGTTTTTCTCCCCGGCCGGGAGCCCGCACCCTTTTGGACGGCAAGTGGTTGAAGGTGTTGCGCGGCGAAATCTGCCGTGGACACACGCAGCTAGCTCCCGGATGTGTGGCGTCGAGTGATCTCAGCATTGCCTGCGGCAATGGCACGATGTATCGCCTGCTGGAGGTGCAGCCGGAAGGTAAGACAGCCATGCCTGCAGCCGATTTCCTGCGCGGCAGGCCGCTGGCCAAAGGTGATGCCCTGAGTGGCTGATATGTTGATTCATGTTCTGCCACCGGCAGTGGCCAATCGCATTGCCGCCGGCGAGGTGGTCGAGCGGCCGGCATCCATCGTTAAGGAACTGGTCGAGAACAGCCTGGATGCAGGTGCTACCCGCATACGGGTGCGTATCGAGCAGGCAGGGCGGCGGCTGATTGAGGTGGAGGATGACGGTTGCGGTATGGGGGAGGCGGATGCACTGCTTTCGCTTCAGCGCCATGCCACCAGCAAGATTTGTGACGCCGAGGATCTGCATGCCATCGCCAGCCACGGCTTTCGCGGCGAAGCACTGCCCTCCATCGTGTCTGTCTGTCGCTTCGAGATGCTGACGGCGCTGGTTGGTGCAAATGCTGGAGTGAGCATTACCTGTGAAGGTGGCGCAGAAGCGCAGTCGACTCCGGCAGCGCCAAGGCGCGGTACGCGCATCCGGGTGCGCGATCTGTTTTTCAACACGCCGGCACGTCAGCGCTTTCTGCGCACCGAGCGCACCGAGGAAGCCGTCATCGTTGAGGTGATGCGCGCTCTGGCTCTGGCCAATCCAGCTGTGGGCTTCCGCCTGGATTGCGACGGACGCAAGCGGCTGGATGCGCCTGCTGCACAATCGCGCGAGGATCGTATTGCTGTCATTCTTGGGGACGATTTCATGGCCAATCAGTTGGCCCATGCCGAGTCCTTTGACGGGGTGTATGTGGCGGGCTTTTTTGCCTTGCCGACGCACCACCACCGCGATGCAGGTCGCATGCACTTCTTTATCAATGGTCGCGTGGTGCAGGATCGCCAGTTGATTTCAGCACTCAAGGCGGGCTATCGCGATGTGCTGTTTCACGATCGCTTCCCGCAGGCCGTGTTGTGGATCGAGATGGACCCGGCGGAGGTGGATGTGAATGTGCATCCGGCCAAACGTGAGGTGCGCTTCCGTCAGCCGCAGGCTGTGCGCGGCGCGGTGGTTAGTTGTACGCGCACGGCCATTGAACGCATGGGTAATCAGGTGTCCGATGCCACCACGGCGCAGGCCTTGCGGGCGATGGGCAGCGGAACGGGCGGACATGCTTATACGCCTTCGCCAGGCCCCACCGCTCGCAGCATCCAGCAACAAATCATGCAACAGCTGTTTTCTACGCCGGCCGCACATGAGGTTCACGAGTCAGCCCGGGCATATGCGGGTAGTGCCATGCATGAGCAGGATAGAGAGCTGCATCTCGGTCATCCGCTGGCCCAGATACACCGCTGTTATATCGTGGCGCAAAGCGAGGACGGTATTGTGCTGGTCGATCAGCATGCTGCAGCCGAGCGCATTACCTATGAGCGCTTGAAACGCCAACTGGCCGATGGCAAGTTGTCCCGCCAGATGCTGCTCACCCCGGCCGACTGGTTGCCGGATGCAGCGACCAGCGCATGGCTGCATGAGCATGCCGGTTCGCTTGCCGCCTTCGGTTTCGAGGTCGAGGCGAAAGGTGAGGAGAGCTTTGCCGTATGCGCCGTACCGGCCATGCTGGCTGCAGAGTCGCCTGTGGAACTGGTGGCGGAACTCACCACTTCACTGCGCAGTAGCGGAATCGATGCTGAAGGGCAGGGGCGAGTTCTGGAACGCTGGCTGGGTAACCGTGCCTGTAAGGGTTCGCTCAAGGCCGGGCGTCTGCTCAAGCATGAGGAGCAGGAATCGCTGCTGCGCGAGATGGAGCGCACCCCGAATATCGCGCAGTGCAATCATGGCCGACCGACCTATGTGCGCCTGTCACTGAACGAGTTGGACAGCCTGTTTGGTCGGCGTGGCTAAGGGGGAATGACATGGAAATGAATCATGTGCTGTTGTCCCTGGTCGGGATCACCGGATGTGCATTGTTGCTGGCCACGCTGATGCGCGAGATTCAGTTGCCGGCGGCCATCGCCTACATCGTTACCGGCGTGCTGGTCGGGCCGACGGGCCTTGGCTTGGTGAGTGATCGTGAGTTACTTACCCATATGGGCGAGCTGGGTGTGATTATGCTGATGTTTTTCATCGGCATGGAGGTGTCTCTGCCGCGCCTGATTGCCGGTTGGCGTATCGCTGTGCTTGGTACAGCGGCACAGATCATTGTCAGTGTGCTGGTCTGCATGCTGGTTGCGACCCTGTTCGACTGGCCGTGGCGCACAGGGGTGCTGTTCGGCTTCATCGTCAGCATGAGTTCGACAGCTGTGGTGCTGACCATGCTCAAGGATTCCGGCGAACTGGAACACCCGTTTGGTCAGAATGCGCTTGGTGTGCTGCTCATGCAGGACATGGCCATTGTGCCGATGATGATTGTCATTGGTCTGATGGGTGGTGGTGCGGAGGGCGATGCCGGCAGTGGCATGGGGACCGCTATTCAGTTGGTCGGCGGCGCGGCCCTGGTGGCAGCGGCCGTGTGGCTGATGCGCACGCCGGGATGGAGCATTCCGGACTGGTTGAAAAGGGGCGTCGAGCGGCGGGTGATGCTCGGCCTGCTGTTGTGCTTTGCCGCAGCCTCGCTGACGTCCCTGTTGGGCTTGTCAGCCCCGTTCGGGGCATTTCTTGCCGGTATGCTGTTGCATGCATCGGATCAGGCGGATTGGGTCGAGGAGCATTTGCGCTCATTGTACATCGTGTTTGTGGCCATCTTCTTCCTTTCCGTTGGCATGCTGGTGGATGCCCGCTTTGTCATCGAACACTGGCCATTGATGCTCGGCCTGACCGTAGCCGTGCTGGTGCTTAACTCGGGCATCAATTCACTGGTGCTGCGCGCTCTGGGCGAGAGTTGGCCTGTTGCCCTGCTCACCGGCGGGGTGCTCGGGCAGATCGGTGAGTTCTCATTCCTGATGGCCTCCATGGGCCTGTCGCTCGGCCTCATGGACGACACCTTGCATCGCATCACCATGGCCGTTATCGCCCTGAGTCTGATGCTCAGTCCCTTGTGGATGATGGGTATCAAATCATTAATCAGGCGAGGCCTGATTGAATCGTAAAGCAAGGTCATTGCAGTATGTCTGAGCATGTCTTGCGTGCAGTTGCGCTGATGGGGGCAACGGGTTGCGGCAAGTCAGCACTTGCCTTGCCCTTGGCAGAAGCAGCCAATGCATCCATTGTGTGCTGCGATTCGATGCAGGTTTATGTCGGGTTGGATATCGGCACGGCCAAAGCCACGCCTGCTGAGCAGGCGCGTGTACCACATGCCTTACTCGACTGCTGCACCCTGCCGGATGCCTTCTCCGCAGCGCGCTGGGCGAAGCAGGCAGCAGAGGTAATCCGCAGCGAAAACAAAGCAGGAAGAACGCCGCTGATTGTTGGCGGAACAGGCCTGTATCTGCGCGCGCTGATCGAAGGCTTGGCCGATATTCCGCCTGAGCTGCCAGAGGTGCGCGAGCAGCTGCAGCAACGCCTTGAAGCCGAAGGTGTGCAGGCGTTGCATGCCGAGCTGAGCGCTGTGGATGCCCGGACGGCGGCACGCCTGCCGAGCACCGACACACAGCGCATCATTCGCGCTCTTTCTGTATATCACAGCAGTGGTCGCTCGCTGTCGGACTGGGTGAGCGAATCGCCCCCGCCCCCGAGGGTGGATATTCCGGTGTTTGTGCTGGATGTGCAGCGTGAGGTCTTGCGCCAGCGTATTGCGCAGCGCTTCAGGGATATGCTTGATGCCGGCTGGCTGGATGAGGTGCGTTGGCTGGATGAGCTGAAGCTTTCCGATGCGCATCCGGCGGTACGCGCTGTGGGCTATCGCCAGTTGCTGGCTCATGTGCGTGGCCAATCTAATCTTGAGCAGGCCTTGCAGGATGGCATCACAGCTACGCGGCGCTATGCCAAACGGCAGCAGACATGGTTCGCCCACCAGACGCGTGAGGCTGTGCATGGCGATGCGAATTCCCTTGCGCCGCTGATTGGCAAGGTGCTGTAATAATGAATGTTCTCTTAGCCAAAAGGTCAGTTGATGTATGAGCGGTAGTGTGGATTTGATGGTCAAAAAGGATGCGGTGATTTCCGTGCATCCGGAGTTGAGCAGCAAGGCTGGTGGGGAAATGGCACGGCAGGCTCGGGCTGCCGAGTTCGACAGGCTGGTAATAGCCAGTGATTGCGAGCTACTCGATTCGATTGTTGTGCCCATTCGCCGGCCGCGTTCGGGCACCCTGTTGGGCACGGGTCAGATCGAGCAGGTGAAAAAGCATGTGACCGATTGCGAGGCGACAGTGGTGTTTGTTGATCATCCACTTTCCCCGGTACAGCAACGCAATCTGGAACAGGCCTGGGAGACCAAGGTGGTGGATCGCACCGGTCTTATTCTGGAGATTTTTGCTGCCCGGGCGCGGACCAGCGAAGGTGCCATGCAGGTGGAACTGGCCAGTCTGAATTACCAGATCAGCCGGCTGGTGCGCAGTTGGACCCATCTGGAGCGGCAGCGTGGCGGCTTCGGCTTCCTTGGTGGTCCGGGTGAGCGGCAGCTTGAACTGGATAAGCGCATGATTCGCAACCGGATCAAGCAGATTGAGCAGGATCTGGTGGGCGTGCGACGCATGCGTGCAACTCAACGCGCCGGGCGCAGGCGCAAGGAAATCCCAACCGTGGCGCTGGTCGGCTATACCAATGCCGGTAAATCCACCTTATTCAATCGCCTGACTGCAGCAGGCGTTTATGTCGCCGATCAGTTGTTCGCCACGCTTGATCCGACGCTGCGCAAGGTTGAACTGAGCGGCGGGCATGCGGTGATGCTCTCCGATACCGTGGGTTTTGTGCAGGAGCTGCCGCATGAATTGGTTGATGCCTTTCGCGCCACGCTGGAAGAGGTGGTTGAGGCCGATCTGATTGTGCATGTGCGCGATGCATCCGATCCCCAGGTTATCGAGCAGGGCAAGGTGGTGAACGACACCCTGCACATGATCATGGGCGAGGGCTGGGTGGATGGTGGCTCCGAGATGCCGCCGCGTATTGAGGTGTGGAACAAAACAGATCTGGCCCCGCAGGTGGTGTCGCGCATCACCCCGGATATCGATGGTAGCCGCATGGCCCTTTCCGCCGTCACCGGCAAGGGTGTGGATGAACTGCTTGCCCTGCTGCGCGACTGGCTGGAAAGTCATATGGGCGAGGAGGTAATGCGTATTCCGGTTGCCGACGGTAAGGCGCTGGCCTGGTGCCATGCCAATGGGCGGGTCCTGCATCAGGAAGGCGATGGTGACGACATGCTGCTGACCGTGCGTATGTCACGTGCTGCACTTGGCCGCCTGAAAAGTATGCTGGCCAAGCGTGCCGTCCATTAATTTCTTTCTCTTTATGATTTCTTCATCGGCCTCCGCTATCATGCGCTTATCCCGAATGCAGTGCATGGAGTGAATGCTTGAACGAGAATATCCGCGAGATTCCCTACAACTATACCTCCTATTCTGATCGGGAGATTGTGCTGCGCTTTTTGGGCGAGCAGGCATGGGATGATCTCAATGCCCTGCGTGCCAAGCGGCGCACCGGACGTTCTGCCCGCAAGCTGTTTGAAATTCTCGGCGATGTCTGGGTAATTTCGCGCAATGTGTATCTCAAAAACGATCTGCTGAAAAACCGCAAGCGCCTCAAGGCCATGCAGGCCCTGCATGCCGACCGCCTGGCCCGTATCGAGGCCACAGCCGAGGACAATGAGCGTGTCATGCGCATCGTTGAGGCCACGCGTCGCATGCTCGACAATCTGGATGGCTGGTTTGCCGACACACCGGCGCTGCGCAGTGCGGCAAAAAAAGTCTTTGCCCGTCATACGCACCGCAACAATGTGCATTTCGATGCTTTCACCTTAACCCATCACGCCACCGATGCCACCGACTGGCGGCAGGAGCATCCCTTCTGCGTGCTCACCCCCGATTCGGCCGAGGAGCTTCCCGGCCTGATCAGTGCGGCCCGCGAATTGGGTATGACGGTGATTCCGCGTGGTGGCGGTACCGGCCTGTGCGGTGGTTCCGTGCCGCTGCATGCCGACTCGGTGATGATCAATGTCGAGAAGCTTGATGGCTTCGGGCCGGTTGAGCAGCGCGATATCGGCGGCGGACGAATCGCCCATACCATCACGGCGCAGGCGGGCGCGGTCACCGGCAAGGTGATGCAGGCGTCGCAGCCGTATGTGTTTGCCACCGACCCGACCAGCCTGTGGGCCTGCACCATTGGCGGCAATGTAGCCTCCAATGCCGGCGGCAAGCATGCGGTGATCTGGGGAACCTGCGTCGATAATCTGTTGTCGTACAGGATGGTTACCCCGGATGGCAACTGGCTGCTGGTGGAACGACTGGAACACAATATGGGGCGCATCGAGCCTGAGGGCGAGGCGCGCTTCCGTTTGAGTCGCTTTGCCCCTGACGGCACGACGCCGCTTTCCGAACCTGAAGAATTGATTATTCCCGGTTCCGTATTCCGCCTCGCCGGCCTCGGTAAGGATGTGACGCGCAAGGCCCTCGGTGGCCTGCCCGGCGTGCAGAAGGAAGGCGTGGACGGCTTTATCACCGATGCGACTTTTGTGCTGCATGAGCCGTATGCGTTCACTCAGACTGTTTGCTGCGAGTTTTTCGGTCAGGATCTGCGCGAGGCAACCGCCGCCATGGTCGGCATCAAGGAACATGTCGATGCCATGTCCGGCGTGCATCTGGAAGGGCTGGAACACTTTGATGAAAAGTACGTCAAGGCTACCCGCTATAAATCCAAGTCCACGCGCCGCGAACAACCGCGCGTGGTACTGCTGATCGATGTGTCCGGCGATGAGCAGCGCGAAGTTGCCGCTGCCTGCTCGGCGATCACGCGTATTGCTTCAAACGGCAACGGCGAGGGCTTTGTCGCTGTGCAGCCGGCGGATCGCAAGAGTTTCTGGGAGGTGCGCGGCAGCATGGCGGCTATTGCCCGACATACACGCGCCTTCAAACTCAACGAGGATGTGGTGATTCCGCTGCATCGCCTGTCTGAGTACAACGATTTCATTGAGCATCTGAATATCGAACATTCCATCGCCAACAAAATCGAGGCGGTGGATGCAGTTGATGCCTATCTCAAACGTCAGATTGAACTGGTTGCCGACAACGATCCCGCTGTGCGCAAGCTGCTGGTGGTCGAGAGCGGTGAGTTCTTAAGCGGCAAGATTCGCGCCTGCCTCAATGTGACAGCCGAGGTGCGGGGCCGCTGGCAGTCCTGGCTCGATGGTCTGGATTTGCCGTGTAAAGATTCCGCCGGTCTGCCCGCAGGCGTCGAGCATGCTGCGGATGAGGATCTGTTCAGGGTAATCCAGCGCGGCAGCCTGCGTATTTCCTATCGTACCGAGGTTGAGCAGGCGCTGTCGGATTTGCTGCGCGGTTATGGCTCCCTGATCGAAGGTGTTGTGGTCCAGCATAAAAAAGTTCTGTCCAGCCGCATTGTGATCGCCACGCATATGCATGCCGGCGACGGTAATGTGCATACCAATGTGCCGGTCAATTCCAATGACTATCAGATGATGAAGCGCGCTCACCACGCTGTGGAGGCCTTTATGGCCAAGGCGGTGGAGTTGGGCGGTGTGATTTCCGGTGAACACGGTATCGGTATCACCAAGCTGCCCTATATGCGCGAGGAGTATCTGGCCGAGATGGCCGACTACAAGCGCCGCGTGGACCCGGATGGGTTGTTCAACCGCGACAAGCTGATGCCGGGCACGGACCTGACCTTTACCTACACGCCGAGTTTCAACCTGCTGGAGATGGAGTCGGTGATTCTGGAAGCGGCCGATCTGACGGCACTTTCCGAGGATATTTCTCCCTGCCTGCGCTGCGGCAAGTGCAAGCCGGTGTGCAACACGCATTTCCCGCGCTCTTCGATGTTGTATTCGCCACGCAACAAGATTCAGGCGACGGGCGCGATCATCGAGGCATTCCTTTACGAATCGCAGACCGGCGGCGGGATTTCCTTCGAGCAGTTCGCAGGCCTCGGCGATGTGGCCGACCACTGCACCATCTGCCACAAATGTGAATCACCCTGCCCGGTGAATATTGATTTCGGCATGGTTACCGAGCGCATGCGCGGCATTATGAAAGACAAGGGGCAGGCGCGCTTCAATCTCGGCTCGAAGTTGGCGCTGCTGTTTCTGGTCACGAAAAACCCCGACACCGTGCGTCTGATGCGCAAGACGGTGATCGGCTGGGGTTATGCCGGGCATCGCTTACTGCACAAGGTGGCGAAAGCCATTGGTTTGGTGAAGGAGATTCCTGCAGCCAAGCGCAATCTTACGGGTGTCACGGCACAGATCATCAACTTCGTTGAACGTCCGCTGCCCAGCCTGCCGCTGGATACGGCACGCTCGACCCTGGGTATCGACGGGCGCAACAAGAACGAAATTCCGATCCTGCGCGATCCCGCCAAGGCCAACGGGCGGGCGGTATTCTATTTCCCGGGTTGCGGCTCGGAGCGTCTGTTTTCGCAGGTCGGACTGGCCACGCAGGCCATGCTCTATGATCTCGGCCTGAACGTGGTGCTGCCGCCGTCCTATCTGTGCTGCGGCTACCCTTCGACGGCCGGTGGCGATCACCAACGCGGCAATCAGATCACCTACGATAACCGTGTGCTCTTCCATCGCATGAAGAACACGCTGTCCTATCTCGATTTCGAGGCCGTGATCGTGTCATGCGGCACCTGTTACGATCAGTTGACGCGTTATCAGCTGGAGCAGGTGTTTCCCGGAGCACCCCTGATCGATATCCATGAATATCTGGTGACACAGGGCGTGGCTGCCGAAGCTGTGGAAGGGCAGCAATACCTGTATCACGAGCCCTGCCACACGCCGATGAAGCGGCATGGCTCCGAGGTTGCGATCAGTGCTTTGCTGCAAGCCCCGTCGGTGGCCTCGGCCGAATGCTGTGGTGAGGCAGGCACGCTGGCTGTGGCCAGCCCGGCGATTGCCGGCAAGATTCGCGCCCGCAAGGAAGAGGAAATGGCCAAGGCAAAAGCCAGGCTCGATACACAGGCCGATGCAAAAATCCTGACCTCCTGCCCGTCCTGCCTGCAGGGGCTCTCAAGGCTGGAAGAGGAAACCGGCGTTGCGGCGGATTATATCGTTGTCGAACTGGCCAAGCGCCTGCACGGCGAGAAATGGCAGGATGATTTTGTAAGCCGCGTTAAAAACGGCGGTATTGAACGGGTGCTGATGTAAGGCAATTTTGCACATCACGAAGAGCATCAAAGACATCTAATGCAGATCAACACAGGATAAACTTCTCCGCAGCTCACTGCGGGGAATCTTTTTTGTGAGCCTTCTCCCCCGGAAAATCTTATTCGGCCGCACTATTCAGCGAATCTATTCGTGGTGAAATATCTGTCTGGTTTGCAAGATCGAATGACCATGCATGTGCCCCTGTTATTGCTGCAGGCGTATGGAAATTCAACTATAAGTAACTATGACGCAAAGGGATTCTTAAGGGTGTTTTGCGGATCATGTTGATGCGAATTGAATAAGGAGGATGCAATGTTCAGGAAATATTTTTTGAGTGTCATCGCTTTGCTTATACTGGTGGTATCCCAAATGGGGATAGTACAGGCTGCCGATACTCGTAATCACGCTGAGGATAGCGCGCAAAGCCTGCTCTCAGCCTTTACCTCCTACACGGATTTGCGTTTGCTATCGGTCCAGCAAAGTTTGCAGATTCTGGCATCCACGCCCGAGGCGAGATCGTTAAAGTGGAAGAAGATGGAGCCGCTGTTGCGCGGGTACGAGAAATCGGGTTCTGGCCTGATTGTCTGGTTTGTTCGCCCTGACGGCACATATGCCACCGTCGATAAAGGGGAAATGGGTGTGAAACTGAGTGACCGCAGCTATTTTCAGCCTCTTATGTCCGGGACGACGATTGACGGCGAACTGGTTGTCAGTAAAAGCAGCGGGAAACGTTCGGTAGTGATCGCTGTGCCCATGATGGAAGGGGGCAAGGTGGTTGGAGCGATCGGCGCATCGGTTTTTCTTGAGGTACTTGCCGATCAGGTGAATGCCGCTTTGGCGCTGCCGGCCAATATATCCTTCTTCGCGCTCGCTCCGAACGGTCTGACTGCCCTGCACAGGAAGACGAATCGGGAATTTCTCGACCCGCGCGATCTGGGAAGCGAGACGCTCAAGAAGGCCGCCAACGAGATGCTGACGAATCCTGCGGGCGTCACTTCCTACGAATTTGATAATGTTACGAAGAGAGCTGTTTACCGGGCCTCTCCACTAACGCACTGGAAGTTTGCTGTTGTCTTCGAGTAAGAAGTCATGCCCCCGAAAAGGGGCATGATTTCTGCTTATAAGCTGCTGGTCTTCAATTCAGGCAAACCTTGTACAGTCTGTCCGGGGTTCGCCAAGTAATTTCCTTCGAGCTCTTTATGCTGGATGAGCTGTTTTCAGGTGCGATATTCCGCATTGATGGTGATGTAATCGTGGGTCAGATCGCCCGTCCACACGGTGGATGAGGCGGAGCCCATGCCGAGATCAAGCGTGATGGTGAATTCAGGCTTGCGGAAAACTTCCATGCCGTCTGCATCGCGATAATCCGGGTGCAGGTTCCCTTTTTCGAACATCAGCACATCGTCGGCACTGAGGGTTATTTTATTGGTGTCGATGGCGATGCCTGAATTGCCGACGGCCGACAGGATGCGACCCCAGTTGGCATCGCTTCCGGCAAATGCAGTTTTGACCAGCGGTGAAATGGCAACGGCCCGGCCTACGGTGCGCGCGTCGGCTTCGCTGGCGGCCCCGTTCACCTCGATGGTGACAAACTTCGAAACGCCCTCGCCATCGCGCACGATGAGCTGGGCAAGCTCGATGCACAGTTCGGTCAGTGCCTGTTCAAACAGGGAGGTATCGGCCAGCGGTGTATGCCCGAGCCCGATGCCGGAGGAGAGCAGGTAAAGCGTATCGTTGGTCGAAGTGTCGCCGTCCACGCTGATACAGTTGAATGAGCGGTTGGCCACTCGCTTGAGCATGGGGGCCAGATCGCTGGCGGCAATCGGCGCATCGGTGGCGACAAAGCCAAGCATGGTCGCCATATTCGGATGTATCATGCCGCTACCCTTGCAGATGCCGGTCAGCGTATAGGTGTTTCCATCGATGTCGATCTGTGCCGATGACCATTTGGCAAAGGTATCGGTGGTGCGGATGGCATGGGCGGAAGCTTCCCAATTGTCGGCAGTCAGGCTTGTGGCAGCCTCATGCATACCTTCGCGGACACGATCGATGGGAAATGGTGTGCCGATTACGCCAGTGGAGGAGGAGAGAACGCAATCGGCATCCACGCCCGCTGCGGAAGCACCCGATTCAATCAACTGCCTGGCCCACACGTTTTCCATTTCACCCAGCCCTGCATTGGCATTGCCTGCATTGGCAACGATGGCGCGAATCTTTTCGGCATGGGTAGTCAGGGTCTTCTCACCCCAGCGCACACAGGCGGCACGGAAACGGTTGCTGGTGAATACGCCTGCTGCATGGCAATCGACATCGCCGACGATCAGCGTCACATCCTGACGCTTGCCCTTCAGGGCTGGCGATTTAACGCCGCAGGAAGCGGTGCCGACCTTAAAGCCGGGAACGGGCAGGGGAGGATTCAGAACAGGTGGATTCACAGCCATGACGATGTTTCCTTTCGATGCAGTTTGGCAAAGAGGCTAAGACTGAAGCCGTGACTTCCCCCCTGCAAGCCACTTGCATGCGAATTGGTGGGAAAATTGCCGTTTTCCGGGAAGCGGCTATGCTCATCTCTATGAATCGAGCCATCAAAGCCCTGTCGTTCGCCTTTGTCATCCTGTTGTCGTCGGCAGCACATGCAGCCAATCCGGAGTTGTTCTCACCTAAAACCGGTATGGTGGTTGCGGCCCAGCCGCTGGCAGCCGAGGCGGGGGTGATGATGCTGAACAAGGGCGGTAATGCCTTCGATGCGGCTGCAGCCACCGCGCTGGCCTTGGGCGTGGTTGAGCCAAGTTCTTCAGGGATTGGCGGCGGTGGTTTTTTCCTACTCTATATCGCCAAAGACAAGCGCTATGTGATGATCGATGCGCGGGAGACTTCGCCGGCAGCTGCGGAGCACGGCGAGATATACGACACGCAGTCGAGCATCGATGGCCCGCAGGCGGCAGGGGTGCCGGGTCTGCTCGCCGGAGTGGGGAGGTTGGTTGGAAAATACGGCGTGCTCAAGCGCAGTGAGGTGAGCGAGCCGGCCATCCGTTTGGCGAGGGATGGTTTTCGCGTCGGGCCGCGACTGGCCAGGATGATCAAGTGGCGCAGCAAGGCATTCAATGCTGCCGCGCGCGACACCTTCCTGAAAAAAGAGGGCGAAAGTATTCGTCAGCCGCAACTGGCCGACACCCTGAGCGGCTTTTCCGAGCACGGTGCTGAGGATTTCTATCACGGCGAAACGGCTCTGCATCTGGTACGCGATGTCAAAAATGACGGCGGTCTAATCAGCCTGAACGATCTGGCCGCATACCGTGCCATTGAGCGTAAGCCGGTCATCTTCGACTACCACGGTTTCCATATTGTTAGCGCAGCCCTGCCATCCTCCGGCGGCATGACGCTGGCCCATGTTTTCGGCCAGATGAAAGACGATGATTTGAAGCAGCTGAGTACTGCTGACCGTACACATCTGCTGATTGAGGCCATGACGCGCGCCTATCGTGATCGCAACCGTTATCTTGGCGATGCCGACTTTGTAAGCATTCCTCACGACTATCTGGATGCAGCGAGGCTGGCTGAATTGCGCCAGAGCATCGACATGCAGCACGCCACCCCATCGCTGGATATTCAGGGAACAGGTGAAATGCTGAGCGAAGGGCAAGACACGACGCATTTTTCGATCATCGATCGTGAGGGCAATATGGTTGCCGCCACACTGTCCACCAACTACCCCTTCGGCTCGGGTTATCTCTCGCCATCCACCGGGATTCTGCTCAACGACGAGATGGACGATTTCGCCACCCGTCCCGGCGAGCCCAATGCCTTCGGGTTGGTGCAGGGTCAGGCCAATGGCGTGGAGCCGGGCAAGCGCATGCTTTCCTCGATGAGCCCGACCTTCGTAGTTGGCCCTGATCGTACCTTCATCCTCGGCACACCCGGTGGTTCGCGCATTATCTCCATGGTCTTGTTGTCCTCCGTCGGTTTCATGCTCGATCAGGCTCCGCCGCAGGACTGGGTGAATGCTCCTCGCTTTCACCACCAGTTCCTGCCCGATGTGGTGCAGCATGAGCCCCATGCCTTCAGCCCGAAGCTGGCCGCCGAACTTGAAAAGCGCGGCCATGATTTGCAGCCGCTGGAGCGGCCTTACGGCAATATGCAGGCGATTTTGTGGAACAGGAAAACGGGGAAGATCATGGGGCTGGTAGATTCCAGAGGTGAAGGCGTGGCAAGCGAAAGCAAGCCTCGATAGCCCCTGTTATCAGGAGCTCGCTTGGGCCAGATGCAAAAGCATTCTGACCAGTTGAGTCGGCAAAAAAATATGGCAGCATCGTTGGCATGATAAAACTATCCGATCGCGTCAACCTGGTTAAACCCTCCGCCACCCTCACCATCACAGCCAAGGCCGCTGAATTGCGTGCCGCAGGCAAAAACATCATCTCGCTGTCTGTCGGCGAGCCTGATTTCGATACCCCGAAAGCTGCCTGCGACGCAGCCAAGGCCGCCATCGATGCCGGCTTCACGCGCTACACCGCCGTGCCCGGCATTCCCGAGTTGCGTAAGGCCATCGCTGCGAAGTTCAAGAAGGACAACGATCTGGATTACGAGGCGGACGACATTCTGGTGTCCACCGGCGGCAAGCAGTGCATTTACAATATGCTGCAGGCCATGATCAATCCGGGCGACGAGGTGATTATCCCGGCCCCGTTCTGGGTTTCCTATCCAGATATGGTGCTGCTCGCCGGTGGTGTGCCGGTGATTGTGGATACCACGGCTGAGAACGGCTTCAAGCTCTCCGGCCCGCAGCTGGAAGCAGCCATTACCCCGAAGACCAAACTGCTGTTCCTCAATTCCCCGTCCAATCCGACCGGTATGGCCTATTCGCATGACGATCTGGCTGCGCTCGGTGCGGTGCTGAAAAAGCATGAGAACGTAGCTGTCGCCACCGACGATATGTACGAAAAGATTCTGTTCGACGGCAAAACCTTTGCCACCATCGCGCAGGTATGCCCCGATGTGAAGGATCGCACGATTACCCTGAACGGTGTTTCCAAGGCTTATTGCATGACCGGCTGGCGCATCGGCTTCTGCGCAGGCCCGCGTCATCTGATCAAGGCCATGGCCAAGATTCAGGGGCAGAGCACATCCAATCCTTCATCCATCGCCCAGAAGGCGGCTCTCGCCGCTCTCACCGGTCCTACCGATGCACTGGAAGAAATGGTGCGCGTCTACGAAGGTCGCCGCACATGGCTGGTGGCTGCGCTGAATAAAATCCCCGGCGTGACCTGCATCATGCCGGACGGCGCGTTCTACGTGTTCCCGTCCGTGCAGGCATGGCTCGGCAAAAAGACCCCGGCAGGTGTGGTGCTGAAGGACGACCTCGATGTCTGCGCATGGCTGCTTGAGGATGCCGGCGTTGCGCTGGTGCCCGGCACCGAGTTCGGTGCCCCAGGCTTCATGCGCATCTCCTATGCCGTGGCCCAGGCCACGCTGGAAGATGCAGTAGGCCGCATTGCCAAGGCAGCCGAAAGCCTCAGCTGAAAACATGATGCCACGGCTGTCGGTTCGATAGCCGTGGCAATCACTGTCTACTACGACGGCGCGTGCGAGAAATGCGTGCGCGACCGTGAAAAATACGAAGCCATGGCCGGAGCATCCGGCCGCGATGTCGAGTGGTTCGACATCACCGGGCAAGACAAGGAACTCAAACGCCTCGGCATCGATCCAAAGTTAGCCCTCACCGAACTGCACATTCGCGATGCGGACGGCCGCATCCTCTCCGAACTTGATGCCTACATCGTGTTGATGTCCCGAGTCCCGCGCCTGAAGCCCATTGCATGGCTGATCAGCCGTCCCCTGATCCGCCCGCTATGCGCATCTCTGTACCACTCAATGGTAATCCGCCGACTGAAACGTGAGGGTCGCCTACCATGAGCCACACTATCGGGATTTGACTCGGCCTGTGCCGCAAAGCCCAGATGGCCGATGGGGTAAGAGTCCATTGATTCAAGTTTGGTTTGCACAATGAATGGCTCGGTCTAAACTTACACTATGAGTGACAAGGATCAGAAACCACCGGAAGGGAATACCCCTGAGCAGGGGCAGGAGGACCGGCCGGAATCATCTCCTCCGCCGTCTGGGAAAACCTTCCAAATTATACTGGTGCAAACAGCCGTCTTTGCCGCTGTGTTCTTTACCATCATCTGGTTGGTCGAGGATCAGCCCCTCATCGCCGCAGCCCTCGGGCTTGCCGCTATCGTTTACCTTATTGTAAAAAAGAAAGCCGGCTGAGCAGCGCCCTTCCGGATTAAGAAGAGAATTGTTTGATTCGAGCGAATGTTTTCGCCGCCCGTTCGGTGATGAGCTGTTCCAGATGATCTGCCACCGGGGCCGAATGCGAACGGAGCAAAGACATGGCTGCATCATCGAGAATAAGCAAATCGGTATCACTGGAGGCAATGGCCGAATAGACAGCCAGTCCTGCCTCGTCGATTGCTGCCCCAAGAACATCGTTGTCACGGAGCATCTCAAGCAATACCTGAACATCACTGTCCATGCGGACCGTCGCTTCGCCGGAGACGATCATGCACGGTGCATCAAGTTTTTCCCCCTGCATAAAGATCGGGTCATCCTGCGCAGCAAAGCGGAGATGCAATGCGTCGGCCAGATCAATAACAGCATCGTCGCTCAGCCCCTGAAAGACAGGGTGGCTGGCTATAAAGCTTAAAAGGATGCGCCTGTTCATCAGTTGCGTCAGGCGATCGCGAAAAGCCGGTTCAACTTCCAGAATCTGCAGCACTGCAGCCATTTTGACGCGGATAATATGGCTCATTTCAAGGGTGTGTACCGAGGCAAAACGAACCTTGCCGCGCAAGGTGCCGAATTCGCCGAACACATCACCGCTGCCGAGCTTGCGCAGCATCTTTTCGCCATTTCCCACATGCTTGGTAATGGACACAGTGCCACTGGCGATAAAATAAAGGTCATGGGTGGTGTCGCCTTCGTGCAGCAGCTCCACGCCTTCAGAAACATGCATCAGATTGCTGGCATTGTTCAGGACACCAATGATCACCGCGGGCATACCCTGAAGAATCGGAAAGTGTTTACTATCCAGAAGCCGGCCGTGGCTTGATAGCCTTTCCTTGGTATCAGGAGATGAATCACTGCTCATGGCATATGCCTCCTCAGATCAGGCCCAACTATCCTTACGAGCATAACAATATTCCACGGCTGCCCGCCCTTGGCAACAAATATGGCGTCGCGTGGGCAGATAGTCAAAATTCTATACAGACAGAAATCAGCATCGCTGGCATCCTGCTGAATAGCTATTGAGACATGTATGGCGGGAGTTCAGCGCATGAGAGCAAGGTTGAATCATTGGTAAATACGGAGGTTCTGATGCCAAGGAGAGGCAATAAGATTGAGGTGCTGCTCTTCGATATCGGCGGCGTTCTTATCGATTTTGACTTCAATCGGGCATTTGCCATCTGGGAGCCGATATCCCGTCTATCCTGCACAGAGATGGAACACGTCTTTAAGTATGATCTTGCCTACGAGCAGCACGAACGTGGTGAGATCACGGCCGCACAGTATTTTGCCCACTTAAGTACGATCCTTGAGTTGCAGGACGACCACGCCCGAATTGCCGAGGGCTGGAACGCCATCTTTCTTGGTGAGATTTCCGAGACGAGAGCGATGCTTCAGTCGGCCAGGGTTCAATTTCCCTGCTTCGCCTTCACCAATACGAATGCCACCCATCATGCAACCTGGTCGGCCATGTTCCCCGATGTTGTAGCATCGTTTGAGCATGTTTTTGCATCGAATGAAATCGGTATCCGCAAGCCTGAGGCGCAGGTGTTCGAGCATGTTGCCCATACGCTGGGCATTCCACTTGATGCGATCATGTTCTTCGATGATATGCCTGAAAACGTTGAAGCCGCCATCAAGGCAGGCATTCGCGCCGTGCATGTCCGGTCGCCTGCAGATGTTCGCAACGCATTGCTCTCCATCGGCTGTGCGCTCTAGGTTTTCAGGCAGAGTGGTGATGCACTGCAGCTATGGGGAGGCTATGCTCAGTCTATGACGGTATTACGACTCTACCCTGCGCCACAGCAGAAAATTCCCTTGAAGGGATTGTATCTTTCCCTGTCTTTGCACCGGCAGGCTGAGTCTGGCGAGGTGTTCATCTATGCCAACTTCATTGCCAGTCTCGATGGGCGTATCTCCCTGCTTGATGCGCATGGTGAGCAGGGCGTTCCTGCCTCTCTGGCCAATAAGCGCGACTGGCGTTTGTATCAGGAGTTGGCAGCACAGTCCGACATCATGCTGACCAGTGCGCGCTATTTCCGACAACTGGCTAGGGGGAATGCTCAGGATCTGCTGCCGGTGGGTCGCGAGGCCGACTATGCCGATCTGGCCGCATGGCGGCTGAATGAGGGGTTAACAGTGCAGCCGGATGTGGCCATTCTTTCGCGCAGCCTCGATATTCCGCAGGCAGCGCTGGAAAAGGTGCAGGATCGACGCGTGCTGGTGCTTACGGGAGCAGATGCCCCGCAGAGTCAGGTGGACAGGCTGACGCAGCAGGGCCTGGCAGTCCTCAGGAGTGAGGCACAGGAACTGGACGGGCCGGCGATTCGCAGGCTGCTTGCGGGTGAAGGTTACCGTTCAGCTTATATGATTGCCGGACCGGAGGTGCATCGCACCCTGCTTGATGGCGGACTGGACATGCTGTTTCTCACGCAGCGCCATCGCCTGCTCGGTGGCGATGATTTTCGCAGCATCATGCAGGGTAATCTGGCCAGGCCTGTGGATATGCAGCTGCGCTCTTTGTATCTCGATGAGCAGGCCTGTCTCGACGAACGGGGCGGGCAGAGCTTTGCCTCTTATGCGGTCCTGCCGCAAGGCTGAAACGCTGAAAATAGAGGCTGGCACTGATTTATTGTTTTGCCTGTCTGATACCGTTCCCGATAAATAAATTAATCAGGGGGCCTGTTCACCCGGCATCCGGCTGTACTGCAGGTTCAGTATTTGTGCTCCGGCGGTTTCTGTCAGGCCGTCGACCCATGCGCTCATGGCCTGTTGTTTGAGTATGGCGGCAATATCGCCTTTTGCTTCGGGCAGTGACTGGCGGCTGGTCGGCCGTTTGCCGATCAGCTCGATGATATGCCAGCCGAAGGGAGTTTTGACCGGTGCGGAAATATCACCGGGGTTCTTCATCGCGAACACCGCGTCCTCGAACTCATTGACCATCACACCGCGCGGAAACCAGTTAAGGTCGCCGCCGAGAGATTTCGTTCCGTCATCGCGCGAGAATTCGGCAGCCAGGGTTGCAAAATCTTTACCCTTGCGCAGGGCTTTCAGTACGTCATCGGCCTGTTTTTCGCTGCCCAGCAGGATATGGCGCGCATGCACCTGCTCGGGGATGGTGAATTCAGGCAGATGCGTCTGATAATAGGCGGAGATGGCGGCCTCATCCGGCTCGGGGATGCGGTGCATTTTCCACTGTTGCAGGCTTTCGATGAGGATGTCATCGCGCGCCTTGCTTATGCGGTGATGGATAAGCGGATCCTCATCCAGATGCAGGTCGATGGCCTGCTGGCTGAGCGCCTGACGGCGCAGCAGGACATGCAGTACGCGGGCGCGCAACTGGGGTTCGTTGCGTTGTACCTGCAGGCTTTCAGGCAGGGCCTGAATGGCCGAATCGATATCGGCCTCATAGATCGTTGTTCCACCGATTATTGCTGCGGCCGGGGATGCGGGCATAGTGGCCGGCTTGGGGGCTGCCGGCTGCTGCTGGCATGCGGCTGTTGATATAAGCAGAATGGCGCTTATCAGCAGGCAGGGAAGAGATGTTGTGCGCCGGGAACGGCGGAATGGGATTTGCATAGGGTCAGGGCCTGTAAACATAAAATTCGGGTGCAGCGACGAGATCATTTTTTTGTCCCTGCAAGGCATTGCGAGCGACATGTCCTTGTTGCACATAAGTGAGTAATAACGCAGCAGGGAGGAAAAATGGTCCGTCCCGCAGGGCTGCGCCCGGCATGGCGCCATGCTGTGTTGCTTGGTGTTCATTTGGATTCACCAAACTTCACTCCTCGCGCCTTGCCTGGCCCCATTCCGGGCGGCAGCGCTTCACTCGCATTTTGTGCTTGCAGGCCCTAGCGTAACGCGCAAGTCCGAGGGATGCACGGAGGAATTATGTCACCTGTGGTTATGGCGATACTGGTGCTCAGCCTGTATGTGGTGTTCTACCGGTTTTATGCCCGCGGTGTACTGGCCAAGCGTGTATTTATGCTCTCCGATGAGCTGCCGACACCTGCTCACACCCTCAGAGACGATGTGGATTACCTGCCGTCCAATAAATACGTGCTATTTGGCCATCATTATGCCTCGATTGCCGGTCTGGCCCCGATGCTCGGCCCAGCCATTGCTGTTATCTGGGGTTGGCTTCCGGCCCTGTGCTGGGTGGTGCTTGGTACGCTTCTGGTGGGTGCGGTGCATGATTTTTCTGCACTGGTGCTCTCCGTACGCCATCAGGGGCAGAGCATGGGCACGATTGCACGCGATGTAATCAGCCCGCGCACCCGTCTGCTTTTTCTGCTGGTGATTTTCTTTCTCGTGGCCCTGGCCATGGGGGTGTTCGTGCTGGTGATTTCCGGCCTGTTTGCCGCACCCGATGCAGCGCATATCCCGGCCACTGCGCATCCTGAAGCAGTCTTCCCGACCTATGCCCTGATGCTTATTGCCATGCTTATCGGCTTTCTTATCTACCGCCGAAATATGCCGCTGTGGCCGCTGATCGGCGTGGGTTTTGTGCTCATGCTGCTGACTACATGGATGGGGCTCTACCTGCCGGTAACCGGCATATCCGCATCCACATGGAGCTGGAGCCTGCTCGTCTATGCCTTTGCTGCCAGTGTGTTGCCTGTCTGGCTGTTGCTGCAACCGCGCGACTTCCTCAATTCGCTGCTGCTTTATCTGGCCATGGCCTGCATGCTGGCCGGATTCTTTGTGATGTCGCCGGAGTGGGCCGCACCAATGATCAATGCACACCCCGAGGGTGCGCCACCCATGATGCCCTTTCTTTTTATCGTGATTGCCTGTGGTGCTATCTCCGGTTTCCATGGCATGGTCGCCTCAGGTACCACAGCCAAGCAGCTGGATAAGGAGACGGATGCGACGTTTGTCGGCTATGTCGGCATGATCGGGGAGTCACTATTGGCCCTGCTCGCGGTGCTGGCTACAACGGCCGGGGCATTCACCAGTCATGAGCAGTGGGCCAGTTTTTACGGTTCCTGGGAAAAGGCTGCCGGCCTGCACCAGAAGCTCGGCGTGTTCATTCAGGGCAACGGGCAATTTATTCACCAGCTGGGCATTCCTCTGGATATGGCGATGGCTTTTATCAGCGTGGTGGTGGTGGCCTTTGCCATGACCAGCGTGGATACGGGCACCAGGTTGCTGCGTTTTAATATTGAAGAAATCGGCCACACCCTCGGGCTGAAATTGTTGGGTAACCGCTATGTTGCCACCCTGCTGGCTGTGGCCGCCATAGGCTTCTTTGCATTCTTCCGCGTGGATGGCAAGCCTGCCGGGCTGTTTCTGTGGACGCTGTTCGGCACCACCAACCAGATTCTGGCGGCCCTGACCCTGCTCACCGTTACCATCTACCTTTATCGCAAACGCCGGCCTGTGCTCTACACCCTGCTGCCCATGCTGCTGGTTCTTGCTGCAACCGTATCCGGCATGGTCATGGGTATCATCGAGGCTGTCGGTAAGGATCATTGGACGGTGGCTGTGGTTGGTGGCCTGATTCTGCTGCTGGCCTTGTGGGTGTTATTCGAGGCGCTGGTGGTGGCGATGCGTATCCGGGCCGATCATCAGAGCGCGGATCGCCAGATCACGCAGGGTGAAAGTCCATGAGCGGCTTGATGCTCACCAAGATTGTGACACTGCTTCTGCTTCCCCCGGGAGGGTTAATCTTGCTCGCCTTTGCGGGATTTCTGGCACGGCGAAAATGGTGGGGCAGGGCGCTGCTGGCCCTTTCGCTGGTCACGCTCTGGTTGCTTTCCATCGCTCCGGTGCGCGATGCATTGACGCAGCCGCTCGAATTCCGCTCACCGCCCTTGAGTGCTGCACAGATTTCCGAATTGCGCTTGTCGCCGCCCGGTACGACAGCCATTGTGTTACTCGGTGGCGGGCTTTACGAACAGGCACCGGAATACGGCGGATCAGATGAATTGTCACATTTTGCCATGATGCGCACCATCTATGCCGCCCGACTGGCGCGGCAGACAGGTCTGCCCGTGTATGCCACCGGTGGCCGGCCCCTGAGTTCGGCTAGCGAATCGGAAGGGGCGGTTATGCGCCGCTGGCTGCTGCAGTTCGGTGTCGCGGAGGAGCAGGCCTTTGCCGAGGAGGCCTCGGAAAACACATGGCAGAATGCCGCCTATATGTGGCAAATGCTTCAATCACAAGGTGTGTCGCACATCGTGCTGGTAACCAGCGCCTGGCATATGCCGCGCTCCTGCTGGTGTTTTGAGCAGCAGGGGTTTGAGGTGATCGCTGCGCCGACCGATTATCTGACGCAGCAGAATGACTATGATGCACGCAGCCTGCTTCCCGATGCCGGCACACTGGCTTCGTCTTCACTGGCCCTGCATGAATATCTCGGCCTGGGGTGGTACCGACTGCGCTATGCGGCATGGGAATGGCCTTGGAACTGATTCGAGCTCATCTTGTGCGCTGCCGCTCGCCTTTTGCCGGACATTGCGCTATAACGCATCGGTGAGCAGCAGAATGCAGGATTCCGGACAATCTGGCGGCCAGATTATTCCCTTCCCCGACAAGCGCGATGCGCTGGAGATGGATGCCGATCTGGGGGGCGTCAATGCTGCCTGGGTAGAGGCATTGTATGAGGATTATCTGCAACAGGCCGATTCCGTCCCTGAGGTCTGGGCCCAGCGTTTCCGGGCCATGCAGGATGACAACAGCGTGTCCCGGCGCAGCATCGAACAGCGTTTGGCGCAGGAAGCCAGACAACCGGTTGCCCCCGCACAAATCAGCGATTCCGAGGGTGGCGGTGTGGAGTATCCATCGCGTGGCATCTACCTGATTCACGGCTATCGCGTTCACGGGCATCTGCATGCCGATCTTGATCCACTGCACCTTAATCCGCCACCACCCAGTCCAGAGCTTGAGCCGCGTTATTACGGGCTTTCTCAGGAAGACATGGATGTGGTGTTTCCGACCGGCGATCTGGTCGGCCCACCTGAACTGCCGCTGCGCGATATCATGGATATTCTGCGCCGCAGCTATAGCGGCAAGATTGGTCCGGAGTTTCTCTACATCAGGGATTCGGCCCAAAAACACTGGTTGCAGGAGCGCTTTGAAACGATTCGTTCGACCCCGGATTTCGACGATGAAATCCGCTTGCAGATTTTCCGCAAGGTCATGCAGGCTGGAGAGTTCGAGCATTTCCTGCACACCCGTTATGCCGGACAGAAGCGGTTTTCGCTCGAGGGCGGGGAAAGCCTGATTCCGCTGCTCAACATGCTGGTACACCACGGCGGCTGCAAGGGCGCCAAGGAGATTATCCTCGGCATGGCGCATCGCGGGCGTTTGAATGTGCTGACCAATCTGCTGGGCAAATCGCTGGCTGATATCTTTGCCGAATTCGAGGGCGTGCAGTATGTCGATGCCGATGCACGCTCGGGCGATGTGAAGTATCACCTTGGTTTTTCCTCCGATGTTCCCACCCCCGGCGGTACGGTACATTTGTCGCTGGCCTTCAATCCGTCACATCTGGAGATCATTACCCCGGTGGTGTTGGGCGGTGTGCGTGCCCGCCAGCGCCGGCGTGCCGATGAATTGCGCCGTCAGGTGCTTAGCGTGCTGGTGCACGGCGATGCGGCGTTTGCCGGTCAGGGTGTGGTGGCCGAATCGCTCAATCTTTCCAAGCTCAGCGGTTTTCGTACCGGTGGCACGATTCATGTCGTGGTCAACAACCAGATCGGCTTTACCACCAATCCCTTCGATGCCCGCTCCACACTTTATTGCACCGATATCGCCAAGATGGTGCAGGCGCCGATTCTGCATGTGAACGGCGACGATCCGGAGGCAGTTGTGCTGGCAGCACAGATCGCCATGGATTACCGCTACAAGTTTAAGGCCGATGTGGTCATCGACATGATCTGTTACCGCCGGCATGGACACAACGAGGCCGATGAACCGACCGTGACGCAGCCGGTGATGTACCGCAAGGTGGCGGCGCATCCGCCGGTGCATCAGCTGTATCGTGAGCGCTTGGTGGCCGATGGTGTGATCAGCGATGCCGAGGTGGAGGCCATGGTGCAGGAATACCGCACCAATCTGGAAGAGGTGCGGCGCAATCCGAATCGCAAGCAGCCCGAGAAGCACAACAGCCTTTCCGGGCGCTGGGAGGGTTTTCAGCGTCGCGATGCCGCGGAGCCGGAAACAGCAGTAAGCCGGGAAGAGCTAAGCCGCATGGTGCGCGTCGCGCATGGTGTGCCGGAAGGCTTTACGCTGCATCCCAAGGTGGCGAAGATTTACGAATCGCGCGTGCAGATGGTGGACGGCCAGGAGCCTGTCGATTGGGGCTGCGCCGAGGCTATGGCCTATGCAACCCTGCTCAATGAAGGCGGTTGGGTGCGCATCTCCGGACAGGATTCCGGTCGTGGCACCTTTTTCCATCGCCATGCCGTGGTGTACGATCATGTCACCGGCAAGAAATTCGTGCCACTCAGACAGGCGGAAAACGGCGAAATGTCGCACTTCATGGCCGTGGACAGCATGCTTTCCGAGGAAGCCGTGCTGGGCTTCGAATATGGCTATTCGCTTTCCGAGCCGCGCGCGCTGGTGATCTGGGAAGCGCAGTACGGCGATTTTGTGAACGGTGCGCAGGTGGTGATCGATCAGTTTATCGCCGCCGGCGAATCCAAATGGGCGCGCATGAGCGGGCTGGTATTGTGGCTGCCGCATGGCTATGAAGGGCAGGGGGCCGAGCATTCATCGGCTCGCTTGGAGCGCTTCCTGCAACTGTGCGCAGAAAGCAATATCCGGGTTGTTTGCCCGACCACGCCGGCACAGCTGTTTCACCTGTTGCGCCGTCAGTCGCTGATTCGCATGCGCAAGCCGCTGATCTTCATGGCGCCGAAAAGCATGCTGCGTCAAAAGCTTTCCTATTCCACGGTGGATGAACTGGCCAATGGGCGCTTTCAGCCCTTGTTGCCGGAGATTGATGAGCTGGATACACCGAACGTGCGTCGGCTGATTGTCTGCTCCGGCAAGGTGTATTACGACCTGTTGGCCGAGCGCCGCGCGCGTAAGATCAACGATGTGGCCATCGTACGTCTCGAACAGCTGTATCGTTTTCCCTACGATGAATTGCATGGGCAGGTGGCATGGTTCTCCGCCGCGAAAGAAATGTTATGGGTGCAGGAAGAGCCGGAGAATCAGGGCGCATGGTTCCAGATTCACCATTGCCTGCGCCGCTGCCTGCGCGAGGGACAGGAGTTGCTGCATCTGGCGCGCGCTGCTGCCGCGGCACCGGCTGTCGGCTCGATGAAACGCCATATCGAGCAGCAGCAGGCACTGGTGGATGTGGCGTTGAGTAAGCCTATTGAAGGCATGATACCGTAAGCGATTGGGAGAGGTTGTTGCGTGAATATTGAAATTAAGGTGCCCAGTCTGGGCGAATCCGAATCCGAGGCGACGCTGGTGGCCTGGCAGAAACAGCTTGGCGACAGCGTGGTCGAAGACGATGTGCTGGCAGAAATCGAAAGCGACAAGATTACCATGGAGGTCACGGCGACGGCCTCCGGGACGCTGACGGAAGTGCGCAAGAAGGATGGCGATACCGTGGAGCCCGGTGAGATTATCGGCTTGATCAAGGCGGATGCCACAGGCGCTTCTTCCCCCAAGAAGCCGGAAGCCAAGGCCAGGAAGGTAGTTGCGCCGGTTGTGGTGGAAGACGAGCCCGAGAAGCCAAAAGCCAAGCATGGTGTGGAGGCGGCCCTGGCAGCCAAGCGTGCGAAAGCACAGGAAACACCGATCGCAGCACCTGTTGCCGCAGCAGCGCCGAGTGTTGAGCGGCGCGAAGAGCGCATGCCGATGAGTGCGCTGCGCAAAACCATCGCCCGCAGGCTTAAGGAGGCGCAGAACACAGCCGCCATCCTGACCACCTTCAATGAGGTGAATATGCAGCCGGTGATGGACCTGCGCAGCCGGTACCGCGATGCCTTCAAGGAGCGGCATGGCGTGGGTCTTGGTTTCATGTCTTTCTTTGTGAAGGCTTGTGTTGAAGGCCTCAGACGTTTCCCGGTGGTTAACTCCTGCCTTGAAGGCGAAGAGATTATCTACCGCAACTATCAGGATATCGGTATTGCCGTGTCTACTGAAAGAGGCCTGGTCGTGCCGGTGTTGCGCGATGCCGGCTTGCTCAGCCTGGCTGATATCGAACGCGGTATTGTCGCCTTTGCCGACAAGGCGAGAAGCGGCGCATTGCAGCCGGGTGATCTGCGTGGCGGGACCTTCTCGATTACCAATGGCGGCGTGTTCGGCTCGCTGTTGTCCACACCGATTCTCAATCCGCCGCAGAGCGCAATCCTCGGTATGCACACCATTCAGCAGCGGCCGGTGGCCGAGAACGGTCAGGTTGTGGTGCGGCCGATGATGTATATCGCCCTGTCTTACGACCATCGCATTGTTGATGGACGTGATGCAGTTCAGTTTCTGACCACGGTGAAAGAAGTGATGGAGTATCCGGGTCGCAGCCTGCTGGATTTGTAAAAGGATGATGTGCTGAGGGGGCGTCCTGCTGTTGGCAACAAATAGAGTTGTCCGGTTTTAGAGCACAAGGGTTGTCCGGTTTGGTTTTGGTTCATATTGCTGCCTTCAGCCTTGGTAGTGGTAGTTCCGGCTTGCTGGCCTTGGGCTTCAGAAGAGGCTGAAACTCGGCGAGTTTTCTTGGCCCGTGGAAGATGGCCATGCTGCCATCGGTATAGCAGTGAACACGCACTCTGGCTTTGACATAATGGTGTCGGTATTCATTGCTGGGGATTTGCAGGGTTCTGCCCTCAAAGCTGACGGTGTTGTCTTTGTTGACTGTGCGTTCGTGCT
>MNXA01000028.1 GCA_001871195.1 Zetaproteobacteria bacterium CG1_02_55_237
CTACCACTACCAAGGCTGAAGGCAGCAATATGAACCAAAACCAAACCGGACAACCCTTGTGCTCTAAAACCGGACAACTCTATTTGTTGCCAACAGCCCGGAGCCGTTTTTTGCAGCAGTAGCGGGCAGAGGAAGAAGCCCAGGAATACGCCCGGTGCGATGGTCCACGCCAGTATCTGCAAGACCGGATTTTCAGCCAGCCCGAGGCAGGAAAATGCGGCAATGGTGGTCAGAGCCGAGGCAACAATGGCCTGATAGGTGAGCCTGATATTTTCAGCGCGATTTTCGACAAAAAAGATGCCGTAATCTACACAGATTGAAACAGCCAGAAGCATCCCGACCAGGTGCAACATGCCAAGCGGCTGACCCGAGATGCCCCAGCAACCGAGGACGATGGCAGTGGAAAGCATGGCTGGAGCAACAGCCCGAATTGCCGTCGCAGGACTCCTGTAGCGCAGGGTAAGAAGCAGAAGGATGAGAATGCTGCCGTAGCTCAACGCCTCGATAGCCTTGTTGCGGTAGCCGGCATTCATTTCGTTGATCAGATCCTTCTGGCTTACATATTCGGCCTGTTTCATGCCGGAAAGTGCAGATCGAACGGCATTGGCATCGTGATTGCCGAGCCAGATTGTCAGGATCGATTCGTGATCAGTGGTCACATGCTGGCCGGCAATGAAACGCCCTGCCGGAGACCCGGCGACATCCTGTAAGCGCAGGGGCGCGATGTCGGGAATGGCCGGATCGGCCAGACGGGAGCTGCGCATTCCGGCCTTTTCCATGGCTTCGTGCCAGAGCGTCATGCTATTGCTGCTCAGTTGCTCCGAAAATGCGCGGATATTTCTTTGCTGTAGCGATTGTGAGGCGAGCCATGGGTATACGGAATAATATGCCTCGAGCTTGCCGTCGACCTTGACCTTTTGTAGGGCGCCCAGCACCGCCTCATTGGTCTGCAAGGCTTTCTCCATGGTGTCGGCGTGAATCAACACGAAACGCCCCGGCTCGATACTCTGCATATGACTTCGAATGCGCTGATCCTTTTCGTCCATCTTTTCGAGCGAAGGTGAAAGCTCGCCAAGATCGTCCTGCCAGTTCATGCCTGGCAGGCCAAGAAGCAACACTGCTACGCCCATGATGATGACCGGCACCTTCAGCTTACGCTTGCCGGTAATCTGTAACCAGACATTGAAGCTGAAGGCCGGCGCCATCAAACGGGCATGCTGATCGATGGCACAGGGAAGGATGAAGCGGGCAATAAGTAAGGAGGTGAGTATGCCTACTCCGGCATAGAGGGCGATCTGCTGCATGCCCGGGAAGCCGGTGAAGCTCAGAGCGGCATAGCCGACGACGGTTGTGATGGCCCCGAGCATCAGGCTTGGCCAGATACGCTTTGCCGCATTTGTCGCTCGCTCCCCGCTGCCTGCAGCATGGACCAGTGTATGAATCGGGTAGTCGATACAGATGCCAATCAGCGTGGTGCCGAGAGCCAGCGTCAGGGCATGGATATAACCAAAAACGAGCGAGGTAAGAATGGTCGCCACTGTGGCTGCTGCGATCAGCGTCAGCGAAACCGAAACCAATGCCCAAATGGACCGGAAAAGCAGTGTGAATAGCAGCAGCATCACCACGATTGAGATGCAACTGACCAGCGTCGCATCCCGCACCATCTGCTCCTGCACGGCCATGGCAAATAGCGGGACCCCGGTCATCTCCAGCTTATATCGATTGCCATATTTGAGGTTCATTCGACTGAATGCATCCTCAATTTTTTGCCGAACGGGTTGCTGTTTTTCCGTGTCCAGTCCCGCGGCTTCTGTTTCGATCACCAGCGAGGCAAATTGATGCCCTTTCCGGGTATTCCCTGAGAAGCGATGCAGCCAATTTGAAATGAGAAACATCGGATCTTCGCCAAGGACTCTTTTCACCCACTGCGCTTCCGGACTTAGCAGTCCCTGTTTGATACCCTCGGCTCTTGCATCCAGCGCAGCTGCCGTGAACATACCGGGCACATCAGTCTCAGGCTGCAGGGTGTAGAGATGATAGCGATACGGCAGATAAAAAGAGAGCAGCTCGAGGATTTCCTGCTCTGTCAGTTCATCTCCCCAAACCCGACTGATGCCATTGATCCTGGTTAGTTCGCCACGAAACTCCCGCATGAACTCGACAGGGCTTTCTTCGCTTGCCGGCTGTTCAATGCTTGCCAGATAGCGACGCGAGAGTTCACCATTTTGCATGTTGCTGGCAACCAGCCTTTCCTCAGCGGAATCGCCCGCCATAAAGAAGGCTGAAATATCCATTTTGATATCGGCCTGCCAGATGGCAAAAAACAGCAGAATCGGCAAAGCGATTAGAAAGCCAAGAACGCGGCGATGCATGGCTTATCGCCCTTTTGCCATAGCCATCAGTTTGTTCATGCTTGCTTCGCTATCGGCTCCAAACCCGTGCTGTTGGAAGAACCATTCGGTAAAGTCACCATCCGCTGACTCGGTCTTCATATAATCGGCTGCCCGCCCACTTTTCCCCTGAATACTGATGCGGGTGTAGATCGCTTCATCGAGCTGTTTCGGCCGCAGCTCCATCAACCACGCTTCCCTGCTTGTGGAGAAACGGATATCGAACACTTTCTCCAGCGTCTTCCTGTCACCGCGGACGACCGGCATGAACAGGATGAAATTATTTTTTGTCATCGGGGAGTTCAGCATTTGTGTGCGACGAATGCCTTTATCCGGAATATAGAGCCAGAACAGGGTACGGTTGGCCGCGATCAGCTGTCGCTCCGGGGAAAGTTGTTCAATGAGAAAGTCGCCGGCAGTCACGAACATGTGCCCGCGTGCCTCCCATGGTTCATTGAGCAGTTGCAGGTGCCTGACTTCGCGGTAGTCGATGGCGACGCGCTGCTGCCCTGCAGCAGCGGCAAGGATTGATTCAAGCGTATCTCCGGCTGTTGCAACGCCGCTCGAAAAAAGAAGCGCCAGAATCAGGAGTGTCAGCTTACCGGGAAATTGCATTGACCACCTCGTCCGGCACCGATATGAGCAAGGTGCCGTGCCAGACGATGCCGAGCAGATCAATATCGTGGAATGGCACTTTCAGGGTGACGTTAACCTTGTCAGCCACGGCCGGCCATCCAAGTAGGCAGCCAGCGCGGCACCTCCTGGCAATAGACTTTATAAGCCTCGCCAAAGCGCAACATCAACACCGGCTCTTCATAGACCGAGACAAACAGAGCTCCGGCACGCATGGCGACGGGAATCCAGATCAGCATCAACAGGGAACCGGTAACCAGCAGTTCGCCAATGCCCACGATCAGCAGCGAATACATCATCGGGTGGCGCACAATGCCGTACGGCCCCGACCGCACCGGTTGTAACGCGGGCATGGAGGGAATGGGTGTGCCCCCGCTTCGATACATCAGCCAGGTGCACCAGAGGGCCAGCGCCGCCCCCAGGTTCATCAAAACATAACCGCCGGTGATGACATCGCCTGAGGTAAAGTGAGGCAAACCCATTGTCGCATCAAGCTGCATGAGCAGAAAGGGCACAGTACCGATAACGGTGAACGGGCCAATAAACAGGTAGATCAGGCTATCCACAACTTCGCTTAGAAACTTCATATCATTCATCCTTTCTCTTTCCAGTAATCGAAGAAATTGAACCAGTTGTAGGGATACTTGCGGCAGTAGTATTCAAGCCGATCTGCGTAGTTCTGGACATATGCATCCAATGCCTGCTTTCTCCCCTGGCGCGGTAGCACGATACGCTCAGCTACCCGTTCGACATAGCTGTCATAATGGTTCTTGCCCGCGAGCAGACCGAAGAAACTGTAGACTGGGCAACCGAGGACATGGGCCAGCAGGTATGGGCCGGCAGGAAGATCAATTTGTTTCCCGAAGAAACGGGCGCTTGCCTTCTTGTCGCCAATCCCCACCCGGTCAGCAAGAATGGCCAGCACGCCGCCGTTTTCGATGACATCGCGCATTCTGAAGATCGCATCGGGCTCTGTCGGATCGATGACACGATCAGCCAGACCGGGATTCAGCTCGTCAAGTATTGAGCGGATTTTCTGCGAGCCGCCGAAGTAGGCCACCATGTGTACATTCAGCCCCGCCTTCTCGCGCACCAGAATCCTGCATGCTTCAAAGCTACCGAGATGCGAGCCGAGCAGGATCATGCCATTACCCCGTTTTTGCTCTTCAATCAGCATTTCGCGGCCGTGTGAGGTGACTGTGTAATCGTCTGTATCTCCCGACAGAATGAAAATACCATCCAGCAGCGTCCGGGCAAAACAGAGCAGTTGAGAAAAGAAGTCCTTCCAGCTGGCATGCCCCCTTACCTGGCTATAAAAACGCAGAGAGGCAGCCCTTGTCGCCGATGAAGTCAGAGAAAAATAAGCCACGATCGGATACAGCAGGGGGCGCACCAAGCCCTGACCGCCATGTCTGCAGAGGAAGAGCATGAGCCGCATCGTCCATAACGAACCGCGCTCTTTATTTTCCAGCCACTCAGCCATGCTGCTTGCTCATGTGATTGTGCATACCGGGATGGGGCCGAAAAATGTCGGGGTCATGCTGCTATCATCGTGAATGTCAGCTTTCCTTTTGTTGCCACTGTATTGCTGCAATGCAGGGCAAACTCCGCGCTGTTCGCTTCCCCTGGCCGCAACTCAACCGTTACCGTTGTGCCTGGCCTGATCGGGCACAGAAACTTGGCAACGGGAATTGAGGTGATCACACACGTCTGGCCATGATGCAGGATGGAAAGCGCTTCCGTAAGCAGAGAAAACTGCGCGACTGCCGGGAGGACCGGGAATCCTGGAAAGTGTCCGGCAAAGCATGGGTGATCTACCGCAATATCGAAGGCATGCGTGAAATGGCCACTCATGGCAGCGCATCCTTGTGGAACAGTGCCATCAACTTTTCCCTGCTTAATTTACCGTTCTCTTCACGTGGGAGTTGCTTCATCGTCACAATCCGGCGCGGCATCTTGATGCCGTCAAGCTGTGGCAATAACTGTGTGCGGATCGTGCGTGCGTCCACATCCCCTTCTTCACCTGTTGCCACAGCGGCCCAGATCGCCATGTCGCGGATATGTCCCTGTACGGGTACGGCTGTCACTGCGGCGTCCACAACCCCCCGGCATCGTTTAATGGCTTCTTCAACCGCCAGCAACGAGACCCGTTTGCCAGCGATTTTGACAATGGAATCAGCCCTGCCGTGCAGCTGGAATCTGCGGCCCTCCAGCAGGGAGACCCTGTCCTGTGTCTGGAAGATATTCCCTTCACTGTTGTGGATAAAGGGCGAGGCTACCTGCAATAGGCCATGTTCACTGGTGCCGATGCGCACATCGGGAAACGGGATCCAGCCCGCATCGCTCAGCTGCCGACGATAAGCAATCACCCCGGTCTCGCTGGATCCATAGATTTCGACAATCTCCCGACCAGATTTCTCCTGCCATTGTATGGCAATATCTCTGTCGAGCACGCTTGCCGATGAGATTGTCATAATTGGCTTGCAACTGATCTTCTGTTCGAGAAGCGAACGCAGATGGACAGGTACGCTAATCAGGGTTCCTGCATCCACCCGATCAATGGCATCGATAACCTCTTCGGCATGCAGCGGGCACTCATTCACCATCGGGATACCCAGCACCCAGGGCAAGAGAACCGAGAAGGTCAAGCCGTAGAGGTGGTGTGGAGGAACACTGGCGACAAGGGGTTTGTCCGGCCATGCCAGCACTTGTTTGAGGGCAAATGCCTCGGCAAAGATATTGCCGATCGATTTATGAACCGGTTTCGGGGCCCCTGTAGAACCGGATGTGTAGATGGTTAATGCCGGATGCGTCTGGCTGAATTGCAGTTCAAACGGTTTGTCATCGTCTTTGGCTACGGTGGCACCCGCAAATCCGCTGAACCCGTCACCAAATTCGTTAGCGATTGTATGCTGCCGGCGAATATGCTCCAGAGTCGCCTGGTGCAGATTGGGAGGCAGGATCACGGTTTTTCCCGAGCGCCAGCTGGCCAGCAAGGCTAGCGAAAATTCATAGCGTCCCTTACAGGTCACCAGAATATCGCCCGTGGCCGGATTTATGAGTCGTTCGGTCCGCTGCAGGTCTGCGTAGAGCCGGGATGGATAAATCGGCTTCCCGTTACGAAAAGCAAAAGGTTTATCGTCGGCAAGGCGGAACAGGAGGTCCCGGCTGGTCATGATGCTGACTGAAGGCATCGTTTATTTGCTGTTCCAGACGGTGTGACCGTTCTTGATGATATTCATCATGCTCTGCCTGAATGGATGCACTTCAAGCCAGGGGTAGCGGGTGCGTCGCCAGATGTATTCGGAGACCATCATGATGCCAATCAGAACATAAATGATACCACCGTTGTAGAAAGCCCAAAAAGCGGTATCCGCCCAGATGGCCAGAGCTGTGCAGAACACGATATTCAAGGCGAAAAAACCTGACCAAACCCAGGTTACCTTGCGGCAGTATTCAGCTATTCCCGGCGGCAGTTCGGGAAAATCGAGACGGGCGAAACGCTCTATGAGCGATGAGTCAGTTTGCAGGCTGCCGTAGAAGACCAGGAACAGGCTGGTATGGATAAAAACCGGAATCATTTTGGCGCTTAAATCCTGGAAAAAGATAGCTCCACAGAACATCAGCAGGATAATAAAGCCATAAATCGGGGCCGATTTTCCACCGGCGCGAAACCTTTGAAAGCAAATCACTCCGATAACAATTGGAATGATCCAGGAAACACCATTTGTAATCGCCAAGTATTCCATGAACGGGTAACTCAGTACCAGCAGGGTAACAGCAATTGATCTGATAGGTTTGTCCAAGGTTACCTGGTTCGGTTTTCTTCGATGTGTTTCGCCAGTGCAGCAAGCGATGAGAAAATCTGCACATTCCTGTCGTCACCTGACTTGATTTTTACGCCGTATTTTCTTTCGACGACAATTGCCAGCTCAAGAGCGTCTATCGAATCCAGTCCCAGGCCGCCACCGAAGAGCGGTTCATCATCTTTTATGTCCTCCGGACTTACATCTTCAAGGTTGAGTTCATTAATAATCAACTCTCTAAGCTCGTCTAACATCGTCCCCCTCCAGCAGGCTGCACGTTGGTTACGCATCATACTCAGTAAAGCTCTAAATAGAACTCGGAATTACTGAAAGTTCCCCGACCGCAGGGCACGCGGCAGACGAAGGATTCGAAGCGCCGTCTATCGCACCACCCTGCATCCCCGGCAAAACCGAAAACTGTAACAAACGCCACATATTCGAACCTTCGTGACAGGGAACCCGGTCACAAGACCCATGTTCTTCAGCCCTCCGAAGGCAGAGGCCACAGGTTTGACTCCTGTACCACGCGCCATTTTTCCGATATCGAACGCTATGCGAGGCCCAGCCTCTTGCGCATGGCCGCCATATGCGATTCGACTTCCTCGTGGGCTTCCTCCGAATCAACATCCTTATCAACCCAGCGCACATGCTCGTCGCCCAGCTCAAGCAGAAACGGCGACGGGGCCAACGATTCTATCTGCCCGTAGCGTTTGCGTTTGCGCGAACAGCTCAAGGTGAGATGGAAACGCGCCCGGGTCACGGCCACATACATCAGCCGTCGTTCCTCTTCCAGACGCTGCTCCTCCACCGCATTCTTGTGTGGAAAACCGCCCTCTTCCATGCCGATGATATAGACATGGTCGAACTCCAGACCCTTGGCGGCATGCACGGTCATCAGGCGGACCACATCGCTGCCCGCCTCTTCATCGCGATCGGCAAACAGTGCCAGCCGCTGAATGAAATCGGCCAGGGCCGATGACGACGAACCGCCACCGTTCTCGGCATGCCTTAACCACCAGCGACGCAATTCGGCAACATTGCCCAGACGCGCATCGCGCTCCTTCTCATCCCCGGCATCGGCCTCGATGGACTGCTCCAGCCCCGAGTCTTTCATCAGCGCATCAAAGGCCTCATCGGGCTCCCCGTGAGCAAACAGATGGCTCGCTGCAACCATGACGTCGGCAAAGCTGGCAAACGAGGTCTTCTTGCCATGCACAAAATCCTCATGCAGGCACGCATCAACCAGCGAACACCCCTGTTCGCGGGCAAATACCCCGAGATCGCCCAAAGCCTTATCACCGATGCCGCGACGCGGCCTGGAAATGGCGCGCATGAAGGCCAGATCATCATCCGGATTGGCCACCAGCCGCAGATAGGACAGCACATCGCGCACCTCGGCCCGCTCGAAGAAGGAAAGACCGCCGCTCACATGATAGGGCACGTTGAGCTGCCGCAGAGCCAGCTCCAGCGGACGCGACTGATAGGAAGCACGATACAGCACACAGAAATCGCCCCAGCTGACATCCTGCGGCACATGTCTTGCCACGATATCGCCGGCCACGCGCTCGGCTTCATCATCCGGGGTGGCCGCCTCCCAGATACGCGCCGGCTTGCCGCGCCCGAGATTGGAACGCAGCTCCTTGCCAAGCCGCTGGCTGTTGTTACAAATCAGGGCATTGGCGGCAGCCAGAATCGCAGCCGTGGAGCGATAATTCTCCTCCAGACGCACCACCTTCAGGCCCGGATAATCCTTATCCAGCTGAAACAGGTTGCTGATCTCGGCACCGCGCCAACCGTAGATGCTCTGATCATCATCACCCACCACGGTCAGATTACCATCGGAGGGCACCAGCAGGCGCAGGAAGTCGTACTGCACGCGACTGCTGTCCTGGTATTCATCCACCAGAAAATGCCGGCAGCGCTCCCGCCACCAGGCCTGGGCGGAGGGATCCTCGCGCAGCAGACGAATGGGCATCAGCAGCAGATCATCGAAATCCACGGCGTTCATTCTTTCCAGCAGCGCATCGTAACGATCGCGCACCGGGCCCAGTCCTTCTTCAGTACCCAGCAAACCATTCTTCAGCGATGAAATGCGCCCCAGCACCGTATCCACCTGCTTGGTATCGGCGGGCAGGCGCATATCCTGCAAGACGCTGCGCAGGATGCCGCGCTGCTCCCCACCGGCAAAAACAGAAAGATTGGCGCGACGGTTAAAATGCCCGGCATCGCGGCGCAGCATGGCCAGACCCAGCGCATGAAAGGTGCAGATGCGCAGATCATCGCCGCGTGCTCCCAACCGCTTGCCGAGGCGTTCACGCATCTCCTTGGCGGCCTTGTTGGTAAAGGTCACGGCAGTAATCGCGTCGGGCGGCACATCGCGCTCAACAAGGGCTGCGATACGCTCGGTAATCACCCGCGTTTTGCCCGAACCAGCACCGGCCAGCACCAAAAGTGGCCCGCCGCGATGGAACACGGCCTCGTACTGCGCATCATTGAGTTGATTGGTTTTGGACATGGGGAGGCGAGCATAGCCAGGCAGGGAGCGACTGCAAGACTTGAGCGAATGGAATGCAGGGAGCTATACTCATTCCATGCCCAAGCCACAACTCGACATTCCGCAGCAGGCCTTTCGCGAATACGATATTCGCGGCATTGCCGGCAAGGAAATCACTGTCGATCTGGCCTATCGTCTGGGGCATGCCTTTGCCGGCATGCTGCCCGCCAATGAGAAGGGGCGCGTGGTGGTCGGGCGCGATGTGCGTCTTTCCGGGCCCGAATTACAACAAGCTGTCATCCACGGTCTGACCGACGCCGGACGCGATGTGCTGGATATCGGCATGGTGCCTTCGCCACTGGCCTATTTTGCCGTTTTCCAAACAAATGCCGCCGGCTGCGTGGTTATCACCGCCAGCCACAACCCTGCCAAATACAACGGCTTCAAACTGATGCGCGGCAAGCAGAGCCTGCACGGCGATGAGATTCAGCAGCTGATGCATTGCATGCAACAGGACTTTGAGGAAAAGAAGGCCGCCAAGCCCGGGCATGTGCGGCAGCAGGATATCTGCCGCCCCTACCATGAGTATGTGTTGGCCGACATCCAGCTTAAACGCCCGCTGAAGGTAGTCATCGATGCCGGCAATGGCCCTTCAGGCATCATCGCCGCCCCCTTGTATCGCGACCTGTGCCCCGGTAAGCCCTGTGAGGTCATCGAACTGTTCTGCGAACCGGACGGCCGTTTCCCCAATCATCATCCGGACCCGACCGTGGAAGAGAATCTGCAGGCGCTGAAAGCCAGCGTGCTCGAACATAAGGCAGACATCGGTATCGCCTTTGACGGTGATGGTGATCGCATCGGCGTGGTGGATGAGCGGGGTGAGGTCATCTGGGGCGATATGCTGCTGATTCTGCTGGCCCGCGAGTTATTGCTGGCCTATCCCGGGGCCACGGTTATCTCGGAGGCCAAAAGTTCGCGCCATCTGTATGCCGACATTGAAAAGAACGGCGGTACGGGGGTCATGTGGCGCACCGGGCATTCGCCCATCAAGGCCAAGATGAAGGAAACCGGCGCGTTGCTGGCCGGCGAGATGAGCGGGCACTTCTTCTTTGCCGACCGCTACTTCGGCTTCGATGACGCGACCTATGCCGGCGCCCGGCTGATGCAACTGCTGGCCGCGCAGGATAAACCGTTGTCCAAACTTCTGACCGATATTCCAGAGTTTTTTGTCACCCCGGAGATTCGCCTCGACTGTGCCGAGGAACGAAAATTCGATCTGGTTGAAGACGCCAAGGCTTTCTTTTCGGCGCAGGGGCACAGCATCATCGATGTGGATGGCATGCGCCTCGAATTCGACGATGCATGGGGCTTGCTGCGCGCCTCCAATACCCAGCCAGCACTGGTGCTGCGCTGCGAGGCGGGAAGTCAGAAAAGACTGAATGAGGTCATCGCACTGCTGGAAGACTGGCTGGCTGCGCAACCCGAATAAAACACAAACTCCGAATCACGTATCAGCGACCTGATCCTTTTGCTACCCGTTCGGTGGCTCGATAGCCGAGCTGTCCGGGTGTTCGATACCCTGATCACCCTGCCCCTCCATTCGCCGACGTTTCTCAATCATCTTCTTGCTCTCATGAAAGCTATTGAACAGAAACGCTCGCCCATAGGCATTGAGCGAACGCATGCCCTGAAAATGACAAATGCTGCAAGCGGCCCCAGTCTGCCGGGTGAAGGCAGGGGTTCCTTGGGCAGGCTGCGCAACGCACACAACAAGTACGTTGCATAGAAAAAATGTCAGCCTAACTCGCATCACCTGAAAGATGCAGCATCACCACACCACTGATAATCAGCACGATGGCAGCCAGCTTCATGGCCGTTGCCGCCTCTTTGAAAACGAGAATGCCGAGGGCCGCAATCAGCGCCGTCCCGATACCTGCCCACACGGCATAAGCCACACCAAGCTCGATACGCTTGAACGACATCATCATGGCGGAGAAGGAAGCGACATAAAACACTACAACCAATATCGTCGGTAACAATCTGGTAAAGCTATCCGACAGCTTCATACACATCGTACCGGACACCTCCAGCACAATAGCCAGCCCCAACCAGAGCCATGCCTGCATGACGCTCATCGGCGGATTACGTTCTTAAACAACATGCACAGTGCCAGCATCAATCATCTGCCGGAGTTTAAGGGTTGCCAGGGAGGTCGTCAGTTCAGGGCTGGCACCGGCATCAAGCAGCAGCTGAACCATCTCGGGGCCCGCATGGTTCACGGCAGCATCGAGTGCGGAGAAGCTGTCGGCCCCGTCATCCACTCTCAGGACTGCACCGGCATCAAGCAGCATGCGGGCGATCTCGAGATGCCCCTCTACCACAGCAACACACAGGGCCGAACCGTCGAACACATCATTGGGCTCGTCCAGATTCGCTCCCGCATCAATCAGCATGCGTACGATGCCTGCATGCCCCTGCTTGGCGGCAAGACACAAAGGCCTGATGTAGTAGCCGCTGACCGTGCTTTCCTCAATATCGGCACCGGCATCAATCAGCAGCTTCGCCACCTTTTCCGAGCCATGCTCGCAGGCCAGCAGCAGGGGGGTGTGCAACTCCTCATCGGCATCAAAGCCTGAGCCATAGGCGGTAAAACCATCCAGACAAGCACCGGCGTCAATCAAAAGCTGTGCAATCGCTGCATCATCACTCATCGCGGCCAGATGCAGCGGCGCCTCATAGCCGGGCTGACAATCCACATCGACACCTGCAGCAATCAGGCGCTGGACGGCGACCGCATCCCCCTCCTCCACAGCCTTAATGAGCGCCTCTTCCTCTTGGGTGGGCGGTACCGAGGGAGGATCAAACATTCACAAGTGCAACCAGGTCATCTTCGGTGAGAACCGGAACGCCGAGGCTCTGCGCCTTGTCGAGCTTGGAGCCGGCGCTTTCTCCTGCGAATACGGCAGTGGTGTTCTTCGAGACCGAGGAGGCCACCTTGGCGCCAAGTGCCTCCAGCTTGTCCTTGGCATCAGCTCTCGGCATCGAGGTGAGTGTGCCGGTCAGTACATAGGTGTGGCCTGCCAACGGGCGCGCTCCGCCATGTTCGGCAACCGGCCATGCAATACCGGCTTGCAGCAGTCGTTCGATGACCTCCCGATTGTGCGGCTGAGCAAAGAAATCGAGCACACTCTGCGCCACCACAGGGCCGACATCCGGCACCTGTTGCAGTGCCGCTTCATCGGCCTGCATCAGTGCATCGAGCTTGCCAAAGAAGCGGGCCAGTGAAGCAGCCGTCGCCTCGCCAACCTCACGAATGCCAAGCGCGAAGATGAAACGGGCCAGCGTAGTCTGTTTGCTTGTCTTGATGGCGGCAATCAGGTTGGCAGCTGACTTCTCAGCCATGCGCTCAAGACCTGCGACATCCGCAACGTTCAAGCGATACAGGCCGTCCACATGTTCGATCAGTCCGGCATCGACCAGTTGTTCAACCAGCTTGTCACCCAGGCCATCAATATCCATGGC
Source organism: Zetaproteobacteria bacterium CG1_02_55_237 (assembly GCA_001871195.1). Classification (GTDB taxonomy): domain Bacteria; phylum Pseudomonadota; class Zetaproteobacteria; order Mariprofundales; family Mariprofundaceae; genus UBA1543. The sequence goes on from MNXA01000028.1 coordinate 12,846, forward strand.
GCGGCGCGAGGCGAAATGGCGGATCGCTTCCTTCAACTGTGCTGTGCAGAACAGGCCGCCGGAACAACGCGCCACAGCCTCATCCTCCGGGCGCACGATATCCGAACCGCATACCGGACAGGCTGTCGGCATATCAATGCCCATCGCATCCGCCGGACGTTTATCCGCAACCACACGCGCCACTTCGGGAATCACATCACCGGCGCGGCGCACAATCACCGTATCACCGATGTGCACATCCTTGCGCCTGATTTCATCCATATTGTGCAGGGTGGCATTGCTCACCGTAACGCCACCGACAGCCACCGGCTGCAGGCGTGCCACCGGGGTGATGGCACCGGTTCGGCCTACCTGAAAATCCACGCCGAGCAGCAGCGTTTCCACCTCTTCGGCGGGAAATTTATGGGCAATGGCCCAGCGCGGCGAACGGGCCACCTCGCCCAACTCATCATGCAGGGCCAGTTCATTTACCTTGTACACCACGCCGTCGATTTCGTAGTCCATCGTGGCGCGCTTCGCCTGCATGGCAGCGAAGTGGGATAGCACAGCAGCGGTATCGGGCAGCACGGCAGTTTTCTGGATGGCGAAGCCCATACCATGCAGTCGCGTAAGCAAACCTGACTGGGTATCGGCCAGACCCTTTCCGCCAAGTCCCACCCCATAGGCAAAGAAACTCAGCGAGCGCTTTGCCGTGATTCTGGCATCGAGTTGTCTGAGCGAACCGGCTGCGGCATTGCGCGGATTGGCAAAGGTCTTGTCGCCCGCGCTTTCCTGCGCGGCATTGAGGGCGGCAAAGGCTCCCTTGCCCATATACACCTCGCCGCGCACCTCAAGAACTTCCGGACTATCACCTGCAAGCTTCCAGGGGATATCGGCAATGGTGCGCACGTTATCGGTTACATCCTCGCCGCTTCTGCCGTCTCCGCGCGTCGCAGCCACGACCAGATGGCCATGCTCATAACGCAGGTTGATGGCCAGACCATCAATCTTCGGCTCAGCGATATAGGAAAAAGATGTGCTCCCCAGCATGTCGCGCAGGCGTTTGTCGAAGGCCTGCACCTCCTCATCGGAAAAGGCATTGGCCAGCGATAAAAGGGGGATGGCATGCGTACGCGAGGTGAATACTGCACTGACAGGTGCGCCGACGATCCGGGTCGGTGAATCGGCAGGAACCGGCTCGCCGAGCTCAGCCTCCAGCCGCTCCAGTTCGCGCAGCAGGACATCGTATTCGGCATCGCTAATGACCGGCGCATCCAGCGTATAATAGCGGTAGTTATGGTCCTTCAGCTCGGCGCGCAGCGCCGCGATACGGGCAGATAGATTCCCGCTCAACCTGCTGTCTTTTCCGCAAGCAGGGTGTTGATGGCCTTAAGCACCGTCGGATCGGTCCATTCGACAGCACCGATCAGATGGAAACGAATCACACCCTGGCGGTCGATGAGAAAGGTCTCCGGATATCGAAAAACACCGTACTGCCGTGAAACCGAGGCATCGGCATCGTTCACAACCTGAAAGGGAATATTGTATTCGCGCACGAAACCGGTGAGCTGACTTTTATTCTTGTCCACAGAGGCCGCGACAATGGCCAGTCCCTTATCCTGCAACAGCTTGTGCAACTCGATCATCGAGGGCATTTCCTTGCGGCAGGGCGGGCACCATGTGGCCCAGAAGTTGAGCAGCACCACCTTGCCCTTGGGCAGGCTTTGCTGCACCCCGGCCAGATCCGGCAGTGAGTAATCCGGCGCTACATCTCCCTCTGCCACCTTGCCGGCAGGGGGCGGCAAAAAACTCCAGGCCAGCACAGCGATCACGGCAAGAATACCAACAACCGTCAGCCAGCGTTTCAACATGCGACAACCTCCAGCGCCTTGCGAAAGTCCTCGGCAGTGACACGATGCTCAAAACGTTTTTCGCCGTCTATCAGCAGCACCGGCACATCATTGCCGTAGCGCACCAGAAGCGCCTTGTCGGTATCTACATTCACTGTTTCCCATGTGCAGAGACCCTGCTCTGCGGCATCCGCCACCACCTGCTTGGCGTCGTCGCACAGACAACACTGCCTGCGGCTCATCACCTGCACATGGGCTACAGAATGACTCACTCGCTTGGGTCCTTGGGCAGGCGAAGGACAGAAAACACCGTGCTGCCATGCCGATCGAGAAGAACTTGCAGCACATCACCACCCTTGAACTCCTCAGCCATCGTCATGAACTCTTTGACGCTCTTCACCGGCTTGCGGTTGACCGAGAAAATAACATCACCGCGGGCAATGCCGGCGCGCTGTGCCGGAGAACCCTCAGCTACCTGCTGCACCACCACGCCTTCCTTGACGTTTGTCTGCAGGTTGGCCGCGGTATCCGAATCCAGCGTGCTCAGGGCCAGGCCCAAGCGGATGGGGCTCTTCTGATCATCGGCCTTGGCCGTATCGCTTTCCGGCATCTTCTCGACGGCAACCGTCTTGGTCATCGGCTTGCCGTCTCTGATCAATCCCACAGCAACCTTGTCGCCAGGGCGATGGCTGGCAATGGTCATCGGCAGTTCATGCACGCTCTTGATGGGCTTGCCATCCACGGAGACAACCACATCGCCAGCCTTGATGCCGGCCTTGTCAGCTGCCGATCCGTTTTCAACCTGACGCACCAAAGCACCGTTCTGGTCCTTCAGACCAAGCGCTTCCATGGTTTCCTTGTCCACTTCGGCGATAAACACGCCAAGCCGTGCACGCGTTACATGCCCGGTCTCGCGCAGTTCGTTGATCACCGATTCGGCCATCTTGATGGGAATGGCGAAACCGATGCCATTGTTGCCGCCACTGCGCGAATAGATGGCTGTGTTGATACCGACCACCTCACCCTGCACATTGAACAGCGGACCACCGGAGTTGCCCGGATTGATGGCAGCATCGGTCTGGATGAAGCTGTCGTAGGGGCCTGCACCGATCACCCGCCCCTTGGCGGAAACGATACCCGCGGTCACTGTCTGCTCCAGACCGAAGGGATTACCGATGGCAACCACCCAGTCGCCGACGCGCAACTTGTCGGAATCGCCGAGCTTCACGGTATGCAGATCCTTGGCATCAATCTTGAGCAGGCCGACATCAAGCTTTTCGTCGGTGCCGATAACCTTGGCCTTGTATTCCTTTCCGTCCGTGAGCTTGACCATCACCTCGGAGGCTTCCTGTACAACATGATTATTAGTTACTACATAACCATCGGAGGAGATGATGAAACCGGTACCCAGTGCATGGCGTTCCTGCTGCGGCTGGTTTTGCATGAAATCGTGGAAAAACTGCTCGAAGGGAGAGCCGGGAGGAAAACCAAAACCTGGCGGAAGACCCTGAGCCTGACCCTTAACAACCTGCGTCGTGCTGATGTTGACGACGGCATCGGCCTGTTCGGCTGCCAGATCGGCAAAGCTCTCGGGCATGGCGTGGGATTGAAGCGGAAGAGAGAAAGAAACAAAGGCACAAACAACAAGTAAACGTAATAATTTCACCGATAGAACTCCTTGGCTGTGTTCAGCGGCGGGTATTGTGGGTGCAAAAAGATGAAAAACAAATGAAAAAAACCTGCTTTTTCGAGACTTAAAGTGCGCGCACTTCAATATTTACTGCATGTGAGCGGATATGCACGATGCGCGCCCCGCTCATGCGCTCTTTCTCAGCCAGCCTGAGCCACATAAACACGCCGGCCATCCCGGCCAGAGCGCCTAATGCAGCCCAAAGCTCAGGGGAGGCTGCCTCCAAGGAAAAGGCCATCGCCCGCACAAAAAAACCGGCAGCAAAGAAACCCAGCATCGGCGCACCGTAAAGACGCAGCGCTGCACGCAGGAATTCCCCATCGGGCACCTCAATGGTCACTTCATCGCCGACTTTTGCACCCAGTGGATTGGCCACACGCATCTCGGCAAAACGTTCCACCCACGAGCCAAGCGTGCTGCAGGAACTTTTGCCGGCACAACTGCCGCAGGCCGTGGCCCGCTGGCCACGCACCAGCGCTTCGCCGTTCGCCACATCCACCACTATAACTGCCTGTTCCATTCACACCCCATCAACCCAATGTCTGCGCTAAACCTGAAGCAAGAAGTTTACCGCAAGCCATGGATGCGCGTAAGATGCCGGTAATTCCTTTATGCACAACAGTTACGAATTCGACTATCTCATCATTGGCAGCGGCGCTGCCGGCCTCTTTGCTGCCAGTAAACTGGCTACGCATGGCAAGGTCGCGGTCGTCAACAAGGGAGAATTCTCCGAATCCAGCACTTGGTATGCGCAGGGTGGCATCGCCGGCGTGATGGATGCCTCCGACTCGGTCGAGAGCCATATTGCCGACACCCTTAAAGCCGGAAGTGGCCTGTGCCATGAGGATGCGGTGCGCAATATCATCAGCCGCGGCAATCGTATCATCAGCGAACTTATTTCATTCGGCACCGCCTTTGATTCGGACAATGGCGTGCTGCACCTCACCCAGGAAGCGGCACATTCTCATCGCCGCATCGCGCATGCCAAGGATGCAACGGGAAAAGCTGTCGGCGAGGCCCTGCTCGCACCGGTCAGCAACAACCCGAACATCACCGCCTTTCAGCACCATATGGCAGTCGATGTGATTACCGCCCGCCATCTCGGCCGTTACACGCAGGGGCCGGATCGGTGCCTCGGCGCCTATGTGCTTACACCGGAGGGCGAGGTCATCACTATCGCTGCCCGGCATACCATTCTGGCTACCGGCGGTGCAGGCAAGGTATACCTGTTCACCTCCAATCCGCACGTCTCGACCGGCGACGGCGTGGCCATGGCCTGGCGCGCCGGCTGCCCGGTGATGAATATGGAATTCATCCAGTTCCATCCCACCTGCCTGTACAACCCGCTGGGCTCCACCCAATTGCTGACCGAGGCACTGCGCGGTGAAGGCGCTTACCTGACCGACGCCACCGGCCGGCGCTTCATGCCCGACTACGATGCGCAAGCTGAAATGGCGCCGCGCGATATTGTGGCCCGAGCCATCGACCACGAAATGAAGAAACAGGGCGCAGACCACATGTATCTCGATGCCCGTCACTTGGGCAAGGAAAAGATCGAGGCGCATTTTCCGAATATTCTGCAACGCCTGCTGGATATCGGCATCGACCTGCGCGAGCAAGCTGTCCCGATTGTGCCGGCAGCGCATTATCTGTGCGGCGGCGTGCAAACAGATGTGGCCGGCCGCACGTCCATCGACGGACTGCATGTCATCGGCGAATCGGCCTGCACCGGGTTGCATGGCGCCAATCGTCTGGCCAGCAATTCGCTGCTTGAATGTCTGGTTATGGCGGAGCTGTGTGCCGAATCCATCGCCGAACACGATTCCGGACCACTACCCCGCCTGCCAGAGTGGGATGCCAGCGGTGTGGAACCGGAAACCGAACGTGTGCAGATCAAGCAGAACTGGGAGGAGATTCGCACCACGATGTCGAACTATGTCGGCATCGTGCGCTCCGATGAACGACTGCGCCGCGCCCGCCGCAGGCTGGCCATGATCCGCGAGGAAATCGCCTCCTACTACTGGCAGCACCCCATCGGTCGCGACCTGATTGAATTGCGTAACCTGTCCCTGGTCGCCGAACTGATTGTCCGCTCAGCACAAAGCCGCAAGGAATCACGCGGCCTCCACTACTCCACCGATCATCCGGAATCGCTGACTCAGGCTCGCGACACGGTTCTGGTGCCCGAATCCCTGTGAGTCGCTGCCTTCGGGTTGTTATTTCAGGGCATGTGCAGGGCATCTGCTTCCGCCATTACACCCGACAGAAAGCACTCGAACTCGGCATTAATGGCTGGGTAAGGAATCTGCCGAACGGCGATGTGGAGGCACTGATCTGCGGCAACGGCGATCAAATTGCCGCCATGCAGGCTTGGCTGGCCATGGGCCCCGAGCATGCCCGCGTGACCGATTGCCACGCCAGCCCCTGTAATTTACCTCAGCTACCAGTCAATTTTGTCATCTCGACTTGATATCAAAAATCGTTTCCGATCTACCCGCTGATGATCATCAGCACATGGGGCTCTTCGGATTCACTGACAATCGTTGTTGTGGAAACCAAAACCGATCGTTTTTCACCATCGGCACAAGTGATCTCTGACTCTTCTGAAAACTGATCGTTCCCGCGCCGTGTGGAATTCATGCGTTCCATGGCCTCCTGCTGGTGTTCAGGTTCGGGATAGAGAGCATGAAACCAACCTTTGCGATTAATCTCATCCATGCTGTAGCCGGTAATCTGATGCATGCGTCTATTCCAGACAGTGAACAAAACGAACGGAAAGTAGGAAAGCCTGCGGCAAACGCAAAGTCCTTCGCCTGCCCTGTCGATGATGGCTTCCCGGAATGCAGCTTCCCGGGACAGCGTTTCTTCAGCCCGGCGGATGACAGCTTCCCGCTCTGCGCTCTCGAGACGCAGCACAATATTCTGCTCTGTGCTTCGGCATCCAGCTATCGCATTGAATGAAACTGTCGGCAGCACATAACCTGTCCTCATCAGTAGCTCATAAGTTGTCCGGTCTGAAGATTACCCGAGAGGTAATCAGAGATGAGACGAACGACAGTGTTACAGGAGGTCAGGAAGATGAGATTTGATGAGGCATATGGTGGTTGGCAGAGAGGCCAGTTGACCCAGGAAGAGGCGGGACGACTGCTCGGCATGAGCGAGCGTAACTTCCGGCGTTATGTAGAGCGTTATCAGGGGGAAGGCGAAGCTGGGTTGATGGACAAGCGTTTGACGCAAGCATCCAGCCGGTGTGCCCCGGTGGACGAGGTGTTGCGACTCACCG
>MNXA01000007.1 GCA_001871195.1 Zetaproteobacteria bacterium CG1_02_55_237
AAGAAAGCATGGTTATAATGGCAACCTGTCGCCGATCGAATTTGAACGGCGATATTTTGAAGAGCTCAAAAGTGTCTAGTGAAATGGTGGCGATTCAGTATGATATGCATGGCAATGTCTGGGAATGGGTTCAGGATTGCTATAAGAACGCCTATTTCGATGCTCCGACGAATGGCTCTGCCCTAGAGTGGGCCGGTTGTAAGTATCGTGTTTTGCGCGGAGGCTCCTGGCTCTATTATGCGGTCGACATTCGTTCAGCTGCCCGCAACAGGCAACCTCCCGGGATTCGCAATCGCCACTACAATCTCGGATTCCGTCTAGTGCAGGACTAATTCCTCTTTGCTTGGAATTTGTTACCGCATGACTGAAAAAAGGGCGCGAACGCCCCCTTTGAATCTGATTGACTGGAAAAGCCTGATAAGAGGCCATCAGTCCACCGAAGCGAGCAGTGAGAGCGCTGAGCACCCGCAACAAAAACGCTGCTTACACCAGCCAGGCGCGCACGCCGAAGAAAGTCATCATGCCGGCGAAGAGAAGTGTGGCGAGAACGCTGCGCCAGAGCCTGGCGGGTAAGCGCGGTAACTCCGTCAGGTAGCGATAGAAGTGCAGCATGGCAGCCTGAAAAAGGTAGAGCGCATACCCGAGAAGAACGACCGCCTGCACCTTTGTACCAAATGACGCCAGGCCGGCGACCAGACCCATGGCACCAAAAGCCAGATTCGCAAAGCCAACTTCAAATACCCAGTCCGGGCGGGCGGTCTGCCACCCGAGCCGCTCAGCATCGGAACGAAAAAAGAAAACGTGACGAACAAAGGCGAGCACCCCGACAACACCGACGGTTGTGCCAGTCACGATTGCGAACGACGTATGCGGCGCTGTGCCTAGAAAGTAGAAGCCGAAGAACAGACCGACGGCGCCGACGAACATTCCAAGAAGGCTTACGATGCCAGCCATTTATTAAAAGGGTTTGCTCAGTCCACCGAGGCGAGCAGGGTGCGGAACTGATCGTGCAGCAGAGGGTTGGCTGCCAGCACATCGCCCTTGTTCAGGTCCACAGTGGCTCCATCAATGCCGGTTACCATACCACCGGCTTCCTGGACTAATAGCACACCGGCTGCGATATCCCATGAACACAGGCCGCTTTCCCAATAGGCATCCAGGCGACCGGCCGCGACATAAGCCAGATCAAGCGCTGCCGAACCACCGCGCCGGAAGCCACTGGCTTCGCGGATACACGCATCCAGACGCTTGCGGAACAGCGGACTCTCATCACGGCGATAAGGTGGAAGGCCGGAGGCAAACACAGCGTCACGCAGCTTGCGGCGCGGGCTGACCCGCAGGCGGCGGCGATTGAGGAATGCGCCGTTACCATTTTGTGCCTCGAAGGTTTCGTTACGCAGCGGATCGTGAACCACGGCCAGAAAAGGCTTACCGCGCTTCCAGGCTGCGATGGACACTGCAAAATGCGGATAGCCGTGAATGAAATTGGTGGTCCCGTCGAGCGGGTCGATATGCCAGACGATCTCGGCATCGGGATTGCGCACTCCCGATTCCTCGGCAACGATGCCGTGCGTCGGGTAATGCTTGAGAATTTCATGCACGATTGTGGCTTCCGCCTTGCGGTCGGCCTCGGTCACAAAATCCCGATCCTTCTTTTCTTCAACAGAAAGCCCGTCACGATCATCGAACATACGGGCCAGCAAATCACCGGCGCGTCTGGCTGCGCGCACTGCTACATATAACAAATCGGATACTCCGGTTTCATGGATGCGCGGCAGGCTAGCAAATAAAACGCCGCAGGCGCAGCTATTCCTTGCGGTGCTCCTTGAAGTAGTTAATCAGGCCATTGGTGGAACAATCGTGGGTCTTGGTATCCTCGACATCATCGAGTTCGGGAAGAATCTTGCGCGCCAGTTGTTTACCCAGTTCCACGCCCCACTGGTCGTAGGCATTCACGCCCCAAATGGTGCTCTGTACAAAGGTTTTGTGCTCATACATGGCGATCAGCGCACCAAGTGTGTGCGGTGTCAGTTTCTGGAAAAGAATGGAATTGGTCGGTCGGTTGCCAGGGAATACCTTGTGCGGCAGCAATTCTTCCAGCTCGGCTCCGGAAAGCCCCTCTTCTTCCAGTTCGGCACGCACCTCATCCTCGTTCTTGCCGAGCATGAGAGCCTCGGTCTGAGCAAAGAAGTTGGATAGCAGCATCGGATGATGCACGCCAACCGGGTTTTTGGTTTCAACCGGGGCAAGAAAATCACAGGGAACCAGCTTGGTGCCCTGGTGAATCAGCTGATAAAAGGCGTGCTGCCCGTTGGTGCCCGGCTCGCCCCAGATGATCGGCCCTGTGGAGTAATCCACCGGCTTACCGTCGCGGGTCACACTCTTGCCACTGCTCTCCATATCGCCCTGCTGGAAATAAGCCGGGAAGCGATGCATGTATTGATCATAAGGCAACAGGGCATGCGAATCGGCATCGAAGAAATTGTTATACCACACGCCCAGCATGGCCAGGATGACCGGGATATTCTCCTCCATCGGGGCGGTGCGGAAATGCTTATCCATGTCATGCGCGCCAGCCAGCAGAGCCTCGAAATTATTCATGCCGAGGTAAAGCGCAATGGACAGACCGACCGAACTCCACAACGAATAACGGCCGCCAACCCAATCCCAGAACTCGAACATATTCTCGGTATCTATCCCAAATGCAGACACGGCCTTGGCGTTGGTGGAAACAGCCACGAAATGCTTGGCTACCTGCGTCTTGGAACCGCCGCGGGTCAGGAACCAGTCACGCGCCGTGCGCGCATTGGTAATGGTTTCCTGCGTGGTGAAGGTTTTGGACACAATCACAAACAGGGTGGTCTCGCGATGCAAATGGCGCAGGGTTTCTACGATATGCGTGCCGTCCACATTGGAGACAAAATGCATATGCAATTTATCACGGCCAAACGGGGTCAATGCTTCGGTCACCATCACCGGGCCGAGATCGGAGCCGCCGATACCGATATTAACGATATCGGTGATGGATTTTCCGGTACCCCCCTTCCATTTGCCCGAGCGTACCGCCTTGGTGAAGCTGCGCATCTGATCAAGCACGCGATTCACATCCGGCATCACATCGTGCCCATCCACCATAACAGGCTCATTGGAACGATTGCGCAGTGCGGTATGCAGCACGGCACGGTGTTCGGTATTGTTGATTTTGTCGCCCCTGAACATGCGCTCGATCCACTCCGGCACATCGCGCTCGCGGGCCAGCTGCATCAGCAGCTTCAAGGTTTCATCGTTGATAATGTTCTTGGAGAAATCCACCAGGATGTCGTCGCCGGCAAAGAACCGGCTGTAGCGCTCAAAGCGCTCCTTATCATCGGCGAATAAATCGCGCATGTGCACGCCCGACATTTTCTCGTAGTGCGCCTGCAGCGCTTTCCATGCCTCTGTCTGCAACAAATCCGACATCATCATCCCCTCATCCGAATCCAATGGCGTTGCATCATATCGCAAGCTTGGCGTGAATACTATCTTGAGCGCATCCGGAGGCACGGGCATGATGCACACGGCTCATGCCTGCGTCTGCCGCATCATGAAGCCGCCCTTCAAGCGAAGAGGAGCAGACATGAACGAAGAAATCCGCTTCAAAAAACGTGCTGTCACGATGACCAATGTGGTCATCATAGGCGCAGCTATCGGGGTCAATATTTATGGCGCAAGCGTGCTGCTTGATCCTCGTCTGGAGGCGCTGGCCAGTTCCGGCTACTGGGTGCTCATTGCCATTGCCATGTGGGTCGTGCTTTTTATGCGCTTGTTCAGCATGAGCGAGCAGGTCACAAGCATCGTTTTTGGTAAAAAGATCAGCATCCATCACCTGCTGCACGCATCCAGAGAGATCGAATACAAAAAGGTGAAGAGCATCCGGCTTGATGGTGAGAGGCACAAGATCAGTATGGAAGTCTCTCTTCAAGGCGAAGTCGGCACCATTCAATTTTCCGCCATTCCGCCGAAACAGGAAAGGCTCAAGGAACTGCTTGCCCAGCATGGTTTTTCAACACGCAAACACGATGAACCTGCTGTTACCCTGATGCGCAGGTTCGGCAACAAACGCTGAACCCCGCTCCCGCTCAATCGTTCGGCTAATCCACCACTACCCAGGCATCCATCATCGGGAAATACAGCGCAGTGCGCACCTGCCGTTCCGGCTCCATTTCACTAAGCAGAGATGCATAACGGGCAAGTTGGGCACCATGACGCTGCACCTCCATAGCCAGAAATGCGTCCTGATTGCCGCCCTGATGGCTGGCCGTTTTGTAATCAACTACCCAGCGCACACCATCGGCATCCACGAAACTGCGGTCGATGACGTGGTGTGAAACCAGGCCTTCATGACAGCCGCTCAGCATCCATTCGCAATACGCATCGTTATGCACCCCCGAGAGCAGCCAACGCCCGCGTTTGCTGGATAATACACGGCTCAACGCCGTTGCTGAGCGCTTTACTGCTTCCTCCAGTGTGGCTCCGGACAAACCATCGGCAAGCAACAGGCGCCGAACACGGGCCAGTTCAGCAGCTGTATCACGCTCACTCCATTGCTCAACCCCGCCCTCGCCAACATCCTGCAATGCGGCATGCACCGCCTTGCCAATCGACGCAGCTTCCGGACCAGCCCACAGGTATTCGCTTTCTGCCTCGCTATCGTTTTCTGGCGCAGCGAAGATCGCCGGCAAGGTTTGCATGCGGGTCAACTGTGGCAAGGCATGCAGCGCAGCATCCGGCCCTGCCGGCGTGACATGCACCTGTGCACCGAAACATTCGCTATCCATCCCCTGCGGCAGCAACAGGCGAAGCAGCGAAGCAGCTCCCGCCTCACCCTTGCCCTCCGACACATGCCCGAACAGATGCAGGCTGGTTTGCGCACGCGTGCAGGCCACATACAGCAGACGTGCCTGCTCGTTGTTTGCCCGCACCTTCTCCACGCTGCGCACCAACCTGTAAATATCATCGCTGCTGCGCACCGCGCCACGCACCGCAATCAAGGGCTGCACATCGTCGCCTACCGGCACCTCGGTAAAGGCCAGCAGTGGATCGTCGCCGCGACCTGTGCCAAGGCCAAGCCCGGGCAGAATGACCACATCCCACTGCAAGCCCTTGGCTCCATGCATGGTCAAAAGCTCAACGCGTGCCGCAGCTTCCGATGCATCGGGCGCGGCGTATAATTTCTCCAGTCGTTCATCGAGCAGATCGAAACGCAGCCATCCACCCTCATCAAGTTCTTCCACCAGCTCCAGCATCGCCTCGACATTACGCGCCGCGTCTTCTTCGATGACACCCGGCATACCCAGACGATTCCATGCCTGCTCAAGCAAAGGCCTTAGGCGAACCCGTCCGGCGAAGGCAAGACATGTGTCCAGCGCCTGCGAAAGATGATGGACACGGCTTCGGGCATTCTCATCCAACCTGTTAAGCCTTGCTTCATCGGCAAGGATCGCCACAACCGGGCGCATATCACCGGCCAGCAAGCGGTGCAGGGCGTCGGTATCCAGACCGCAACACGGTGCACGCAGCAGGGCAGCCCATGATTCACGGTCGGCAGGATGCAACAGCGCATGCGTGAGTGCGCGCAACAGGCGAATCTCCGGACGTGAACGTAGCGGAAGTATTTCGACCGCACGGAAGGCAATGCCGCCATCCTGCAGCGCCTGCATGATGGCGTGCAGATGCTTGCGTGAACGGGCCAGCACGGCGATGCGCTGCTCCGGTTTGGCGAGTTCATCGCACACAGTGGCCAGCACGGCAGCGGCCTCACCCGCTGCATCTCTTCCCTCCTGCACATACAGGTGCACGGCACCGTCATGCGTCAAAGCCGCATCTGCTTCGGCATAGCCCACGGCGGCCATCAGGATATCCGGTTCATCGGGAAAAATGCGTGAGAATGCCCGATTCACCCATGCCACGATGTCCGGTGAGGAACGGAAGTTGCGGCTTAGATGCAAAGCCTCAACGTACGGCAATTCGGCATGGTTGAGCGCAGCCATCAGGAACAGGCTCACCTCGGCCTTGCGGAAACGGTAGATCGATTGCATCGGATCACCGACCATGAACAGGGTGCGGTGCGTGCCGTCGCCGCCCTGCCAACCCTCGGTGAGGTTGCGCAGCAGGCGCATCTGCAACTTCGAGGTGTCCTGAAACTCATCCACAAGGATATGGTGGATACGGTAATCCAGCCTGAGTAAAAGATCGGTCGGACAGCCGTGCTCATCTTCCAGCGCGCGCATGGCACGCAATGCGATTTCGATAAAATCCGCCTCGCCACCCTGTTCGAACAGGCGCTGCAACTGCGTGTTGGCCAGCAGCAACAGCGAGAGCTGCGCTTCCAGCACCTGCCACTGCCCGTCATCAAATCGCGGCGCGGCCGGCAGCGAACGAACCTCATGCAACAAAGCGGCGAGCCCGTCGATGTCTGCAAGCAAGGCCAGCATCTCCTGAAACGCCTGCTTGGCTGGGGCAAGCGATTTGTCCGCCGGGAAACCCGTGTTTTTATCCACCCGCTTGCGGAACGAAGCGTCGTTCTTGGTCAACAACAGGGACGCGATGCGCTGCCACAGGGCAAGGCTTTGTAAATCGTCACCCGGCCATGCACCAATATCGCAGAGTAAAACATCCTCAAGGTTTTTGCCGGCAATTCTCAGCAGTGCAGGCATTTCTCCCCGCACCTCAATCGGCACCATGCGACCACATTCAGCCAGCTTCTGCTGCATGATCTCGGCCAGGCCCTGCTCCAGCATGGTGCGCAGTCCATTCGTGTCGCCGACGTACTGTTCCACCTCGTGCAGCCACTGGTCGCGCTTGCCGAGCATATCGGCCACCAGTTCGATCAGCGCCACCATGTTGTGATCCTGATGCAGCAGCACAGCAGCGGCCTGCGCAGCACTCCGGCGCACCAGCATCGCCACCGCTGCCTCGGCGGCCTGCCTGTACAAGGGCGCGACATTTGAGGAGGGGCTTGGCATGCCGCCCAGGCCCGAGAGCAGTGGCAACTGGCGGGCCAGCGAATGCGTGAAGCTGTCCAGCGTCATCATGCGCAACCTTGAGGGGTGCTGCGCCAGATGCCAGCCACGCGCTTCGGAACGGGCATTCGCCTCGCAGGCCAGCAGCCAGGTTTCCATGCGATGCGAATCCGGATTTTCTGGCTTCGGCATGGTCAGCGCCTCGACCACACGCCCGCGCATTTCCGTCGCCGCCTTGCGGGTGAAGGTCAGGGCCAGAATCTCTTCCGGCTCTTCGACCACGGAAAGCAGCTTCAGGATGCGACGGGTGAGCAGCTCTGTTTTGCCCGACCCGGCCGGGGCCTGCACCAGAAAGGATCCGGCGGGATCAATGGCGGCGGCGCGCACTTCAGCGCTCATACTCCCTCCCCCGCATCTTCATCATCCTCTGTCGCAAAGCCGATTTCATCGATGCGGCAAACCGCCTCCAGCCTGCAGAAGTTGCAGACACTCTCCTTAAGCGGCATCACCTGCGACCGTCCGGCGATAAACTCCCCGGCCAGCGCATTGATGCGCTCCCGCCATACCGCCAACAGCGCCGGCCAGTCCTCAGCAGCCTCGTCCTTTCCCTTGTATTCAGCGATTCCCTTGATGCCTGTACTCACACCGCTCAGGCCCTCGAAGCCCATCTCACCGCTGCGCACGCTGGCAAAACAAACCGCATCTTCCTCGCCCAGATTCGCCGCCATGCTGTACAAGGGTAACTGCGGCTCGGCCATGCGCTCGCCGGTCCATTGTCCGATGCTCTGTTTCCTGCCGGTCTTGTAGTCGATAAGGATTTTATGCCCCTGGGCATCGAGATCGATTCGGTCGGCCTTCAGATTCACAGGAAAGCGCACACTGCCGCCTTCGGGTAATTCCAGATGAAAAGGCTTCTCGCAATGCTGCACGCGGAAAGACGGGCGTTCACGCTCCACGCTCAGCCATTCGGTAAGCACCCGGCGCATGCGCTCGCATTCAAACTGCCGCACCGCATCGGGCAGAGGATGGCGCAATCTTTCACAGGCATGCGCAATCGCCGCTTCGATCAAGCTTGCCATGCCCGCCTCGTCCAGCTCAAGAAGTGCAGCCTGCGATGCAAGGCGCGACCAGATATATTCCAGCGCCAGATGGATCAGCGAACCCTTGGCCGCAGCGTCAATGCCCGGCTCGGGTGTTTCCAGGGCGGCAATGCCCAGCCGATGCGTAGCGAAAGCGCGAAACGGGCAAGCCGACTGGTTTTTCACAATCGCTGCCCCGCCCCTGACTTGCTCACCCTCAAGCAATGGAACGTCTGGCGCATCTTCATAGGTTTCAATGTCAATGCGTGGTGCCGGCGCTGTCTTCGCCTCGCAGGACAAGGTCCCGAATGCATCAACACCACCCAGCAAGGGCGAGGGCTTCAGTTCTTTCCCCTCGCGACTGCGGGCGAAGCTGATATGCACGCGCGGTGCCGCCTGCATCAGCTGTTGCCAGAGAAAGCCTGATTCGGCGTATGCGGCTGCCGCAGTAACCCCCGGCAAGGCATGCCGGCGCTGTACGGCAAACGGCAACAGCGGCACAGGCTGTGCGGGAATCGGCAATGCCTCCTCATCAAGGCCAAGGATGAATACAGCATCAAAGTGCAGCCCTGTCATGCGCTCAAGCGGCAGCACCTGCACCTGCGGATAGATGGCTGGCGCGGCCAGCTGCATGGCATTGCATGCGATAGAAAGCAGCGACAGAAAACCGCCCCAATCCATTGGCGGGCTCACCGCATCAGCGGCCACCAGGGTCGCCAGAGATTCGCGAAATGCATTGAGCTGGCGAATCTCGGCATTGCTGCGTGACAGCGACGCATCCTCCCCTTCGCCCTCGGCACGAAGATAGCCGGCCGACTGCAACAAACCATGCACGGCATCAACCCACTCGCCGGCCGGGCGTGGCGCAGCATTCCACAGCAGCATGGCCTTGAGCACAGCAGCAAGTTGCGGTGTATCGCGCAGCGCATCCGAGGCAAGCAGGGATTTGAAGCTGATATAATGCCGCTTGTTGTCGCGCAGCTTCGCATCGAGTGCAGCGCGCGCCTCCCGTTCGGCGCCAAAGCCCTTGAGACCGGGTGAAAAAAGCAGGGGCGAGAAATCGGCATAGGGCGCGCCCGATTTGCCGGCAAGCTGCAGCAAGCGCGTCATCTGGCAAACCAGCGGCATGGCAGCCAGGGGCTCACCGGCCATCAGCACCGACTGCCGACCATCGGCCAGCGAAGCCTCCGGCATGAGGGTCGCATCAAGGATGCGCCTGAGGGTTGATGTATCCCTCACCTGCCGGCTGATTGCCACCCCGATACGCACCAAAGGTTGGCTGGCGAGAAGCTCCGCGATGCATCGCGCGACATGGCGATATTCGGCTTCGGCATCACTGCAAGCAGTCAAGCCAGGCTGCAATGAGGCCTTTTCAGGACTCAGTATTTCAATGCATACCCCGTTGTCGGCCAGTGCCTGCAATATCGCACGCTGCATCGGGGTAAACTCAAAGAAGCCATCCAGCACAATGCGCTGCTCGTGCACCAATCCACCGATGTGAGGCAGCAATAAAGCAGAGACATCGGAGAGCAAGGTCCGTTGCATCGTAGCCAGTTCACGCTGCATGCCCGCCGCCCAGCGGGCCAGCGCATCAGCCTCTTCACCGTAACCGGCCAGTTCATCTGTTTCGATACCGTATTCGCGCATGAGCGACCAGACTGCTGAGGCGTGCCGGGCAAGGCCGCGCACCGAAGCATCAGCGCCGGTCGCGCTGTCGGCGCGAATCACCCGTTCCCAGAGCAGCAGCTCCTGCAATTCACCGAGCGCAACCGGAATGTCTTCCAGGTCACGGGTCAGCGTTGTCAGCCACTGCTGCCAGGCGGAAACATGGGGCGTGGCGCACACCTTCGAGCCCGATGCGGCAACCAGCCGGCGTTTCCACTCAGCGGCAAGCTGAGCATTGCCGGCAAGCAGCAGCGCCCCCTTGTTCAGGGCGTGAAGTGCATCGGTTTCACTCACACGGGAAATCTGCACTACCCCCACCTGCCCCCGATCCTTGTTATGGCTTTTGGTGCTGACCGGGCACCAGCTGACCCTGCGCATCCATATGCGCCGGGACATATTCACCCCCCGGCTGAGCCGGATCGCCCAGTCGCATCCACACAAGTGCTGCACAGATCAGACCGACCACGACCGCAAAGACGATGAACTTGCGTGATGGCGGATGCGGCTTCCCCGGCGTGATATCAATGATATCCACACCATCTCGACGCGCACGACGCCAGGCCAGCCAGATACGCAGCAGCAGCGTTAAATGGCGAACGGCAAACATCAGAATGATCGGCGCAAAAAAGAAACACAGGGTAATGATGATGCTTCTCATTGCTTGTTCCTCATATTTAAATCACTCATAAAACCATGCCTCATTCCTGCATCAGATTGCGCAGTCCGGCGGCATAGGCCATCACATCCGGCTCGCCACCGCGACGCTGGGCAAAATAAACCGTTTCGGCCAGCACTTCGAGGATGGCATGCAGCGCATCGTGCCGGCTCATCCCCTTGCGCTGCATCAGGAACTCGAGGCTTGATGCCACCTCGGGTGGCTGGTGAATAGCAACCTGCTCCTCCAGCGCCAGATGCAGGGAGAGGTGAAGATAGGGATTCATGCCATTATCCACCTCGAAATCGCGATCAAGGAAATCTTCCAGATCATTGAAGAAATGATGGTATTCCGGGTGCAGCCTGATCACGCGGGCAATGCGCACCTGCAATGCATCGAGCGGCAAGTCTGCCTGGGCTTTTTGCCATGCATCCCAGAAAACCTGCCGGTGGGCACGCAGCTGCGCGCGATCGGGACCATGTTTGGGGGAATCTTTTTCAGTCAAAACAACCTCCATTTTTTCAAGCCCAGAGGGTAAACATGCTCAACCCTAATTGCACTTGTCGCTTGCTCCGCAGAGCACATGGTCACAGGCTGGTGCGATGTCTGAATTATTCACGCCACCGGCCAGCGAACCATCCGCCGATTCCTTTTATCGCCTTGGTCCCGAACAGGTTCTGCAAGCCATTGAAAGCATCGGCTTTGCATGCAGCGGACGGCAACAGGCGCTGAATTCGTATGAAAACCGTGTGTATCAAATCGGTCTTGAAGACGGAGATGAGCCGCTGGTTGCCAAGTTCTACCGTCCGGCGCGCTGGAGTGATGCCGCCATCCTGGAGGAACACGCCTTCACGCTCGAGCTGGAAGAACTGGATATCCCGGCCGTGCCGCCACTGTGCATCGCGGGCAGCACACTGCATCAATTCGAGGGCCATCGCTTCGCTCTCTACCCCTTCATGCCGGGGCGCACGCCCGACCTGGAAAACGAAGGACATATTGAGCAACTGGGTCGCTTTTTCGGACGCATTCATGCCGCCGGCGCTTCGCGCTCCTTCATGCATCGCCCGAGGCTGGATGTGCACAGCTTCGGTGACGAAGCCTATGAGTACCTTCTCGAACAGGACCTTTTGCCACTTGAACTGGAGGCCTCTTATACCCGCCTCGGCGAGGACCTGCTGGATAGCATCGAGGACATCATGGCTACAGTGGATGCGCGCTACATCCGACTGCAGGGCGATGCCCACCCCGGCAATATTCTCTGGCATGGCGGACTGCAACGCACCGAGGGCAGCCCGCACATCCTCGATTTCGACGATGCACGCATGGGGCCTGCCGTGCAGGACCTATGGATGTTTCTATCCGGCGATAGCGAGCAGATGGAGGCCACGCTGGACACTCTGCTAAAAGGCTACACATCCTTCTGCGACTTCGATGCCTATGAACTGCGCCTGATCGAACCACTGCGCACCCTGCGCATGATGCATCACGCCGCATGGCTGGCCAAACGCCGCGACGACCCCGTATTCCTTGATGCCTTCCCGTGGTTCAACACGCAGCGCTACTGGGAAGAGCACCTGCTCTCACTCAAGGAACAGATGGCCGCCCTGCTTGAGCCCCCGCTGCAATGGCAACCCTCCTGATAAAGAGTCGATTTACAAAACCATGCGCAACACTAATGTACTGCCGTTAGTGGGAATTTTCTGTGGACGTTTGAACCTGTGAGCATTTGAACGTATCGGCGGAATGAGGTGTGTTATGAGCAAGTCGAGCGTCCCGGGCGTAAAAACGCCTCCAAATCTGTTCAGCCTGAGTATCATCCTGGCCGTTGCCTACTGGCTTTTCGAATCCTGCATGCATGCCTTTGTCTGGCAAACCGGCCCATTGAATATCACCATCCTTGCCATGTCCGACTCGGGCGAACTCGAGATGCGGCTGGTGATTGCGGCATTGCTGATCGGTTCGGGCTGGTTCGGCCAGCACCTGATCAGCAAACAAGTGGAAAACAGCCTTACAATCGCCCGACTGAACCGTTTACTGCAATTCACCAGCTTCATCAATCAGAGCATCACACGTAAAAAAGACCGGGAGACATTGTTTGACGATGCCTGTCGGGCTGCCGTCGAAATCGGGGGCTTTCGCTTCGCCTGGATCGGCAGATACAATGCCAGGAAAGCAACACTGGAGGCCATTTCCATTGCCTCGTGCAGTGAACCCTGCCTGCTGGATGTGCAGGCGGCAGGCCTGGGCAAAAACGGCGCGCATTGCGCCATGGCACTGGCTGCTGCGACTGGCCGGGAGCCAACAACCTGCGCCACTCTGAAGGCTCATGATTGCAAGGCCGCATGGAAGGAACCTTTGCAGAAACACGGATGCCAGTCGGCCGCAGCCTTTCCTTTAACCATCGAGGAAGAAAATATCGGTTCCTTTGTTGTCTATGCCGGTGTGGAAGGCTTCTTCCACGAGCAGGAACTCAATATCCTGAACGAGGCGGCCGGCGATATTTCCTATACGCTCAGCAAGCTCAAAATGGATGAAGATCGCGAAAAACACGCCACAGAACTGTGCCAGCGCATCAATGAACTGGAGCGCTTCCAGAAGGCGACCATCGAGCGTGAATTCCGGGTCAAGGCGTTGCGGGATGAGCTCGATAAACTCAAGGGTGACAAGAAATCCGGCGATCCCGGCAAATCCGAAATCTGAGGCAACTTCAGGTATACTCCTGTGGGCTTATTTTCCGGCCCCGGTAAGGGGAACGATGCTCTCAACACTCAGCACGGCCTTCATAACACCCACGACCTTCCCTTTCGCATCGCGCACCGGGCGATAAAGCGGAATACTCCATAGCCCGGCACTGTCATCATATTCGATTTCTCCCTGCCCGCTTGCACCTGAACCCGAGGCATAGGTGTCGACCCACCACTGTTCATCGGCCTGATAGAAGTCACTGGTCTTGCCGGCCATAAATACATTGGCACCGCCAACATCGGTTACGAATATCTCGGCAAAATCAGGGTACTGTTTCTGGAACGACTTGAGCAGCCCAGCACCCTTTCCATTCAGCAATGATTGCATCAGCGCATCGGAGGCCGGCATTGTTGCCCAGCGCTCCTCGATTGTGGCAATCTCGTGTTTGCTAAAAGGCTTTCTGGTGCCCGTCGCTGCCAATAGTGCCGCAACGAGTTCAGGGTTTTCAGCAAGTTTGGCAAGCCGGACCATCCCCTCCGCGCCCTGCCGTCTGGCGGCCGCAAGATAATTTTCACCCGGATTCTGCCAATGCCCCGCCCAACTGGTATAAAGCCTCTGCAACCAGTTCGTCCATTCGGCGGGTGTGCGTGAAGACGGGAATGGAACAGGTTCGATAGCCTGTTCGGATTCCCATACAACATCGAACTGGCCGTTGGCCATCACCCTGCCAATGCGGCTTTTTTTCCACAGATGGTGATTCTGATGATCCACCTGCACCATCCCTGCCGGCGTCAATCGTTTCTGCTTCCCTATCTGGCCCAGAACCGCTTGCGGATCGCTGCTTCCCGCCTGGCGTACGCTTTGCGCCCATAGCCAGACATTGACATAGGCGGTCATCATTGGATCGTTGATGACCCTGCCGGCCCCAAAACGCTCCCTGAATCTGGGTACAAATGCCGCGTTCTCCGGATTCTTCAGGCTCTGGAAATAACTCCATGCGGCATAGCTGCCCTCAGCCAGATCGCCCAGTTGCTGTACCTCCACCTCGGAGATGCTGAATGACATCACCGGAGTCGTGATACCCGCACTGCGCAAGGCCTTAAAAAAGGCGATATTGGAATCCCCGTTGATGCTGTTGATGATGACATCGGGCCTGCTGGCGCGGATATCCGCGACCAGCGCCGCGACATCGCGACTGCCGAGCGGCAGATAGCTTTCACCTGCTATTTCGGCTTGTACGGCTCGCAGTTGATCCCTGACGATGGCATTGACTGCACGCGGGAAAACATAGTCGGAACCGATCAGGTAGAAGCGTCTGCCAAGATACTGCAGGCTCCAGTTGACTGCCGGGATAACCTGCTGGTTGGCGCTCTGGCCTCCGTAGATGATATGCGGTGATGACTCCAGGCCTTCATGCTGCACCGGATTAAACAGCAGATGGCGATGTTTCTCGACCACGGGCTTGACCGCCTTGCGGCTGGCCGAGGTCCAGCAACCGAATAAAACATCCACCTTTTCCTGCGCAATCAGGCGTTCGGCTTCGCGGGCAAAGGTCGGCCAGTCCGATTTACCATCAGCAATCACCGGCTCGATACGTTTGCCCAGCAGGCCACCACTGGCATTGATTTCTTCAATGGCGAACAGCGTGGCATCGACAACGGAGGCCTCGCTGAAGGCCATGGTGCCCGAGAGCGAGTGCAGGATTCCAATCCTGATCACACCAGACTTTTCAAAGGATTGTTGCGATCTGAGCAGCAGCCCTGCGAGCAACATTGCCAGCAACACGACAGCCCCCAGCAGGTAAAACCGCTTTTTGTCAGGCATGTTTATGTCTTGGCAAGATCGAATCCCTTGTCGCGAAACAAGCGCAGACAGGCATCAACCGCCTGCGCATCGAAAAGCGTACCGCGATTGGCACTGATTTCCTCAAGCGCAGCATCAATACCCAGCGCTGGCCGATGCGGACGATGGCTGCTCATGGCCTCCACCACATCGGCCACAGCCACGATGCGCGCCTCCGGGCATATTGCCTCGCCCTTCAGCCCCTGCGGGTAGCCGGAGCCTTCCATGCGTTCATGATGCTGGTGGGCAATATCGGCCACCGGCCATGGGAATTCGACTTTTTTCAGGATGCCGTAGCCAACCTTCGGATGCTCGCGGACAATGCTGAACTCGATATCAGACAAGCGCCCCGGCTTGGCCAGTATTTCGGCCGGAATCTGAATCTTGCCGATATCATGGATACCGGCCCCCATACGAATACCTTCGGCCTGCTCTGCATTCAGACCCATCTCAAGGGCGATGGCTTCGGCAAGCCTGGCAACCCGGTGCTGATGGCCTGACGTGGATGGATCCCTGACTTCAATGGCCAGGGCAACAGCTTCAATCGTGCCTTTCAGCGCTGCCCTCAACATCTTCTGGCTTTCTTCCAGTTCGCCCAGCTTGCCGTAAAGCATTTCGGTCAGCCGCTGCTCATGCTCCTGCTTGAGTTCCGCATCGGCTTTGGCCGGTGAAGCGGCTGACCCTGTGACAGGCGATTGTGCTTCAAGAATAATATCCCTGATGACGCGAATAAACTCGGCATTCTCCATGGGTTTCTGGATGAAATGCGTAACACCCAGATTCGCAGCCATTTCCTTGTCCCGCGCATCGAGGTAATGCGCGGAATAAAAAACAAAGGGAATGTCTTTAAGTTCGTTATCACTTTTGACCTTACGACAAAACTCATAACCATCCATCACCGGCATGAGGATATCCGTGATGATGAGATCGGGTTTGGATTGTTTGATACTGTTCAGGGCATCGACTCCATTCTCGGCTGTGGCTACCTCATAACCCTGACTGGCCATGATGCTGGTCTGCAGTACACGTGCATCCTCATTGTCATCGACAACAAGCAGCCTCACGCTTTCTTCCCGATAACCGCGCGGATTTGATCCATCACCTTCGCCGGATCGATGGGCTTTTCGATATACCCGTTGCAACCCGCGGCAAGCAGACGTTCACGGTCCCCTGTCATGGCATAGGAGGTCATGGCGATGATGGGAATAGAACCATTGCTTTCCGATGTCCTGATGCGCCTGAGCACCTCAAAACCGTCGATGCCCGGCAACTGGATATCCAGGATAATGAGATCCGGTTTATGCTGAAGCGCCAGATCAACACCCTCTTCACCGGTTCTTGCCTCGATCAGATCGTATCCACCCTTCTGCAGGATGAAGGAGATCAGGGCCATATTGTCGTCGTTGTCTTCGATAATCAGTGCCGTTGTCATAGCTCAACTCCAAACCTTGTTTCTATCCTAACGCAGATATCGCCTCTGGCATATGAAATAAAAATACAGGCACAACCTTGCGCCAGGTGATGGCAGCAAAGCGGTATCAACACGTCCGGACCGTCAAGCCTATGCATCGTTTTTCTCCAATCGCCCGGGGATGTGCAGTGTGAAGATACTTCCCTTGCCCGGTGTGCTCTCAACCGAAATCCTGCCCTGCAAAAGGCCCATGCAAATCCTTCGCGTCAGGTACAGACCCAGCCCGGTGCCACCGGCCTTGATGCGCAGATGCGATTCGAGCCGTTCAAATGCCTCGAACAGCTTTGGCAGGTCCTCTTTTGCTATGCCGATGCCCGTATCACTAACCGCAATTTCCACATCTTTGCCGATTCCCCGGGCCGAAAGTGTGATGCCACCTTTTTCAGTGAATTTCACGGCATTGCTCACCAGATTCAGCATACACTGCAACAGCCGTTGCCTGTCCGTATAGAGCGTGATCGTGCCCTGCGGGATATCAACCTTGAGGGAAAGCTGCTTCTGCGCCGCCAGCGGTTGAATCACGCCCACCGCCTCATCAACAACATCCTGCAGGGTAAACTCGGCGGGTAACACATCCGTCCTGCCAGCCTCGACCTTGGAAATATCGATCACATCGTTAATCAGCGACAACAGGTGTTTGCCCGCTTTATGCACCCTTTGCAACTGATCCCGCTGTGTGTCATTGAGTTCGCCGCTCAAGCCATCGAGTGTGATACTTGTAAAGCCGATGATGGAATTCAGCGGGGTGCGCAATTCATGCGACATCGAAGCGATAAACATGGATTTCAGCTGATCCAGTTCCTTGAGTTGCCTGTTGGCCTGTTCGAGTTCTGTGGTGCGCGCCTTTACCTCTTCTTCGAGCCTTCCCCGATGCCTGTCGAGTTCAATATTGGCCTTTTCAAGCGCCGCCGATTTTTCTCTTAACTGATTTTCAGCCTTGTCCCTCTCGGCCGCACGCAGATGAATGCTCTTCTGCATGTGCTCAATGCCATCGGCAAGCAGGCCGACCTCGTCAACCCGTCTGATATCGACATCCTGGCTGTAGTCCCCTTTGGCAACAGCCTGTGTAATCCCGAGTATCTTTTGAATGGGTCGGATAATCATTGTGTTCAGCCCTGTGAGCAGAAACAAAAGCATGCAGCCGCTTAACAGAACGATGGCCAGAACAGCATTAAGGAGCTCCTCCCTGAGTCTGTCATGCATAAACTTCTTGCTTATATGTATGGTGACGGAACCAATTTTCGCACCGTTGCGAACAACATCGCTTTCCCGGGAAAGAACATCGCCGGCTTTTTGAGCAGCAACGTCAACTGCAACGGCAACAGGCTGCCAGCGGGAATCCCTCGCCCTGCCCACAGACAGATCGCCCTCACCCTTGATGGCAATGGCAAACAGCCTTTTATCCATCATCTCGGTATCAATATCCTTGTTGACCCAGTTCTCATCAACCTCCCATAAAGGCACCTCGAGTTCCTCGGCCATGCGAGTAATTTTCTGGTCTGCGAGTTCCTCGAGTTCGGTGCTCAACACATGTCTGGCATCGACATAGCGATAAGTCTCGTACAGGGAAAGAAATCCAATCACGATCACCAGCAGCGAGATGGTAATTTTGGGCCTGATATTCAAATGCAGACTCATTCTTATCTACCCCTTACACTGAAATTGTAGAGGCGCTCAAATTTCTTCAGTTGCTCCTGCCAGTCGGAAGGCACTTTCCCTTCCCCGTAGTAGTGCTCCAGTATTTTCTCATATTTCCCGTTGCGGATGATCCGATGCAGACCTTCCCGATACCTTTCCCCGATTGCCCTGGCCTGCGGATAATCCGCAGAGAGAAGAATGGCAAGAGGCTCTGTTGATTTGGGAAGAGCAATGGTTGCAAAATCATCGCGCTGATCAGGGAACAGGCGATTGATGATTTGATGACCCACCAGATCAACCTCAAGGCACAGATCAATACGCCCCAGCTTCATCTTCTTGAACAGCGAATCCTGTGAATAGCTTGTTTCAAACACCACACCTGCTTTCTCGAAGGCCGTACGGTCCACAAGGGTTCCTTTCAGGATGCCGATACGGTAGCGCTTCAAATCCTCCATCCGCCGAATGCTGATATTTTCCTTATGGTTGGGGGCATAATAGAAAATAGCGGACTGATAGATGGCGATCGGAATAATGTCTGCAAAGACCTGATTGCGCACATAGAAATCAGGATTGCCGAGATCGTTGTTGCTATCGTCCTCGATCATCCTTTGCAAAGGCTTGAAATGGATATGCGAAACCAGCCCCGCCTCCTCTGATATCGCATGCACAATCTCGCCGCCCATGCCGTTGTTCAGCATCGTCGCCGACCAGTACGGCGGGCTCTCATTGGCATCCAGTCCAACAGATATATCGTCATCATGGGCAAGGCACGACGTTGCCCCTAGCACCATGAACAGCAGACCTGTCAGCATGTATCCGGGCATCTTCAAGTCGCACACCTCGCTTATTTACCCAAAAGACCTTTAATATCTCCCATGTAATGTTTTAGCACATCGTCGTTACCGAGATGTCTTTTCAGTATCTCCGCATAGCGCCCGTCATTCACCATCTTCGTCAACGCCTTTTTAAAAGCTATGTCGGCAGCACATAACCTGTCCTCATCAGTAGCTCATAAGTTGTCCGGTCTGAAGATTACCCGAGAGGTAATCAGAGATGAGACGAACGACAGTGTTACAGGAGGTCAGGAAGATGAGATTTGATGAGGCATATGGTGGTTGGCAGAGAGGCCAGTTGACCCAGGAAGAGGCGGGACGACTGCTCGGCATGAGCGAGCGTAACTTCCGGCGTTATGTAGAGCGTTATCAGGGGGAAGGCGAAGCTGGGTTGATGGACAAGCGTTTGACGCAAGCATCCAGCCGGTGTGCCCCGGTGGACGAGGTGTTGCGACTCAC